>JAITLV010000221.1 GCA_031277685.1 Sphingobacterium sp. | reverse complement strand
TCTAAACTAAACTTAAACATATGATTCACTAATTGTCTGCTACCGATCTGACCGAGCAGACAACTAGTTATTAAATACTACTTATACGAATTGATTGATTTGGATACTTTCCAGTCATTCCCCACACGCTCCAAGGTAACTAAATCTGTTTTGGTGAAGTTTTCAAATTTCAAAGTCACTTTAGCAACCATATAGTCTGCCGATTCTTCGATGATATCAGTACTTACCGCACAATTCAACTTCTCTCCTTTTTGCTTTTTCAATAGTTTAACCACTTCGCTACGGCTGTTAGACTGTGCATTGGAAGCTTGGATCTTTTGATTGAAATCTTCTGCGAATAGCTGCTCTACGCCTGCTGATTCGCCCTCCGTGGTTACCGCAACGTAGTGCGCTAAAGCGAAATCTGCTGTCGAAAGGTTAATGTTTGTTTTTGTTGCTTTTGCTCCAGGTCCTTCAGCTGCCATAGTGAAAGTAGATACTGCGATTAAAGCTGCTGCTGCGAATGTTTTTACTAAAGTTTTTTATCGAAATTATTTGTTTTTTATTTGATGATAAAGCTATCATGAGTGCTTTTTGAATACACTCATGATGGTTCATAATGTCTTTATTTTATTGTGTTAGTTTTTAGTTCTTATTTGTTGACTCAAAACTACGACACAATAGGCTCCTAGCCTATAGGCTTTAGATTAACGATCGGGAAAACTCGGTGAATGGCGGAAATGGGGAGGTGAATTTTAATTTTGTGATGTAAGTCACGGTAAATTACTATACAAAATCAAGAAATTTGTTCCAACAAGAAGAAAATCAAATCGATATGAAAGCAAAACGACTCTTTAGGCAAATAGGAATATTTTCGGCTCTATTAATCCTAATAGTAACGCATAGCTATGCAACAAACCAAAAACCAAAAATTCTATTTGTAGTGACTAGTCACGATTCAAAAGGCAACACAGGCGAAAAAACAGGTTATTATCTCGGTGAAGTCTCACATCCATGGGAGGTTTTAACAGCTGCTGGATATGAGATTGATTTCGTTAGCCCACAGGGTGGAAATCCACCTGTGGATGGATTTGACCTAAATGATCCCGTTAACAAAAAATTCTGGGAGGATAAATACTATCACAGTAAAATCACCCATTCACTCAAACCTTCTCAGGTAAAACCTGAAGAATATAAAGCTATCTTTTATGCCGGAGGACATGGTGCGATGTGGGATCTTCCTTTCGATTCATCAATCGCAAAGATTGCGAGCAAGATATACGAGGCAAATGGGCTTGTTGCAGCTGTATGTCATGGACCTGCAGGCTTAACAAACATCAAACTGAGCACCGGCGAATATTTGATAAAAGGAAAAAAAGTCAATGGCTTTAGCAACGAAGAAGAAGAGCTTGTAAAACTTAGCAATGTGGTCCCCTTTTTACTAGAGGATAGGCTAAAGGCAATAGGTGGGATTTATGAAAAATCCGAACCATGGCAGTCGCATGTTACTATTGACGGCAGATTGATCACTGGCCAAAATCCACAATCAGCCAAGGCCGTGGGCGTGGCTATCGTCAAGGCATTAGGTAAATAAGGTATCCAAAAAAAGCCACATCTCACGACGTGGCTTCTAAACTAAACTTAAAACATATGAAAACTATAGTGTTCTTCTACGGTCAAACCTACCCTTTTAGATAAGCTATGGACATATAGCAAGAATAATTTGTATAACTACTGCGAAAAAAACTCGGTAAATTCATTTTGAACTAAAAAACCATAGTTATCCTCCGCTTTAATTCGGATCACTTTTATGCTATCACCATTTACGTTTTGCAACGGAAATTCCCAAAGATGACCAGAGGCCCGCTTTCGTAAAGGATTCGCCGTACTACCTAAAGTGGGATAGATTTTTTGATTATTTTTTTCGATGATATCGGATACAAAGGGATCTACACTTTTACTTTTCCGCATCCGGACCCATTCTCCATCATTTATCTGTACCATGACATTCGTACTGTCTGCCGCTCCAAAAACATTTGCTAGCAATACGCCCGCTCTAACAGCAATATGCATTTGTTTTTTAGCATCCTGATCTACGGCTTTGAACTGAAACGAATAGCTATTGTTTTTAATATTGATCACAAAATACCCCCTTGGGCTACCGCACAGCATCCTGGCATCCGGAACTCCTTTGGCATCCTTCTCACCACGCCACCAGTTACCACAGGTTGCACCAGCACCCAATTCCTGTATCGCTTTATTTTTAAAGAAATAACGATCCACTTGATGGGTATGTCCAGACAAAATCAATACATTTTTATAATCAGCCAACAGTTGAAGTACGTCCGTCCTATTTCGTGTAAAAGCCATAGGGATATGCTGACTAAGCACTACTAAAGCATCTTTTGGAATATAGGAAAGATCATTTTTCAAAAATGTCAACTGCTCATCAGTTAATCTTCCTTCATAAGAATTTTTCCCTGTAGCAAACACATTGTTTAACACGATAAAATGTACATTACCATAATTGAAAGCATAATTATCAGCTCCAAAAACTGCATTGAAACGGTCGTTCATATAATCCGGATTGACAACGTTTCGATCATGGTTGCCGACCATTGTGTAGGATGACATTGGCAGCGCATCGATCATTTTCCCCACCTCAGGCAAAATCTCCATATTATTGTTGACTAAATCTCCCAGAACAAGATTAAAATCAATATCCTTCCTTTCTATAAGTTCGGAAAATATACTTTTGGCCGCAAATTCCAATTCCTCCTGATCGCTCACCTGCACATCTCCAATGGCGGCAATATTGAATTCGAGAGGGATATTTTTCCTCTTTCTTAATGGTATATCAAACACCAAAGTATCGGGAATAGTATGATTAGGATTGAGGTAATATGCATTTGCATTTCCTATTTTCTTTTCCTTTGCCCATACATATTCAGATGGAGTGATAGAAAAAATGGATTGACCAATCTTAGCTTCAAAGCTATATGCTCCGGTTTTATCGGTGCTTATCACATCAATACCATTTGATACCCGAATTTTAGAAAGCCTTTTCTCTCCTTTATCCAAAAGACCATTGTTATTTTTGTCTTCAAAAGCATGTCCTTCAATCAAGACTTTCTTAGCTACTGCTACTTGGGCTGTGACCTTTATTACAAAAAGTAATCCCAGGATCCAGATAATGCTTATTTTTTTAATCATATTGTTCATTGCTGATAGATAAGTCACGGTCAGATAATTTTATACATCCGACCGTGAACTGAACTATGTTATAATCCGGGAATATCGTATTTGAAAAGGGCAGCTTTGCTGTTTATCACTGTGATCAAATAAGGTATTCCTTGATCACTTATCTGCATCACAAATTTATTTCCATTTTCTGGTGAAACCTGCACTGCAGTATTCCAGTTTCCTGTAGCTTCATTGTAGGTGCAGACCTTTATTCCATTGATTGCGTCTCCGTATGCCAAGAAAATCCGACCGTCGGGGTGTATACGGATCGCTACATTGTCGCGGTTTGCGGAGCTACTGGTCGTTTGGCTGATACCGTCACCCAACTGTTTCCAACTGCTACCATTCCAGTGCATAACAAATGTTTTATAAGCCGGTGAATTGGACTGGTAAACCATATAAATTTGACCGTCTTCTTTTACGTCGAGATCAATATTGATACCTCCTGAATTTGACTCTGCAGGTCCGACATTAACATTCCCGACCAAATTCCATGCACCATTTTCAAACCTATATACAGAAGGTTTACGGCTTGCTGTACCGCTTGTTAAATCCATGACGACATAATACAATTTATTATCCCGTCCTTTAAACATTTTTGAAAACCAGCCTGTAGTTGACTGTGCAAAGGACTGCCCCGTCCACTTTCCATTACGTAACGATTCAACATATGTACCACGGCTAGGGTAAGGAGAAGACGCCCGTGAGAACACATATCCTAGATAAGGCACATTATTTTCATCCAACTTTAACGTTAAATAATTCACCCTGTTGAAAGATCCCTGCTGCTCGCCTACAAATGACCAGGTATTATTCTCATACTTCATTAATGATGCGTATTGTGCATTAGTTCCTGCCGTATAATCTCTAAATGCAACATATGGAATCCCTTGTTTCGAAAAATCTAACGAAATGTAATCGGCTCTTGTTGGCGTAAAGCCAGATTCATTCCCTAAAGTCTCCCACTGTTTGCTTTCACTATTGAACGCGGTAATAAGCCCTTTTCGTAAATCATCTGTACTGCCGGAAAATTGAACGGATACATACGGCTGATTATTTATTGGATTAATTTCAAGCCCTGCCTCCGCAACATTGTTGATTTGTAAAAAGTCTGGAAGCTGCATCGCTGTCCACACAGGTGCTGTCAGCCTGCCTACCTGAACAACAAAATTTTCAGATGTCCCGCTTTCCAAATCCTGCAATGTCAGGGTTTGAGGATTGGAATAATCTAAAATGGTTTCCTTGCTTTTGAAATCTGCACCATTGGACTTCAGTACTGTGCCGTCGTTGACAGTATATCGGGCAACCAACTTGGTGATATTGGCATCTACAGGTAGATCTACTTTGATATCAAGTTTGCTTATTGTAGCGGGATAATCGCGAAACAAATGATCTGGATTATCAGCTGCATAGAAACCAAAGGAAAGAATAGATCCCGACTTTTGTGCCGAAACGCTATATTCCGACATTCCATTTGGTGTCACAAAACGGTAGACCGTTGCTTTGGAAAGATCGACGGCCGTAACCCCAGATTCCTGAATATTTTTCCCAACGTATGCAACCATTTTCTCCGACGTAACTTTAAAGGAAGGTACTGCTTTTGTAATATCGACAGAGTTGGGCACACGAATAGAAATATGCTGTCCTTCGATGGTACCATATACTGCATCTTTAAGTCCCGGATTGCTTGCTGGTTCAAAAGAAAAGGATTGCAACTGTACATTATCTGCAAGTAATGCATCCTGTTTGCATCCGAGAAGAAACAGACTAAAGATCATTGTGATCAATATTAAACAATAGTGTTTTTTCATCCCTATATTTTTATGATGATGAAGCTTAGGTCTTATCGTTATCAGACTTGTCCGATTTGTCGCTGACCATTTCATCTGTATGAATTATTTCTTTAAATTTTCCGGTAATAATACCGCCTTTACTTTGTAGGCTTTATTGAGCTTCTGTTTAGCATAATCGGCAATGTCTGCAGCTTTTATCTGATCAAGCATTTGCTTATAATTGATAAAAAATGACCAGGTTCCAAAACCATAATAAATATGGTTGCGCAGTTCTGCACTCCAAAATGTATCTTTTCCAAATTGTTTGTCATATACCTGATACATTTGTACTTTAGCATTATTAAGTTCTTCAGTAAAGTAAGACGGATCTTTAATGATTTTATCAAGTTCAACCTGAACTTGTCCGATCAAAAACTCTGCTCTTGAAGGTTCGCAGGTAAAATTAATACGTGTACGCATCAAATCGGTCGGTTCAGAAGTTGCACTGACACTAACGCCTACGCCATATACGCCTGACTGCTCTTCTCTCAAATTCTTTCGGAGTTTAACCTTGAGCACATTTTCCAAAAGTTCATTTTTTAGTATCTCAGGGTAATCATAATGTGTAGAAGTGGTCTGATAAAACAAGTTAACCGTGGCCTTATCGGCCTGGCCTGCATATTGGACAATTTCTTGATCTTGGCGTTGTTTATAAGCTGGGATCCGCTGCTCACTGCGGTAATATCCTGTGGGAAGTGCCGCTATATACTGTTCTACAAAAGCTTGAATACTATCTATATCAAAATCACCGACGAGCACAAAATCAAAATCTTTAGCTGAATGGAAACGTTCTTTGAATACTGGCACAATACGATCGATCTGTAGATCCTTTTCAATGCGTTCGACCGAAAGTGTATTTTCATCCAAATCGTCAGCTCCTATAGCTTTATTGATCGCTTGGTTATAGGCATCCATCACATTGAATTTTTTATTCCTGGCGGCATCTAACCCTTGCTTTTTGATGCTTCCAAAAATTTTCTCATCGACACGAGGCTGAGTCCATTTGAGGTAAACCAGTTCAAACATAGACTTGATATCCTTTTGATTAGCTGATGCTGACAGCCCTTCTCGATTTGGCGCTATCATAAACGTGGCCGACGCTGAGTTTCCATTTAAAAATTTTGTTAATGCCGCCCGCGTAAATGCCCCCGCACCACTGGCTCCAATTATATTTTTGGCATACACAGCGTTGACATAATCGGAGCTGTCCAGCGCAATAAAACCGCCTTTTCTAAAGGCTGTTAGTTGAATATGATTTTTTCTACTATCATTTTTCTTTAGAAAAAATCTGGCGCCATTGGAAAGTTGCCATTCAGTCACACCGACCTCGTTGATCAGCTTCTTTTGTATCACTTTACCGGATATAGGCAGATCGCTCAGCAATTGCCGGGGGATTTCAATATGATCTGTCCATTTCTTCAAATCTGCCTGAGCGGACTCTCCAAACAACTGCCGCAAAACACTTTCTTTGGGCACCTCTGCCATGAGGCGTTCAGGGGCGGTTAGCATAACAGCTGTATTTCCTGGCTTAAAATAACCTTGGAGATGATGCAAGAGGTTTAAAGAATCCAGTCGATCCAGATCACGCAATATCTGCCCATTACGGGCTTCCTTATCCATTAATATTTGACCAGTGAAAAAGACATCTTTTAATTGGCTCAACATCATATTGGCATTCAGTTCTTTGTTCTCTGGGGCGCGTTGAAGCTGTCTTTTGTATTGCTCTCTATAATCAGACAGTTCTGAAGAGGTAAATCCGTAGCGCAAAATACGTTCGCGTTCTTTCAAATATTTAGAAATTCCAGATTTGATCTGCCCCTCATACAAGGTAGCTCCACCAACAGATAGTCCATTGTTCAATAAAAGATCGGAGACCGACATGGAAGCACTTTTGTAACTGTCGTCTAACTGGGCAATTCGATCAAATCTTTTCTTTAAAAGTGCATTTACTGTACTACGTTTTAAATTTTCAAAAAAATCGGCTTCGGTCTTAACAGCTTTGTTAGCCGGCAAAATCCCAATATAACTAAAGTCAATACTATTGGCCTCTTTATCGGTATAGATATTAAAAAGTGTATCTGTATGATTTGCGAGGCTGTATGAAATGCGCTTTGCCTCTGGTTTTCTGTTTTTAGCTTTTCCAAAAAGCTTTTTGATCATCTTTTCAACTGCTTTTGGATCTTGGTTTGTTACGACAGCCAACCCCATTAAGTTTGGCCTATACCATTTTTGATAAAAATCTACCAGTGTCGGTCGACGAAAATTACGCAATATATCCAGCGTACCAATCGGTTTACGGATGCCGTAACGGGAATGAGAAAAAATCAAAGGCAGGGTCTGATCGCTTAGGCGGGCAGAAAGGCCTTCCTTGGTCCGCCATTCTTCTATGATGATGCCGCGTTCCTTTTCGATTTCCAAAGAATCGAAACTAAGATTGAATGCCCAGTCACTAACGATATCAAGAGCTTTCTCTAAGTTTTCCTTCGACTTGCTATCAATCGTAATTTTATAAACCGTTTCATCATAGGAGGTGTGTGCATTTAAATCAGCCCCGAATTTTACGCCCAAAGACTCCAAGTAGGTGATCACTTCATTTTTGGGGTAGTGCTTGCTGCCATTAAAAGCCATGTGTTCTACAAAATGCGCTAATCCCAACTGATCGTCCTCCTCCTGTAGACTGCCGGCATTGACAAAAAGCTGTATAGCAGTCTGCTGATTATTCGTATTATTAGGATAAATAAAATACTGAAAACCGTTTTTTAATTTTCCGCACACCAGTTTTGGATCCTGTTTAAGGTCCTGAGCTTTCAGCTGTATGAATGATACAAGAAGAACACTAAATATCCCTATTGTTTTTTTCAGAATATCCATATGTTCTATATTTTAGTAATTTTCAGACTAGATTGTTTATGATCAGGGCCGGGTAGCCCAAGTGTAATATTCTTATCATTTCTGAGCAGACGAATAGTCAACGTATTGTCTTTACCTTCTTCTATCGGATGATTAATCCAGCGTATTTTTATAGGCATTTCTACGACACCTGGCTTAAACAAAAGCGACGAACCGGTATTAACAACTTCGAAATCTACGCCAGCTTTAAGCCCTTCGCCCGCTACCACTTCATAATCCAATTCTATGGCTTCAAACTGTGTTTTTGTACTGAAATAAACTTTATAGTCAACCGACTCATTTCTGTTGGCCTGCACCGTTATTTCCGAAACGTTATTTTGGTGGATATAGAAAAAAGGATGATCATATGGAGTTTCCAATTCTTTATTACAAGCTAAAAATAGCAGGGAGATGAAACTCATTAAAAATAGGATATTTTTCATTTTTATTTATTTACAGTGGGATTGGGAGTAATGGATTTATTGGCATCTAATTCTGATTTGGGAATAGGAAGAATAAACAAATCATTTGGATATTTTATCAAACAGTTTGCCGAGTTACATCCAGCCCCACGATCCAATGATTCTTTATAACGCATGATATCGTAGATACGTTGGCCTTCAAAAGCCAATTCCTTGCGTCTTTCCAATTTTATTAATTCCAATAATTCATTCGGAGTACTATATTCGACAACAATGTCTGCAGTATTTTTACTTAGCGCCCTCGCTCTAATGGTTTTTAAGTCTTCAATCGCTAAATTGTATTGTTGGGTATGAAAATATGCTTCCGCTCTATTTAAATAGAGTTCGGCAGACCGGATCACCTTAAAGTTAACGGGCCAATTCAGATCAGTTGTTGTTGAATACTTCCCATTCTTAAGAGACATATACCTCTCCGGGCTTGACTGTAGTTCAAACATTGATTTACGGATGTCATCTGTGCCTAATAAATTTAAAAAATTATCTGAAGGATAGGCTAAAAACGCAACTCTATCAGAATAGAAACTTGACATAAAATTTGAAGACCTAATATTCAGATTTAGTTGCCAGATCACTTCAGAATTAATGCTGTTAAAATCTGAAAACTGACTATCCGAAATGAACATATTTTTATAATCTTCGGCATTCACCAATTTATACTTTCCATCGGTCAATACTGCTGAAGAATATTTAATTACATCTTCATAACGCCCCATGTATAAAAATATCCTCGACAAAAGGGCTCTTGCTGCAGCTGCTGAAGCATATATCTTAGTCTTTCCCGGTGAATTTTCCAGATAGGTAATTCCCTGTTCTAGATCAGCTATGATTTGCGCATAGGTATCTTTCATACTTGCCCTGGGCACGCGCTCACTCGGTAATGGTGTGGTTGTCGGAATAGGAATTCCCGGATGACTTCCATCCACTGTATACGTATAATGCTGTGCATAAACATTTGCCAACGCAAAAAATAGTAGTCCGCGCAAAACATAGCTCTGCCCCATATAGCTATTAAAATCGTTAGACCTGCCATTTAGTGACTTACCTACCGTTTCAGCAGAGTTAATAATATTATTGATATTATTAATCGCCTCATAGCCTGTTGACCATATCGCTAAAGTCCCACCAGTTCCATCTTCTTCATCAAAAGTATAGTTATAGTCCGTTAACATATAATTTTGTGTACCATTTGTGATACGCTGTACATCATCGCCTCTTAAATCGCCATATATCCCATACTGTGACTGAAAAAAACGTGAGGTCAGGTTGTAACTTCCAACAAGTGCATCCCGCATACCATTCAAATCAGAAAATAGTTGCTCTTTGCCGAGTTGTCCTATGGGTTCAACTTCCAAAAATGATTTACCGCAACTCGCAAGCGCCAATGATATTGCAATAACTGTATATTTAAATAATTTCATATTAAATTCTGATTAAAAACCTATATTGATACCCAATGAATAATTAAGCACGCGACTAGATTCTGAAAGCATATTTGCATAGGTGTTGTCAACTACGCTTCCGCTTGTTACGCCAAACTGTTTAGCTAAGGATTCATAATTTTTTATTGATCCTTTTTTCGAAGAATATGGGGTCCACATCGCAATATTACTTGCCATAGCGGTAACTGAAATATGATCTAATTTTAATTTGCGAATCAGACCGCTATTAAAAGTATATCCCAAACTGATATTATCTAACTTAAGATATGTTTTGTCCAATAAAAAACGGGTGGAGTTCATAATAGATGAGGTTGTTGTATTTGAAAGTCGTGGAGAAGTAGCCAGTTGGCCAGGAAAATACCAAGAATTCAGCATATCAATGGATTGATTGCCACTCAAAATATTAAGACCATCCAATCCATTATTTCTAGTTGCCTGATCAAAATAATAGCCCCCTTTTGAATATTTGAAGAAAATTGAAAAATTCCAGTTTTTATAATTAATATAATTCGTTAGTCCTCCATAATATTGCGGTGTTGAATTCCCAACAAGTACACGATTTTCGGTGTTATATACTTTAGTCACATTGCCATCCAAATCATACCACATCGGATCTCCCGTAGAAGGATCCACGCCTGCCCAACGTACAAGGTAGTAAGAGCGGGAATTATACCCTTTTCTCATGATCGTATTGCCCGAAACACGATCAATATCTTCATTCAACTGCAACACTTTATTTCTATTTGACGATAAAATAAAAGTGGCATTCCAGTTAAAGTTTTCCTTTTGTAGTATTGCTCCATTAACACTCAGCTCTAAACCTGTATTTTGCATTTTGCCGACGTTCTGATAAGTACGTCTAAATCCAGTAACCATAGATACGTAGGCATCATCAATCATATCGTGGGTGACATTTCGATAGTATTCGGCAGCCACATTAAACCGACCAAACAATCTAAAATCTATCCCTGTATTGAGCATTTTTGTTGTTTCCCATTTCAGTCCATCATTCACACCTCTCGACATCGTCGCTCCAGAATTCCCCCCATAGCTATAATTGGAATCGTATTTATAAATGCCACTAGCATAAGCTGAATTAAATCGAGAGTTACCATTATTCCCATAGGACACCTTAAATTTCAAGAAATCTACGATCTTATTTTTGGGCCAAAAATCTTCATTACTAACAGTCCAGGCCGCACCGATAGAACTAAAGGTCCCCCATTTTACATCTTTCCCAAAATTGGAACTTCCATCTTTTCGATAGGTATAGTTTATTGCATAGCGTTTATCATATACGTAACCGGCACGCCCAAAATAGGAGAGTAACGTTTGTTTATCGCGACTCGTTGTCCCAAGACGATTATCGGAGGATGCAAAGCCTACTTCTCGGATATAATCATTTGGAAAATTAGTTCCCGTGGCAGAAACAGAACGGCGTTCTTCTTTTCGTGCTTCGGTTCCTAGTACAATATCAAAATCACCTTTAAAAATAGTACGCTTAAATGCTAAGGTATTTGTACTGATTAAGTTTAAAACCTGTGACTGTCCTCGGTAGGCCGTACCATTACTGGAAGAGCCTGTGTAATTATACATGGAAAAGTACTGATCTTCATTGCCGCTGGTAAAATCCGCACCATTAAGATTTGTAAAGACTAATCCATCCCACAGTTGATAAGTAAACCCTAAAGTTCCCAAGACATGTACGGTTGCTTGTTTCTGTTCATTTTGATCGATCAGGCCAGGCATGCCCTGCAGAAGCCCGCCATTTGGATCTCGCTCAATATACTCACCATTTGGACCAAATGGACTAATCAATGGGCTGTACTGAAAATAAGCATTGCCAGGATTGAACATATCATCTTTAGAATAAGAAGCAGCAAGTGTGCTGTTCAAAACCAAACGTTTGCCCACATTCCCGCTTACGTTTGAACGCACATCATAACGTTTTGTAGAATTACCGATAATGTTCTGTTTTTCGTCATAGATATTGGCTGAAAGGAAATAATGAACAGCATCTGTTGAACCCGACAGCCCTAAGCTGTGGAGATTAGTAAAACCAGTACGATTATAAACATCTGCCCAACGCGTATCCTGGGTGGTATCAATTTTCCCCAACTGATCAACCATACCCATGTCTTTCACAAGGTTTAAATATTGGCGACCATTCAGTTGGTTTAGATGACTTGATGGCCGCCTATTTATCCCTGTCCGAAATGAATAAGAAAGTTTTGGAGCTCCTTTTCCTCGTTTGGTTGTTATCAGGATAACACCATTGGATCCATTTGCGCCATAAATTGTCGTTGCACTGGCATCTTTAAGTACGGTGACACTTTCAATATCATTCGGATTTATATACGTCAATGGACTGATCGAATTTTGCATCCCTGGAATTGAATTTGTCGTTCCGCCAGTATACAAAGGCACACCATCCACGACCCATAATGGCTCATTTGATGTTGTACCGCCAACGGTAGAGGATTCTCCACGTATTCTCGTGCTATAGCGTGATCTTGCGGAACTATTTGTTCCCCCATCTTGTGAATTAAATTCGACCCCAGGAACGACACCTTCCAGTAAAGCATCCAATCGGAGCGCAGGCCTATTATCTAGGTCCTTTCTTGTAATTGTAAAAGCCGATCCTGTCTGATTCTCTCTCGCTTCTTTGGTACCATATGCTGTTACAATTACTTCATCTAGATAATCCATACTTTTTTGGAGCACGATAGCTAGATTTTTTCTGATATCTTTAGCAGGAATTTCTCTGGATTTATAACCGATGTAACTGACCACAATAGTCGCCTCCATAGGTACTTCCAAACTAAATTCGCCTATATTATTAGTACTGGTAACTTTATTAGTTCCTTTGATCGCGACACTGACACCAGCTTGATATGAAGGAGATTTACCATCCAGATCATCGATGGACACACGTCCTTTCAACAAGATTGTTCCTTCCTTTTCTTTGATCCGAGTTAATGTAATAGTTTTATTAACAATCTTATATTCAACATTAAGCTCTTTGGATAATTTCGACAATGCAGCTTGAATTCCGTCTTCATCAAGTGAAATCTGAATCATAGCAGTATTTTCTACAATGCCTGCGTCATATACAAAAGAATAACCTGACTGCTCTTCTATCTGCTTTAACACTGTTTTAAGTGGCTTTTTAGTTGTATCAATGTGAATTCGCTGTGCGAAACTTTGCTGTATGCTACAAGACAATAGCCCAATTGTCATTAAGGTGGTTAGTTTAACCGAAAGCAATTCCGGATTTAAAAAAGCCGGGCTTCGTTTAAATAATTTTTCATTCATTGTATTAAGGTTAATTATTTGCGAAATTCACATAGAGGACCTTGCCTTTCATCTGAAAATTCCCATTCGTTAAGTTTTTCATAATCTCAAGCACATCTGAGGTTTTTGTGCCATTTACAATTTTACCAGAGATATACTGATTAGGAACAGAAGACTGATAAGAGAGCTCAAAACCATACCACTGGCTAAGTTGATGAAGTACAGTCTTAATGGATTCATTATCAAATTCAAAATCTAGTTTACGCCATGCCTCTTTCTCTAGCTTCGCCATCCGTTGAAGAGACAAAGCTCCATCTTTGTTGACAGCTATATTATTGGGCTGCAATATGACATTTTGGTTCCCATTGCTTAGCTCAATTTTCCCCTCGTGTAGTATGGTAATTGTTTTATCAAAACTAGGATAAGCTCTGACATTGAATTTTGTACCGAGAACTCTGATCTGCTGATCTGCTGTTTTTACGACAAAACTGCGTCCAGGTATTGTTACTACTTCAAAGTAAGCCTCCCCTTCCAATGAAATTGTCCTTTGCGCCGCCTTGCCATAATCTGGGGACAAGACGATCTTCGATCCGGCATTCAAAGACACTTTAGTGCCATCGGGGAGAATAACTTTGGTAAACTCTCCTGCAGCTGTTGCCAAGGTTCTTAAATTATGATGTTCTTTGAGATCTACATATCTTGTCGAATCTAAAAAATCATGTAAACTGCTATTGATTTCTTCAGTTTGGCCTGAAGTATCTGTGATCCATGCCGCCGATCTAAAAACTTCATTATTATTTTCCTTTTGCTGAATTGACCAGATCCAGACTGCAGCTGCAGAGAGCAGCAGTAGTGCAGCGGCAACTCGCCATACCCATTGCAACCTGGATATTTTGGCGGGAGCAATACGTCGGTTAATCTCTGCCCAGTTTTTATCTTTAAATTCGACAGTCGAGAGATTACTATCGAGTATTGTTTCACTATCGTCAAAACTATTGTACCAAAGCTGGAATTGTAGAATATCTTCCTCAGAGGCTATTCCCTGGTTAATACGGGAAATGATTTCTTTAATTTCTTGTTGCGTCTTCATATGATTAACACTTGTGGTCTATATAGAAGTACCATAAGTGCTGAGCAACGCACGCTAAAAAATTAAAAAAATAACAAAGATTTTAAATTATTTATAAAAATCCTTAAATGTTTTAGGCTTTTGCTGATTTGATTTTCAACAGTTCGATGGGAGATATTTAGTTTTTCAGCGATTTCTCTACTGTCCAAATTATCTATACGGGAATAATTAAAGATAATCTTTGTTTTCTCCGGCAGGCGCTCTACCTCTTGGAAAATAAGTTGCTGAAGTTCTTTGGTGTATAATGCATCGTCCAGGCCAAGCTCTCCCACACGATCCAATAATCCATAGGAATTAGGATCAACAAAATCGATTCTTGAAGATCTATTTAGATATTTAATTATAGAAAACTTGGCTGCCTGAAATAAATAAGCTTCAAGATTTTGAACCTCTTCGAGTTTGGGATTATTCCAAAGTGAAATAAAAATATCCTGTAAAAGATCTTCCGCAATATCTTTCTGTGGGAGCCGGTTATTACAAATCACAAATATTTTGTCCCAATACCTTTCATAGATTATCCTAAATGCTTCTTGGTCTCCAGCCCGTATTAACTTTTGTAAAGTTAAATTTTCGAGTGAATTATAGTTGTTTTTCATTTTTCGCCTCGTTTTATCTCATTACGGCAAAACAGTTCGATGTGAGGCACCAAAACTACAACAATAATTAAAAGAAAACAAGATAGTTAGCAAGACAAAAAAGGTCAATCTTATAAAACTATTTCAAATGGAGTATTGTTCTTACGATACAAAACGGCTACAAGCTACCTTTCGAAAGAAGGGTTCAACATAAAATTGGCGTCGTACAGTGAAAATCCAATAGTCTTTAAAAACATTGGATGACGAAACAAAAAAGAGGAAACGATAGGAAACATAAAAATTACTGTACAGATAAGCGCTAAGAGAAAGGGTCTGATGAAAATCAGGCCCTTTTGACGTAAAAAAGCCAGATTTCAAGATCTGGCTTCTAAACTAAACTTAAACATATGATTCACTAGTGCTCTACCTATAGCTTCGCAGAGCACTAGTTCTTGAGATTTATTTATATGAATTAATTGATTTGGATACTTTCCAGTCATTAGCCACACGCTCCAAGGTAACTAAGTCCGTTTTGGTGAAGTTCTCAAATTTCAACGTTACTTTAGCGACCATATAATCTGCAGATTCTTCTAAAATATCAGTGCTAACTGTGCAGTTCAGCTTCTCTCCTTTTTGCTTTTTCAATAGTTTAACTACGGCACTACGGCTGTTAGACTGCGCATTGGTAGCTTGGATCTTTTGATTAAAATCATCTGCGAATAACTGCTCTACTCCTGCTGATTCTCCTTCAGTCGTTACCGCAACATAGTGCTCTAAAGCGAAATCTGCAGTGGAAAGGTTAATGTTAGCTTTTATTGCTTTTGCTCCAGGTCCTTCAGCTGCCATAGCGAAAGTTGATACTGCGATTAGGGCTGCTGCTGTGAATGTTTTTACTAGCGTTTTCATAATGTCTTTTTTATTGTGTTAGTTCTGTTGTTCTTATTTGTTGACTCAAAACTACGACACAATAGGCTCCCAGCCTATCGGCTTTAGACCAACGATCGGGAAAACTCGGTGAGTGAACAAAAGTAACAGGTAAATAAAAAATGTGAAGTCCTGTCGAACTTCACATCACAAATCTTACAATGAAATATTCTAACTATGATAATCCATCTGATGATATCTAGCTCTAATTTAAGTTAATCCAAGTTGTACCATTCCAAAATACAATCTTTTGATCTGTCTTGTTAAACCACAATAGTGTTCCGCTAGTTATTGTTGGTCTATTGGGCCACGTAGATGCGCGCATAAAATTGCCTCCAATCAATTGCCATCCATCTTTTGTAGCTAACAATTTGATGCTCTGATCTTGTTCAGTCAGTACCAAATAGTTTGTTTTTGCGCCATCAATTAGCATAGAATCTCCGTTTTGGCAACTTATATTCGTCGAATTAGCAATGTTTTGTTTGAACTCCAGAATGTTTCCTATCCAGTTGGAAGAAAGTGGAATTTGCTGAGTACCTGCTGTATTTATAATTACCCTTCCTCCAACTGTTTTACATAAGTTAGCTACGGTTAACAAAGATGAAGCAATATATTCAGGTTGTTTAACAAAAGCTATATTCCCCGTAGTTGTGCCATTATAGGAGAATAAATCATAAGCAGAAGTTCTTCTATTATCTGTATCGATACGAATATTTAGATTTCTTATCGCCTTAACATCATTAGCTAAATAAACACCAGTGTAATGCAATGGGGTTGTCCGGGTATCTCGTATTTTTGCATTTATATTGAAGTTGCCGATATCAAATGTTGCATCATAGCTTGCAAAAATAACAATCGGACTTCGTTGTAAATCTTGCGCGGCTCCCGAACCTACCACTCCATTTCCGGCATCTTCAATATATACATCGATGTTTAAAGGAGGCGCTTTATCAATATCCCATGCAGAAAGGGATAGGCCTACATTTTTCGATTTAACAATTGAACCTTGATATTTAATATAACCGCTTAATTTATTTATCCAAGGATTAGCGGAACCAAAGCCATTGATATATGTACCAGTATCATCCTTTATGGACTGGTGTCCTGTGACGATAATATCCGTTGATTTAGCGGCTTCTTTCGTAAAGTTACCCATGGTAAACAATAAACCAACAGCATTATTTTCCGTTACCGGATCGATAATTCTTAACCCCGAAATTTCTTCTATATTTTTTTCATTAGCCTCTATATCAATACCCGCCATCGGAGCCGTTCCTCTAACATCTTTACAAATAGGTCTTATGATTCTAACATTGTGTCCATTAATAAAGCTAATTCCATTTCTTCGGTTTTTAGTTGCCTTGATATCCGTAAGCGTAATGCGGGAGGGCAGTTCATTTTCGACATCATTCCCGATGTTCCAACCATCACCACCCCCACCTATACATTCTATCCCTGATATATTAACATCCGTACAATTCAATAGGGTTACAACGTGTCTCCATTCTCCTGATGGATAGTCCTCGGGAGATATAAACTTTGCACCATAGCCGTCAATATTTATATTGCTAGCACCTCCTGTTATCTTTAAAGATCGATCTTGTCCATCCGTATAGCTTGGTTTAAAGATAAGATAACTCCCCGCTGTTATTTTAATATCCAAGTTACTCATAGTAATTTCGAACGAGCTTGAAAAATATTTACCGTTTATGGTAAGATGTCCTTTAGCCTTTGAAATATAAGATAAAGCATTGAGTATTTTTTGCTTATTATCAGTACCGGAATAGGTAAGCTCATCACCGTCAGAAATTGCTCCGAAATGGCTCAGATCAATACTTTTTTTTGATGTTTGTAATTTTATTGAACCCACCGCAATTACACTCCCTCCATCATCGGGATCTGTTGTTGATGACAAATAGTAATTGATTGGATTAGGTGTGTCCCCCGCCTGATAATACCCCAGGAGCTGTATACCAGAATAGTAACCATCCTGCAACTCGGTAAGTTCGCATGCACATAAATTGCGCATATCTGCCATTGTGTTTTTGATAAGAAATTGCTTTGCCATAATGTTGTTGTTTTTAATTCTTACACAAACTTAGACTTCATTCGAGGGGGATTTGAGTGAAAAGCATCCAATGTAAGCGGTACAATACAACTACCGAAAAGTTGAGCCGATCGGCAACCATAAAACGCAAAAAAGCCACATCTCACGCCGTGGCCTTAATAAATAGATGATTCACTAGTGGTTTGTCTTTTATTACTGGCAAACCACCAGTTATTGGATATTACTTATAAGAATTGATTGATTTGGATACTTTCCAGTCATTACCCACTCGCTCCAAGGTAAATAGATCTGTTTTGGTGAAATCCTCAAATTTCAAAGTAACTTCAGCGACCATATAGTCTGCCGATTCCTCGATGATATCAGGGCTGCTGCTGCGAATGTTTTTACAAGCGTTATCTCTGTCAGAAAAATGAGAAAACATCCTGTTTCTTTATTTCTCTAAGCATACATACCATTGTTTAATCACTTCTGCCAGCATTTTTTTATTATTTAATTTCTTCAAAAAATTAATAATTTATTTATATTTATAAAAAATATTATTTTTAAATAAAAACCATTTATGAAAACTTATTTATTCCACCTTTTCATTATCTTTTTTTTAATATCCTGTAAAAAAGATAACCAGACTAATCGGATTACTCCCGATAATCAAAACATACCAACAAAAAAAGCCGATGCGCAGCCTCCTATTACAATGTCAGCACATGCTATGGCCGATGGCCAAGTGAGCTTCAGCTGGACCATCCATACAACTTACTTCTCCCCGTGTATGCTAACCTTGAGTACTCCGGGAGGCCTCGGCTCCCCTAGTGGTATTATGTTTCCATTTGCTGCACATTCGTATAGTCTAATTGGCACTCCTGGCGGTACCTACAGTTTACATATCGCGTGTGATCAAGGTGCTGGAAAAAAATTTAGCACCTTTGCTACAGCAACAGTTCCTACGACAGCTATTCCAGATTTAACAAAATGTCCAAGTCACTCTGGAACCATGTATTTTTATAATTACCTCAGAAAAGTGGGCATAAATGGAACAGATCTACATCGTTCAAATGGGCAAATTTTTATTGAGATTCCTCCCGATCCTTGGACAGATAAATCTTATATCGTTCGCTATAGAAAAAAGAATAGCAACAGCAATTGGCAGTTAACCGACGCTTATTCTGGTCAAGGTATTGATGTTTTTAATGAAAGAAGACTATATATAATAATCAACAATCTTGAAGATGGGACAGAATATGAACTACAGTTAGGTATTTTTTGTGGAGGTACAGGTACATCCTTTTCTTCTTCTCAATTTAACAGCACGTATGACCTTTAGTAGAGCATAAAAAACTAATAATTTTTATCAAAAAACCACAAGCTAAAAGTTTTGTCGACTTTTAGCTTGTAGTTCAATGACGTGGCCTTAATAAATAGATGATTCACTAGTGGTTTGCCTTTTATTATGGGCAAACCACCAGTTATTGGATTCTACGTATACGAATTGATCGATTTATATACTTTCCAGTCATTACCCACACGCTCCAAGGTAACTAGATCACTTTTGGTGAAGTTTTCAAATTTCAACGTTACTTTAGCGACCATATAGTCTGCCGATTCCTCGATGATATCGGTGCTTACTGTACAGTTTAGCTTTTCGCCTTTTTGTTTTTTCAAGGATTTAACCACTTCGCTGCGGCTGTTACTTTGTGCATTGGAAGCTTGGATCTTTTGATTGAAATCAACTGCAAATAATTGCTCTACATCTACTGATTCGCCTTCAGTAGTTACTGCAACGTTATCTGGTTCTGGAAAAACTTTACAGATGGTCTAATACGGCTCTTACTTTACAGTTTTGGTAAGTGAATTGATATTATGAATTAAACAGTAATACGTGTATATTCATTAAAAGTAAATCTATTCGAAATCATAAATATGCTATTAAATCGGAGTAGACTAAATCATAAATAAGCCATGTCAAAATTATTACTTTGTGTCTTAACGAACTTCTTATTGTACAATTATGGTATAGCCCAGATTAATTGTACTTCACTACTTAAAAAAAAGTTTGAGAATAAAAGCTATTCTCCGGCCGAACTAGACAGCTT
>JAITLV010000211.1 GCA_031277685.1 Sphingobacterium sp. | reverse complement strand
GCAATGTATTTGTAGCACTGGTTGTAAAAGCTTGATGCGGTGAGTTGGCTTACCCGGTCTTCCTGTTCCTGAAATAGAAAGTTGATGGTATTGATATTGGGCGTCAAACCAATGACATTGGATTCTTTGAGGTATTGATCATCGACCAGATACTGAAAATTGTTGATCGGATAACCTCTATTTGGATAGGCGACCAAATCGTAATAATCTTGAGCTGTACGCACCAATTGTGAGCCTTTGGGTGTTATATCAAGGTATTTATCGCAGGCAGTAAAGACCACTAGAGTCGCACATGCTGCCATTAAGGTTTTTATAGTCATCGTAGATTCGGGTTAAAAAGTGAGTGAAAGTCCCATCAGGAATGATTTGGCCAAGGGCAGATAGCGCGTTCCGCTATTGAGCGAATAGGATTCTGGATCGATATCATTGCCGGCGGCGCTCCATGTCCACAAATTATTGACCTGCGCCGTTAATCTGACGTTTTGCATGCCGGCTTTATGGGCCAATTGTTTGGGCAGTTGATAACCTACGGCTATGTTTCGCAGTTTCACATAATCTGCCGAAACAATCTGCTGATCGCTATAGCGCCATAAAGTGGATAAGGTTCCTGCGGAAGAACGTAGGTTGTCTGGATAATCGACCAGTAAACGGGGGTAATCGTTATTGGCTCCTTCTGCCCATCGGTTCACCAAGCCAGCGTTTGTGAGTTCATCACTTGCCAGATCGATCGCATCTTTACGTAATTTATGTCCGCCGGAGAAGACAAACATGGCCGAAAGATCGAATGCTTTATAGCGTAAGCGCTGATTGATAGACCCTGTGTATTTTGGGAATAGCGTGCCCATGTCGACCAACGCGTCGGGCGAATTGATCGTATTAATTTTTGTAGGGGTACCGTTTTCATCAAAAATAACATTGGATTCGCCGTTTTGATCCAAAAAGTAAGGGTAGCCGTTCACCATGCCGCCATAGCGGTAAGCCAGGACAGCGTTGTAGCTTCTTCCTTGGAAAAAGTAATTCGTTGGTGAGCCAACATAGGACTGTGCGGTAGCGGTTAAGCCGTTGACTTTCTCGACCCTGTTTTTATTAAAGGAAAATACCAGTTGGGTGCTTGCTGTTAAATCTTTCTTTTTAAGCCACACAGTATTGATATTAAACTCAATCCCTTTGTTGCGTAATGCACCATTGTTGATAACACGCGAATTGGCACCTACGGTTGGGTCGAGAACAGCACCGATCAACAAATCGGAGCTGTAGCGACTATAGGCATCAATACTAGCAGACAGGCGGTTGTCGAAAATCGAAAAATCTACACCGAGGTTTGTCGTTGTTGTTTTTTCCCAGCGCAGCATGGGGTTTGGTAATGATTTTTGTTCCAGATATTGCAGGTAGGGGAAAAGTTTATCGGATTTCCAGGTAGCCGTACCGTAGCTTGAGCTTTCTTGGTCCACATTACCGGTAATACCGTATGTTGCCCGTAGTTTGAGGGAATTCAACCAGTCTTTATTTTTCATAAATTCTTCGTTGCTGACATTCCAGCCTGCTCCGACAGACCATAACGGACGGTACTTAAACTTCGGATCTACCCCAAAGAGATCGGCCTGATCCACCCGTATGCTTCCCGTGAGGTTGTATTTGTTGCTATAAGTATATCCGGCATTGGCGTAAAGCGAGGTGAAGCGGTGTAAGGTTTCCTTTTGTGCGACGCCATTCAGGTCGCCCAGGCGGACATTCCCCCCGTAGATATAGCTGGTGATACCAGATTTACTCAATGTGGCCCAGTCGATGGTGGTGGAGGTCAATATGACGGGATTGTAGCCCACAAGTAATTGTTGGATAGGGCGCGGTACATGCGACTGGCGCATCTCGAAGCCGGCCAGGGCGGTTAGCTGATGTTGGCCATATTGGCCAAAGGTATTATCATAATTAAATTGATTCCGGAACGTATAGTTGTACCGTTTGGATTCGAATTGATAGTAGCGGCCTCCTGCTGGTAGGTTTTTCGTGTATACTCCTGTGGCAGCATTATAGCTCACCATCGCGTTTGAGGCAACACGCATCATGTAGCTATCTTCGTCGTAGAAACTTTCACGGGATGCTTGTCCCAATTCATAGGAAAACTGCGTTTGAAAAGAGAGGCCTTTGTAAATAGTGGCCCGCAACGATGTAAATGCGCGAAGATTTAAACTCTTGTTGCTCTCGATACCTTCGCCTAAGGCTTCAAGGACATTAAAGGATGTACTTTTTAAATTTCCGTTTGCAGCGATCTGTTCTGCTGTCTCGCCGTTTATGGCCGATCCGGGCCCGATAGAACTTGAAAGATCAACGTAAGGCGCATAGATTAGGTTGCCATTTTCATCTTTAATGCGTGTATAACGAGGCTGTAAGAAAAGATCATTGTAAATGCCATCCGTTTCTTTATTTACGGAATATGTGCCGTTCAATCCCACTGTTGCATTCAACCATTTGGTTATATTAAAGGCCGATTTTAGATACAGGTTAAATTTCTCGTTTTTTTCGTGGACAACCTGTCCTTTTCCTTTGTCGTAGTTGAAGGATACAAAGGTGTTGCTTTTGGACGAATTCTGGGAAATACTTGCATTATACCTTTGGCGTGTTTCATTTTGCCAGACATTGTCAGTAAATTCCTTGATGTAATCGTTGTTCCGCCAGGTATTTATTGTTGCATCCCGTTCTTGCTGATTAATTGTCCCGATGGACTCTTTACGAAATAGATCGTACAGCGGTGAATAGTATTTTAAGCTTCCACTACCCAACTTTCCATAGTAATTGAACAAAGATTCGGTATTTGCATAGCGCGAACGCTCTTTGTTGTAAACATCAATTTCGTAGTCGATCAGATCGGACGTACTGGCATAATGCATTTTGGCGATATCCGGTTTCTGCGTAATGAATTGATCGACATTAAAGTTGACGGAGACGCCTTGCCCTTTTCCTTTTTTTGTGGTTACGACAATAACTCCATTGGCTGCCCTGGCTCCGTAAATCGATGCAGCTGTTGCGTCTTTCAGCACGGTCACGGACTCTACGTCATAGGGGTTGATATCGTTTAAGGTGAGCTCGGTGGGTAAGTCGTCAATGACGATGAGCGGATTGGTGGTCACGTCACTGGAATAGGTACCGATTCCGCGAAGTACGGGATTGTCTGCAGCAACGCGCGCGGGGTTTTTGATATAGGTCAACCCAGCTACTTGGCCTTCCAGGGCGGAAGCCAAATCGACATTAATCTGTTTGTTTAACTGGTCATTATTGATCATGGAATAAGCTCCGGGACTACGTTCTTTACTGATTCGTTGATAGCCCGTGATCATAATTTCGTTGAGCATAGACTCCTTTGTGCTCAACATCACGCGGACCGGTCTTGTTACTTGCTCGGGACTGAAACGCATGACTTTTTCATTAAAAGAGACATGTCTAAACGACAATTGGATCTCCGGGCTTGTCACGTTCAGCTCAAAATCACCATCGCCCGAACTCATTGCCTGGCTATTGTCCTGCAGGTTATGGATCGACACACCGGCAATGGTATTGCCCAGACTGTCGATTACTTTTCCGCGTACAAGCTGACTATTGGTCGATACAGTTTTACGATAGAGAATAATCCGTTTATTCTCAAGGCGGTAGCTGAAAGGTTGATCCTTAAACAAAATGGATAAGGCATCTTCAATGCTTGATAGTTTAAGGTTGACACTGATGGGACGGGCGGTTTTTAATAGGTTGCCGTCGAACACAAATTCATAGCCATAGTGATCCGATAGGCTCGTAATGACCTCTTTGACATTGGCATTTTTAAAGTTCAATTCGACCTGCTGTGCATGTAATTCATAGGGGTCGATCATGCTCATCAGGGCAATTCCAGCGGCCAAACTCAGGTATTTCCGCAAAAATACCGGTCGCTTTTTGGTTAGGTGTGACATGGTAGATGAAGGTAAATGTACTATTTAGTTGTTTTTATTTTTTGATGGTTGTTTTTAAAACGATCTTTTTATTGTTCAATTGAAAATCTAAGGCGCTTGCTTCATTTAAGAGCCGTAACATTTCCTGTAGGGAGATATTTTTTCGGACCTTCATATAAATCGACCGATCTGTCGGTAGCGCGATGGTATCAACATCAACACCGTACCATCTTGACAGATCAGACAGAATTACGCGAAGTGACTGATCCCGGTAATCAAAGTAGCCGGCCGTCCATGCGACAGCTTGTTTTGGCGTTAGATGTTGGATATGTATTCCTTTTTGATCGGTTACAGCTGTTTCCCCTGGACGAAGTATCATCCTTTCAGCTGTGCCCGATTTACTTAAAGCGATCCGTCCAGACAGGAGGGAAGTGGTAACATGGCCATCGCTTGCATAATTGCGTACGTTAAATACGGTTCCGAGCACTTCGACTTTTGCAGCACCAGCAGTTACTGTAAATGGCCTCCGGGCATCATGAGTGACCTCAAAATATCCTTCACCGTCTAAGGATACGTCTCTTTTGACGGCATCAAAAGGAACCTGAAATTTAAGGGTGGAGGCGGCATTCATTGTGATCTTAGTACCATCTTCCAGAACAAGCCTAAAGTCCGAATTGGGGGTATAGATCGTTTGCAAGCTTGGATTTTTGCCAAGCGCCATTACTTTTACGGTTTGACTGTCGATACGGGAAAATGCAATGTCCCCTATCTGCCATACAGAATCAGTCTTGGGCAATATGGCAATTTCTTTTCCGGACTTATCTTTAACATACAATGTGGGTGCTGAAGGCGCAGTGACATCGGTAGTTTTTGGGCCTTGTCCCAAATAAAACCAAGTCGCCAATCCCGCTACCAACAAGATCGAAGCTGCTGCCCACCATTGCAGTCTTTGTCTTAATCGGATCGGCTGGTTCTTGGGTTTGTTTAGACTCTCTTTCAAACGTTGCTTTACAAGTGCAATATGCGGAGCAAAGGATTGTTCGGTTTGATCCTCCTCAAAGACATTCGAAGCAATCGAAGTTAGACGTTCCAACTCTTCGTCGCTGGCATATTCAAAATAATGCAGCAACCAATCGAGATCCACCCGATTAATACGTCCCTCTAAATAGCTCTTGTAAATATTATCTATTTTTTTTGCCATATCTATAAGTTAATACGCAACTTATTAGCAAAAACACTATCGTAATCTTGATTTTTTTAAAAAAAATAGAATGTTACAAGAATCGCTAAAATTTCATCATAATGGTCTTGTACAAATTGGCGGATATGTTGATTGGATTTGACCATGGCATTACTCACTGTTGAAACAGAAATGTTCAGTTTTTGCGCAACTTCTTCGTAACTTTTCTGTTCAAGTTTACATAAAATAAAAATTTCTTTTCTACGCTCACTTAAGGTATCGAGCGCTCTTTCTAATAACGCGGCCTGTTTCTCATGTATATCACCCTCTTTTTCCATGATGTAGAGCTGCTCGAAATGTTGGTATAAGTTTTCCTGCATCGCGGTTTCTTTGGCTAATTTTCTATACCAAGAAATAACATCATTTTTAGCTATGGTAAAAATCCACGATTTAAAGCTTCGGTTTGGATCGATGCTGGCTCTTTTTTGCCAAACTTTAAGAAATACATCTTGCACGATCTCTTCACTGACCTGCTTATCTTTAACCATTCGAAAAATAGTGGAAAATAAGGCTTGACTATACCGGTCATATAAAGCAAAAAAAGACTGTTCGTTTCCATTGGAGAGCGAAATCAATAGCTTATTTTCTGCAGTATAGTCCATTGTAGAATTTTCAAAAGGCCAGATGGTATGCTGTTTAAACAGCTAATCAGCGATCAAATTTACAAATTTCAACGTAATATTAAGAGCAATAGCTTTCATACGGATATCTATATACAGTTAGCGTTTTAAGATTAAAATGATATATGATATGAATGCCTGTGTAGAGAATCCACGGGAAGTTTCAATCCTTATACAGCTGACTATAGAGATCGATAACTTTTTTCTGAAGCTGGATTATTTCCTCTTCCCGTTCTTTCAGCTTTTGCTGAATTGAAGTTATTCCGTCAACATAATCATTTACGTCATCTGTTTCAGAAAAAGATAAAAGCTGCACCGCTGTAAAATTAAATAACTTGGCGATCTGGATTAATCTGGAGAGGTTAAGATCTGTAATGCCTGTTTCCATTTTTGAAAATGCGGGGATGGAAATCCCCAGTTTTTTTGCTACATCCTGCTGGCTCCAACTTTTTTGGTGCCGAAGTAACCTGATTTTTTTTCCTACTTCATTCATATAAAACTTTCTTAAAGGTTAAAATACAAAAAAGGTTACAAAGAATGGCATCATTTCTGTTGCATTAATTTGTTAGAGTTCCCTATATCTATACATTCACGATTGCTAAATTTCTTTCTGTATGCCTTTTGATGAGCACTTTTTGTTGTCTGTTCTGGAGCGGTCTCCTTTAGCCACGGCTATCTATGATAGTGCGGACCTCAATATTGCCTTTGCTAATCAGGCGATGCTGGATACATGGCATGCAAGCAGCTCAATTTTAGGACATACTTTGTGTGCCTGTTTTCCCAGCTTTGAAAAAGAGGGGTTTTCATCTATTTTGAAAAATGTGTGGAACACAGGGATTACCTATCGTGCCAAGGATACCCCGGCAGATATCGTATCTGGGAGAAATATTATCAAACGGTACTTTGATTTCGAATACAAAGCATTATTGGACGAAAAGGGAAATACTTATGCTATTTTACATTCCTCATGGGATGTGACGGAAAGAAAACTTGCCTATGATAAAGCTGAAAGCCAAAAAGAGCAAATATCTTTTAATAGAAAGCTGGATCTATTATCCAATACCCTTTCACACGATTTAAAAAACCCATTATCCATTCTAAAGATGGGAAATGATATGCTGCGTAAAAATATAAGTCTCCCTAAAGATGTTCAGCAAAAATGGTTCGACAATATGCAAGCTGCCATAGAAAATATTCAGTCTATTATCAACCAAACCCTTCAGCTAAATAAAATAAGAGCTGTCAATCCGGTTAGGGAATGTTTAGATATGGATAAAAAGATCGCGGAATGGATAGATGAGGTAAAGCTTATTTATCCAGCATCACAGTTGGAGTTTAGATTGGGAAATCTCTATAAGCTTGAGGTAGATTGTAGTGTCGCTTATCAGATTTTTTTTAATCTGATTTCCAATGCTGTGAAATATGCTAAAGATACCGAGCAGGATTATCTGGCGATCTATAGTGAAAAGACAAGCAAAGGCATTGTTTACTATTTGGAAGATAATGGGATCGGCATTCCAGATGAAGACCTAGATGTTGTATTTAAAGCCCATGAGCGCGCAAAAAATGCGCTTGAAGCACAGGGCTCAGGCATAGGGCTCTCCTTAGTTAAGGAGTTGATGGAACGTCTGGACGGTAATGTTAATCTCTCCAGTAAACTGGGTAAGGGAACGATCATTCGTTTGTTTTTTCCGAATAATTAGGTGCGGTTTCGTTATTGTGCGCTAATAGGCAGTTTGCTGATATAAATGATCGCTGTATCGGTAGAAGTTGGATAAGTACGCTCATTGCCTTTAATTGTCCACTCAAAACGCGTTCCTTCTGCGCCAATATAAAGCCGATTTTTCTTGTCGTGGTAAATATAATTCAGTCGTCGACGGAAAGGAAAATCAAGTAATTGTTCGCCTCTATCAGTAACCCTTGCTAGCTTGTCGGGCTGTGCTAAAGGGCGTCCATATTCTTTGTCGATGATTTCTTTCGGCTGCGGGATGATTTTGTAAGATTCGTTTTCACTGATCTTTGTTTCTTTTCGATTGACCTGTATTTTATCATAGACTTCATACCCATATTTGCCCTTTCTGCTCCAATTTTTACCCTGGTCCAACGAGAATAAAGTCGGACTTGTCGAATGGTCTTGGAAATTACTTAAAGCCATCAGTTCTCCCTGATACATACTGAAGCTAGGTATGCCAAATCCAGCATCGTTGACCATTTGCCACGAAACTCCTTTATCCGTAGTCATATAAATCTTGTACATGGTAGCCACAACCAGGGTGTCGTCGATATTGCCGTAAATAGCCGATGTGCCTCTGAGCTGTCCCGGGATACTCAATTTTGTCCAAGTAGCATCTCTCGTTTCAATATCGATAAGATCCTTCTGCTCAGAAGGGCCGCCCTTTTGACAAGAACTAAACAACAGGCCGATGGCAAAAACAAAAAGCAGAGGGCGGAGAGGTGTTTTAAATTGCATATTTTTTGCGATTAGAGTAAGCAAGCGGTGTGACTTTTAAGTTTTGTATAATTTTAAAGATAGTTATAATAACTGAAAGTTATTATATGGATGGGTATTTATTTTCGTCGTCCACTGCTGATACTCAATATAAGTCTCCTTTTTAGAATACTA
>JAITLV010000210.1 GCA_031277685.1 Sphingobacterium sp. | reverse complement strand
CTTTGGTCACCCATTAAGGATTCACCGCTAAGTTTTAATAAGATACGTTTGTATTTCATAATTGTTTTTTTGGAAATTTTCCAAAGGTCAAAGATAAAATATTTTTTTTATCCCTTAAGGCCAAAAATGATATTTATTGTGCTTTTGTTATCTGATCAATCACTTCTTGGTAATATTGTTCGTATAAAGGCATGATATTGGACAATTGGAATTTTTTTGCATGATTTAATGCCGCTGCTTTAAATTTTTCCAATCGATCCACATCTTCCAAAATATAGATTGCATTCTTGGCCATATCATCTACATCACCTACATTACTAAGAAAGCCCGTTACGCCGTTTTCATTCAGCTCCGGCAAACCACCAGTATTGGATGATACAACAGGCACCTGACATGCCATTGCTTCTAATGCGGCCAGTCCAAAACTTTCAGAACTGGAAGGCATTAGGAAAAGGTCTGATACAGATAAGATTTCTTCCACAGCATCCTGTTTACCCAAAAAGCGAACATCCATACACACATCCAATTCCCGGGATAGTTCCTCCGCATTGCGGCGTTCGGGACCATCGCCAACCATCAGTAACTTGGAAGGAATGACATCATGCACTTTCTTAAAGATACGGATAACGTCTTCTGTATTTTTTACCTTTCTAAAGTTAGAGGTATGGACTAAGATACGTTCATTGCCTGGAGCAATCGCTTTTTTGAAATGGGAGCGGTCCTTATTACTGAATCTATCGAGATCGATAAAGTTAGGGATCACTTTAATATCTCTGGAGATATCAAAATACCGAAGCGTTTCATCTTTCAGATTTTGTGAAACAGCGGTTACACCATCCGATTGATTGATCGAAAAGGTAACGACTGGACTAAAACTTTTATCTTTTCCAACCAAAGTAATATCTGTACCATGTAGTGTCGTTACTACAGGAATATTAATACCATAGGTTGTCAGCAAGATTTGTTTTGCCATGAATGCTGCTGAAGCATGTGGTATGGCATAATGCACGTGGATCAGATCCAGTTTCTCAAAACGTACCACATCAACAAGCTTGCTGGCCAAGGCAGATTCGTAAGGTAGAAAGTCAAAAAGTGGATATTGAGATACTGCCACCTCATGGTAATATAAGTTTTCCGAAAAGAAATCTAGGCGTGCTGGTTGTCGATAGGTAATAAAATGGATTTCATGTCCATTGGCCGCTAATGCCTTTCCTAATTCTGTTGCCACAACACCACTGCCACCAAAGGTGGGATAACAAACAATGCCTATTTTCATTTGTATAATTATTTATTAAGTGCCAGCTTTTACTTGTATAAAGAAAGGCTGATACTCGATTTGATTATTCACACTCTTTTATCGTTCAAGGCATTCCTATTGCCTTCGCTGATTCCAGCTATTTTTTCGTGCTGCTAATTTCGGTTATTTATGCCTAAAATAACAAAAACCAATTGCCATAGTTTTGTGAATTTTTTCATTACTTAAAAAGCATTATCTTTAAGTAGACATTTGGCAATATATGGACAACTTTATCAGTGATATCTCAGGGCAGCAATTTCCTTTAGAACAACGTATCGTGGGCGCTTCTATTCGGCAGCCTATTTATAGATTAATCCGGAAGGAATATCCGAATTTTGGGAAAGATAAATATATTGCTGTGTCGGAATTGACTCGGTTTAAAGAAGCCTATATTACTGAATTTTTGAAAGACGAGTCAGGGCAGCTCAGTCAACTGGATCAACAAGTTATACAGAGCTTTAAAGACAATAAAGTCATTAGTGCAAGTATGGACAATGATTGTACAACAGCCCCTTCAGTTGGCGAGCGTGTTGCAGATAAAGTTGCTGAATTTGGTGGAAGTTGGACTTTTATTATTTCTTTCGTTGTATTTTTGCTCGTCTGGATTATGCTCAATATCTATTGGTTAAATAATAAAGGTTTTGATCCCTACCCATTTATTTTGCTTAATCTCATTTTGTCGTGTGTGGCAGCCTTACAGGCGCCAGTAATTATGATGAGTCAGAACAGACAAGAAGACAAAGACCGTGAACGAGCCCGAAATGATTATATGGTTAATCTGAAGGCCGAACTTGAGATTAGGGAATTACACGAAAAAATAGATCACCTGATTATTCGCAAAGAGCAGGAACTTGTCGAAGTGCAACGTGATCAAGTCGAAAAATTGAGCTTCCTGCTGAAAAAAATGGAAAAAATAGAAGAAGCATTTAAAAATAAATGAATATAACAGGATTAATAAGCGAACTTACGTTTAAGTTTTCCAGATCTGGAGGGGCAGGGGGACAGCATGTCAATAAGGTATCCTCCAAAGTTACACTGCAGTGGGATGTAGAACGATCTATTGTTTTTGCAGCAGAGGAAAAAGCTTTGGTGGCGGCGAAGCTTTCAAATCGTATCAATAAAGAAGGAGTCTTACAGTTGGAATCAGATTCGGATCGTTCGCAGATACGCAATAGGGAAATTGCCATTGATCGTTTTCTTCATCTTGTGAAGGATGCACTTGTACCTGCAAAACCACGAAAGAAAACTAAAATACCCTATACGAGTGTATTAAAACGCTTGGATCGCAAGAAGCAACAATCCCAATTGAAAGCTTCTCGAAAACGGAATTTTGAAGATTAATTCGTTATAAAATATAATTCAATTAAATTTTATTTAGCTAATAATCAGATTTTTGTGTATATAACTAAAGAAATAGTTGTAAAACTATTTCTTTAGTTATATACTTGTATTGTAATCGATTACAACAGTACTGTTAATTATTAAGGAGTTATGGAAGATTTTAAAGAATTGACTAAAGCAGAAGAACAAATTATGCAGGAGCTTTGGGAAATGGGACGTGGATTTGTCAAAGATATCATTGACCGACTACCCGAACCGAAACCTGCTTACAATACAGTTTCAACGATAGTGCGTATTCTCGA
>JAITLV010000140.1 GCA_031277685.1 Sphingobacterium sp. | reverse complement strand
GATGCACAGTGCATTTTTTTGAGTAACTTTTTTAGCTTATTTTTTGCCGAGCCATGGAATAGCATACCCTGTCTTGACCGCATTAAAAATGCCTGTAAGCCGGTGCTGTCAAATAATGATTCAGACAGGGAGATTATGGCTTCTGGGGCAAAAAATAGACTTATGGATGGTGTTGTGAGACTGTCTATAACGGTTGTTTTTCTTGGATACCATACGTGCGGTAGGCCGGGGCCAATTAACAGCAGTTCATCAGCTTCACAGTCCTCAAGTTGATCAGCGATGCATCTTTGGCCTTTACCATTCGGGATAAAAGTCAATTGGCATTCATTATGAAAATGATACTCAGTGGAAAATGGATTTTCTTCCCGTATTTCAAAAATTCTCCCCTCAAAATTTGTCAGTGTTTTCGCATAAATTGGTCGCATAGAAATATTTCGATGGTCGTGAGTAAATTGGATATTATTACTCAAAAGACGGTATATATCTGTGATAAACCATGTAATAAAAGCTTAAAATCATGTAAAAAATTATGTCCCACTTGAGTTATAGTTGATCTGTCTTATACAGTCAGGTACCATTTCTGGTTAGGATAGGCTTTAGAAATTCCCACACAAGATTGATGCGTTCAATTTGTAAGTTTGTTAATTTTTGCGACTCTATTTTTTTATTATGCACAACCGTTAAGAGGATTATTGGAAAGTAATCTAGGTGGTTCAATGTGAAAGTCTTAGGTGTAAAGACAAGGGAATGCTTTTGAGCATCGTGTATATTAAGGCACTATACCTATTATGTTTTTATCAGAGTTTTATTTTCCTTATCAAATCGGTATTCCACGCGTTTTTCATCATTTTCTGTCAGCCCCCAAAAGAAGCCTTCGGTTCCCCATTGTGCCCTCAGTTCCAAAAATCTTGGTGCGATAATCCAATTCCCATCCAGACCGATCAGCCCATACAATTCCGTTTTTGTATCCTGGGCAATAACACAAGAACATGCTTCGTAGAAGTCTTCAGGACGTGAAGCTATCTGGTCAGCGGAATTCCGTTCATAGACTTGTTTAACCTGTTTTGCGTTATCCCAAAATATAAGATGGGCTTTTTTAAAATCAGCAGCAAAGTATTGAGTAAGCAATAGGGAATCGGCTTGTGCCGCTAGGTCTGCATTTAATTTTTCGGTTGAGAACTTCTTAAGGACCTCCGTGCAAGTGATCTCACCTTTTTCAAGTTTGGCTTTGGCTTGTTCCATGTGTGCGATGTGGGCAATCAAATCTTCTTTTTTGTAGCAATCCTTTGATTCGACATTTACAGTTGATAATTGGTGCCCCTGTTCATCCGTTACCAAAATTTTTACAAGATGCCGCATGGGTACAGATGTCTTAATCCGAATATAGCCGTTGCCGCAGTGTATTACTTCAATGATACCCGCTGAAGTCTGTATGCATTCTCCGGCGCCAGTAATTTCGTGACTAACTTCTTTATTTAGATGAGTTTCCATGCTGTAGTCGAAACTTTTGATCGGTTTTGTGCCCGCAAGGACCCAAGTCTGATCTCCCAATTGCTCCGACACCAGGGTATCAACAACCTTAATCTGTTCTCCGACTTGTACTGTTCCATCCAAAAAATAGATTTTTTTTAGCTTAAATATAGCCTGATCGATATTATCGATAAAATCGTGTGTGAATTTATATCCTTCTCCCAAAGTATGGGCAATATTAAATCGGTCAAACTTTAGTTGTATGTAGGTATTAGGGTAGCTATATTCTGTTATGAACGGGTATCCTGGTTTAAAATGATAGCTTTCATCAATTTTGACCTGATTTTCTGTTTTATAGCGTAGATCCTTGAAAGCCACCTGTAATTCTTTGAAATCGGTGGAGATATCTTTTTCGGTATTCATAAGGTAATCAAGTAAAGCGAGATTATCGTCCAATACATCAAGACAGTCTTGGTTGGACTGTGCATTGGAACAACCACTGTTCAATATCAATAATATAATGAAAACAATTTGATAGATCTTATTCATTCTTTTACAACTAAAAACATGCTTTACTTCCTGAAAAAAACAGATTTTGATTATTATTGATTTATCCATGAAGAATCTGTTCATCCCAAAATTATGCATTGCAAGGGTAATTCATCTATACATTTACAATCCGCAAAACTTTTTTTACAATCCGAGACGAGATCTCTGCATCGTAGGATAAGCAGGTTTAGATTTTGGTTATTTTAACCAAAATCTAAACTTTTTTGTCAGAAATCGAAAATCTGTAGAGCAGCAAGTCATTAAATTCGTATCATTAAAACCACTTATAAAATTATAAACACATGAAAAGAATTTGTTTACACAGGGTATTGGCTTTAGCGGTATCGCCCCTTTTAGTGGCTGCAATTTCCTGCGCAAAAAAAGGTAACGATCTAGCAAACAAAGATCAAATGGAAACCAGCCGATTGAAGGCAAATTTATCCCTTAGCAATCTATTACCTGGCGATACGCTGTTGAACGTAGACTACGAAACAGGTACCAGCAGTTCAGGTATTATTGGCGTTACTGCTACCCATGCGACGGCTGCTGATGCGGCATATATGGTTCAACCGGGTGCTAGGGGAGCTTATGCGATTGCCCATAAAATCGTGTATGGAGATAGCAGTTATTATTCAGCGGGCAATTGGCGGAGTGAAAGTGATGCAGACTATGCTGCAAATGCACGTTTTATGCCTGAGCAGGAACGTCGCTACGAGTTTAGCGTGCTTTTGAAAGACTGGACATTGAATCCCAACGATGCTACAGAGGGCAATCTCTTTCAACTCAAACAAACAGGTGATAATGGTGTACCACTACAAATAAGAACCATGAGAAATGCGATTGTACTGCGTTTTGATAAGGCGAATAATCAACCTAATGTAACTGTACTGGCAAATGCGCAACAATATGTCAACAAGTGGATTCATTTTAGGGTCGACGTTCTGTGGTCCCAGTCTGGGACCGGTTACATGAAAACTTACATGAAATTGCCGGGTGAGCCTGCTTATAGCTTGAAGGATTCAAAGACAAATTATAAGACTTATACGGCCAACGCGTTGAATGGTCAACATGGCTATATCAAATGGGGACTTTATATCGTCCCAACAAATACGACTCGTATTGTTTATCATGATGATATCAGGATTATTGGGCTTAATTAAACCGTGTTTTCAACTGTCTATGCCTGTTTTGCCTTGAAAGGTATAGATTTTATTCGCTACCAAGGAGCCTCTTCAACCGGAGGCTCTTCGTTTGTTCGAGTAATCGTTAACAGGGCTCATAAAAAAACACGAAGTATGGTCTCTTTTTCAATATCGTAATAGGTTAGCAGTTGGTCAATGTAAAACTGCACTACGTCAAAATATTTGTTGCTTGTAGGGCACAAAGGCGTCCTTTGTTGAAAAAAAATGAAAAAACAAATTTTATGTGCCATACTATTCAGCAGTTTGGCGACGCTGACAGCACAAGCACAGAATGCCGTATCGGGACGGGTGATGGTCGATTATGTCCCTTTGTCAAATTATATTCGGCCAGAAGACAGTGTAAAGACGGGCTCGAAAAGTGATTTTAAAAGAATACAGTTCAATCTTGAAATACCTCTTTCAACTAAGATAGACTCCTTAGGGAACATAAAACGTTGGTCCTGGAAAATGGGGGCTGCTTATGCAAAAATGCAAAATCGAGATTACGAGCAACATTTGTTTCCTACTGAAATGTTGAATGCCGAAATGGGTCTTCAATATTTGACTTCCTTACGTAGAAATTGGTCTCTCTTGACTTTTGCCTCTGTGGGTATTTACTCTGATCTGGTCAAGGTCAATGGTAAGGATGTACTGGGCCAGGGGGGAGTGCTATTTATTAAGCAATTCAGGCCTAATTTGGCTTTTGGTTTTGGCCCGGTATTGAGTAATAGTTTCGGTGTGCCAATGGTCTTACCAGGACTGTATTTTGACTGGAAAACCAATGGTAAGGTTAAATTCAATGTGAATTTTCCACAGGGACTGGCGGCTTCTTATCAGGTCAACAATTTCATGGATCTCCGCGCAGTAGTCAATTTGGATGGGATGACTGCCGAACGTGAAAAGAATGGCAAGTCGACCCTTGCTGGATTCATGTTGTTGACAGCAGGTCTACAACCCCAATTTAACCTTGGTAAGAGCTTGAAAGTACAATTGACCGGAGGAAGTACGCTTGCTAGGATGTATGTAGAAAATGACCGGTCGCTGAAAAGCATGTTCAAGGACAAGAAACAGGCAGATCCCCATTTTTCACCTACTTTCTATACCTCAGTGGCCCTGAAATGGAATATGCCCAACTAACGGCTAAGGAGCTTCTTAAAAACTACGTTTTGAAGAAGCTCCTCTCTTTTTGTCCGGGAGATTGGTAATTCCTGTTTCCCAATATATACTCTTCCACCTGATATGATATCAATGTGATTGACATTCACTAGAAACGATTTGTGAATACGAAAAAAATGATTGCCCGGTAACGCTTCTTCGAGGGCGAGCATAGTCTGGTGGATTGTAACGGTCCTTTCTTGAAAATGGAGTTTAGTATAATTCTGCATGCTTTCGGCATAAAGGATATCGGTCCAAGAGATTTTAACAAAGGCGTCTCCCTGTCGCACAAAGAGCATGTTGTCATTGGGACTAGGCTCCTGAATAGATTTGTTGCGCTGTAAAAACTGTTGAAAAGCTTTGGTCGCTGCTTGAAAGAACCGTTGAAATACAATAGGTTTGAGCAGGTAATCCACAGCCTGCAAACGAAAGCCCTCTAAGGCGTATTCGGAATAGGCAGTAATAAAAATGCAGAGCGGAGGATTTTCAAGTGATTCCAAAAAATCAATGCCATTGAGGTAAGGCATGTTGATATCCAGGAAAATCAGGTCGATATCGCCTTGTTGTAATCTAGACGCAGCAGCTAAGGCCGAAGGAAATGTCGTCACAAGTTCCAAAAAATCGACTTGTTCGGTCATTTCGGCAATATGTTGCCTTAACATTGGTTCATCATCCACAATGATACATTTCATTTTTATTTGTTCCATATTGACTTAGCAGTTAAGATCGATCGTCAAGTCGACGCAAAAATTGTTGTCACGCTTTTCGATCCTGAGGGAATAGTTCTTTTCATATTGCAGTTCCAATCGCTTTTTGACATTTTCTAGTCCAATGCCAGAGTGTCTTGTTGAAGCTTGTTGGGGATATTCTTGATAACTGTTGCTAATATGAAATTGAAAATACCCTTCCTTTTCGGCACAATTCAGCGTAATTTTCCCTTTTTGATCTGGGAGTCGATCCACATGTTTGAAAGCATTTTCCACGAAACAGATCAGCATTAGCGGCGTTATATGCAGGTCTTCTGTTTCTTGAGACCAGGTACATTCGACCTCGAGTTCGTCGCCCCATCGCATCTGTTCGATGCTGATAAAATTCTGTAAATACTGCAACTCGCGACTCAATAGTACGAAGGACTGGTTGCATTCATACAGTTGGTACCGTAGTATATCAGAAAATTTTAGTAGTAAATAATCTGCCATATCTACATTTTTTTTCATCAGGATATGGATATGGTTCAATACATTGAACATAAAGTGGGGGTTGACCTGATCTTGCAATAACTTGATCTGACTTTCCAGAAAGTTTTGTTGCAGCTGGTTGTGGTCCTGTTGAATAATGGCATGCTCCTGATAGAAACGGATGCCACAGGCGGTACCGTTGATTAATAGCGCAGAGGGGACAGCTTTATAACTCTGCACAAATAACAGCATGGAACGCTCCTCGTCAGATAGTTTTTGACTATGAATAATAAAGTAGGCATCTATAGCTCCGATCATGATTGCTAAAACAAGCACGAAAAATAGACCCTGAAAAACAAAAGCTTTCATTTTTTGCTCCCGTATGGCTTTTTTTAAAAAGTAATCGCTCAAGAGCTGTGAGATGAATACAGAACTGATCACCACCGCCGAACTATGGAAAAAGGCATTGCCTGGATCCAAATCCTGTCTCACCTGGACCCAGATGACAAACCAGAGGACAAGCCAAAAAAGGGAGAGGAACAGATTTCTATAGATATAGTTTTTTTTAAACATAATAATTGAAAAGACTGTTTTAAATTTCATTTCGGGATTGACTGTCAGCAAAACACTGATTGGGCAAATTTATGAGACGAAATACGGAACAAAAATAATCAAATAGATTTGATGTTTATTCGCATGATGACAAGGTATTATTTTGCATTGTATTTAAAGCTGCGCATAAACATTATAGGCTGAACAATTATGTATAGCAGCTAGATAAGGTCAATAAGTAAAAAGACTGTCAAATGGTTGTCTTTCTTTTTCATGGTTAATGTATAGTTGTTTCCATAGTGTAAATCGAGCCTTTTCCGAATATTTTGGAGAACTAAATCAATATTTTTTTGTGGCATTTTTAGCGGATATTCCCAACTACTATTGCTTATCGTAAATTGCAGCCGACCCATTTCTTCGTGGCAGATAAGATCAATGAGGCCAGGCTGATTGGGCAATCGACTGACATGTTTAAAGGCATTTTCAACAAAATAAATCAGTACTAGGGGTGCTATGTGCTGTTCGTTAGAACTAACTGACCAATGACAATTAACCTGAAGTTCTTCACCCCAGCGGATTTTTTCTATTGCAATAAAATCTTTTAGATACTGGAGTTCCCGAGATAACAGTACATAGGATTGGTTGCTTTCGTAGAGTTGATAGCGTAGCATATCCGAAAACTTTAGTAACAAGTAATCCGCCAGCTCTGTGTTCGTTTTCATTAGAATCTGAATATGGTTCAGAACATTAAACATAAAGTGAGGGTTGATCTGATCCTGTAATGATTTGATCTGGCTTTCTAAAAATAACTGCTGCAGTTGGTTATGGTCGCGTTGTATGTCTGTGTGTTCCTGATAAAAACGAATTCCACAGGCAGTTCCATTCATCAATAAAGACGAAATAATCGCTTTATAAAATTGAACGAACAGTATTGTAGGTCGTTCTTCAACCGTGATAGGTCGGTTATGGGAAATAAAAAAAATATCCAGTGTACCGATCAATACGGCTAAAAGCAGAACAGAACAAACTGCCTTAAGCATAAAAGGCTTCATTCGTTTGGTTTTGATCGCTTTGGGTAAGATTTTATCGCTTAAAACCTGTGCGATACTAATCGCTGCAGTCATCACAATTGAGGTATAGATAAATGCACTGAATGCACCAAGATCTCCCATAACCTGTATCCATACGACAAACCAAAGTGCGGCCCAAAAGATGATTAGGAAAAGATGTCTGTATAGATAGTTTCTTTTTAACATGAAAATTATAAAAACACCTTTAAAGGTACATCTAAGATGTCCTTCAAAGGTTGATGTTAAAGGTTGTATTAGAATATGAAATAGCCTACACCGATAGAAAATGCCTGGGGCTTGGATTTAAAAGTTTTAGCTAAATCAGAAAAACCACGCTCATAGCGGACATCGATACTGAATTTTTGTATATCGACACCAAGACCGCCCGTAAACTGCAGGTTCGATTTATCGAAGTGTTTGACTCCCTCTTTGATAGCTTTCAGCGGTGACAGATTGTCGTTCAAGGTATAACTGTACACTGCACCTGCAAATGCACGAAAATTCATGTCTTGTTTTTGGACGATTTTGTAACCAACCATGACCGGGATATCAATCGCATTCCATTTTAGTTTGGATTCGGTTTGGCCCTGCGGTTTGAGAGCAGCCTTGCGTTTGCTGAAAAGTGCCTCGCCTTGAATGTAAGCTCTTCCAAGATTGACGCGGGCCATACCGCCTACATGTAGTCCCAAGGCATATTTGTCATCTAGGTCGGCCAGTTCGGTATTGAGCTTATTAAGGCTGCTACCACCTTTGATCCCAATTTGAATAAGCGGTTGTTCCTGTGCGAATACCATTTTACTTAACATCATGGCGAAGAATACAACGCATGATAAAATTGCTTTTCTGTTCATTTTTATTGTTTTGATATGTGCAAAAAAACGAAGGTTCGGAGTGATATAGAAAAGTCTTTGACGAAATGCATACTCGCAGTGACGAAAGTGAAGGTGGGGCTGATGATCTAAGCCATGCCCATTCTGAATTGATGAAGGGATAGCTTTTTATTTTAGATTTAATTCGTAATCAATAAGACATTAATCGGTATATTTGCCCTATTGTCAATACATGAAAGCGAAACAATTTATATGGATCTTGTTGCCACTGATGCTCCTCCAGAGTTTTTCTACCGTATGGCTATGGTCTGTTTTTGAGCTTAATAGAGATTACATTGCCAAAAACGAATGTATCAATCGTTTCAATGGAAAAGGACTTTCCTGTAAGGGCCAATGTGTATTGATGAAAAAAATGCGTGAACACGAAGAGAAAGAACAGAAAAATCTTGAAACACGTATTCTTGATGTTGTTTTTATTAACAATAACCTGAATTTTATCTTTGAAACTTCTCCATTTGATGAAACTACTGTCACACTTGTGTTTCCGACATTGGAAGAAGATTACGCGTATCGTCCAATCTTTTCTATTTTTCACCCACCACTGGTTTAAAGTCCTTTTTTTAGAATCTTTAATCAATCATTTATTTTTCCAGGCAAAGGTTTATCATAGTATATCACTTGTTCTTTATTGATCAGAGAGCGCCAGGGATATGGTTTCTTTGCCATTCTGTTGGAAATTATCGGCATACTGCAGATGAACAGAAAACCAATCTGAGATGTCAAAAATGATATAAAGGTTAATTAATCAGCTTTAATTAAAAACAAAAGAGAGAGAGAAATGAAAAAAAGAATCAACGTAATCTTTTCCTGTTTTGGCTTTATCCTTATGATCGCCTGCACAAATAACGGAGATAAAAAGAACGTATCCTCAAATGGAGCCAAATTGGAAAATAACACATCGAGTACTGAAATGCTGAACTATAAAACAGAAGGATCAAAAGGAGTAGGTATTATTACTTCTTTTGAACATAAACCGTTCGATGCTCAATTGGCAAATCAGGGCGTCGAGCTGTTTGTCTCGAAATGTGCGATGTGTCATGGTTTTGATCGAACCTTGGTGGGGCCATCTTTGGATGGTGTGATCACGCGTCGTACACCGGAATGGATTATGAATATGATGCTTGACCCAGCAGTAATGCTTGAAAAAGATCCAGAAGCAAAAGCTTTGAGCAAAGAGTTTAGTTCGCCTATGATCAGCTTAGGCTTGAAACAAGAGGAAGCCCGTGCAGTTTTGGAGTATCTTCGTGAACGCAATAGTAGTACGAAATAAAGTAAAACTACCAGTGAAATTCCACACAATGAAAGGATTGTTTTGTGTCATAATAGCTTGGGCAATTTGTCTACAGGCAACAAATCTGTTGTGGGTATTTATAGGCTTCGAATGTAACCGGGATTATATTGAACAACAGCTCTGTATCAATCGTTATGAACCTGCTGCAACCTGTAAAGGATTTTGCTATTTGAGCGAAAAGACAGTGGAACAAAAGGATGCCAGTGATATGCTCATCAAAACGAAAAGTGCCGAAATTCCGCTGTTTGTACAGCTTGTCAAGGAGCTGAATTGGCAACAACCTTTTACCCTGTTGTTTAAAATAAGCTACCCAAGGGCCAAAGGCAATCCATTGTGTCAAGGTCTATTTTCCAAAATTTTTAAGCCACCTATCGTATAATCATTCCCTTTAAATTTTTTATTAAAAAAAAGAATAAGACAATGGTGATACGAAAAGAAAAACTAGATTTTTTAAGACTAGAAGATATTGATTCGGCTTCCAATGGGATTGTTATCATGCCGATAGCCGAATATTTACATGCTAAGGGTAACCAAAATACATTACATGCGCGTTCCTTCTATAGCTTGTTATTGATCAAGACCGGCAATTTAATGATGGTTGCAGATAAAAGGATGTATGCCATGGGAAAACATGATATTGTTAGCATAAGCTCCAATTGTGTTTGTAGTTTCCAGCATAATATACCTGTTGAAGGAAGTGTGATTCTTTTTACAGAAACTTTTTTCATGCAAAGGTATAACACCGAGGCAGTGCCGTATTTTAACTTTTTAAAAAGCAACTGCATGAACGGATTTGTATTGACAGCGGACGAAATAAACAGATGTATGCATCTGATGGAGTTGATGCAGGCAGAGTATAATACCACAAAGCTAGGTGCTAGGGAAGTCCTGCGGAATTACCTGAATATACTGCTTCAGATGCTGGGACGAAATATGACAAAACAATATGGATCTGTACAGTTGGATGAAAAAGAAGAGCGGATCGTAGCTTTCGAAACGTTGGTGAATGAACATTATAAACAAAACCGATTTCCATCTTACTACGCGGAAAGATTGAATATCTCTGTCAATTATCTCAACCGCATTTGTCGCGAAAAAAGAGCAATAAGTTGTGGAGCGCTCATCAGGGATCGGATTTCGCTGGAGGCGGAAAGACTCCTTTATCATACATTTAAAACGGTAAAGGAAATTGCTTTTGAACTGGGATTTGAAAATGTGCCTTATTTTATCACATTTTTTAAAGCCAAAAGAGGAATGAGCCCTGAGGAATTTAGAAAAAAACAATAATGTCTTGCGACATCCCGGGATGAAGCCCACCGCCAGTCCGTGGTTGATCATTACATGTATTATCGCTACCGCTGCGATCAAAAATCGGTCATTCAACCAGTCTAAATGAAACATTGGAAAATCCATCGCTATTCTTTTTTTACAAAGATCCGGATATACGCCAGGGATATGTAGAAATAACAATTCCAATGCCTTCGGTTTCTATCCATTGTCATTCAATAAAAAGTCAGATGATTTCCATTTTCGTGACAACAGACCGAAACAAATACAAAAGAGCCTCTTTCATAAATTGAAAAAGGCTCTTTGGGAATGGGATAAACTTATCCATACTAAAATGAAAGTTGGCTTTATCATTACCACGACGATCGGTGCCATGACTGGTGTGGGGATATGGTTTACGGTCGCACTGGTGAGCCCTAGCTCAATTGGGAGCCTGATTCGTGTATTTTATTGGGCCTGGTTTACCGAATGGTTGGTTTTTGTCACAGAGGTCGTGTTGATTTCCATCTATTATCTCACCTGGGAAAATGCCAATAAATCACTTCGGTCCAAGTTAAAGCATATTCGATTTGGAGCATTTTTGAGTGTTGCTTCGTGGATTACCATGGTGGTTATTGTATCGATATTGAGCTTTATGATGGATCCGGGAAATTGGAATACACATAAGAGTCTATTTAACGGATTTACAAATCCGATCTATCTCCCGCAGTTATTTTTCAGAACTCCTGTTGCCATGCTGATGGGCGGGGTATTCGGGATGATGCTGACTACAATTTTTACAAAAAAAGACGCTGCGATCCGTGCTCAGGTTGTCCGACTAGGCGGTAAATGGATACTAGGCTGGACACCATTCGCACTTGCTGGTGCTGTTTACTATTGGAATGCGATGCCAGAGGCCATGAAGGCGAATATGAGCACAGCGATAGGAACGATGGATTTCGCAGCTTATTATGATCTACTTAAATATTTTATTATTGGAGCAACAGCTTTGTCTGTTGTCCTTGCAATCTGGGCGTTATGGAAACCACAACGGGTGAATTTTGCCTTGGTTGTCATCCCTTGTATATTGATTTTTGGCTTTCTGGGGATTTTTGAACGTGTACGAGAGTTTGTTCGAAAACCTTATGTTATTGGTGGCTATATGTATTCAAATCTGCTACGTGAAGAAGATTATCCATTGTATAAAAAGGATGGAATTTTAAAATATGCAACTTATACTTCTGTGCAGGAGATTACACCAGCAAACAAGATTGAGGCTGGAAAAAATGTCTTTATGCTTACCTGTAGCCGATGCCATACCAGCAACGGAATCAATTCCATCGTGGATGTATTTGAAAAAATGTATGGAAAGGAAAGGCCATTAGATGTGGAATCCATGGTGGCATACATTCCCAATATGCACCAGGGACGTACATTCATGCCACCATTTCCTGGGAATAGAAAGGAATTGGAAGCTCTCGTAGCCTATATTAAGCAGTTGCAGGTCAATGGCGAATCGTTACAAGGGGCTCAGACAGAAGGAGTGGTGGTCAACCCACTGCAAAATATGGAACAAGCAGCGAAACAGTATGGTGATACCCTATTCCTATTAAAAAAATAAATAAAAGAGTTTTTCAATCATGCATATATATTTACTACAAGTATCGACGACACCAGTCCCAAGGGATCTACCCTTGGATCTTCCTTTACCAGAATGGCTATTGGTTGTTTTGCTGATAGTTTCATTTTTACTACACATCATATTTGTCAAATTGATGGTTGGGGGAAGTATCGTGACCCTATGGGCCGAAATCAAGGGGCTGAAGAATACGGATTACGATGTTTTCGCCTACGAAGTAGCAAAGACCGTGACGGTCAATAAGAGTATGGCAGTGGTATTGGGGGTAGCACCCTTACTCAGTATAAATACGCTTTATACCATCTACTTTTATTCGGCCAACGCACTTACTGGACTGGCCTGGTTTATGATTATACCGTTGGTGAGTATCGCTTTTTTACTTACTTATTTACATAAATATACCTGGCATACCCTGGTTGACTACAAGTATCTACACATCAGTATAATCGCTATGGCTGTGCTGATCTTTTTATTTATTCCAATGATATTTCTAGCCAATGTCAACCTCATGTTATTTCCAGAACGCTGGGCTTATATAAAAGGCTTCCTGAGCGCATTGATGCTTCCAAATGTCTGGCCACGGTATATGGAATTTATTGGGGCCTGTTTGACGGTTACAGGCCTGTTTGTTGTTTGGTATAATGGCCGTCAGTCATATCCTGTGGATCAACTTTATAAAACGTGGCATCGGAATGAATTGAAAAGACTTGGTTACTATATCACGGTTGTTGGACTTGGATTACAGCTTGTCCTGGGTTTAATTGTACTGATCAGTTTACCTGCAAAAGGTATCAATTTTGAAGTTATTGAGTTGACGATATTTGGCGGAATAATGTTGCTTGTAGCTTTTTGGTTTGCTTGGAAAGCACTCTCAGCGGATAATGAGGGAAAGCGGGATAACCAATTTTGGAAGATAGCAACGAGCATATTGTTTTTTATTTTAGTCTATGGCGGAAGCCGCCAGCTTTACCGTGAGCAAGCATTGCATAAGCATCGGACACTAATGGCGGCTAAAACTGGCGCATTTGAGCAAATGAGCAAAGCGGCCCGTGAACATCCTAACATTGAAAATGAAGGCCTGGAATTCAACGCCGCATTGGGTGATCTCGCTAAAGGAACGGCACTATTCAAACAAAATTGTAGCAGTTGCCACAAAGAAAAACAACGACTGGTAGGACCTCCAGTTCAGGAAATGGCAGAAATTTACAATGGCGACGAAAGCGGACTGAAACACTGGATCAAAGCACCAGGAAAGAAAAGAACTGATTTTCCACAGATGCCAGGTTTCCCTCACTTGTCAGAGGCTGAGTTAACTGAAATAGCAAAATATGTGTTCGCTGTTAAATAAACGTATGATGAAATCAAAACAATTAAGAGGCAAAAAGGAACTGCTATTGGATACGATGTTGGTGGCAGTGGTTTTAGGGCAGGTGATTTTTATTATTATGGATCTAATAAAATAAATGGGATATGCGAAGATTTAATGTTTCAAAGGGTTATTTGACCTTCATGTATCTAATGGATACTGCATTGTTGCTTGCGATGTCCTGGGCCTGGTATCAGTATAAAGAACCATTTATATGGCTAACGGTGTTAACAATAATTTTTTCGGCATTGGTTGTCATTTTTCAGATGATATATATATCCAGTCTGTATTTATTTATGATAAAGGATAAATCGCTGTGGCAGCGTAATGATAGCCTCGAAAGAAATTACCAATTTATAAAAGGACTTTACTAAAATTTTTTACGTAACCTCAAGATTCGACAGTAGGTCAGAATTTAGCTCATTCGCCTACTGCTCGAATCATTAAGTCATAGTAGTTTATCTAACGGGATGTTATACAGCTGCTTTTATCGCTGCTAAACAGTCGGACTGGTAGTCCATGATATTTTTTTGATCAGCGGCAGTAATTTTCCCCTCAGCGGCATTTTTTTCGATTTCGTTTTTGATATCCAACAAGGCCTTTTCTGTATCAAGAGCTTTGTCTGGATCGTCGGCATTGATGCGGTCTACCCAAGTTTTGCCCAATTTTGTATAAAGTTCCTTCGCTTTATCATTTGATAGGGTAGGTGCTTTTACAGAAGCAATGGCAGCATTGGCCGCGGCTTTATTGGAATACAAGGTAACTTCCGTATCTTTTTGCGCCAATTCCTCCGCGGTTTTGGCTGCATCTTCATTTGCATCAGCTGCCTTGTCGGTAGCATGTTCCATGCTGTCCGTTGCTTTCTCTTGTGGTGTCTGATTGTTGCATGAGACAAAAATTGTGGCTGCTGCAAACGAGGCAAGAAGGATTTTGTTTGAAATTATCATAATAATTGTTTTTATATAGTGTGTTAAAAAAAATCTTTCATTTAATACGCTAGACTTCCCAGTGAATTAATCCTCTTCTTTGCTTTCAATTTGCTCTTTTTCCGCTGGAAGGTCTAGAATGGCCATCAATAATAGATAGTAGCCTTTTTCCAAACCGATTTTTTGTGCTTTTTGATCTATAGTTTCCATAATAGTATTTAATTAATTAATGTATTAGTTTCCTAGTGGTAAATCAAATGGCATGCCCTAATAGGTCGTTGTGGCGTTTATAGGTACTTTTAGAAGGAAAATACCGTAATGACACAGATTTTAACCGCAAATATTACGGGGAGAATGGGTATATATCCTGTTCAATGGGGAAAATCCCCTATTGGGCTATCGATATGTACAGGAACCTGCTGTTTCTCAGAACAATTTCTGGACCTATATTGTCATATATGGTAAAGCATCAAAAATTACATTTTATGAAAAAACTAATTCCATTTGCATTGATGTCGAGTTTATTGGTACTCGTTTCAAGCTGTGCCGCAATTGAAGGCATCTTTAAAGCCGGGGTATGGTCAGGTATATTGTTGGTTGTGGTGGTCGTTGCTCTCATTATTTGGATTATCAGTAAATTATTCGGTGGATCAAAATGACCAGACTAAGCGTATGAGGGACTGCTAAAAAAGCATGCTGGAGTAGAATGAACTTCGGTATGCTTGTTTCAAAGATTGTACATACTGGAGATCCTTCAATTCTTTTCAGTCAAATATTTCCAATATCTTTTAGGAACGTGCCGAACGTGAAGTTTTAAATTTTTGCGAGATTCGATATTGGTGCTTTTAAAGTAGGTTTTCCACAGGTGCTGGAACTCTTTTTCTTTGGGGTCAATGTCTAGTTCGAGGCTGTGAGGATTACGGATGTCATTTTCACTACTATTATAGACTTCCTGTGTACTGATGCAGTCATAATAAAAACCATAATTTCGCCTTATATCATAGATCAACCATTGTTGGTCGGTATAGCGATTCCGAAAAAAATCAATCACCAGTGGAATCACATTAAAATCAGGCTCAACAATAGCTGTATAGAGGTTGTTGTCCGATTTTACAAATCGTATGAAGGCCTTCATACGATGTCTTTCCCGACTTACCTTCTTGACGATCTGATGCATCCGTAGTATATCAGGTCTACCATAATTTTGTAGATCCATTTTTCCGGATTTAAAAAGTTCAACAATCAGTCGAAACCCATTTGTCCATTCTGCTGGACTATCGCTCAGAAAATTGTGATAGAAAATTAGGCTATTTTTATGTCCAATTATCCGTCGCATTCCACTAAGAACACGTGCGGCTTTTTTTGCATTGCTTATAATCTGACGTTTGTTGGAAAACATATTGATTTCCATCAGTTCCTGTGTCGTCGGAATCGTGTCGAATTCTTTTCGCTCAAAGGCTTCAAAAATACAGCAGAGATAGCCTTGGAAACTCCCATCAAAAATATAGTTCATTAAAATAGTGTTAACTGGGTTTGGAGACTGTTTGGTTCTGCGCCCGGATGATCTCCCAAAAGAGATTTCCGGATTTGCTCGGGGTAATGAAATCCCATGTTTACAATGCTATCCTGGCAAATCATAAAGTATTTGGCTCTGTTGAATGCTATACCGAGCTTCCTTACCTGGTATTCCTTCAATTTTCCATACTTGCGCGCCTGTACGATCTTGTTAGCTGACTGTCTGCCTATTCCGGGAATTCGAATGATCCAATTATAAGCTGCAGTATTGATATCGATAGGGAAAAACTGTAGATTGCGTAATGCCCAAGCTAGTTTGGGATCTATATCCAATTCAAGCTGTTGATGTTTGGTATTTAGGATTTCATTGAGAGAAAACCCGTAGAACCGTAACAGCCAATCTGTTTGATAAAGTCTATTTTCTCGGATCAAAGGAGGAATCGTACCTACCTGTGGAAGTTTACTATCGGTGGAGTTAATAGGGATATAGCCAGAATAGTAAACGCGTTTGAGGTTATAATCTTTGTAAAATTCGTTGGCTGTCTGCATGATCTGTAAGTCGGTTTCTGGAGTGGCACCGATGACCATTTGTGTACTTTGCCCAGCCGGTACAAAAAGCGGAACTTTCTTTACTGTTTTTTTATACTGCTGAACGTTAAGGATTTCATTTTTAACGATTGCTAAAGGGGCGCGGACAGATTGGTGGTTTTTTTCGGGAGCGACAAGCTTGAGTCCCTCTTCTGTAGGGATTTCTAAGTTGACACTCATCCTATCTACATATAAACCTGCTTGTTTCAACAGGGACTCACTCGCTCCAGGAATAGCTTTTAAATGGATATAGCCGTTGAATCTTTCTTCTGTTCGTAGCTTCTTCACCACCTGCATTAATCTTTCCATCGTATAATCTGCCGATTTAAAAATACCAGAACTCAGAAATAACCCCTCAATGTAATTTCTACGATAGAAGTTCATCGTTAAATCCACAACTTCTTTAACTGAAAAAGCAGCGCGTTGAACATCATTACTGCGTCTACTAACACAAAATGAACAGTCGTAGATGCAATAATTGGTCATTAAAATCTTCAGGAGGGATACACAACGCCCATCTTCTGTATACGTATGGCAAATTCCACTGGCCGAAGCATCACCAATCCCCCCAGTGTTTTTTCGTTTTCCCCCGCTGGAACTACAGCTAACATCGTATTTTGCTGCATCCGCTAAGATCTTCAATTTCTCATCAAATCCAAACATGATCAATATCTTAGTAATATTTGTAAAATTACTATTTTTTTTAGTAAAAATAATGATAACCGTTAAAATTTAAAGCGTGTCCGAAGGTCTTAGGGAGGTTATCTAAACGATTTAATGGGACTACTGTGTAAATAAAAGAACCAGTAGCTCATTCGAGCCGTTCTTGCATGGCAAAAATCTAAAAACCATTTACTATACGTTTTCTCCTTTGATAAGAAAATAGTGATTTTAATGTTGCCTTTATTAGATAAATAAACGAACCTCTTTGTTTAAAACAAGATTATTTAAAGTAAAAATGGGTATCGAACCTAGCTGTTCGATACCCATTTTTTACAATTTGAAGACATCCTTCAGTTTGGCATCTAAATCTTCATCATTACCGCCGCCGCCGCCATAACGACCAATGATTACACCATTCGGATCAATGAGGATCTTGGTTGGTAAGGTATGGATGCCATAGGCCTCTGAACGGTCTTCTGATTTATCAAAATCACCTTGGGGAGTTGTCTTTAAGCCACGCAAGACATGCTTCCATACACCAATCTTGTCTTGATCTACCGCTTTTTTCCAGGCTTTGGGATTAGAATCGTCATCTGAGACACCGATAATTTCAAAACCCTTCTTTTTGTATTTGCTGTAAAGTTGCAAGAGGTGGGGGTTACCTTTACGACAAGGTACGCACCAGCTCGCCCAAAAATCCAGTAATACATATTTGCCACGGTATTCGGATAGTTTAAGAGGGTTACCGTTGATGTCCATTCCTGCGAAATCCGTGGCTGTACTTCCTGGTGAACCTGATTTTAACTTCGTAATTTCCTCTGCTAGTTCCTGACCATTGGCTGAGTTTCTGATCTCAGGTCCCATCTGGTCGTAAATGCTTTGAAGTTCTGCTAGGTCTATACTGCTAACGAAAAAGCGAAGTTGTGCAGCGGAAATAGCTGAATTAGGATGCTGCTTGATATAGGAAAACTGTTTGTCGCGTATTGCCTGCTGCATAGGAGACATATCTTCTTTGATTTTTTCAAGTTCATCAAGTTTGGCGTTGAGTACTTCCTCCGAAGCTCCTTGTTTTTTCAAGGTGATGTATTCTTTGTTTTTGTTATTGTACGACTCGTTGAGTGGTTTTAAGGCAACAATTTCATCCTTAATTAAACTGTTATAGGTATTGAATTCATCCTGAGTTTTTAAACCAGATAGGACTATCTCCTGTGGAGAACTAGCATCGCCGCTGATTTGTAGGACACCTGGTTCAACATAAAATTGCAGGTATTGTTCGTAGGATTGTGGTGCGCCACTTTTTCCATCGCTAAAATAACCTGTGGCTTGTGTGGGGGCTTGCACTTTACCGAGGTAACTGAATACACCATTGAAAATCTGGACACTGTCAGCGACTTTCTTCCCTGCAGCATCGGTATAATGTATATGGAACCACGAAGCTTTTGCCGGATTTTCTATTTCTGCCTTAATGACGAGGGTATTTTTGTCCATAGCGGGCGTACCAAGGAGCTCTGCTAATTTCTTGTCCAAATGTTCTCCGCGAAGATTTTTGGCGATGATCACACCATTGGGATCAATCAGAAGGTTAGAGGGGATGGATTTGATATCATAAAGCACGCCGACTTCATTTTTCCAGCCTTTGAGATCAGAAAGTTGGGGCCAGTTTAGATGATCACTATGAATCGCATCCAACCAACGTTTTTGCTGCCCAGGATAGTCGAATGAAATACCCAATACGGTGAAGTTTTTGTTTTTGTATTGCTGGAAGGCACTGACTACATTGGGATTTTCCATACGGCAGGGTACACACCAGCTGGCCCAGAAATCAACCAGAACATATTTACCCTTGAAATCTGCCAGAGAAACCTTGTTTCCTAAAGTATCGGCTTGTGTGAAAGGCAGTGCTGTGCGGCCGATACCAGTCAGTTTATCTGTTTTGATGCTATGTTCGATGGCTTTGATCGGGACATTATTTCTTGCTTGTGGACTAGCCTGTTGTAACAGCTCATCCAGTGAAGCAAGATCGTCATCATTGCGCAAAGTAAAGAACATCGGATATACGATTGCGGGACTATTTTTATGTTTTAGTACAAAGCTTTTGTCCAGCGTGGCTTGTTCAGCATTTTTGTTGTCTATCTCTTTTCGTAATGTGGCGATTTTATCTTGGTTCTTGTTCTTGCGGGCTTCACCAAACTGATCATATAAAGCATCCAATCCGGTTACTTTGGAGCGTTGCTGGAACAGGTTGTAATAATCTGCGAGTTTGCCACCACTATATTTCGCATCTTTGAGCATTGGGGTTTTACTGCTGATATTCAGCTTGCCTTTTTCTAAAAATATAAAGGCACCGTTCATCTCTCCCGAAGCTTTCATTTTGCCTACCTGAAAGATGTAAAAATCGCCTTCACCTTCAGGGATATCCAGATCAAACCGAAAGCCCTTTTCAGTCTGTTGGACAGAGTCCTTCAGTCCGTTTCCGAATCCGGAAAGATAAATCCATTGGTCTTTAGGCAGATTGTCTAACTTGCCTGTCAGTACGGTATTTGTTTTTTGCGCAAAAGCCTGACTGGCCAGAGCTAAAAACAGGAATGATAATGTGCTCTTTTTCATATTGCTGTGTCTATATGCTCGTATGAGTTATAAGGTACTGAATGTTGCTTTTAATTGGGCATCCATTTCTTCTTTAGAGGTGGTATGTATAATAATTTTTCCTTCTTTGTCTAATAAGACATAAGTCGGCAAGCTCGGAATGTCGTACAAGGTTGCGATCCGCGCCGGACTATTCTTGATGGGGAAATCATCGGCTACCTGGATCCAGGGCATTTTTTCCTGATCGAGTGCTTTGAACCAGTCTGGCCAGCGGCTGTCATTGGTAACACCAACGATTTCTAAGCCCTTATCACGGTATGTTTTGTAGGCTTCCTTCCAGTGGGGGATGGCTTGGCGGCAAGGTACGCACCAGCTGGCCCAAAAATCAAGAAGGACATACTTGCCATGTAGTGAGGAAAGCTGAAAATCGCTACTGTCACGTTTTAAAGCTTTGAAATCTGGCGCTTGATTACCTGGCAATAGCGCTTTTTTCAATGCCACTTTGTCTTGAAGATCTTTGATGTAACTGGATTCTTTTGCGGGAGACTGAAACACTTGAAGACGTTTGTCGAGTTCCGCAACAGGCATGGACTCATTAAAGATCTGATAGCGCTGCAAGAGATAGGCTCCGGCTACGAGTGACGGGTGCTGTTGAGTGATGCTATCGATCCAGTGAAGTTCCCAGATTTTGTGTTTATCTCCAAAAGCGTCCATTTCTGCACGGATGGCTTCTTTTTCTTCAGATTTGCCTGCAGCCTCGTATTTCTTGTTGAGCTGTTCAAACATCTTCTTGGCGGCAAGGCTTTGGGGATGGTTTTCAAACGCATTAAACATGTCCTGGTTTTCGGAACCGCTCAAACTGAAATTGCGTAAGATGGCGCCTTTGCTATCACCATAAGCGGTGTAATCATAATGGGTGGATCCACTCGTATCTGCCTGGAATTGAAGTTCACCCGATTCGATAAACAGGGTGGCCGACCAGTTGCCAGGTTCGATCTTAATCGACATCATTTCGGGCCGATCAATGGAGCCTGTCAGCTGGAATGCGCCGTTTTGTAGCGCTGTGCTATCGATTGTAATCGACTGTCTGGTGGCATTATCGAGACGCTGTAATTTGATTGTCCCTGAGGTAATACCTTTGATTTGTCCATGTAATGTATATTTTCCGTCCGTTTGTGAATTTTTGCAACCCTGCATAAATAACAGGGCTACAATGGATAGTAAGGTATATTTCATTTTATTGCGTTTTAAAAATCTCGTTCAGCTTTTGTTGTAGGGATGCGCCACGTAGGTTACGGGCGATGATTTTTCCATTGGGATCTACCAGTAACGAACTTGGTATGCCTTGAATACCATAATAGGTGGATACTTCATTTTCGAAACCTTTTAATGAAGATACCTGTGACCAGGGCATGCCGTCATCTTTGATGGCTTTTTTCCATTTTTCGGCGTTGTCATCCAAAGAAATTCCAATAACAGTAAAATTATTGTCCTTGTATTTGTTATAAGCTTTAAGGACATTGGGGTTTTCGGCACGGCAAGGACCACACCAGCTTGCCCAGAAGTCAACCAATACATATTTTCCTTTGAAGCTGCTGAAGCTGATCGGTTTGCCTTCGGGATCATTTTGTGTGAAGTCCAATATTGTCGCTCCCAGAGCACTACGTTTGAGCACTTCCAGACGTTCGGTAAGCTGTTTGCCTGTTGCCATAGCAAGTACGGTTTTGTCGAGTACATCGTAAAGAGGTTTCACCTCCTCGTAGCTTCCCATGGCCGATCGGTCAGAGACTAGACTCAGGCTAAAGGCACTCTTTGGGTGGGCGCTGATATAGGCTGCTGCTCGAGCCCGGCGTTCGGTACTGATTGCATCCAGTTGTTGTTCGAGTTTTAATTGCTCTGCTTCCGTACCTTTTCCCCATTGCTGATAAAGTGGGGTGGATTGTTGTTCCAGGTCTTTTAAGGTCGCTTGGTAACGTTCGGCCTCAGCTTGTATTTTACTGCCCTTGGCTTTTAATAAGTGTAATGAATCGGCCTGACCAGTGATGCTGATATTGCCCGCTTCGAGGAAGAGTTCGGCGTAACGCGATGGGAACATCAGATAGACTTTTTGCGGTTCGGGCATATCTGCCTCCCAAACAAATTTATCTTTCTGGATCTTAACAGTATCTGTTCTCATCTTGCCATCTTTTAGGTAACCAATAGCCACTTGAGCGTCGCCAATACCTTTTATCAGACCGGAAACTTTTGTCTTTTGTGCCAGGGCACCTAGTGTTGTTGTGAGCAGTAAAGCACTAAGTATATAGTTTTTGCAGTTCATAGTGTTATCTTTTAAATTTTTTATCAAAGTCTTTTATCTTATAGATCAATATTATAACCTGGGTTTTGTTCGCCAAATTTGGAGTTATCCGCAAATTCACTTTTTGGTACTGGCAATATGTATTGCTGGATATTGGTTAATTTAGGACGGATGGACGTTACGGTAGCTAATGGCAAACGCAACAGACATAACCATTCCTGTCCATCTTCTGCGACAAGGCTCTTGGACGTTTCCTGGTAGTTGTACTTGAGGATATCTTCACGACTCGTCAGTGCATCAAGTTTGGAAAAGTCGGATAAGCCATTGTGTGTGCCTATTTCTTTGAGGATCGCTTTGGCCTCAGCGATAGATCCATTATTGCGCAGCAAAGCTTCAGCTTTCAGTAAATGAACTTCGGTCAGGCGGATCGCATAATACGTTTCCGAAACGACTGTTGGGACTGTACCCTCAGCGATATACTTTGTGAAAAAATAGTTGGCGTAGTTTTTACGGAAACTACCGACCATCCAGTCCTGTCTTGGATCAGCTGTTAGGAGATCGCGTAGACCTTGCGTTGCGCAGTATAGGGATGATGCACCAGGATAAAACTGTCGGCTACGGCTGTAAGCATAGGCGGGTTGGTTGGGCTGCGGAGTTATACTGAGGATGACTTCTGAGCTACTGGCTCCTTTGGTGCGGAAGATATCTTTTGCCAGTGGCTCAAGTTGGTAAGGACTATCGTTGATAATCGCATCGGTTAGCTTGATGACTTCAGCATAATCACCTGCCTGGCCACGACACATCAATACGCGCGCCTTCAAAGCTCTTGCCGCCCACAGGGTGGCATAATATTTTTCATGCTGAGCGGGACAGTGCAAAATGGCGTAATCCAAATCCTGCAGGATCGAGGTATAACTTTCTGCGACTGAGGAGCGAGCCTTTGGGATATTGCCGATTGTGACAGCCTCATAGCGTAATAATACACCATAAGGACTGGAGTAATCAAACCATTGTCCATAGAAGGTTAATAATTTGAAATGCCCATAGGCTCTTAGAAATCGTGCTTCAGCTTCGATAGGCTCACGTTCAGCTGTTGGAATACGACCTTGAGGTAATTTATCCATACCACCAATCAACGAGTTTGCGGCATTGATAATACCATAGCTATAAGACCAGTAGATATCGGATGAACTGAGCATTTGGTTATCTTCTGGCGCTCCAGCGCCAGTGCCATATCCATACATCATGTATCCGGTCAACTGGGCGGGAAGACGCTCATTGTTGGTCCATTGGGTAATGCCATTGTCCTGAGACACGTTCGCAAAGCGAAAGTATATACCATTCAATGCAATGCGAGCAGTGGGCGCATCCAGTACAGTATTGCCATCGACCTTTGCATTTTCAGGTAGGGCACCGAGTTGGCTTTCGCAGGAAGTCAGACTCACACTGCTCGTTATAGCGGTTAATCCAAATAGTATATAGATGAGTTTTCTTTTCATATTCTCGTCATTAAAGTGAAAAACGTAGTCCTAGAATAAATTGTTTAACAGCAGGGAATGTGCCTGGGTCACTTGCGCCGTTGACTAGGCTATAAGGGTCGTTGCTGACCTCCGGATCTACACCGGGATAGCTTGTCCATGTCAGAATATTGGTTGCTGAACCGAATACCGAGGCTTGAGGAATACCGATCCGTTTGCGTAATCCCGCAGGTAGGACATAGGTTAAGGTCAAAGATTTAAGGCGTAAAAATGATCCGTCATATACTGCTGAGCTATTTGTATAAGCAGTTCCGTTTTGTCCATAAAGAAGCCTTGGCCGTGTAGATGTTGGATTCTCCGGTGTCCATCTACCTAAAATTTCTGTTGTCTTGTTTGATCTGTTGCTTACGTTGTTATTTTGGATATCGCCTTGGTACAGAATGTCGTTTCCGTAGCTGAAAGTAAATAAAGTAGTCAGACTGAGTCCTTTATAAGATATGCTATTGGTATATCCACCATAAAACTTAGGTTCTGCACGCCCAATGATCTCATTTTCAGGAAAAAAATCGCCTTCTGGAATTTTATAGCTTGGATCACCGATACCCAAATAAGGGTCAAAGTACATCCAATACTGATTTTTTTCTTTATAGGCATCTACTTGTTCCTGTGTTTGTAATAGACCAGTGAATACCTTTCCATAAATCAGTCCGAGTGGCTCACCTTCCCGGACGATTGCATTCCCGAGATTATAGTCTGTGATGTCATTTGGATTGGTGAAATCGCGGTTCACATTAGTGACAAGGGAACGGTTAAACGAGATATTAAAAGCACCATTCCAAGAGAAGTTTTTCTTTTCTAGAAAGGTGCCACGTAGGGCGATTTCCAGGCCCCGGTTGCGAATATTAGCCAGATTGGCAATCACACTATGGTAGGAAGAACTACCAGCCACTGCTCGTGTGAACAAAATACCAGAAGTCGCTTTTTCGTAAATTTCTATACTGGCACCAAATCTGGAGTTAAATAGGCTGATATCCAAACCCGCGTCTTTCTGCAGAGTAGATTCCCAACGGATAGCTTCATTGCCGAGCTGTGTAGGTACCATGGCACTTTTACCGCCATATGCAAATGGGCTGTATAAGGTGTAGAACATATTATCGCCAATATTTTGGGTACCTGTGTAACCCGTGCTTGCTCGTAATTTGAGGTCATCTACCCATTTCAGACCCTTCATAAAGGGTTCGTCGGAGATGCGCCAAGCCACACCCCCAGAAGGAAAAAATCCGGTACGATTGACTTTTGGGAATTTGGAGGAAGCATCCGAACGACCTGTAAAGGTGACAATATAACGGTCTTTCCAGGCATAACGTGCGCGCGTATAAAAACTCAGTAGGGAATTTTGGCCACTGGTCCCAACGGCCGCTGTCACCAAGCTAGCTGATGAAAGGTTGTTCAGATACTTGTCATCAGGATAACCTTGTGCTGTAACACCAAAAAGTTGAGAGCGAGTTTTCTGCCAAGAAGTACCACCAACAATATTGAATCGGTGTTGCGCATTGAAAACTTTATCCCAGGTCAATGTATTTTCAAAAAATAGGTCTGTCAACTGGTTTTGCGACTGCGATCCAGTCCCTAGACTGGAGGTTCCCACACCATTTGATGCGGCGATTAAGGCATCACCGGTCACGTAATTTCGTTGGTTCGTACTGTTATAGTTGACTGACGCAGTGCTTCGAAAAATAAGTTCCGGTAAAATTTTATAATCGGCTGCCACTGATCCGAGGAGAGAGTGGCTGGCTGCTCTGTTGATTCCGTCGAGGAGTACAAGTGGATTTTGATAGCCCTGATAATCATATCCACCTAGGGATTCTCCGGTATATTTAGCAATGGAACCATCCGCGTTGTAAGCTGCAAAAGTCGGAGGGGCAAAGAGTGCCTGTGTATAAAGACCATTGGTGATATTATTAATGGTATAGCCATAACCGAATGTGGCTTGCGTGCGGAGCTTACTGGTGATCTCGTTGTCTAGGTTAATCCGTCCCGACAAACGTTGAAAGTCGGTGCCTAATACAACGCCTTGATTACCGGTATATCCTAAAGAAATAAAATACTGCGAAGCATTACCACCACCCCTAACCGAGAGATCAGCGTTGTCGGATTTTCCAGTCCGGGTGACCAGATTCAGCCAGTCAGTATTCGCAGGTCCATAAAAATTAGGGTTGTTGATTCGATTGTCAAAATCGACAAGTTCCTCAGGTGTGAGTGTTTCCCCTGCTGCTTTACGGGCATCGAGGAGGTTGCGATTAGCCTCTTGCATAATCATGATATATTGGTCACGATTGAGTAGGTTGATCGGTCGTTGCTTGCTAATACCATGATAATAATTGGCCTCCAGCGTTGGTTTTTGTTCGCGTTTTCCACGTTTGGTGGTAATAATGACAACACCATTGGCGGCACGAGACCCATAAATTGCTGTGGCAGATGCATCTTTCAATACATCTATTGTCTCGATATCGCTGATGTTCAGTCCCGCCAGACTATTGAGTCCGCGTGCAAATGAGCCCGATACAGCACTGTTTGGATCGTCAGATCCAAAACGATCTACCGGATTGACCACCTCCGCTGAATTGCCCACATAACGATTTTGCACGGTCATCTGCACCCCATCTATAATATAAAGGGGATCATTGCCACCCATAAGCGAGGTGCCGCCTCGAATACGGATTTTGGCGACCCCACCTGGCGAGCCATCTGCCTGTATAACTTGCACACCTGCAGCCTTACCGGTCAGAGCCTGATCAATACTGGTAAAAGGTACATCCCTGATCTCTTTCACGTCAACAGAGACAACCGATCCCGTCAGATCTTTCCGTTTGACACTACCATATCCAACTACAACGGTTTCCTCCAGGGTATTTACCCCGGTTTCGAGTAGCACTTTGATTCCTTCTATGCTATGTGCTGTCGTAAGTTTGATATTTTGTGAAACATGCCCGACATACGAAATCCGGAGTACTTGTCCGATAGATGCTCGGATCCGAAAAAAACCATTTTGATCGGTCAATACTGTATTATTGTTTTCCCCTAACACATTCACCGTAACCCCTGGCAATGGTCGGCCTTGGCTATCCTGAACAAGTCCTCGAATATTAGATTGGGCAGCTAGGGCCTGTTTTTCTTCCTTTGAAAGAATAATAAGGTATTCCCGATGCATCCGAAAACTGAGGTCAGTGTTAGTTAATAGTTCATCGAGGATATCTTTGACAGGTTGGTTTTGGGCGTGCACAGCAAATGCTGCGCCCAGACCTTCGACGAGATCGTCACCGTAAACAAAGCGATACTTGGTCTGGCTTTCAATTTCTTTTAAAACCGTGCTCAACTTCACTGATGTGAGATGTAAGGTAGCACGTTCATTTTGAGCCAAGGAATTACCTATCGCAGTCAGGTGGAACAGCAGGGTTAGGATGATGGTCAGTTTCACGAGAATGATCGTATTAAAAAGTTTAGGGTAATATCTTCCCTTAACGCGAATTGCGTTATTTTTCATAAGTTTGCAAGGTTAATGTAAACAATTGACAACAGCGCCTAGGATTCGCAGTCACAGCCTGTTGTGTTAATTAACGATTTTGGGAGTATGCCTTGCATGCTCCTTTTTTATTCTCTTTTGGTTAGGTAACTGTATCTTTCATAAGTTTTATTTTATGGATTAGTTAGGTAAATTCTAATGCTGCGTGGTCCGATCTTCCGATAGTTGAAAGGGATGCTGCTCCGTAGGCTCTGGAGCACATTCTGCAGTTCTTCGCGGTCATCGAATGCCGCCGTATATTTTCGGGCACTGATGTCCGAATTTTGGAATTCAATGGTAATATTATACCAGCGTTCTAATGTTTTAGCAATTGAAGACAGCGGTTCATTAACAAAAACAAGTTTCTGGTCAGCCCAAGAGGTTTCGGCCAGTCGTTGCTCAGCATCATACTGTGTAACGGTTTCCAATTTGTAATCAGATTTTTTTTCTATACCTGTTGTATTGTTTTCGGAACTAGGCTGTGCTTTTGTTAGCGGAGCAACGACTTTGTCCTTTGGTTTTAGACGGATAGGGGCTTGGGATCTGCTCTTCAAGATAACCTCGGCACTGCCCTCAATTAATGAGGCTGCAGTAAGTTCTTCGTTGGCATAGGCTCTGACATTGATCGTTGTTCCCAATACCCGGACTTGCAGCGCTTGAGTCGTTACGGTAAACGGTAATGCTTTGTTTTTGGCAACTTCCATATACGCTTCACCAACGAGTTTGACCGCACGGTTTGTCTTTCCAAATCCATCAGCGATCTCCAATTTACTTGCAGCATTTAATTTGACCAGCGTACCATCAGCGAGTTTAATTGTTTTCTTTTCAGCTGGTTGCGTTAGGTAAGCATTCGTCTGCGACTGGTTGAAATGATATTGGAAGACATATAGGGAAGTGATCAAACACAGAAAGACAATAGCCGCCGCCGCATAATAGGTCCATTTTTTCTTTAGTGGGATGTTTTTGACGGGGGGATCCAAACGAGATACAAGCCGGACATAGTTTTGCTCTGCATCAATCATATATAGTGCATCTTGCATAGCCAGCAATTCTTTCTTAGCATGCTGTATAAGTTCCTGCTGCTCGGGATGTTGTTTAATATAGCTTTCCCATTTCAAGATTTCTGATGGATCTTGCCTTATCGCATAGCGAAAGAAAGATTCATCCAATATAAAATCCTGAACAGACTGGTATGCACTCATGGTCTAAAAATTAGTCGTTTATATAGATAGAGCGTACCGAGTTTGGTTTTTACCAGTTATTTTTTAGTAAAATACGTAAAAAGCTGTGTGTCTGTTTGTTATTTTTTAAAAAAAACTAAAATAAGATTAATAGGGGGAGAATATGTTTGAGATTTTGCAGACTAGTGTCTTTTTTTAATGTATTGATGGCGCTATGGATCTGATTGTAGACAGCACGTTTGCTCAGATTTGTTTTTATGGTAATTTCATCGTAACTGAGTCCCTCATAATAACGAAGTAGAACGAGCTCACGTTGCCGTTTAGGTAATTGGAGAATCGCATTTTTAAGGACATTAACCCGCGTATTTTCTTCTTGTCGGATAATGAACTGAAATTCTTCTACATCAACCCTATCGATGTCTTCATTGTTTTCGAGAAGCGTTTCAAATTTGTTTGTATTGTTGAGATCCTTGACTAATTGCCGCTGGTAACTTTTGAAGATATAATTACCAACATGATTGGCGTTGCCTATACTTTCGCGTTTTTCCCAGAAATAAAGAAAGGTATTGTTGATACTGTCTTTTAGGGTATCCCGATCGTCTGTATACCGCAGTCCATAGTGCAATAGGCCTTTGTAATAAGACATGTATAACTGCTGTAAAGCAGCCTGTTCTCCACTTCGTAGCGCCTCCCACAATTGTATTTCTAGTATGTCGCGATCCTTACTCATGAATGTCGTATCCTCTACAAAGGTAACATTATGGATATATAAAACGACAATGTTTTAAAAAATGGGTCGATGGCAAGTGGTTGGGGCAAACTTTAGCAAACCACTTCGTTATGCAACACTTACTAGCTTGAAAAGTCTAAAAATCCAAAGCGGGCTGCCGTAGATCCGAGAATAGTTGTTTTGGGACTTCAGAAAGGAGGAGGAGCTTTTTACGTTTGAAGATAACATAGCTGATTGTTATGTAGCTTACGAATTGGAAAGATTGGACTTACGTAAATAGGATTGTTACAATGAGGTTCATCACTAAGCCATTTTTTTACGGTAGGAGACATAAATATAAAAATTATTGCATTATATTATTTAGATTAATTAAGAATAATACATTTGCAAAAAAACTACCAATGAAATTGAATACTGCAAAGCGATGGTTCAACTGGCATAAATGGACAAGCCTGATCTGTACAATTTTTCTGTTATACCTCTGTATCACGGGACTACCTTTGATCTTCCACGAAGAGATTGAGCATCTGCTTGAAGAAGATAAGGAGGTTGTGGCCACAGAGCGGAAACTTGGCTTAGACCAACTTGCCCAGATAGCGGAATCTAAATACCCGAACGAAAAGGTACGATATGTGTTTTGGGATGAGAATGAAAAGAACAAAGTGCTATTTGATGTCGTGGATAGACCGGACGCTCCCTACGAAAGAAGTAAGTATCTCGTCCTGAATGAATACACTGGTGAAGTGTTAGGGGCACCAAAGACGGACGGGCTGATGCATATCATTCTTAAGCTCCATACAGACATGTTTTTGGGTATTCCTGGGAAATTATTTTTGGGCCTGATGGGTATACTATTTATGATTTCTATTGTCTCTGGGATAGTATTGTACGGACCCATTATGAAAAAATATGATTTTGGCATGGTACGTAAAACGAGGTCCAAACGTCTCCAATGGCTGGATACTCATAATTTACTGGGCATTGCGCTGACAGCTTGGATGGTGGTGGTCGGATTTACGGGCGTGATCAACACCTTATCGGATGTCATCCTTGGATTGTGGCAGCAAGGACAATTGGCTGAAATGACAGCACCTTATAAAAACCAGGAGCCTTTAACCGGGAATTTCAGCTCGCTGGAGGAAGCTAAAAGCACCGCAGAACATACTGTAGCGGATATGAAGGTGTCCGTCATTGCCTTTCCAGGTACACCTTTTACCAGCAAGCATCATTATGCTGTCTTTATGCGGGGGAATACGGAACTGACATCCAAATTACTCAAGCCTGTCTTGATAGACGCTAAAACGGGGTTGGTAACTGATTCCCGGGAAATGCCATGGTATGTCAATACACTTTTTCTTTCCGAACCGCTGCATTTTGGAAATTATGGCGGACCTATATTAAAGATTGTATGGGCAGTTTTCGATGTCTTTACGATTATTGTACTTATCACAGGGTTGTATCTCTGGATGGCCAGACGGCGGGCAGAAAAACAACAGCAATTACTCATCGCTAAAGAACCGTTGTCATGAAAAAATCTTTCCAGAAACTTTGGGGAGTACCCATTTTACTCGCCATACTATCACTTTTCGGACTCATTGCCGCCTTGTTAGGGGCGGGAATATGGGACGTCTTGGGATGGATCGCATTATCGATTCCTTTAATTCTTGTTATTAGACATTATTACAAATAAATTTACCATAACCATGAAGAAGTTAATACTAAGTGCTTCTGTATTATCAAGTATCACTGCCTTTGCGCAACAAAAAGATTCTGTCAAGACACAGAAAATGGATCAAGTCATTATCAATGCCTATATCAAAAAAGACAGTGAATATGCCAATAAAATGCCGCTTAGGGCAATAGAAAATCCACAGGTCTACTCATCTATTGATCGGATTGCACTCGAGAATCAGCTCATCTTTACAGTGGATGATGCTTATCGGAATGTAACGGGACTACAAAAAATGTGGAACGCAACAGGACGGGCCGGGGATGGTGGTGCTTATGTTAATCTCAGGGGATTTATTTCGAATAACTCAATGCGTAATGGGCTGGTCGCGCCTGTGAGTGGAGCTATTGATGCGGTTAATATCGAAAAAATAGAGGTATTGAAGGGACCTTCTGCTACTTTATATGGAAGTAATGTGACCTCCTATGGTGGTGTGATCAATCGAGTTACAAAAAAGCCATATGACAGCTTAGCAGGAAATGTTCTAGTGGCGGCTGGTAGATATGATTATTATCGGGCACAAGCTGATCTCAATGCACCATTGACAACGGATAAAAGACTGTTGTTCCGTGTCAATACAGCATATACTACCGAAGGGAATTTTCAGAATTCGAAGGTACACAATAACTATTTTGCTTTTACACCGAGCCTCACCTGGAAAGTAAATGATCGATTGGATGTGAACCTCGAATATGAGCTATTCTACAATAAGGCACAAGCTGAACAGAATTTTTTCCTGATGGGACCTCTTTCCCAATTTGGTTATTCGGGTATAAAAGAGCTGGAGAGGGCAGGTCTTGATTATAAGAAGTCTTATGTGGGCTCCGAACTGTATAATACGGGCCGTACAAATAACCTTTTTGGACAGGTTAATTATAGAATCAATGAACACTTCCGATCATCGACATCAATAAATAGTGCTTCCAGTTATTCTAATGGCTTTAACCCGTATTTTTATATCACAACAAAATCATACGGTGCTAATGCAAATGATAAAGAGGTTGGTTTGTATAGGGGGGATCAGTCGACTGAGGACAGTAAACAACGTTATCTACAGGTGCAGCAAAACTTCAATTTTGATTTCCATATCGGCGGAATGCGAAACCGAACCGTTGTCGGTGGAGATTACCTCCATACACGCAATGATCAATTTTTCTATTTTGGGGTCATCGATTTTGTGCCTTTTACAGGTAATATGGATTACACGAATTTTAATGCAGATTATGTAACAAAATATTATAATTCAATCCGTAATACCCCAGCATGGAATAATGCAATTTGGCCTTTAAAAAATAGATCAAATACCTATAGTGCTTATGTGTCCAATGTCATTACACCCGTATCCGGATTGAATGTCATGACCGCTATCCGGTATGAAAGTATCCAGTTTAAAGGTGGTACGAAAGGCAGCAATGAGACACCAAAGTATACACAAAATGCCTGGTCACCTAAATTGGGTGTGGTATATGAACTTATTAAAGATAAGTTGTCGGTATTTGGTAACTTCCAAAATAGCTTTACGAGCAATGGTTATTTTGTGTCTGACACAGCCTCTAATCTCTCGCTTTCTGATCCAGAAAAAGCGAATCAATGGGAAGGTGGATTCAAGGCTGATCTGTGGCATGGAAAAGTAAATGCTACGGTCAACTACTACAATATCAATGTCAAGAACACGCTACAGACAATAGGTTATACACCGCAGGGAAGAGCCATAGAGCAGCAGATGGGAAAACGCAGTAGTAAAGGTGTTGAATTTGAAGTGAATGCTTATTTGGTTAAGGGCTTTTCTTTAATTGCGGGGCTGAGTTACAATGATTCTAAATTTACGGAAACAACAGATGCAACTGTATTGGGTAAAAGACCTAATAATGCCTCTTCGCCTTGGCTAGCAAATTTTAACGCTACTTATCAATTTGTCGACGGCAATCTGAAAGGACTTGGTATAGGATTTGGTGGAAATTACGCCAGTGCAAATAAAATCATTAACACCACGAATGGAAGTTTTGAACTGCCACAATATTTTGTGCTGAACGCAAATGCGTTTTATGATGCTCGAAAATTCAGAATAGGAGTGAAAGCAGACAATTTGACCAACGAACATTACTGGATTGGTTATACCACGGCTAATGCTCAACGATTATTGAATGTAGTTGGTAGCTTTAGTTATAAGTTCTAAGCTGACCCTTTTACAAATAAAACAAAGGCCTCAATCTATAAATTGAGGCCTTTGTTTTATTTGTGGTACACGCTGCATTTAGCATTGCCCTTTGAGAATAACATTTATGTCTATCTTAAAGCTAGTTTTGTTGCCTCAATCATAAAAAGTCCTGCGGTTTCCAAGGGAAGACCCAGAATACGATTTTGGGCGTTGATATCAACCTGAACAGATGCTAGTCCAATTTGTTGCAGTAGCTCAATATCTTTGTTGGGACGTTCGTGCTGGCTGATTTCCAATGCTGATTTGATTGCATTCACTTCTTCGATCGCGCCGTCAGGACATTCGTCATGTCGGTCTGTACTAAAAACTGTTTTTCCGAAATCTGCATCCAGGTTGATCAGTTTTCCACCAGGTTTTAATACACGCTGCATTTCGCTGTAGCATTTCTCCAGATCAGGGACAGTCCATGTCATCAAACGGGTAAAAACGAGATCGAAAGTATTGTTCTCGAACTGTAAAGCTTGTGCATCCATCACGCTGTAATCGACCTTTAGTTGAAGCTCTTGACTGACCTGTTTAGCCGACGCTATCATCTGAGGAGAAAGATCAACAGCGGTCACTTCAAATCCGGCTAAGGTCAGAATATTGGCAAAATATCCTGTTGCGGTACCTACTTCCAAGACTTTGTTTCCTGTTGTCTGGCTCCGGACCGACTTAAAAAAGTCAAGCCATCGTTGTGTCTCCGGACCTGACCAGGCTTCATCTCTTTCTTTTCGCCATGAAGCGCTTCTACCATCCCAATAATTTGCGATTCTTTCTATCATTTTGATACATGCTAATACCAACAAATTTATCCATATTATCCTGAATAAATAGTCGATTTAATGTCAAGACGTATATATTTTTCGAGTAGATATTTCACGCTCGGTGAAGAGGGTAAAGTTTGGATAATGCAAACTTAATTGAACTATTTGAAATGAATAGTTGTTTTCATACAAAACAACGTGTTATGGCAGAGAAAAATTTGAATAATCAAGAAGCACTGAATAAGTTAAAAACGATCGTTGATCAGATCGACATTGGTACAATTTGTTCTTTTGACAAAGAATCTCTATATCCGCATGGCGTCCCCATGAGTAGGCAGGAAGTGGACACTGATGGAACAATATGGTATATATGTTCCGCAGAAAGTGAAACTCATAAGAATATAGCGAATGATCCTAAGGTTTCGCTTTTTTATGCGGATTCTAAAAATTATACTTTCTTAAGCATCAATGGTACAGCAACGCTGTCTAGAGACCAGGCTAGGATAGATCGTTACTGGAATAAAATGATGGAAGGGTGGTTTGAAAAAGGCAAAGGAGATCCTAATATCCGATTATTACAAGTAATTCCGCAAGAAGCACATTATTGGGATTCAAATTCCAATATGGTGGTCAATCTCTTTGCTTTTTTGAAAGCAACCTTTACGGGAAATACAGAAGATATAGGTAAAGAAGGAGACTTAAATCTCTAACCAATAACAAAAACATGATGCTATCAAAAGCGAACGCTGATTGGCAGAGTGAGTTTTATAAAAATATATATTGAAAAGCCTACATAGCTAATTAATGTAGGCTTTTCTTGTTTAATAAGCCACAAAGATCTTTATGTTTGTGTGGTAATTCCATTGATATGGTAAAAATAAATGGAAACAAGAAAGGCAATGGTGTATCCATTGTTCCCAAAATTTTCACGGATAGCGGTAATCGCCCGCGCATGGAGTTTGTAAGACGCTTTTAGTGTAATTCCTATGGTATAGGCGATTTCTTCGAAAGACATTCCCTTCACATATTTGAGATATAGGATTTCTTTCTGACGCTCTGTCAGATTTTCAAAGGCAGCCTTTAAGTGTTGTCGGGTTTCTTTCAGTTCTTCTTCCCTGACAATATGAGCTTCGATTGGCAATTCGAAATCAAAAGAATAGCTGTCTTCAGTTAAACTATCTACAGCATACTTGTTTTGTTGTCTTTTCAGATTTAATAATTCGTTTCGTATCGAACGATGCAGATAAACTGTTGGATTTTTTACGTCCTTAATTGAGCCTCTTTTTTCCCAAAAGGTAATAAAAACATTATGAATAACATCTTTAATAAGCTCATCATCTGTGGTGAAACGGAGCGCATAAAGAAACAAGCTTCTAAAATTTGCATTATAAATGTTCTGAAATGAATCTCGATCTCCTTGTAAGAATTTGTTCCATTCGATTGCTAGCTTGCTTTCCTTTTGCATGGATATGATTGGCTGATTTATTGGCTACAAATATACGGGTAAATCGTTGGGATTGGTAGGCTTGAGATATTATAATCATTAAATTTGATCCTTTTTATTATTTTTTTTATTTCATTTACAGTGTGTTATGATTTATTTTATTTTTTTATGGGTGACTGAAAGAGAAAATGGTGTCTTTAAATTGAGTAAACCGAATTATTGATAAATGACAACTTATAGTGATATGTTTAACGAGGAACCAATGCTTGAGGAATTGTTTAACGAACCTTCTTTTATACAACTTATTAATCAGGACGATTTCATTAGCAATGAACAATGGCAATTTTGGTTCGATGCATATCCCAAATATTTAGACATTAAGTTTCTGGCGCGTAAGGTCTACGAATTAAGGTACTATGAATCATCGGTGTTTGAGGATACCATTTATCGCGTGGAGATATGGGAAAGAATTGCGGCTCAAATTGATAGGAGTGAAGGTCTGCAGTCCTCAGTTAAACGATTTCCTATGATGCGTTGGTTGCAATATGCAGCAATACTAATTGGTGTGGGGATGCTAGGTTTCTGGATTTATCTTCAAAAGGCATCTGCTCCCTTAAGTGAAAGATATGTTACCTCTGATAACAAAAGGGAAATTACATTGCCTGATGGAAGTACACTGTGGTTGAATAAGAATAGTAGTGCCATATACCAGGAAAAAGGAGATAGCAGAACATTGGATTTGGTTGGTGAGGGGTATTTACATGTAGCTAAACAGATCTATAGGGGCAAACGACGCCGGTTTGTTGTAGAACACGATGGTTTTAAGGCTGAGGTACTGGGCACACGTTTTAATATGATCAATACTTCTACAACGAAATTGATAGCATTGGATGAAGGTAGTGTACGTGCTGGTTATGCCAATGGGTATTTGATCATGAGACCTGGAGAGGTGATACACATTGATCATGGTGTGTTACAACGCTTGGATGCGCAGGCCAACCTGTTCAAAAGTTGGCAAAGAGGTACACTTGAACTGAATAACACCACATTAAAAGATATAGTGGCCTGGATGGAGCTAACCTATAAAAAGAAAATAACAAACCAATTGCCGGAAGAACTGATGGAGATTACTGTCAGTGGCCAAATAGATGTCTCCGATTTACAAAATGTATTAAGTTCATTGGGAACTTTGTATGCTATCAAGATTGTTGAAGAAAGAGATAGTTTTGTGCTAAAGATGAAAAACTAATTTTAACATTATAGTAAACCTTACATTATGAAAAACAAATGGATTCGACAGCTCGCTTGGGCCGTGCTTTTGCTGTCTCTATGTTCAGCGATGAATCAGGTTTTAGCGATCGGAATGCACAGCAGCGAGCTGACGTTTATGCATGAGCAGCAAAATCGAAAAACAACTACGACACATACCATGCAAGTGGCTGAGATTTTGAAAATAATCACTACTCAGGAAAAAATTTATTTTGCTTATGCGAATAAGCAACTAGATAAATTATCCATAGATGATGTTGACGTACTCGCATTACGTTTGGCAACGCTTCCGAAGATATTAGCTAAGGCTAATCTGAATATGGTTAAAATTTCAGATAAACAGTATATTATAGAAAAAGTGAACCAGGGCTCAAGAGGTATTAGTTACCAAAGTACAAATGGTAAAAGCGAAGATGATAGACAAAAACAGCAGCTGATACGTGGTATGGTTACTGACATGGAAGGTAAACCATTATCAGCTGTTACCGTAAAGGTGGTAAATGGAACTACAACTGTCCAGACAGATACCAACGGAAAATTTACTATTGAAGCTGCTGCAGGAAGTACACTGCAATTTACATTGTTGGGGTATCAGAGTACAAGTGTGATGGCTAGTTTGGATAGTCCACTTAATATTAAACTTACAACAGGTATAACAAATCTGGAAGAGGTGGTTGTTGTGGGATATGGCACACAAAAGAAATCAGATTTGACGGGTTCGGTCGGTATTGTGGATGTGGGTAAGTCTTTGAAATCTAGGCCTGTAACGAATGTTCAGGAATTGCTGGCGGGCACCATTCCTGGATTGAACGTTAGTAAATGGAGTGGTGAAGTTGGTGGCGGAACAACTTTTAATATTCGGGGGACATCTACAATAGGAGGAAGCTCAGGAGCCTTGGTGCTGATTGATGGTGTTCCAGGCAATATCAACACATTGAATCCAAATGATATCGAAAGTATTTCAGCACTCAAAGATGCCTCTTCTGCCTCTATCTATGGTTCCAGAGCGGCTAATGGAGTCATTTTGGTTACCACAAAAAGTGGCCAGACATCTGATAAACTTTCAATTGAAGTAAATACAAGTATTGGCATTCAGTCGCCGCAGCAACATATCGATTTTGTGGGATCGGAGGATTTTATGAAACTATGGGATCGTGCATTGATAAATGATGGGAAATCGGCCTTGTATGGAGAACAGGGGCTTCAAGATCTTCAAAATGGAAAATATGCCAATGTTAAATGGTTTGAGGAGCTCTATCGGAAAAATACGATCATCAACAATAATTACCTATCTCTTTCGGGAAATAACGAACGCTTGAAATACCGGTTTTCGGCATCACATGATTATCAAGATGGAACTTTGCCTCAGAACACATACAACCGGATTATATTTAAACCGGATATGACGTTTCGTATTTCTGATAAGATCACTGCAAGGGCAAATCTTCAATACACCGAAACTTATATTAATACACCTCAGGGGGATACGATTATTACTTGGCAAATGCAGGCCTCGCGTGTCGCTCCTATTTATCCGATCAAGAACAAGTTTGGCCAATTCAGCCCTGGGTCATCTATGGTTGCCAATCCCATTGCTGGAGTGTATGAATCGGGAATAAAAAAGAATAAAACCAAGGAGCTGCTCGCGATCTTTGAATTAACCTACAGGCCCATAGAAGACCTGGAACTTAAGGGGAATTTCTCCCGTTATACTTTTGATAACTGGACTAAAAATCGAGTGTTAAGCTATAATCTCTATGATGAAGAAGGGAATGTTGCCTCCGTGCAAAATCGAGTGGCGAACTTAACTGAAGGCGCCAATAGTAATTATCGAAATATGCTCCAATTTATGGGAACTTATACTAAAAATTGGACGGATCATCATTTTAAATTACTGGGTGGATATTCGCAGGAATATTTTAATACCGCGGGTTTTACGGCATTTCGTGACAATCTACCTTTCCCAGATATTGACGTGATCAATAGCGGGAGCAAGACCAATATGCAATCAACTGGTGATGCGAATGATGTAGCCATTCAATCTTTTTTCTCTCGCTTGAACTATGACTATAAAGGTAAATATTTGTTCCAGGCTAACGTTCGGGCAGATGGATCATCTCGATTTGCAAAAGGGCATCGTTGGGGGATATTCCCTTCATTTTCTGCAGGCTGGAATATTCATCAGGAGGAGTTTTTTCATGTGGATTTCTTGAATACCCTAAAATTAAGAGGCTCTTGGGGCATTTTAGGAGATGCAGAAAAAGTAGGGTATTACGCGACGGCAGCAGTGTTGACTTATGACCCCGCCATGTATGGATTTAATGGTGTGGTAGTACCCGGAGCTTGGAATAGTGTAGCGATCAATCCTAATATTAGCTGGGAGGAATCCAAACAGACCAATTTGGCTATTGATGTGGGGTTGTTTAAAAAGATCAATATTACAGCCGAATATTTTATCAACAATCGAAACAAAATCTTATATGCGCCACCAGTACCAAGTGAGTTTGGTCTTAAAAATGGACCGTTAAGCAATTTACTCAGTTTACGAAGCCAGGGGATGGAATTCCTTGTAGGGTATAACGATCACAAAAATGACTGGCGTTGGTCCGTGGATGCCAATGCTTCCGTTTCCAAAAATAAAGTAAAAGATCTAGCAGGTACGGGACCATGGATTGGAAATGCGACTTATACCGAAGTAGGGCATACTTATAATCTTCCTTATGGCTATCAGGCAGTAGGGTTATTCCAGTCCGAAGAAGAAATCGAAAACAGCGCATCGCAGGGTGTAAATGTTTTTCCCGGGAATATAAAATATAAGGATCAAAATAACGATGGAGTCATTAATGGCGATGACCGTATCATCTTGCGGGATAAACCTGTGATACGCTATGGCTTGAACTTGGGGCTTGGATGGAGAAACCTGGATGTTTCTGTCAATATGTATGGCGCATTGCAAAATGCACGATATATCAGTGGTTATGAAGGTTGGGCCTTTTTCTTAACGCAAAATGCGCGTCCCATGCATCTGGATAACTGGACGCCCGAGAATCCGAATGCCAGCTATCCACGACTCTCGTTACAATATACTTCCAATGACCAACAATATTCAGATTATTGGCTACGTAAAGCAAATTATCTCAAGATCCAAAACGCACAGATCGGCTATACTTTTCCTGCCACACTATTGTCTCGTTTGAAAATTGCTGGACTGCGTGCTTTCGTATCTGCACAAAATCTAGCCACGATTACAGATTATATTGGATTTGATCCGGAAGGCTCTTATTATCCTGTGTCAAGGACATTTTCGTTTGGTGTTAATCTTAAATTTTAAAATCATGTTTAATAAATATATTCTTAGATCAGTCATATGCTGTGGTATACTTGTCAGTGCATCGGCCTGTACAAAATTTCTGGAACGTGATCCGCTTTCGCAAGCCTCAGAAGCAACCTATTGGAAGACCGAAAATGATGCACTGGTAGGCTTGAATGCTGTTTATACGGCATTGCCAGATGCCCGTGATTTTTGGCGGGATTGTGAAAGTGATAATTCCGCGATGACCAATGCATGGGGGGAACTCGGATTGGGTTATATTAGCATGGGAAATCAAAATGCAGCAACAGGCTATCTGTTTGAAGAGTGGGGATATGATCAAATTCGAAAATGCCTGTATTTTTTGGAACGCCTTCGTGGCATGAGTCTTGACCAGAACAAAAAAGACCGTTTTGAAGCGGAAGCCCGTTTTATACTTGGTATGAAATATTTACGGATGGTACAGCATTTTGGCAATATCCCCTTGATCAAGGAGAGTCCTGTCGCGATTGATGAAAGCGCATTGCCGAGAGCTAATAAAGAAGAAGTATTGGCTTATGCGTTAGAAAATGCGCAGTTTGCCATTGATCATTTACCGGTACGTTTTACTGGTTCCGATCTAGGACGAGTGAACAAGGCGGCAGCCTATATGTTGAAAGCGAATATCTATCTGTATCAGGCGAGTATGAAGCAGTTTCACGAAGGTGCAACGGCGGTAGATCTCTGGCGTCAAGCCTATGAATCAGCAGCTGAAGTGCAAAAAATGGGCTACTCCTTGGTCGATGACTATGCTGAGGTCTTTAAACAAGCCAACAACGGAATCACAACTGAGGTGATTTTGGCACGTCAGTATGTAGAAGACAGGATTACGAATATGACACCAGTGTTGGCTTCTCCATCAGGTACAGGTATTACAGGCAATGGCTGGGCAAGTTTTTGTCCAACGCGGGATCTTGTTGATTCCTATCTCTGCGCAGATGGTAAAGATATTCATCAATCTGTTTCCTACGATCCTGCTAATCCCTGGGAAAAAAGAGATCTCCGTCTGAAAAAAACATTCATGTTACCTGGTGTTCCTGTTTTGCGTCCTAATGGTCAGTATGTAGCTTATCAACCTCATCCAGCTTATAATAAAAGCGAAAAAATTAATAGTGAAGGCGGGGGAATCACGGGTTATATGTATCTTAAATTTAATGAACCTGAATATGCAAAACCGAGTGAAGGGTTTGCAAATTGGCCTATTTACCGATATGCAGAGGTGTTGTTGATCGTTGCGGAAGCTTTGAATGAGTTTAGGCCGGGCGACACCCAAATTAAGGCCGCTGTTGATCAGGTACGTAAGAGAGCTGGCTTGCCAGTCATAACTACCCCTGAGTTGGCCAATCAATCGCTCATGCGACAATTGATTAGAGAAGAACGTAGACATGAATTTGTAGCTGAGCATAAACGATATTTTGATATCTTGCGTTGGAAGATCGCTGAAGACGTCTTAAATAAACCAGCTGAAGGAATCAATAGTAATGAGAAAGACGCTATTGGTGATTGGACAAAACCCCGTTTTCTTGCCCAGAAGAGAGTATTTGATAAAAGTAAACACTACTTGTGGCCAATTCCACAGAGTGTAATAGATAGAAACCAGAACTTACTGCCACAAAATCCGGGGTGGTAAAAAATTATAAACGAATGGATAGAAGAAGTTTCTTTAAGAAAAGTAGTTTGCTCGGATTAGGTGTATTAGCCAGCCGATTTCCCGTATGGTCACATAGTCTTTTTGCTTGGGATAAACCAGTCCATAATATTCCAGCAGAAAAAGGTATCAATAAGGACTGGCTCACTGCTCTATATGAAAGAGGTGAAAAAGTGGCCTATCGGAAAAGCAAGAATGAATTGCGTTATATCGGGATGCCCGTAGGTGGTCTGCATGCGGGTACGGTTTATATTGGTGGTGATGGCCGATTGTGGCTGTGGCAGTTGTTTAATACAGCTTATGATGGCGAATGTGAAGGAATTGAACCGAAAAATGTATGGTGGAATAATGGAAAAGAGCAAGTAAAAGTCAGGCCACGTGATGGTGCAGCTTATATTGAACCGGCGATTGCGGATAATCTACGCAGCATGGAGCAGGGATTTGCTATTTCGGTGTTATATGAAGGCCAGCAATTGATCAAAGAGCTCCGTGAGAATCACTGGGAGGAAATTGTGTTTGAATCATCCTATCCTACTTGCCGTGTGACGTATAGTAGTACTGATTTCCCCGTGGATGTGATCCTGACAGCATATTCGCCATTTATCCCGCTAGATCAGGATAATTCCTCGTTACCATTGACAACATTGCATCTAGAACTACAGAGTAAAGTGGATGTACCTCTTGAAGTGGCGATAACCGGATGGATGGAGAACGGAGTATTCAAGGGACGCAAGGATTTTAAAGGAGTGCATAAAGTATCTCGTTTTTTGGAAAAGGGTGATATTAAAATATTGGACTTTAGTTGTGAGCAGGCTCCTGAAAGTGCCATGAACGCTGGAGATCAGGGTACAATTGCTTTTACCTGTATTGATTCGCATGCACAGCCTGTCACGAAATTGATGGATTGGCCTATCGAACCAAGGAAAATCCAACCGAATAGTAATGATTCGACCGTTGATTTTTCTGACTTACAGGTTGGTGCCTTTAACCTGTTTCGTACGATAAAGCCAAACGCAGCAACTCAGGTTTCTTATGCTATATCCTGGCACTTTAACAATCCACATCCCAAATTGAAACAGCACCTCAAAGATGCACAATCGGGCTATTGGTACGGAACTAAATTTAAAGATGCGGCAGCTGTGATAAACTACTATTTGACCAATCGGGAAAAGCTTGACAGTGAAACTAAGACATGGCAGCAGACTTGGAACGATACGACGCTACCTTATTGGTTTATAGACCGTACTTTTATCAACATTGGAACTTTAGCCACGGCAAATACGATGCGTTTTGCTTCAGGAAGGTTTTGGGGCTGGGAGGGGGTAGGTGCCTGCGCGGGAACCTGCACCCATGTTTGGCAGTATGGGCAGTCCATGGGGCGCATCTTTCCCGATCTTGAGCGGAATTTACGCGAGGTAACAGATCTTGGGGTTGGCTTTCAGGCTGATTCAGGAGCTGTCATTTTTCGAGCAGAATATGAAAAAAGACCAGCTATTGACGGGCAGGCTGGTGTAGTGTTGCGGTTTTACCGCGATCATCAGATGAGCAAAGATAATGCATTTCTGCAACGGAACTGGCCAAGGTTAAAAAAAGCTATTCAATTTATTCTGAATCAGGATAAAAATAAAGATGGGATGACCGATACGCCGATGGAAAACACATTGGATGCGATATGGGAAGGTGAAATTGCCTGGATTGTAGGGCTGTGTCTGGCAGCGATACAGGCAGCCGCACTTATGGCCAAAGAAATTGGCGATGAGAAATTCGAACAAATCTGCTCGGATTACGTCAGGAAAGGGACAGAAAATATGGACAATAAGCTTTTTAATGGCGAGTATTATATCCATCGTCCAGATGCGATACAGGGACGGCAAAAATTGGGCTCATACAATACCTGTCATATTGATCAGGTCTATGGTCAAGCCTGGTGTGCACAGGTGGATATGCCAAGGATCAATAGCCTGGAAAAAACACGGTCAGCCTTAAGGGCACTCTGGAAATATAACTTTACAATGAATGTAGGGCCTTATATTAAAACACATTTAGGGGGAAGACCTTATGCTCTAGCCGGTGAGGGAGGAATGGTCATGAATACCAATCCAAAAAATGAGGATAAGGCTTATGGAGATAATACAACTTGGCAGCTGGGTTATTTCCATGAATGCATGAGTGGCTTTGAACACCAGGTGGCAGCGCATATGATGGCCGAGGGAATGGTAGATGAAAGCCTTGTACTGACACGTGTGATCCATGATCGCTATCATGCGGCCAAAAGAAATCCATTTAACGAGATTGAATGTAGTGATCATTATGCGCGGGCAATGGCTAGTTATGGAACCTATATCAACGCATGTGGTTTCAGCTATCATGGACCAAAGGGGCAGATTGGATTTGCACCGAAGATTGCTGCGGCTGATTTCAGGGCGGCATTTACAGCCGCAGAGGGATGGGGGACTTATTCGCAACAACGGCAGTCAAATAAGCAGTATAGGAGTCAATTAAAAGTGAATTATGGGAAATTGGAACTGCAAGAATTTCATATCGGTCATGTTATGGATTTATCATTGGATAAAAAACAGGTCGCTATCCGGTATGCTGATAAACCAATAGAACTTGCTGGACTAAAACGTGTTGGGGATCGTTTAGCGCTTGTATTCAAAGAACGGGTTGTGCTAAAGAAAGGGGAAACATTAACGATACAATGGTCATGAGAAAACTTAAGAATAACTTGCTACTGATCCTGTTATTTTGCGTCATTGTTGGCTGCAGCTCGTCGCCACGACATCTGGGTGATCCACCCGTAGAATCTAGTTGGAATGAACAGCTGAAGCAAAAGCTTCCATTGCTAGGCCATCGTAATTGGATACTGGTGGTCGATAAAGCCTACCCTGCACCAGCCAGCAAAAATATACTTGTTATAGATACGGAGAAGCAATTACAGGAAGTACTTGACACGGTGCTGGCACAGCTTGGCAAACAAGCACACCTGCGCCCTATTTTTTATGCAGATAAGGAACTAGATTATTTAGATGAAGGTATTGCTCCCGGATTAAAAACCTATAAAGAAAATCTTGCTAAGTTACTTGCCAAGGTAAAGGTGAGTCCGTTACTGCATGATGAGGTTTTTGGAAAAATGGATAAGGCTGCACAGCTGTTTGATGTGATTGTATTGAAAACAGAATCTTTGTTGCCTTACAGTTCGGTTTTTATTGAATTGGATTGTAAATATTGGGATGCCGATCGAGAAAAAATATTGCGCGATCGGATGGGACATTACAAATAATATGACACTTCCCCTTGTCCGTTTATATGAACTGACAAGGGGATATTTTTGTTAATGTTAAACTGGAATTGAAAAGAAAGCTTTTACCTTCTTTTCGGAAAAAATTACCAAAGGAAAGCTAATTGTTAAGAGATTAGATTTCCTTTTTTTATTGACCAAAATCACGTATTGTCCTATATTTTGTGAAAATAATCCTGATAATGCGCTGTTTTGTCCTGATTAATTACATGTTATTGCCGTTAACTTTGATGTAGGTAATAAGTTGAGATTTCTTCATATACTTTCTGGGTAGAAAAGTTGAAAAGAAACAATCACTTATGAACGAATATGGTTAAACAAACTGCTGTAATTGCTTAATAGCAGACAGCAAACAATCATGCTTTAATACGATGAAATCACTTCATAATATTTATTTAGGAAATCAACAAGATCCTACTCCAAATTATAGTCAAAATCAAATAGCTAGTCAATTTATAACATTGGTGGAACGCCATTTTAGGGAACAAAAACCATTAGCGTTTTATGCGAAACAAATTGATATTCAGGAGAAGGATCTTATCAAAAGTGTCCAAAACTGTTTACATAAAGCCCCAAGAAAAATACTGAATGAATATCTTGTCAAGGAGCTGATTGTGCAAATTGGGGCAACTGATCTCCCCATGAAGGAACTTTCGCTCCAATATGGTTTCAACTCTCATGCTCAGTTTACCCGATTTGTGAAATCAACAACAGGTCTCACACCGAGTAGATATCGGGCATTGAAATACATTGAGTATTTGGCGGATTCGGAATAATATTGATATTTGAATTAGTAATAAGGGGCGTCATTTTTAATAAATGGCGCCCCTTATTTTTATATCTAGACAGACTTGTTATTTTTTTGCATCAAGATATGGCCTATGGTACTGTTCATCAAATCGTTTTTTATCATCACGGTAACTACTTACAGCACCGAGTTTGTGCATCATTTTGATATAGCACCAAGCCAGATCTATTTGATAAGGTTTGAATCCACTTCGTGCACTTTTGGGGTAGAGATGATGGTTGTTATGCCATTCACCGGCTACAATACCAGGCCATAGTTGATTGATTGATTTATCTTTTTCATTAAAATCTATCCCTTCTCGTTGTTTATCTTCCCCTTTGGCATGACCCTCATAATTAAATGTGCGTACACCGATTGCCCAAAATCCAGCTGCACCAAATAAACAGCAAGCGAGGGCATGTCCGCCGATCAAAAAGAATACAATATACCAAAATGACCAATTTAATATCCATGATAAGATGGCATGGGTTGGGTTAACATAGGAACCCCATTTTTGATATTGTGCATAAGTGTTGCCAGTAACGCCAGTATGACGCATGAGCAGCTTGACTCGGTTGTAGGAGTTTTCGCTGAGATCTTTTGCAATGGGCTGATGATTGACATCGGCCAAGAAGCAATACAGAAATCCCGCTTGCGCATTGTAGGGATCTCCGGGTTGGTCTGACTTTGCATGGTGTACATGATGTGAAATGACATAGATCTCCTCGGGGATCACATTAATCGTGAGATTCTGTGTGAAAAAACGCCAAAAGGGGTTGCGAAACTTAAAAGCACCATGTGTGGAAAATCGGTGATGCCAGATGGTACCATGAGTCCCCATAATAATCATACTGTAGATAAAAGCGGCTAATACTGTCCACCAGCTCAGGTGTGTAAAGAGAAAAACAAAGAAAAATGGAATAAGACAAGCTACCTTTAGCCAGCTAAAAAAGGGTAGCCAGTTGCGTTGGTCTTTAAAAATATTCAATCTTTTGAAAAATTCACCGAATATTTGTTTAGGGCTGGGTTTAATAAGGTCTCCATTATCGTCTTTCCATCCGTAGCTGGGGGTTTGGAGCACATGATCTAAAAAGGGCATTCTGTTTGGTTGATGTATTTATTTATAATGCACTAAGCTACGGTATATATCGGTTAAAAAATGTTAATTCCAAAAGTTTAACATATAAAAGGTATACAGTAGCTTATAAACAGCTATGGCTAAAATCCCTTTTACTATAAAAATATAAAATCTATGTATTTAGTAGTTTATTAATAGATATTGTTATATTTGCATCGGAGTGGACTTAATAAGCAGAAGGTTATGGCATTAAAATTTGTAGCTGAACAGGTGTTAAAAGAAAAAATAGAATCTAATTTTTTACAGAAAAGTTTGGGGCTAGTTGCTGTTAATGAACTGTGCAAGTTGAAGCTATCAAAGCGCATATTGTATATAGGTGCCCATCCGGATGATGAAAATAATAAGTTGCTAGCCTTCCTGGCGAAAGATCAACATATGGATACGGCGTATCTTTCGATCACTCGCGGTGAAGGCGGTCAAAATTTTATAGGGGCAGAAAAAGGAGTAGATCTTGGTGTCCTCAGAGTACAAGAGTCCTTAGCTGCCCGTCGGATCGAAGGAACTAGGCAATTCTTTACACGTGCTAAGGATTTTGGTTTTTCGGAATCTGCAGCTGATACTTTGCAAAAATGGGATGAGCAGGCTATACTTGCTGATATGGTCTGGGCCATCCGTTATTTTCGACCCGATGTGATGATTACCCGTTTTTCACCTGATATTCCCGATACACATGGACATCATCAAGCTGCAGCGATTTTGACGATGAAGGCTTATGAATTGGCAGGAGACCCACAGGCCTATTCAGAACAATTGTCGGAATTATCACTTTGGCAACCCAAACGTTTATTTTGGAATGTTTATCAGGAAAGTGGTGTGAAAGATATTGGTGGTTATGTCACACCCTTACCTCAACATTTGGTCATCCGTATTCCGGTAGTGGATGTTTATGCTGACTTGCATTATGCTGAGATTGCTGCCGAAAGTCGCAATAAACATCGTTCACAAGCGATGGCATGTCTTGCTCAATATCAACCAACACTTGAATATTTTGATTTACTCAAAGGGGACGCTTTAACCTCATACACACTGGATTCGTTCTTCGAAAGTAATGAAGGTCAGGATGTTTTTGTGGAGCAGTTCAACCATTTGATTGACAAGTTAATTTCAAGTCGAACTAAAGGATATGTGGAAAATCTTGCAAAAGATTTGGCGGCGATATTACTTTGGATGAACGTTGTACCCATAGACAACCCTATTCACAGTAAACGGAAGGATATACAAGTTCTTTTGTTCAAAGCTACCGGAGGGACGTTGGATCTTCAAACAGCCGACGATCTTTGGGTTGCTGGCCACGAGGTTAAAATGCAGCTTAATGCTCATATTCCAGTAGAAAGTGGACTCATATTGGAGGGAATTACTGTGCCATTTTTTGAATCAGTGTATCAAACACCGTACGAATGGTCCGGTACTGGAAAAATAGCATTGCAAGGGCAGCTTTGTAGCGATCTAACTCCTTCTTTTCCGACATGGCTAAAAGGAGAAGGGGATGCAAACAACTACGCACCAGCATCCTTTCGCGATATTGTATTGGGCGAGGATGAAAGCCCATTGGCTATAGCAGTACATTTAAATTTTGCGGGCTTGCCGTTGACGATAAATTTATCTCCACGACATATGGAGAATATAGTTGCCATTGCTCCACCAATAACCGGCACTTTTGATACCGATATCGTGGTTTTGGCCAATAATGCAAGCCGTTTCGTCGGGCTAACACTGCAATCAAATACGAATGCTAAACAAGCTGTTAAAGTTAGATTAAAGGCTGATAAAGGCTTGGAAATATCGCCCAGTGAAATTACGCTCACAATGGAAGGGAATTCATCCGAACTCGTTCAATTTCAGTTGACTTCTCGCTTACACTATGAAAAAATACAACAACTTAATTTTGAACTAGAAACTCTCCTTGGTGTCCATCAACAGACTTCAAAACGTGTCGACTATCCCCATATTGAAAGTATCCGATATTTTCCTAAAGGGAAGTTGTCTATTCTAAATTCTTCTGTTATCATTTCAGCGAAAAAAATAGCTTATGTATCAGGTAAAAATGATGAACTTGCAGTGAGTTTAAAACAACTGCTGACAGAAGTGGAAATTATTGGATATGAATCCTTAGAAAAAACAAATCTGTCCAGTTTTGATGCGATAGTTTTAGGGATACGAATTTACAATACCCATCCTGAATTAGCGGTCTTTCACAGCCAATTACAAGATTATGTTGAAAGCGGTGGTGTCCTCATCACGCAATATAATACGCCTTATGATCTATCGGTAAACGAAGTGGGGGCTTACCCCTTGACCGTTTCATTAAATAGAGTAACTGATATTGAATCAGCCATAGACTTTTTGGACTCTTTGCATCCGGTTTTGAACTATCCAAATAAAATCACTCAGCGAGATTTTGCGAATTGGATACAAGATCGGGCACTTTTTCTTCCTCAAAATTGGGATATTGGTTTTCAACCTATTTTGCGTGCTAAAAATCTGGAGAAAGGAAATGAAGACGGACTGTTACTCGTCAATAAAAAGGGAAAAGGATACTATATCTATAGCAGTTTATCCTTATTTAGACAACTTCCTGCCGGAGTACCTGGTGCATATCGCTTGTTCGCCAATATGCTTTCCATTGGTAGATCTAATGATGTGAGCTAACGCTATATAATCCTTTTCATAGCTCCGCTCAATCGGCTTTCCATTTTTAATTGTACACCTTGATCTGATTTTTCCAAATAGATTTCCTCAAGGGTATTTCACTATAGCCTATATAATGATATGACTTATGACAATACTTCGATTTATATCAACTATTTTGGCCAGCAATGGTAAACTTTTGGAGAAAAAGCAATTAGTGTAAACTTTTTTGACCCCAATGTTGTGTTATAAGCATAGAATAGTTTAACTTTTGCCGGTAATTAGTATTGTTTAGACATGATAGGCTGATTACTGGCAAGTAATTTTGCGTGTATGACTTTAGCTAAATATCGCGAAAAACGCAAGGTCGAAAATACTCCGGAACCTTTTGGTGGAAAGCCTAGCGGAAAGGAATTGAGATTTGTTGTACAGAAACATGATGCTTCACATTTACATTACGATTTTCGCCTTGAAATGGATGGTGTGCTCAAAAGCTGGGCTGTGCCGAAAGGTCCTTCCATGGATCCGAACATCAAGCGTCTGGCGATGATGGTAGAAGATCATCCTTATGATTATCGAAATTTTGAGGGGATAATACCAAAAGGTCAATACGGCGGCGGAACTGTGATCGTTTGGGACGAAGGAACCTACGAATCGGTAGAAGGGCTAGCAGCGGATATTGCCGAAATGGACAAAAATCTCAGGCATCAGCTTTATTCCGGTAAGCTTAAGTTTAGACTCCATGGAACAAAACTAAAAGGAGAGTTTGCCTTAATCAAAGCTCACGGTAGAGGAGATAATGGTTGGTTGCTCATGAAGCTGGAGGATAAATATGTCAGTAATCAGGATATTACAAAAGAGGATAGATCAGTTATCTCGGGTAAGACCATTGTACAAATGGAAAAAACACCCGATAAAATATATGGAAAAAAGAGTATTAAAAGAGATAGTACACTAAAAGATCAACACAGGACAACAAAAGCAGCAGCCAAAATTATCGACGATCAACTTGAAACAAACGCTGTACAAAAAGTTGATAGTCCAGATATCCTGAAAAGGCTTTTAAAAAAGTCGTCAAAGCAAATTTTCTACTCCCAGATTGAGCCCATGTTGGCAACATTGGTCGATAAACCTTTTAATGACAAGGATTGGGTATATGAGGTGAAATGGGACGGTTATCGAGTTGTCGCTTTTATGCATAAAGGACAAGTGGAGCTGAAGTCCCGAAACGACAAGAGTTTTAATGACAAGTTTTACCCCATATACGATCAGCTCAAAGAAATGAAACTCAATGCGATCTTAGATGGGGAGGTGGTTGTACTAAATAAAAATGGGACGGCAAATTTTGGTGCCCTGCAGAACTGGCGGAGCAAATCCGATGGCGACCTTGTGTATTATGTCTTTGATATTGTATGGTATGAAGGCAAAGACCTGAAAAAATTACCTTTACTTGAAAGAAAAATCATATTAAACGAAATCCTTCCCCAAAGCAAACAAATTCTTTTCAGCACACATTTTGATACTTCTGGAATTGAATTTCTGAAAAAAGCAAAAAAGTTGGGCTTAGAAGGGATTATGGCTAAGCGAAAGGATAGTGTCTATCTCACGCATAACCGTTCCCGTGATTGGTTAAAAATCAAAGCAAACCAGCGCCAGGAAGTTGTAGTCGGAGGATATACCTTAAACGCTGATTCAGATAAGTTATTTAGCAGCCTGCTTGTTGGAGTTTATGAAGGTAAAAAACTTATTTATAGAGGTAAAGTAGGTACGGGATTCAATGCTAAATTGCAAAAAGAAATGATGAAACTATTTAAGCCATTGCTTGCAGAAAAGTCCCCGTTTATAGAAGACCCTGATGTCAATAAACCTTCCCGTTTCCGTCCAAAGCCACCTCATGCTACCGTTACTTGGCTACGGCCTGAACTGGTCTGTGAGGTCAGTTATACCGAAATAACAAGTGATGGTCTGATGCGTCATCCATCATTTTATGGGATGCGAGAAGATAAAAGTGCAAATAAAGTGATCCTTGAGCAGGTAGAAAATGTAAAACAGGTCATTATGGAGGAAACAAATCATAGGATTAAATCGCGACTAGATAATGAAGAGAAAACACTGTTGAATCCAACAGAGAAAACTCAGGTGAAAAAGGTCAATGGACAGGAACTTAAATTCACCAACCTTGACAAGGTCTTTTGGCCCAAAGAAAAGATCACTAAACGCGATCTAATTAATTATTACGATCAAGCAGCGGCTTTTATATTACCATACCTAAAAGGTAGACCTCAAAGTATGAACCGATTCCCTAATGGTATCAATGCAGAAGGATTCTATTTTAAAGATGTCACCGATACAGCACCTGAATGGGCTGAACTTTATCTGTATAAAAACGAGAAAGACAACCGCAATAGACATTATCTGGTCGGTAAGGATAAAGCAACTTTATTATACATGGCTAATCTAGGTTGTATTGAAATGAACCCCTGGAACAGTACGATCAAAAAGCCTGATCATCCCAGCTACTGTATCATTGATCTTGATCCGGATAAAAACTCTTTTGATCAGGTGATTGAGGCTGCACAGGTGACAAAACAGGTGTTAGACGATATGGGAGTTCCCAGTTATTGCAAGACAAGTGGTTCTACAGGACTTCATATTTATATTCCGCTAGGAAATAAATATACGTATGACCAGGCAAAGGAGTTTGCACGTGTTGTTGTGACTTTGGTACATGCAGAACTCCCGGCATACACGAGCCTTGAACGTACCGTGCGTGACCGGAAAGGAAAGATGTATCTGGATTTTCTTCAAAATAGACCCCATGCTACCATTGCCGCTGTCTATTCGGTTCGGCCAAAACCCGGTGCTACAGTATCCATGCCGCTGCACTGGGATGAAGTTAAGAAAGGGTTAAGGCTGAGTGATTTTAATATCTTTAATGCGATAGAACGGATGAATAGTGAGGGGGATATCTTTAGACCAATATTGGGTAAAGGAATTGACTTAAAAAAGATTGTCAATACACATGCTGTGAAATCATCTTCAATTCATTAAAGGAAGAGTGTGTGATAATACTGCGACCTATTAATGTTGAACTTTTTTTTTTCGTAAACGGCGACAACGAATTGTAAATGAATTTAATTTTGGAGGCCAAAATTGTGTAGTTTTATTTATATCAAAAATATAACTATATGCTGAGGTACAAATAAAATTAAACCATGACAAATAGATAATGGCATACTTTGAAATAAGGACAATGGCCGAAAAATCAGAAGTAGATTCAATACCGAAGATTTCACACAAGGTGGCCGAATATATCTGGGATTATATTTATCGAAATCTACTTGCTGCCATTTTGGATCAGCGAGAGATATTTAAATCTAGATTTGATGACTAAATACCCCTTATGGAAATGGATTACCTAAAAATATATATTGAACGTGCAGATCTATGTCGGAAGACAAAAAATTCAAAAGAGAGTATAGCAAAAATGTATGATCTGCTTTATTCTTTAGAAGCAAAAGATCGGACAAAAGAGCAAGACCTTGTACTGGTTAGTGTTTATGTGTTTTTGGGCTTTCATCAATCAGCTTACGAGCTGGCAAAGCTGTCTATAGATGTAACGAATAGAAAAAACATTGTCAAACTCTATAGCCTGGAGACCAAGGCAAAATCCCATCAAGATAATTTTATTATAAAAGATATCCGAAAACTTAAACAAAAAAATGTTCCTGTCTTATTACTTCCTACGGATTTTATTATAACTCCGATCCAAAAAAAGGTTTTCCACATAGAAAGAGATATTGTGGTGTTCAATAAAATTTTAAAGGCAGATAGGGTAAAAATAGTTGTTGATAGTTCAGATGAACTTGAAAACTATATTGATAAGATCAATGATTACCTTCGCTGGATAGCAGATTGCCGAAAGGAACTTATGCTGTTTTATAATCAGGAGTTGGGTGAGAATATGCATCAGATAGCTGAATTAGACTGGTATGATACGCTAGAAGTGTTTGGTTTGCGAATTATTGTCGGCGATCGTGGTCATCTATATGCTGAGATATCCAGTGGCGATGAAATTATGCCAGATCATATTTTGGATATTGAAATACAAGACTTTAAAATCGTTGCAATGGGGTATGATGGATAAGCAATGGAGGTTGACGCCAGCGAATATTAAATGGATATTATCGGATGTTAAGTGAATCGAAATGTAAATCCATTGTTATCTATATTTGATCGTAAATAATTTTTGAAACGAAGTGCGACTTCAACCAAAAACACACTAGAAATGGAAGATCATAATTATGAATTTTTTACGCAGGATGGCTGCAGATTTACCTCTAAAAGGATAGGTTATTTTGCGTTGTGTATGGCATTATTTTGGCTATTCATGGCTATTGGTATTTTAATCGGAGGGATTGAATCCGGGAATATTTTTGGTGGAAAGAATTGGTATTGGGTTTTAGGACTTATAGCTTTTTGTATACAAATCAGGATATTTGCGCAGCAGGTGACAATTGATTGTGCTGCAGGTACACTGAGCAAGTCCTATTTTGGACTTTTCAAGAAGGAAATAGCCATTTCTCAGATTAAAAAATTTGAAATCCTCAGACACCTGGCTATAGCTTTACACAATGGTACTGATATTATTGTCATAACAAAGGAGAACAAAAGTACCAAAATACTAGAGCGTATCGGAAAATCTAAAAATGTGGAACCAATATTGGGTGAGATTAAACAGATTCTCCAACGATGTCATCTTGAAGCACAGTTCGCATAGGCTATAATTTGTGATAACAGGTTTTTAAATAATATGATATTGAAATATATATTAGAGGATAATATAAGTTACTTTTAAGCAGAGCCTAGAAATAAAACTCCATTTTTATGGGTACCTATAAAAATGGAGTTTTTCGAAGTGGTGTAATCTGCTTTAGCTTACTTACAGCTTCTGTTTGTTATCGTATTTCATTCGGAAAACTTTGCATCAATAGATCGCACGCTATTGATGCAGTAAATTCAATAATGCTTTTGCAGTTTCTTCTGATGAACCGGGATTTTGACCGGTGATGAGCATACCGTCTTTTACCACATAGCTACTCCAGTCCTCGCCTTTGCTATATTGTCCACCAAGTTTGATCAGTTCGTCTTCAACAAGGAAGGGAACAACTTCTGTCAGCTGTACTGCTTCTTCCTCGGAATTAGAAAAGCCAGTGACCTTCTTGCCCTGCACCAATGGGCTACCGTCTGCATTCTTAACAAATCGGAATACAGCAGGTGCATGACACACAGCTGCTACGGGTTTATCATGCTGCCAGAAAGTTTCAATTAATGCAATGGAACTTTTGTCATTAGCGAGATCCCAGAGCGGGCCATGCCCACCAGGATAGAAGATCGCATCGTAATCCTTGGCTGTAACATCGGCCAAAACAATGCTGTTTGCTAATTTAGCCTGTAGTGCTTTGTCTGCGTCAAAACGTTTTGTTGCTTCCGTTTGAAAGTCCGGTAATGCACTTTTGGGGTCAATTGGCGGTTGTCCTCCTTTTGGGGAAGCGATTGTGATATCGACCCCTGCATCTGCCATAACATAGTAAGGAGCAGCAAACTCCTCCACCCAAAAACCTGTTTTAGCACCTGTATCTCCCAATTGGTCATGTGAGGTCAACACGACCAATACCTTTAAATTCTCTTTTTTCATCTTTAAAAATGTTTAATTGTTTAAAACGATACTACAAAGTAGGGGATAAATGCTTAAACCCCTATGTGATATACATCACAATTTAACGGATGGTTTGTTTTGGTGATGTAGATCACATCATTTAGCATGGTAGAGCCGACTGAGCGTCTCCCGAGATACGCCAAGATAAGAGGCAATCAGGTGTTTGGGAACAAGATTATAAAGTTCAGGATATTGCTGCATCAGTTCCTCATAGCGGCTACGTGCATCATTGTTTAGTAAGGATAAAATTCTCTTTTGTAAACCTATATAACCTTTGTTGGCACGCCATCTTAAAAATGTTTCCACAGCATGAATTTCTTTGCATACACGTTCACGATCCTCCGCATGGAGACAAAGTGTATCAGCGTCGCTTACACAATCCAGGTTGACCGTCGCTTGCGTATTATTATGCAAAGCATTGTAGTCAGATGCCCACCATGTTTGTGTGGCAAACTGTAGGATATGCATTCGCTGCTCATCATTAACCACAAAAGTTTTGAGGCACCCATTGAGGACAAAATATTCACATGCTACGCGATCGCCAAGAGTAATAATTGACTGCTTCTTTTTAAATGATACCGGTTTAAAAAAAGAAAAGAAATAGTCAAATTGTTCATCGTTCAGCTGAACGGTTTTATTGATATGCTGCCTCAGGACTTCACGATGGGTCATAGTGTACAGTTATTTAATGACCTAAAATTAAGCAAAATATCGTAATCACAGCGCGCCCTGTCTTCCTTTGGAGCATCTGCCTATTTTTGTAATTCAACAAATAAACATCTCAAAATAGAATGGTGCTATACTTTGTATTTACCAAGCTGATACCACCATCATATTTAAAAGTGAAGTAATACTACTTTTATAGTATATTAATAGGGGGATAATAGGGGGGTATCCTTGTTAAGCCCCTATTATTCTCCTATTAACACCTTGTTATCTCCTTGTTAATATTCTACATGGGGATAACGAGTAGTCAACATGTCTCATAAGACAGGCGGATTATTTATTTATCTAAATCAATGTTCAACCGGTTTAGCGTGAATTATAAATATGATTTTTTTAACTTTTTATTTTGTTTATACAAAGTTTTTTTCTACTTTAGTGTTGCCCATCACGGGCACTTTTCATAAAATAGGTTAATAATATGGCTAAAACACCCGGAGTACCCCATGCTATCGGGTGTTTTTTTTTGATTAAAGTGATGGCTTATTTTTGCTGTTTATTGATTGTTGGAACTTAGGTAAGGCAAATAATATAACTATTCTGATACATGTATTGCTAATTAAGATGAATTTAGGTAGGTTTAAGTGGATATATTGCCAATAAACGTACGAAGTAGCCTCATTTAAAGTAAATCATGTTTATAGTCGACAAACAAACTTTAATAGATTTAAACATTACCAACAGTAGGTACAGGGATCTCATTGATTTTTTTGATAAAACAGTAACCCAGGGTGGAAGGGATATGTTGTATAACTATTTTCTTGAACCTCTCCTTACGAAATCTGAAATAGAATATAGGCAGCAGCTCATCTGTTTCTTGCGCGGAAAAGATATGACGGGCATTCTGGACAAATACATGATGCAGGACCTCGAGAAATACCTGTCTTTGCCAGTGGAACCATATTCCGCAAGCAAAGCTTCCTACTACCTGGAATTGGTTTCGACGAGTTTTCTTTCAAACGATTTCAAAAAACGTGACATATTGATTAAGCGTTCCATTCACGAAATAGCGAAAGTAATAGATTTCCTCACTGTATTTCTTCAGTCGGTTAAGGAACAGAATCCCACACTTTGGCGGGTTGGTAGTTTTTGCGATATCATTGATAATATAATAGAGGATATCGATAGAGAAGAGTTTGAGCAGTTGTTAAAGAATAGATTTCCGATAGAATTGATGATTAAATATGATTATATTTTTAGGAATATAAAACGACAATTGATAAGAGAGGCCTTTGCTATGTTATACCAGTTAGATGCTTTGTCTGGGGTTGCACAATCTATCGAAGGGAAAGATCTCGTTTTTCCTAAAATTAAGGATAGCGATCTTGGATCGGATATGGTCGCGATCGGTGGTGCATATAATTTATTTCTAGAAGATCCAGTTAAGAATGATATCAAAATAGAACGGGAGAGTAGTCTATGGTATTTGACAGGGGCTAATATGACTGGTAAGTCGACATTGTTAAAAACGGTAGGAGCTTGTGTATATTTGGCACATTTGGGTTTTCCTGTTCCAGCTAATAGCATGGAAACTATACTTTTCGATGGGATATCGGCAACAATAAATTTGGGCGATGATATCAATGCTGGAGCAAGCCATTTTTTTAATGAGGTCTTACGTGTAAAACACTTGGCAGAGCTCTTGGCAAAAGGTAAAAGGATGTTTATCCTCATGGACGAATTATTTAAAGGAACAAATCATAACGATGCAAGTGAAGCGACATTGGAACTGATGCACTGCCTTCGGGGATATGGCAACAGTGTATTTTTATTATCTTCCCATATTATTGAAATTTCTTCCATTTTAAAAAGGGAAGGGGTGGTAATGAAACATTTGGGCGTCAGACTAGAAGAGGATAAAGGGCTTGTCTTTACCTATCAGCTTTTGGAGGGTGTTGCCGAAGAGAAACTCGGCATGTGGCTTTTGCGCAAAGAACGTGTATTTGATATTTTACGTGAAGCTAGACCATCTTAGCCAGGATTTTTTGCGTGCAATGGCTGAACCACATCTATCTTTCAGCGGAAGAATAAAAAAGGAGCTTAAGGCTCCTTTTTTGTCGTAAAAATAAACTATTTTTTTTCGAATTTGTACGAAAGTGTTGCCATAAAACTACGGGGTGGTATGGGATTTACACTATAATTCTCATGGATATAATAATTGAATGCATTGGTGATATTGGACAGTTTTCCAAGAATACTCCAATTTTTGTAAGTATACCCAGCAGAAAAGTCAATGGTTGTGAATGGACTGACTGAAATTAGACGGTTTAAGCCATCTTTAATATTGGCTTTGCTATTGTTCCATCCAGCATTTCGCCGACCTGTATAAAATGTGGAAAATCCTAGTTTAAGGCCTTTTATACTTCCATTCTGGAAGGTGTAAAATATCGTTCCATTTGCTGTATGTGGAGTAGAGCCAACCTGTCTTTCTCCCTCAGCATTACCCATTTCACTGGTTTTGGTGTATCGTCTGAAATTATAGCTGTAACCGCCGATAATATTCAGGCCTTCTGTCAATTGCCCACGTAAATCAAGCTCTACACCATCGGACATTGTCTCTCCGGTAAATTCTTTCATTAATGCATCCTTAATGGTACCATTTTCTGAAATAATCGCTTGTGCGAATCTATTATTTTTAATTCTGTAGACGGAGGCATTCGCTGTCAAGCGGCCATTCATAAACTCATTTTTTACACCAAATTCAAACTGGTCGATGATAGAAGGCCCCAATGAGCGATATTCCTTGTCGTATCCAGCATTGGCTTCAAAGTTGCTCGAGTAAGTCACAAAAATACTTGAACTGGCGATAGGCTGGTAAATAAGGGCAAACTTGGGAGACCAGGCTTTATCAATTTTGGGACCAGACGGCTTATTTACAGTCAGGCTCTGGTTTCCCTGGTTATCTATAATCCTTGATTCGGGTGTTTTTTGATAAGTATATCTTACCCCAGCTAATACCTTGAACTTTTCAGATAGCTCTATCAAATCCTGTACAAATACCCCCGAACGGTAGATATCTGTTCTTGTGGAATTTTTGAATGATGCATCAGGCATATCTGTACGCTCTCCACCAGGTTTATAGATATTGATTTTATCATATACTGCCGTTGTTTTTCCGTCCGGTCCGGTCACATTACCCTTATCACTAATTGTAAACGTAAAATTCTTCGTATCGGATTGATCGGCATCAGCACCGATTAATAAATTATGTTTAATTCCTGCTGTATAGAACTTTCCGGTAAGATTTACTTGCTGATTTGTCGTGATTTCTTTGGACTGTGTTTTATTCAAGGCGATGTTTAAATCTCCATTTGCTTGAATTTGTACACGTTCAGCACCGAAGTAATCTCTATTGTAGGATTGCGCGCCTAAAGCAATATTTAATTTCCAATTGTCACTGAATTTATGATTTAGGGCCGTTTGAAAATTTGCTTGTTCGGTTTTATTAAATGCCCAGACTGTATTTAGAAACCTGTTTCTGCCAAGTGATCTATCGATTTTTCCATCAACTGTACCAATACCGAAATCTGGCGTATTATTGGCCTTCATGTAATCCCCATTTATCTCGATCTCCGTCTTTTCGGAGGCTTTTATCAATAGTGAAGGGTTGACATAGGTACGTTTATTTTCAACAACATCACGAAAACTTTTGGCGTTTTCATAAGTTCCTATTAGACGGAAAGCAACTTTGTCGGATAGTGGTCCATAAACATCTATTGTTGGTTTGTAAAAATCATAACTCCCTGTTCGGAAACTCACCTCACCACCATAGTTGAATTTAGGTTTTTTTGTGACCATGTTAATTACAGCACCTCCACTGACGCCACCATATAATAAAGCTGCGCTACCTTTTAAAATTTCTATGGATTCTAAAGTCGAAGCTTCTATAGAGGCACCATTGTTTGTTCTGATTCCGTTCTTAAAGATATTATTTGCGCCCAGACTATAACCTCTCGCATAAAAATTTTCATTTACTCCACCACGGTTGGCACCTAACGCAACGCCATTTGCATTTTTGAGTGCGTCACTTAATCGGTTGACTTGTTGATCTGCAATAACCTGTTCATTGATAATCTGTACGCTTTGAGGGAGGTCTTTATCAATAATACCCGCTTTCCCCACATGGACCGTCTTATTATTATGGGAATTATAACCAATTACTTCAACCTGCTCCAGCTGTGATTCGGAAATATTCATAGCGATGTTAATTGCCAGTGCCTTACCATCTTTGACCGTTACAGTCTGTTCCTCAACAACATTACCTATACTTTTAATTCGAATCGTATATGTTCCATCTGGAAGATTTGAAAAATGGAAACTGCCGTCAGGGGAAGTCGAGGTTGATTTTCCAAGTGTTGCAATCGTTACTGTTGCTGACTCGATAGGTGCGCCATCTTTTGTTTTGACGCGCCCATATACCCCTTTACTTTGAGCCGACACATCCAAATGTGTAGCACCTACCAATCCCAGACTTAAAATAAGCCCCAGAAAAGATCTTTTCATTGTTAATATTGAATTAGTCTAAATTATTTGTCGGCGCAAACATATAATTAATTTAATTATTTAGACTGATTTAAAATAAAAATAATTACAAAGCATAGATGGAAAATCAATGACTTTGAAAAACGCTAATAATTTCATGAAAATAAATACAGCAGAACAGATAATCGCTGACATATTTCAATATTTTATTGTTCTCTTTTTTTAACGAATGTCTGCTGTGGCTAGGGGAATAACGAATTGACATTTGCTATTTGTTATGACGAAAACCTATAAGCCATTCATATCAAAAGGTGAAGACTTGGTTGCCAACGAAACGAATTGTAAATGTAAGCTACGAATTGTAAATGGAGGATACATGGAAGAAATAGACTTGATATATTTGACGTTAGGAGATCAACACCATACCAGTCATGGTATCGATGTTTTTCATTAGGTTAGAATAAAGCCGTGTGGAATTCCCCATTCCAACGGCTTTTGTTTTTTTATCCATTTTTTTTATCAATCACTATTTCAGTTGTCTATAAGCCAGCTTTTTGTACGATAAGGAAATGAATTTTTCCTTATTCATTTGTTAATCTGATTTTTATGTAGGTTGAATAGGTATTTTTATATATCTTTGATAAAGAACCAAAAGCCTTTAGCCTTGCTACTGATAAATGGAAATGTTTTGACTTTTGGGGAACGAGTAATTATTGAATGATGAAATATATTTTTGTACTGTTGCTCGGTTTATTCCTATTGTCCAGCTGTGACAAAGAGGAAGTTGATCCAGACGCCTTGGAAATCGACGGTGGTACATTATCTAAAAAGTTTCAATTTATTGGTCGTTCTGTCGGTTTTTCAGTAAACCAAATTTATGTAGACCAAACCATAGATAAAAATTTTTATTTAGGAACGGTTTGGGGATTGAAAGATACGATACCTACGGTAGAGTTAACTTCTCTGCGGAGCCACTATAAACCATTTAAAATTACAATTGTACCTTCAACTACTGTTATTTCAACGGCGAAAATCCTACCTACTTTCGATGGAATTCGTTCATATGCTCGTAAAAACAAAAGTTCAGCGTTGGCCCTATCAGGTTTTTCTATAACGGATTTTTTTGATTATGAATCCATTCGCTATCATCTCAATAATAGTCCTGACGTCGATAGTGTATTAAAACTAGTTGAACATCATGATTCTACAACAATCAAAAGGGCCTATAGCTGCTTGATGCGCAGTGAAAATATTGCATTTTCATTAATGGCACAATTTAATGAGTTTTCCTCCGCCTTTAGTAGCAAAGATATTATCCAATTAAAACAATCCGGCTTTAATCCCTACTATACAAATATTGTGAATTATGGTACCCATGTTATTTTAATGGGAGAAAGTGATTACCCACGAATTGATTTCAAAAATGCGCTTGATAAATTGTTGGCTGGAAATCCTTTGACGGAAAAGGAAGAAACTATCCTAAATGCTTCGGATCTATTAATTTATTTACGAGGTGGTCGGAAGGAAAGTTTTATCAAACGTGCAAATGGATTGCAGGGAATAACTAAACTGATCACAGAATTTAACAAAGAGTTTGAAAAACAGCGTACTTCATTTGACTTTCCGCTGAGTTATTCGCTCCGAAGTCTGGACAATTTTTCATTATTGAAGTTCTGGTACTCCTATGATTTTCTAGTTCGTGAGGAAAAGAGTAATTAAAGATCTATTTCCAACATTTAGTATATTAATAAAGGGAGTCAAGGAATGTCTCAATGACTGAAAATCCTTTTTGAGCAAAAGACTAATTATATCGATATTTAAAATCATCAAATACTTAAAAGGCCACATCGCGGATAGATGTGGCCTTTTAAGTATTGATTTTTTAACAAGCTAACTATTCAATATAGCCTGGATTTTGAACCAATAGGGGATTCTTTCTGATCTCATCCCGTGAAAGAGGTAAGAAGTAAAGTTGATTTTTCCAGGCACGATCTTCTTTTGTGTTGAATTCCTGTGGCGTATAAGTATAATCATAAACCGTTTCATCATGCTTATAATTACCTGTGAGTGATTTTCCGGGTTTAAATTTTCCATCAACCTTGATGATGGTGACCTTGCGTCCCAGAGTTTCTGCGGCAATCAGCCAGCGTCGTGCATCAAAGAAGCGCTGCTGTTCGTAAGCCATTTCTATCCGGCGTTCGTGTCTATAGGCTTCTCGTAATGTATGCTGATCATCGGCTGTAATGGCTGGCATACCCGCACGGTATCGAATCTTATTGAGCCAGTCTCGGGCTGTTCCGGTTTCACCTAGTTCAATAGATGCTTCAATATAGTTGAATACAGCCTCGGTAAATCTAAAATATGGCCAGGGAACGAATTGCCTGCCCTGTGCATCGACAATATTGGGGTCTGGGTCAATAAATTTTTGAATGTAATATCCTGTCCAGGTGCCATTATGGGGTTCAACGGAACTTTGCTTGGTATCAAGTCCGGAAACTTTGGTCAATTTTCCATCAACTATTATATCATAGGCACCTGTTTGAATCTGATTTGCGGGGTCAAAACCATAGCCAGATTTGTCTCTTGGCTTCCAGTCTGCCCCGTCATATAGGATTGAAGCATAAAAACGAGGGTCTCTATTTTTATATGGCGATGCTTTGTGTGTCGGATTGTTCCAGTTAAATTTACTGCCATCAGCCAGCTCATAGTCATCGACCAACCAGCCAAGAGGTTGATTGCCGCCCCAGTTTCGGTAACCATTAGGACCATTGTCTCTAGCGTGGGATGAACTGCTCTCCGTAATATAATAACGGGCAAAAAGAAGATCGGCAGCGGCAGCGGGGTCTATGCCAGGAGCTTTACTTCCTCCTCCCATCGCAATACTTTTATAATTTGCCTGGCCTTCTGTAGCGGTTGCCGGAGCAGAAAGGTTGAGCTTATAACCGCTTCCTGCATCTAATACAGCTTTGGCTGCAGCTTGTGCCAGGCGATACCGCTCTTGTTGGGAACCATTCATATAACATAATAAAGGCAGTTTATCTTTTAAGTCACTTAGATTAGTGACTTTGGCCGTTAATTTGGCATTGTCATGCAGATCACTAGCAGCGTAAAGTAGCATCCTGGACTTCAGAGCTAAAATTGCGAGTGCTGTTACACGTCCTTTGTCCAATTTCTCACTGCCAAGTAGCTTTGAGGCCTCATCGCAGTCTTTGATCACGAAGTTGGCACATTCTTCATAAGTATTCCGTTTGATCTGATAGGTTAGTGGATCTTCAGTATAAGCGTAGCTGCTGGTAATTAATGGAACACCACCATAGTAGCGTAGCAATTGATGGTAGCAATACGCCCTTATAAAGTAGGCTTGAGCCAAAAGTTTATTCTTAACCATTTGATCTGTAATGCCATTTTTGTTCGGGTCAGTTAATCGTTCAACAGCGATATTGCAAAATCGAACATATTTGTACATACGTTCCCACCATCTAGATGTACCATCCCAACCTAAAGCAGCTCCGTTGATATTTCCAGTGTTTAACAATAAAAAAGCATCCGTATGGTTCCAGATTGCTTCGTCTGTTGCTGAAGCCTGCATTTGTTCAGTAAAACCCGAATTGCTGTTCTCAAATGCATTATAAATGTCACTGATGAATTTTTCTGCCAAAATGGGATCTTGCCAAACCTTTTCGTCGGAGAATCGGTCACGTGGTGTAAGATTTAGAAAGTCCTTTTTACAGGCTGCGGTAAGAAGGCAGCTTATCGTTAATATAAAAAGTGTTTTATGTTTTATGATTGTCTTCATCACATTGATTTTAATAGTTTAATAGAATTATAATCCAACTTTGAATCCGAAGTTGACAATTTTCGATTGGGGATAAAAAATACCGTCACTATTATCGGATTCCGGATCCCAAATATTAATTTTGTCCCAAGTAATCAAGTTAATGCCATTAGCATACAAGCGAATGGAGTTAAGACCAACGCGTTTGCACCATTCAAGTGGAAAGGTGTAGCCAAGCTCCACATTCTTCAATCGAAGGTATTGATTGCTGCGGATCCAATAGGTATTATCATTCATATAATAACGGTCATTCCGGTTTGTTAACCTCGGATCCTTATCACTTGGATTATCAATGCTCCATCGGTTGTCGTATGACCATTCCAGATAATTCCCAATTAAACCCGAGACAGTTACGCCGGTTTTTCTCATTCCGCCCGTAGCACCCTGTAGCAGTACGCTGATATCGAATCCTTTGTACTGTGCACCGACATTAAAGCCCCCCGTGAACGTTGGGCTGCCATTTTTATCCAGGCGAACCCTGTCATCACTACTAATCTTGCCATCACCATTGTAATCGACAAATTTCATGTCACCGGGTCGCAACGAGCCATTTAGACCTACTCCGCTGTAATCTATGGTATTTGCATCAATTGCTGCCTGGTCTTTGAATACACCATCATATAAATATACTAACCAGGAATCAGTGACTTTTCCCACCTGTTGCTGATAAGCTAATGTATTGAGAGGATCGCTGGAATATTGGACATTATTTTTAGCATATCCGCCATTAACACCAATGTTGTAGTTCAATTCACCGGCACGATCGCTATACGTGAGTTTAAATTCGTATCCCTTATTGGTTAAATTTCCAAGGTTGGCGATGGGTAAATTGTCTGCAATACCAGAGCTTTGGGGGATGACGCCCGGATTTTTGGTCAGTACTTTTGTCCGTTTGTTGTAGAAATAATCCAGCTCCAGATTTAATCGGTTTCGAAGAAAGGATGCGTCTAAACCAATATTACTGTTATTGGCGACCTCCCAGGTAAATTGATAATTTGGAATATCACTTTCATATAAAGTTTGAAATACTTTGTCATTGAATACACCGGATCCCGTATTCATCAAAGATAAGTATTTATATTCCTGTAGATTATCTCCATAATACGCTTCAGCTCCCATTTGTCCCCAAGAAGCCCGTAGCTTCAAATTGTTCACAAAACTGATGTTGTTTTTGAAAAAGTGCTCTTCAGAAATGCGCCAGCCCGCTGAAACACCCGGAAAGAACCCAAATCGCTTATCTTGCGGAAATACATAGGATCCGTCAACCCGCCAGTTAAACTCAACAAGATACTTTTCGTTAAAATTGTAATTGAGCCGCCCATAATAACTCAATCGAGCCCGATCGTAGACGTTCTCATTACCCATTGTCTGTCGTTCGCGGTCGCCAAAACCCAGTTGTTCGATCTGTGTGGATGCAAAGTCCATCCGATTGGCAAAAAAACCGTTGTTGGTTACTTTTTCGTGTGTTAGTCCGGCAATAGCGGAGAGATTATGCCCTCCTTTTAACGTTGTGTCATAAGATAGAAGGGCAGAAAGATTCACTGCCAGCTGATCTTCCTGTGCTTCTCTGAGTTGAGCTTTAGGTTCTATTCCAGAAGGGATATATGGTTTTAGCTTGGGGCTTACACCATCGGATTCAAATGTTTTTTTGTCCCAATCGTAGAGTGTCCATGGTGTTTCCCATCGTTTATTACGTCGCCAATATTTATCAATAGAGGCAGTTCCTGTCAATTTGAGGCCTTTGACACCAGGTATTTTAATATCAATAGCTCCTGTATTCTGTAGATAATCGCGCGTATTACGATCATAACCGGTATCGCCAGTAGTAATGACAACCGGATTGGCACCTTGTTCTAGATCAGGTCCTGGTAGTCCATTGGGCCAGGTTGCAATGTATGTTGGCAGTCCACGCATTAAATAGCCAAAAATTGTTGATGCGCTTCGGGTCGGAAAGTTTCGCGCTTCTTCCCGGCCTGTTATTGCTAGACGTGCGGTGATGTAGTCATTCAATTTAAACTCAAGATTTGTCCGCAGATCGTATTGTTTGTAATAGGTGGCTGAATTTTTATAGATAGCATCTTGATTTAGATAACCTAAAGAAACAAGATACTTACTGTTTTCTGTGCCGCCTGTGATCTGTACATTGTGACGTTGCTGAGGAGCCCAGTTTTTTAACGTAGTACCAAACCAATCCGTATTTGGATAGCGTAGTGGATCCGATCCGTCGATATATTTTTGTCGCTGGTCAGGGGTAAAAGCGGGATCTTTAAGGCCGTTCTTGCTTGTATATTTACCTGTTCCCGTATTGATTTCTTTCCAGATTTCTGACCATTTCGAGGGATCTTCGGGATATAGATTGGTTACTTCATTGATGATTTCAGTGTATTGAGCCGAATTGGCCATTTTGGGAACGCGGGTAGGACGCTGAATACCATAAGTGAAGTCATAGGTAAACTGAGGTTTTCCTGGTTTTCCCTGTTTTGTTGTAACTAGAATAACGCCGTTCCCGGCTCTTGAACCATAGATTGCCGCTGACGCATCCTTTAATACTGAAACACTCTCAATATCATTAGGATTGAGCCGATCAATACCACCAGCTCTTGAAGGTACACCATCGATAACGATTAGCGGACTGCTGTTACCTCCGGATAATGAGTTAATACCACGGATACGGATAGTAGAACCATCACCACCAGGTTCGCCGCTATTTTGCATGGCGGTCACACCAGGCAAACGGCCTGCGAATGAATTGGAAAGGTTAATGGAAGAAGATTTCGCCAGTTCGTCTCCTTTTACGCTAGCTATCGCACCAGATACAACTGCCTTCTTCTGGGTACCATAACCTACAACGACCATCTCTTCGAGCTGCTGTGTTTGTTGCTTTAATACAATATTTTTCAATTGTGCCACATTGGAGGCTGGAATTTCCACGGGATCATAGCCTACGGCACGAATCAAGATAATTTCACCTTCAGTCACCTCTAAAGTGAATCCACCATCAGATCCTGTCGATGTACCTTTAGCGGTACCCTTGATCGTTATGCTTGCACCTGCAATAGGTTCACCTTTTGTGTCTTTTACAGTGCCGGATATGGGTTTCAATGTGTTAATCCTGTTGATGGCTACTGTATTACCCTTTACGGTATACTGGAAAGGGATCTGGCTAAAGAGCTCTTCTAGCACCTTTTGATTGCTTTTGTTGAGCAGGTTGGGATCTGCTACCCAGATATCCTTGATATCTCCGGATTTATAGAAGAATACCAGTCCAGTTTTGTTTTCTACCTTTTTGAGTGCTGTTAAAAGTAGAATACGCTGATTGCTATGAGTTGCTGATTGGGAGAAAGCTAGCGTATCAATAGATTGCAAGCTCATACCGGCAAATACAACACTGCATTTGAATGTCAGCATTAATGATGCTTTTCGCTTCCAAAAATGCACATCGGCATATTTGAAAGGGCACTTAATTGGAGCAAAGTGTCTCATACTTAGAAATTGGTTTTAAATTTAGTTTTATAATTTATTTACTGTTCGCTGCAAAGCGAACAGTAACCGTTACGTGCTTAGGTTTAATAATTCACTTTGATAATAACTTTGCGATTCGTGGCTGCTGTGTCCAGGCTATATTGAATGTCAGTTCCACCGATGATCTCCATGACCTGAGTGAAGCTGAGTTTCTTTCCGATTTTGCCAGAAAATGTCGCTGTCGGTTTTGCACCGTCATACGCTACCTTGATATTATACCAGCGTGCGAGTTCCAGCATAACAGATTCTATATTGTCATCCGAAAAGCTGAAATAATTGTTTTTCCAGTCAATGTCTGTATTGGTCATATTGGTATTTTTCAATTGGATCGAACCATCCGCATGGCTAACGGCACGGTCACCGGGCCTTAAAATCAATTCTGACTGTTTATTAAAAATGCGCACCTTTCCCTCCATTAGTGTTGTGATAAAGCCATTATCTTCGGGATAGGAAGAGATATTAAAATGTGTCCCCAATACTTCAACTTTAGACGCATTGTTACTGATATTGACTAAGAAGGGTAAGTGTGGGTTTTTGCTTACTTCGAAATAGGCCTCTCCCGTCAGGAAAACTTCACGAAATGTGCCATGAAATGCAATTGGAAAACGTAATTTGCTGCCTGCATTTAACCAGATTTGTGTGCCATCGCTCAAAGTAAGGTGATAGCGCCTTCCATAGGGCGTTTCAATAGTATGGTAAATATTTTGTTGCTGGGCACTGGGCTGGATCAACGAATAAATGGCCTGTGCGCTATCGTACTTTAAGGAGACCCCCGCACTGACATGCAGTGCATTTGTATGACCAGTGTTGTTATCTAGCTGGATGAATTTTCCATTGGGCATACTGAGCATTCCACCATCACGTCCGGGCGTAAAATCGGCCATGGGTGGTGGTTGACGTGATGTTTTTATCGGTTCATGCTGATACCAATATATTCCGCAAATCATAAGCATACAGGCCGCGGCCACTGCAATGCGATAACTGAAACGGAAAACTTTGTTTTTTTGTTTTGTAGGTATTTTTAAAACCTCACCTGTTACAGTTTCGGCAGTCGAAATTTTATCAATTGCTAAAATGCGTTCAATCTGTGAAACCTCCAATGTGGCTGATGTCTCCTGATTCGTGCTATGCTTTTCCATCAATCGAATAAAAGCCTGTCCGAGTGTTTCTTGATTATATTGCTGTAGCGCTAAATCCAGTTCAGACCATTCGGTTTCTGTCAATTGTTGTAAATAATAGCGTTCCAGCAGATAGTCTATCCGGTTTAGGTGCATGATAATGGTTTGATAAAATTTTAAGAAAAAGTAATCTTATTCCCTCTTTGATTATATGAACGCAGTTTTTAGGAGGACTACTATTGGGGAATAAATTTTTTTTAAAAAATTTTTAATAGCAATAAGATACCGAAGGAAATAGGGTAGCCTTGATCTGAAAGTGCTTGCCGGATCTGTTTTAAGGAGGTACTGATCGTGTTGTGTACTGTATTTGTTGAAATTGCAAGTCGGCTTGCGATTTCTTTGGAACTGAGATGTTCTTCTCGGCTGAGCAGATATATTTTCCGGCGTTGATCCGGCATATTGGCAACAGTCTGGTGGACAATCTTTTTGATCTCATCAAATTCCATCAGGCGGGGCAGCTGTATATTGGACATAAGCTCTTGATCGTATTGTAGTTTTAGTCGAGCAGCTTTGTTTTTCGCATGAACTTCTTTGCGCAGAAACGTTAAGCTTTCAGTGCTGACCACTTTATATAACCAAGCTTGAAAGTTGTCGATTTCAAGGATACGGTCTCGGTACAGCCAAACGCGGAGAAAAGCTTCCTGAAGAATGTCATCAGCTTTGGAGGGGTCATCAAAAGTAAACTTCTTTAAGAAATGGATAAGCTTGGCATAATAGATTTTATATAATTCGCCAAATGCTTTTTCGTCCCCTGTTGAAATGGCTAATAATAATTCCTTATCCTTATCGAATGTTTCCATCTTTGTTGACAGTACCTTGCTTAACTGATTATCGGATAAATTTAGGAAAACCGAAGCAAGTTTTGCTACAGCATCTATAGAATTTAAAGATATCGTATTGAATTGCTTCTTTTTTTCAGTACAATGTACTTGTTTTAAATAACACCAAATGTCCGTTTTTATTTTTTTTTAGATAAAAGGCCCGTTGATTCGGTTAGTGTTACCAAAGATGAACGAGAAAATTTCGGTAATTACTATCCAAATGTATTCGGACGTATTTATCAAGAATTAGTAGCTTTGATTTTCAAAAAACACGTTTATGAAATTACCTGCTTTATTATTTGCCTTATCGGTATCATTTTTCAACTTATGTCTAGCACAATCTAAGCATGATAGTGCTATTTCCAAACCAAATGACAAGCTTCTTGAAACAGCTCTTGTAAAGGCAGGTAGCAATAGGGCTTCATTGGAGCAAGTACTCCAAGATGTACCCGAAAATATGAAAGAAGGAGCAGTCTTCTTGATTTCTTATATGCCACAACGCGATCTTGAGTCATTAAGTAGCGATTTTCTATTACGAAATATTGAATTGGCCTACCGGGCCAAAGCTAAGTTTCCCTGGACGAAGCAATTGCCAGATTCTATTTTCTTAAATGAAGTATTACCTTATGCTGTGCTCAATGAAAATAGGGACGAATGGCGCGAGGAACTTTTTGACAGATTTTCTAAATATGTGGAATCCTGTAAAACATTACGAGAGGCTATTGCTGCCGTCAATAAAAATATTCGGGATGAGGTAATGGTCGATTATAATACGCAAAGGAAGCGACCTGATCAATCCCCTTCGGAATCAATTGATCAAGGCATGGCGTCCTGTAGCGGGCTATCCATTCTATTGACGGACGCATTTCGCGCTGTTGGTATCCCATCACGTGTCGCAGGAACCTTAAATTGGTATGATAACCGTGGAAATCACAATTGGTGTGAAGTCTGGATAGATGGGAAATGGTATTTTACTGAATATTATCCAGATAAAGAATTGAATCGCTCTTGGTTTTTAGCAGATGCCGGTAAAGCGGATGTGAATAATCGACAACATGCCATTTATGCTTCCTCTTTCAAGTCTACAGAAACATACTTTCCTTTAGCCTGGGATACAGAGCTGAAGTATGTCCATGCTGTCAATGTAACTCCGGTCTATACTGCGTTGTACAATGAACAGCAACAGCAAATTAATACGGATAATAAACATACGACAATTTATGTTATTGCTTACGAAACTGAGACTAAAACCACACCCGAGGATCGAAAAAAATGTAATGTAGATATTTTTCAGGAGAAAGATCAAGTAGGGGGAGGATCTACAAAAGATGCAAGGCAAGATGCAAATGATCGATTACAATTTGTTGTGGAAAAGAATAAAACATATACACTGAAGTATAATAGCAAAAAGGGAGCAGAGGAAAAACAGGTTCGGGTAGCAGCTGATCCAGTAACAGTAGCCGTTTTTCTTGAATAAAGAATGAATTTTTATAGTTATTAAATGCACTCACCGTATTGTTGGATGAAACTTTAGCATCTGATTAATACCTCGGGTGCATTTTTCTTTGCTTTGTAAACCTGTTGGATAAGCTAATTTCGTAGGGAGTATTATTGAAACATCACATCCTATGCTAGATTTATAGATCTCCTCAGGGTCAGATCTGGAGCAGGTGTATGTTTTTTATAATCCCTTATAATGCGCCGAAACTTTACATATTTTCCCTTGTCTGTCCAATTCCATGTATTCTGCAGCTAAGGAATCGCTGATACTTTTGTAGAAAATCACCATTGAGTTTACACCCTCAAGTATATGGAAGAGCTCGAAATAGAGATCCGGGTACTTGACCAGTGCTTTTTCGAAATAGGCTTTTAGTTCTTCTTTGTTATTTATTATTCCTTCGGGATGGACACCCATTTTTTGAATAACAGGCGAACGGAATTCGATGTTTTCACTGTAATGTTGCATAATTGCCGCTAAGTCGTGTAAATTCCAGGCATCAACCCAATGTTGGGCAAGAGCGCTCGACTGATTAAAATCATTTCCTGTATCCATACTGGATTAAAAATAAAGCTTAAAAAAAACGTGTATTTGACCAAATTGTCAACTTGGCTAAACCAATATACAAAATAAAGAACTTTAAGTTGGCAATGAAAGGAAGAAATACAGTTGAATTGAATGTATTTGTCTTTGTGCTTAAATTGAACAAACGGTTGCGTTTTGATCGAAGTTGTCAATGCTGATAATTCTGATTATTATCGTATGATTATAGCCTACTCTAAAGAGAATTGGCTATAGGATGTTTGTCGTTAAAATAACAGAATTGTGAAAAAATATATATTTCTTGCAACCGTTCAGGTATTATCGGTGCTAGGGCTATCGGCCCAAACGGTGAAGCCCAATGCAAAATTACAGCTTTTGGGAACCCGTAGTTGGATCCGCCTGGACATGCAGGACAATCAACAGAATTTATCGGGGGCTAAGGTCTTTTGGTCAAAAACGAATAAGAAACCTCAGACAACTAAGGCAATATTGGCTGATGGGGCCAGACGTTATTATATTCAACAGGTAGATCCTGAAACGACCTATTATATCTGGGTAGAATCAGCCTCAGGTAAAACACTGGCGAATGGAAAAGTCTATACCTCGAAGAAATGGGGGCTGGATGATGCGGAATTGAATGAAGTGCAAAAAAATCCAAGTTCAAGAGCTGTTCCTGCAGGTATGGAAGTCTATTGGCAGGACGAGTTTAGCGATCGGTTACTCAATCGGAATAAATGGACGACGAACTATTTTTCTTCCTTGAATTATCTCAATTCAAAATCCAGGCAAGAAATGTTACTGGATCAGCTACCACAACCTGCCTATACACTGAATGGATCAGCCATCAATCTTTACGTCAATGATACTATTCCCAACCGGATTTTTACGGAAGGTGGCAATCAAAAAATTTCGTCCATACAGACCTATGACTGGAAGTCCAATGAAAACCTGCTGGATAATAGCAAAGGTGGGTATTTTGAAGTCAAGGTGAGACGCAACCGCCAGGGTAATCCCAAGGGAACAAATACAGCATTTTGGTTCGATTCGCCCGGGCCAGATATTCGTTATTATCTTCAGGAGGGAGCTGAGGTCGATGGTATTAAAGGCATACGGCCCAAGGGACAGCTTTTCGAAATTGATGTTTTCGAATATATTACAGCCCAATTTGTGATTCATGGACATGTCGATCCAAAAGGTGTATTTCAACGTAATCTTGCGACACATATCGCGGAGGGTTACGAACATGTGGGACAGTGGGTGACCCACGGTGTGCTATGGACGCCAACGAGTATTAAGCATTATATCAACGGAGATTTAATTAAAGAATACACAAATAAAAATCAGATCTACGCGCCAAATCATTTTATGAATGTATTCCTTGGAGCCTATGGATCCGAAGGTGGGGTCAATATGGAGGTCGATTATATTCGTGCATATAACTGGCCGTTAAAGGATGGCAATGAACTTCCTAATCCTGATTTTGAAGGTAAGGCTGGACTTTCGCCTTGGGAAGGAGCAGCAACGATCGAAGAAGGAGCTGGAGAAAAAGGTAGCAAAGGGTTGGTATTGGCTCCGGGTCAAAAAATAGAGCAATATGTTTACCTGGATCCAGAGCAGTCATTTAAACTTAGCTATTGGGGTCGAGGTAGCAATACACAGGTTGAGGTCGATGATGTCACTGTGGTGACCGGAAAACTATCGCATGTGAAGACACAGATAAAGGATTTAGGAAAGAAGGGTAAAACACAGGAAATTAGTTTTGAGACCGCTACGGAAATCAAACCAAATAAAAAGATTGTCCGGATTGGATTTACCAATCTGGGAATAGAAAACGCGTTTTTGGATAATATAACCTTGTCGAAGAAATAGACAGGATTCAATTTTTCATTGTGGCACATCATATATCTTTCAGAAGCCTAACGTACTCTTTTGGAAATCGCCCGGTGACATACCGCTTGCTTTCTTGAAAAAATGAGTAAAGGCAACCTGATCCTCAAAACCAAGTTCAAACATGACAGCTTTGATTGTTATAGGAACGAGGCTTAGCCGGCGCATGGACTCCGTTAATACATGGTCTCTGATGATATTGATGGGTGTTGTCTGTAGATGAAGGCGTGTAAGTTTGGCAAGATAGTTGGAGGTAACGTTCAATTTTTGTGCATAAAATGCAACAGTACGTTCTTTATTGTAGTGGAGTTCTAAAAGTTGTATGAAGTTAAATAAAACAGATGGTATTGTTAATGAATGAATATCACTGATCTTTCGCTCTAAAATCCTACTGATTTCCTGTAGGGTAATACGTGTTCGTGAACAGATGATTTCGAGTAAAGGTCGATGCATATGGAGTTCATTACCGATATTCTCCAACTCATAAAGAAGTTTTCCAAATTCCAGCTCCGTAAGCGGTTGGATCGGATATTTTTTGTATACATAAAGACTAAAACGTAACGAAAAACAAACCTTTTCAAAATTTCTTTTAGTTATCCGAAGTTGATATGTGACAGTATGATCCAAAATACTGAAATGACTCTGCTGTCCGGGAAAGACTATATGCAATTGATAGCCTCGCATGACATGTTCACGCATGTCGATGTGGTGAGCACCACGCTTAGATTTGGACAAAGTGATCACAAACTCATCATTTAGCTGACTTCTTGTTCTATGGAGCCGGCCTTCCCATTGAATATAGATAGCCCCAATATTCATTATATGATTTTCATTTTTCTTAACTAGGCCAGTTTCAAACATTCTCTTTTCGTTGAATAAGGTTACATATAATTCAATTATAGAAAAAAAATGAATGATATCGTTGGATACTCATGTTTTGTACTGCTTTTTCTATTTTTTGTACCCCAGAAAATGGATTTGTTATTATACTAGCATAGTGATGAATTTCAATTTACATCGATGTGCCATTGTTTTTCCTTGTTTGGCTGGAAGTTTCTATCTTGTTTTTAAATACGAATTACATGGATAAGATAAAAGAGCATTTCGACTCGCTCATTACGATGGACCCCCAGGATTGGAATATTTTCTCTTCTATGCTGACTAAAGCAATTTTTCCAAAACGGTCATTGATCCTGGAAATGGGTAAAACAGAGCGGTATCTATCGTTCATCGAAAAAGGTATCGTTCGCTTCAATATTCCAAAAATGGATTATGATTTTACCTTTGGTTTCGCTTTTGAAAACTCTTTTGTCAGCGCGTATGATTCGTTTCTTACCCAACAGCCATCTTCTTATAATCTCGAAGCGATTACTGACTGTGTCTTATGGCGGATCTCTTTTGATGATCTAAATACTGTATATAAAACTACGCAGGTGGGGAATTTTATTGGTCGAAAAGCAATAGAAGATATTTTTTTGAAGAAAATGAAACGAGAATTTACCTTACTCGAGGATTCAGCCAAAACAAGGTATATCAATTTGATGCGGGAACAACCTGAGTTAATTAAAAACATCCCCCTAAAATATCTTGCATCTTACATTGGAATCAGACCCCAATCACTGAGTAGAATCCGGAAAGAAATTTCTTAACAAATGTTCATTGATTGAGAATTTAAATGCAAATAACTTTGAAATAAAAAGATTATGAAACCACTTTTTGTTTTATTTATAGTATTTGTTATAAGCAACTTAGTTATACGCCAATATAAAGGTTATATGGACTATCAGCTAGCTGGAAAGATCGCTCTCGCAGCGATGTTATTGTTTACTTCCCTTGGACATATCATCTATACCAAGGGCATGATGCTGATGCTTCCCGATGTTATTCCATTCAAAAAAGAAATGATCTATGCCACTGGGGTATTGGAGGTTTTGGGTGCTTTTGGTCTGTTTGTGCCATCTTTGAGCCGGCTTACAGGCATACTTTTGATCGTCTTTTTTATATTGATATTACCGACAAATATACAGGCCGGTATAAAACATCTGAACTATGAAACAACGACTTTTGATGGGAAAGGTCCGGGATACTTGTGGTTTAGAGTACCGTTTCAAATCGTATTGATCTGTTGGACTTATTATTTTGTGCTGCGTTAATCTATGCTTTCTTAACTTAAATATAGCAATAAGTTAATATAGAAAATGTTTAGTTTTATTTAACATTTTTTTATTTTTGCTAAACATTTAAAAGAACGTAGATGAGAGAAGCGATAAAAATGGTGGTATTTGACATGGCGGGTACTACTGTGAACGAGAATAATATAGTTTACAAAACACTTTGCAATGCGATTAATAATATAGGGGGCTATGCGCTTACTTTAACGGAAGTATTGGCACATGCAGCCGGCAAGGAAAAGTTACAGGCGATCAAGACCGTGCTTAAAAATAGTCTGAATCTTGTTGACGATGAAATCGCTCAACGCATGTTTACGTTATTTTTGGAGCAGTTGGAACATGCTTATGAAGTGGAGGAGATATACCCGAATGCAAATGCAGAAGAGCTTTTTGCGATCTTGAAAGAGCAGGGTATCTTGCGTGTGCTCAATACGGGCTACGATCGCAAAACTGCTGAGTCACTTTTGGAGAAGCTGAATTGGAAGGTCGGAAAAGATGTGGATGCCTTAATTACGGCATCGGATGTACCTCGTAACAGACCCTATCCGGATATGATTGATCTAGCGATGCAAAAATTTGAGATTGCCGATCCTGCTTCTGTGATGAAGATCGGGGATTCCATTATTGATATTCAGGAAGGACAGCAAGCTGGCTGTGCCTTGAGCATTGGTATAACAACAGGAGCACATGATTCAGCACAACTCAGATCAGCCGATCCCGATTATGTGATCGATGATCTATTGGAAATTGTGCCAATCATTGAAAAATATAGCGCAACGAAACAGCTTATTTAATTTGCTTACCGGTCGTATAAGAATGGGGTATATCTGATCAGATATACCCATTCTTATGTTGACGATGGTTTAGGCTGCTATTGCATCTGTATACCTTCCATTGAGTTCTGGTTTTTATTTTTCTTAAACATATTCATGTCCATTTTACCAAAACGATAGGATAGATTCAATTTGATGAGCTGTGGATTGGAGAGACGATAATAGTTTTGGTCGAAGCCATTACCTGAGGAGACAATGGTATTGCCACGGGTTCTAAAAATATCGTTTACGGCTAATGTCACTGAAGCTGCCTGGTTTTTCAGGAAACTCTTTTTAATGGCAAAATCGATGCCATAGAAAGGTTTAATATATCCCTGAGATGAACTCTGAGCCTGATTCATTGGCGGTCCGAATGTCTGATTTTGGGTAACTGGCATATTTGTTTTACCTTGATATTCAACTGCCAGCTGTAAGTTCCAGTTTTTCTGTAAATTGAACGTATTGTTCAATTTACCAAACACGGTCCACATACCTGCTGCTGGCGTATTGTCATCAATCTCGATTTTTGAGTTGTAGAAGTTGAGGTCCGCCGTCAGATCCCACCATTTTTTTAGATTATTGGTGTAGGTAAACTCTGCACCATAGTTTTTACTGGAATTCGCATTGATATAGGTGTTAATGAAATCCATTTTATCGGTAATAGGGTTGAGTTCTTGCGTCAGGTAACGTGTGATCAGATTGTTTGTACGTTTATAGTATACTGTTGCCAAAAACGTGCCTTTTCCATGTGTGCGGCTGTAAGAAAGTTCTCCCGAGGTTGTGAATTCCGGTACCAAGTCGGGGTTGCCACGCGTGATATTCAAGCTGTCTGTGTAGTCAACAAAAGGAATGAGTTGAAAGAAATTCGGCCGGTTGACACGACGGGTCACGCTCATCTGCAGTTGGTCTTTTTCGCTGAGCTTTTTACTCAGGAATAAAGAAGGAAATAAGCTGAGCGGGTAACGGTTGTGAAACTTTTCGTTTGTATTCAAAAGTTCGCCGTCGTAAGTCGAACTTTCTGCGCGTAGTCCAACTTTATAGGATACCCAATCTTTGAGGTTGCCACCAAGGGAAGCATAAGCTGCATAGACGGTATTTTTATTATTGTAATTGGCTGATGCTGCGTTAATATCCTTAAAATCCGTATCGTTTAAGCCTTTTAGCGAGTTGTTATTCAGGTTTTTGAGCTTGTTGATCTGCGCACGAACCCCCGTCTCAAGTTTCATCCCATTTTTGAATGGTTTGACATAATCTGCCTGTACGGTCATAAATTTATTGTCGCCAGATCCATCGTTCTTTTGGATCTGTGAACCAATAATTTTCTCGTTCTCTAAATAATTAGTGGTGTAAGTACCATTGGATTTGTTTGTCCCACCGAAATAATTAAAGTCGGCGGTCAATTCTTCACCCTCGGTTTTGAATTTTTGGACAAGTCCAGCCTGCAATCCACGGGGTTTAAAGCTTCTTTCCGAAGCTGAAATTCTATTGCTCCATGAAGTGGTATTGTCAATTGTCGTCGAAATCGAAGAATTTTCATACGGCTTAAATTTACCTTCGACCAGCACTCCCGCAACAGATAGGGTTGTTTTAGGGCTCAGATCATAATCTACGCCAAGCCTTCCAAAGGTGATCATTCCTTTCGTTTTACCTTCGATATCCTGTTTAACTTCAGAACTAATGTCATTAATTGTGCTATTCCGATAGCTATCACCTTCGGTATTTGTCCGCATACGCATATTCATTCCCGTGAGGGATATGTTGAATTTGTTTTGACGCAAATTGAGACTTCCCATAAAATTGGTTCCACCGAAACGATCTGCCCCAAGAGTTACCATACCATTGTAACCTGTTTTTTTATTCTTTTTCAGGATAATATTTAAAATTCCAGCCATGCTTCCTGAAGCATCGTATTTTGCCGAAGGGTTCGTAATGATTTCGATCTTTTCGATTACGTCAGCGGGTATTTGGTCTGGCGTTAGTGTTGTTGGCTTCCCATCTACAAAGATAGTTGGTGCAGCATTGCGGAGTTTGACATTTCCATCAATATCAACTTGTACAGAGGGCATATTACGCATGACGTCAATCGCTGTACCACCTGCTGCGACAATATTCTTTTCTACGTTGTAGACTTTTTTGTCGATATCCATTTCAAGCAGCGCTTTACGTCCCGTGACAGTTACCTCATCCAGTTTGCGGTTGTCATCCGCCAATACAATGTTGCCAAGGTCCTTGTCTGAGATTTTGCTTTCGGAACTATATTCAACAGGGATATCTTTAGCAATGTAGCCTACTGAACTTATTTTTAATTTCCATTTATCCTTTGTGGAAATTGCCGAGAAGCTAAATTTCCCGTTTTCAAGTGAGCTTGTGCTTTTGAACAAGATCTCCCGTTCTTTGCCAGTGGATTGATCGATGATTACCCGCAGGAGACTGATGGAAGCCTGGGCTATTGGTTTGCCTTGCAGGTCGATAAGTTGGCCGGAGAGTTTGCCCTCAGCAATCGAGTAACTGCCGGGGTGGCCTCCCGACATTGTTTGGGCATGTAAACTAGCAACAGCAGTTGCCGTAAGAAGTATAGCGATGATTTTTTTCATTTTTTTCTTTACTGTCAAGATCGATCAATCAGCATGAGGCGAATTGATACCAAGCAAATTTGAAAATGATTTTTATACTATACAATCATCTGTAGACCGACGGGCGAATTGTGTAGACGAATGCATGCTAACGAATAGTATGATCTTGGTCAGATTGCCCTTTTGCATGAAATTGCACTATATTTTTGACATATTTTTTACCAATAGGCAAAGCTACTTCGGGTAAGGTCAGTTTCGTCAGCGTGCAATGTTCGATTCTATCCTTATTGACAATAAAAGAATTGTGTATTCTTAAAAAATTATTTGCTGGCAATAATTTCTCCATACCCCGTAAATTGCTTCGGGTTAATAAAGGTGCTTGTCTGTCAGTTAAATAGATTTTTACATAATCTTTCAGTCCCTCGATGTAACTAATTTCGTTGAGGAAGATCTTGGTTTTTTTGTATTCCACATGGACAACAATATGATCTTTCTCTGAGACATGTTTAGCGCGTAATGTGATGATATCCGCTACCTTGCGGATTGCGGCTGCGAGCCGTTCTTTTGAAATAGGCTTTAGAAGATAATCCAGCGCATTTAATTCAAAACCCTCAACAGCATATTGGTGATAGGCTGTGGTAAATATAATTAATGGTGGATCGACAAGCTCGCGAATAAAATGCGTTCCTAATTGTCCCGGCATTTGAATATCCAGAAAAATCAGATCAACAGCATGTTTTTTTAGATAATCAACAGCATCTATAGGTGAGTTGAATTTTTGTAGAATCTCAATTTGACCAAAATGAAGCAGATCGTCCTCAAGTAAATTAAGTGCGAAAGGCTCGTCATCAATAAGTATACATTTAATCTTCATCTGTCATTAGTTTGAGTGTAACTTCAAAATATTCATCTGCAGTCCTCTTTATGGAAAGATCATGTCGATTGGGATAAAGTAACAGTAATCTTCGTTTTACATTGGTCAAGCCGATACCTTCATTTGCCTGAGGATCTGTAGATTGCAATATCTTATTAACAGATTTAAAAATGATTCCCCCCGGAATAGCAATGAATTGAAATTGTATGTGTGGACTTTTTTTACTGTCTACACCGTATTTAAAGGCATTTTCTACAAAATGAATAAACAACAACGGTGGAACCATTCTATTCTTGACAGTGCTTTCAATGTGAAGATCGACGTCCCCCTTAATCGGAAGTCGTAATGTCTGCAAAGCAATGAAATTACGCATATGGTCGATTTCTTTGAAAAGTTCGACCTTCGGGCCATCAACTTCATAAAGTATATAACGTAGTATTTCAGATAGCTTGACGATGGAGTCTTCGGAATCAGGCGATTGCTTGCGAATCAACCAGCGAATATTGTTGAGTGTGTTGAATAGAAAATGTGGACTGATCTGGAGTTTTAAAATGGTCAGCTCGGCTGTTGTTTTTTCAAGTGCAATCTGCTTATTTAATTCCTTTTGCCGCGCCTGTTCATTATATAGGAAAATCATGGAAGAGGTAATCATACAGAGCGAGTAGATAATTCCCGGACCGATAACAAGCCGTACAAAGAGAATATTTTCTTTTTTAAAACGGACAAACTCGCCATCGGGATTAAAATATACGATAACATAATTGAGGAATACATATGCCCCAAATCCCAGTACGATTAATAGGAAAAAAATCTTTCGGCGACCGAAGAAATATTTTGGCGCGACAAAGTAGCAATGGAGATAAAAATTAGCCGCTAAAAATATGATATTGGCCAGATGGGATAGTGCGGAATAGATTTTGAAATCAGCGATTTTATCGGGCTGATAGAGATAAGTAATAAAAGGTAATAACAGTAGAATGACCCATATCACAATATGTAAATAGAATTTTCTAAAGAATCTACCGGTCATGAGAATGTTGTTAAAGTTGCTGTTATGCTTGGACGATAATCAAAAATATAAAAATAATTGTGATACTTCTGTGCATACCCCAGATTGAATGGTATAAATTAGTCTAAAGGATGGGGTGTGAAATATTTCGTTCGTATTGACCAGGGCAATAGCACAAACTCTTCAAAATAGTTTTGTATTTTGCATACATAAACTTGACAACGTGACATTCAATCCAAACCGATATAATGTGATGCCTTATAGGCGATGTGGAAGAAGTGGTATCCATCTTCCAGCTATTTCTCTTGGACTCTGGCAAAACTTTGGAGATATCGATCAGAAGTCCGTCTTTAGGGATACCCTACGTACTGCTTTTGATCACGGTATCACACATTTTGACCTGGCTAATAATTATGGGCCACCTCCAGGGAGCGCGGAGGAGAATTTTGGTGCTATATTGCGTTCAGATTTTATGGGGTACCGGGATGAACTTTTATTAGCTACAAAAGCCGGTTATACAATGTGGTCTGGCCCTTATGGTGATTGGGGAAGCCGTAAATACCTAATGGCAAGTTTGCATCAGAGCCTACAGCGTCTAAAACTGGATTATATAGATATTTTTTATCATCATAGACCTGACCCCAATACGCCATTGGAAGAAACAATGAGTGCGTTAAGCGATATCGTAAGGCAGGGAAAGGCGCTCTACATCGGTTTGTCAAATTATCCTGCTGATTTAGCAAAGAAAGCTGCAGCGATATTGCAGGAGTTGAAATGTCCCTGTTTGATTCATCAGCCGAAATATTCCATGTTGGTTCGTACAGCAGAGGAAGAATTGCTGCATGTGCTGGATGAAGAAGGAATTGGCGTCATCGCTTTCTCGCCTTTGGCACAAGGACTGTTGACCAATAAGTATCTACAGGGTATCCCGACCGACTCAAGAGCTTCAAGAGAGCATTTTTTAAAAAGTACGGCAATTACTCCGGAACTAATTATAAAATTGTCTGCTTTGAATGACTTGGCAGGAGAACGTGGACAATCACTTGCACAAATGGCAATCGCATGGTTGTTGAAGGATAGACGCCTGACATCAGTTTTGGTCGGGGCGAGAAATGCCGGACAATTACTCGATTCATTAAAAGCGCTGGACAATTTGGCGTTTAGCCAAGGAGAACTCGATCGGATAGAAAGTATTCTGGCGACCACTTAATTTTTTTGATATTGCTTAAATAAAAAAACAGATGTCCGTCTTTGAAGCTAAATTGGAGATCATAGGGATCAACCCCTTTGTTTTTGTTCCTGAAAGTATATTAGTTCTCCTCTTTGAGGATGCTGGGACAGATAAGGGGTACATACCCATTCGTGGGAAAGTGAATGGAAAAGATTATAAACAGACCTTATTGCGTTACAAGGGGGACTGGCGGTTATATATCAATACAGAGATGTTGCCAAATTCACCCAAGCGAATCGGCGAGATTTTGGAGCTATCTGTTGTTTTTGATCCGGCTGACCGAAATCTGCTGCCACATCCAGCGCTTACGCGTGCGTTGGAGGAAAATGAAAATGCAAAAGCCGTTTTTGATAGTCTTCCGCCATCCAAAAGGAAAGAAATTATCCGTTATATTTCTTTTTTAAAGACCGATGACAGCCGACGTAAAAATATTGAAAAAGCGATCGGCTTTTTGCTTGGCAACAATCGATTTATTGGGCGTGAAAAACCTTGATAAAAGAATATTTGAAACATTAGATTATAAAAAATAGAATGGAAAATGCAAAGGTAAGATGGGGAATTATTGGCTGTGGTGATGTTACCGAAAAAAAGAGCGGACCGGCATTCAATAAGGTCGCAGGCAGTCAATTAATTGCAGTGATGCGCAGAGATGCCGCTAAAGCCGCGGACTATGCCCATAGACATCAGGTTGCCAACTGGTATTCGACGGCAGCGGATTTATTGGAGAATCAAGCCTTGAATGCCATTTATATTGCTACGCCTCCATCCTCACATTTAACCTATGCGTTGCAAGCATTACGTGCAGGAAAGCACGTCTATGTCGAGAAACCTGTCACGTTGAATGCCCAGGAGGCTATGCTACTGATGGATGCTGTGAGCGAGACAAAGGGAAAGCTGGTTGTCGCGCATTATCGAAGGCAATTACCCTTATTTCTCAAAGTAAAAGAATTGCTGGAGACTGGACAGATTGGCGATGTCCGGACTGTTCAGCTTCGATTATGGCAGAGCAGGGCGCCAGCACTGGTAACCAAAGGAGCTGCAGACTGGCGCACTGATCCAGCGGTATCGGGCGGCGGATATTTTTTTGATCTTGCTCCGCATCAATTGGATCTGATGCTGTATTTCTTTGGTACACCTATTTTTTATGACGGATTCAGCCAAATTCAGGATGCTACAAGTGATGTTGCTGATCAAACGACTGGAACCATATTGTTTGAGAATCAAATTGTCTTTAACGGGAGCTGGTGTTTTAATGTCCGGCCGGAAGATAATGCCGATCGTTGTGAAATCTTAGGGAGTCGTGGAAAGATTACTTTTTCGATATTTGGTAATACGGTGTTATTAAAATCAGATCATGAAGAAAAAGAATTTGTATTCGAACAACCTGAGCATATTCAATATCCTATGATCGCACGCACCGTGGCCTTCTTTGAAGGAAGCGGACCCAATCCGGCCCCGCTGGAAGAAGCGTTGACTTTAATGGAAATTATTGATTTTTTTTCGAGGCGAAAGTAATACGCTATTGACATACTGATGTCCTATGGATAGGTTATTCTTGTGCTGTCAAACAACAAGCATGGTACAAAAAATTAACGAATGTCCATTAGTCGAAAGGACAGCGACCTTAGAGAAATTTGAAGGAAAAGGAGGCTGGACTTTTATTCGGATCCCCGAGTTGCCCCCTGATCCAGAAGCCGTATTTGGAGCTGTGCGGGTGCGTGGTTTTATTGATCATTATCCAATAGCATATGCGCTTTTGCAATCAATGGGAAATGGAACATTATTTCTTTCCGTGAATGCTGCGATTCGAAAAGCAATAAAAAGTAAAGCGGGGGACAAGGTTCGGATTGTATTGTATCGCGCATTTGCAACAATGGAAATTCCAGAAGAGTTGAATTTGTGCCTGCAGGATGAACCTCAGGCTTACAAAGGATTTATGTTATTTGATGACCGGGAGAAGAGGCGGATCATCGAGTGGATTTATGGTGCAAAAAAAGAAGAAATTAAAATAGATCGTATTGCCCAACTGCTTAATGATCTCATGACAAAAAATCATATGTAGCTTTTAAAAACATTATCATCCTCGATAAGGATGATAATGTTTTTATTTGGGTACTACCTGTTTTTGCGTTTAAAAGGCCCCTGTGGAGCAATGATTTCCAAGTTCGTGCCATCGGGATCGCGAAAGTAAGCGACAGCAGTACCAAAGCCAGCGCGCAGTCCATCTTCTTCCTGAAATACAATTGGCTCACCTTCAGGTTCGATATTGATTTCTTTCAAACGTTGTAATGCAGCATCCATGTCGTCCACTTCAAAACAGAGGTGCATGGCACTGATCTGATTGTTTTGATAAGAAGCTTGTTCGGGCTTGGGTATAACATATTCGAGGATATCCATATTTAAATTGTCCAAATGTAGATTTGCATACCGGATGCGTGTATCCGCAAGCCCTTGTGTTTTTGCCATTCGGGGACCACCGATCTCATCGATATTAGACACTTTAGTTCCTGTTAAAGCTTCATAGAAAGCAATGGATCTTTCTAGATTGCTCACTGTGATTCCAACGTGATTGGCACGTGTGAATCCTTTTATAGTATTCGCTGACATTTTTTTTGATTTTTTAATGTTGTCGAAATGGATTAAACTATGACTTGAAATTACGAAAATAAGCCTAAGGATACAATTAATAAATGGCTACTGGATTGACGTTGACCTGAGTAGAACCAACATAAAGAGGCTGACCCAGTACAAATAAAAACGCCCAAACTTTTTCTTTTACCAAAGGGCGCGTATCGATCAGTTCCAGATTATATATTCCACGTTTGGCCAATAGAAATTGGTTGATCGGAAATTCTTCATTGGTTTTTGGGTTTGGATATACTTCCGAAGCCCAAGTATCTCCACCGAATGCAACGATACCTTGATCCGCTAACCATTTTGCAGCCTCCATACCAATACCTGGTTCGGTTTCTAAAAATTGTTTGTTATCATGTCCGATTAGTTCCAGCCAACCTGTATTGAACAGCACAACATCACCTTTTTCGATGCGGACTCCTTGTTTTTTTAATACCGCCTGAATATCCGCCACCGTAAATTCAGTACCACCCGGCACAATTTTCTGTCCATAATAGGTTGTCATATCCAATACCACTGCACGGGTCACCAATGGCGGAACTTTTTCAATCCCTAATTTTTTCACTCCTTCTACCGATACGAAATCCTGAGCTTTATTTCCATTGTAATAGACATTGTCGATGCCGATATGCCCAATACCATTCAGCTGAGTTCCTACACCTGTCCAAGCATTAACCAATTCATCATTGAAACTGAATTTATTGGGGCCTAATGTCGTACCGGCCTGTTCTCCAGGTTGAATGTTGTATAAGTTGAAACTACGGTGACGAAAAGCAGGCAGCTGTTTACTAACTGGAACAGCTAGAGGTACGGTAATCCCCTTTTTGACGAGTTTGACCGCTTGAAGGACCGAAGTACTGGTGATTAAATTTGCCGCACCTATTTCATCGCTTTTGCCATAGAAAGATGCATACCAGCTATGATCATTGGGGTCTATTAGAAGTGTGTTGTTTTGAGCTTTGCTTTGCAAGGCTGCTAAGGACAGCATTCCCAAAAGGAATGCTGTGATCTGATTTACTTTTTTCATGTTGTTTTTTAGATTTTTGAAAGCGCGTCATTGATCAATGACAACTCATCCGGAGTCAGAACGATTGCTGTCGCTTGCGCGTTTGCAATAGCCTGTGCTGCGTTTCTGGCACCGGCCAGTACAACAGTAATGGCTGGTTGCAGACTTGTCCAACGCAATACAAGTTGAGAAAGACTCACACCTTTATCAGCTGCAATTGGACTGATGGTATCCAGAAATGTTTTTACTTTTGCAAGATCAAATTGTTGAAAGTAACCATTCCGGTGGTCATTTTCTTTCAATTTACCCTCGTTGAAATATTTGCCTGTCAGTAGACCGCGTTCCATAGGACTATAGACGATAATACCTAAATCGTGCTGAAGTGCATAGGGTACAAGATCCTGCTCAATTCCGCGGTTTAACATGCTATATCCGACTTGATTACTTGCGATATTTAAAGCGTTCTGAGCCTCTGAGACTTGCTCGACACTGTAGTTACTTACACCTGCTGCGCGTATTTTTCCTTGCTGTAGTAGCAGTTCTAACGCTTCCATTGTTTCCGAAATAGGGGTGGTACTGTCTGGCCAATGGATTTGCAATAGATCAATATAATCCGTCTGTAGACGTCTTAAACTTTCTTCCACTTCTTTGATAACATTCGCTTTCGACGCATATTTGTATACAGGGATAGTTTGACCATTTTCTTCGGCATCAAAGAAAAATTCACCCTTACCTTGGTTGCTGCCATCCCATACTAGACCAAATTTGCTCAGCAACTGAATTTTAGATCTATCGTAGCCCTTGATTGCTTCGCCGATCATTTCCTCGCTCAACCCAAACCCATAAAAAGGTGCTGTATCCAAGGTGGTAACACCATGGTCAATTGAAGCCTTAACCGATTCAATGGAGTCTTTTTTCTCATTTCCACCCCACATCGTGCCACCAATAGCGAAAGCACCATAAGTAATTGCCGATAATGTTAAATCCGTTTTCCCTAATTTTCTGTATTCCATCTTTTTGTTATTTTAATTTTCGTTTTATTTCCTAAATATGCTCATCAATAATAGTGTCGTAAATTATTCGCTATTCTTATTTGAATGATGACGCAACAAAGGTATAAGGGTATTTTGTATTATTAAAATAATTTAAATTAGGTAAATGTATTATTGTAATTATAGATGTACGCTCGGGTTCCCTTACAGGTTGTATTTTATTTCCTTTTGTACATCAAATAAGAAAAGGTAAATTTAGAAGAGCCAAGTAAACTGGATTGGAAGCGGATATTGAAGCCGTAAAAAATAAGATAGCATACAGTGATTTATAAACAATTTGTGTATGGAAGAACAATTTAAACCGGATGCAATTATTATTGGAACTGGTTTGGCCGGACTGACTGCGGCAATGGAGATAACCGATACGGGCAAGAAGGTACTTCTATTGGATCAGGAGACAGAAAAAAATATCGGAGGGCAGGCATTTTGGTCCTTTGGAGGTTTATTTTTGATCAACTCGCCCCAACAGCGGCGTATGGGAATAAAAGATTCCTATGAATTGGCGCGACAAGATTGGCTGGGTACTGCTGGTTTTGATCGGGTGGAAGATGATTGGCCTCGTCAATGGGCGGAGGCTTATCTGAAGTTTGCTGCTGGTGAGAAATACGCGTATATATCCAAATTGGGGATTAAATTAATGTTTATGGTAGGCTGGGCCGAACGCGGGGATGGCAGTGCTTCAGGTCATGGCAATTCTGTCCCCCGCTTTCACGTGAGCTGGGGGACCGGAACCGGAGTCGTTAAACCATTTGTCGAGAAAGCTTATGCTGCGCAAAAGAAAGGCTTGCTGCAATTCAGATTTAGGCATTGTGTTACCAAACTTAGGATGGAGAATACTGCGATAAAAGGAGTCTCGGGCGATATATTAGCAGATGATGATAAAGAGAGAGGGGTGGCAACCAATAGAACTGTCATTGGCACATTCACTTATGATGCTCCACATGTGATCATTGCTTCAGGCGGACTTGGGGCTAACCACGAATTGGTCCGGAAGAATTGGCCCGAACGATTGGGAAAGGCGCCCGCCGATATGATTACTGGTGTTCCAGCCTATGTTGATGGAAGAATGATCGGTATCGCCGAAGAAGTGGGGGCGCAGCTGATTAATAGAGACCGCATGTGGCATTATACAGAAGGGATTAAGAACTGGAATCCGATCTGGCCGAATCATGGTATCCGTATTTTGCCTGGTCCATCCTCACTGTGGTTTGATGCAAAAGGCAATAGACTTCCGGCACCATTCTTACCCGGATTTGATACATTGGGTACCCTAAAGCATTTGCAGGATACCGGATATCCTTATTCTTGGTTTATACTTACACAGAAAATCATCAAAAAAGAATTTGCGCTTTCCGGTTCTGAGCAAAATCCGGATATCACAAATAGAGATTATAAATTGTTTCTTAAACGAATTTTTGGTAAACGAGCTCCTGGTCCGGTAGAAGCGTTTAAAGAAAAGGGCATAGATTTTATCGTTGCGGACACATTATCGGAACTGCTGGATAAAATGAACCAGCTGTCCGGAGATCATTTATTGGACTATGCCCATATAGAATCCCAGATTGTAGCAAGGGACCGGGAACTGGAGAATAAATTTTCAAAAGATACACAGATCAATTATATCCGTAGTACACGAAAATATCTCGGTGATAGGCTCGGAAGGGTTTCGTCGGCACATAAGATATTAGATCCCCGAAATGGCCCCTTAATTGCAGTGCGTCTCCACGTATTAACGCGTAAGACATTGGGCGGGCTTAAAACGAACCTCGACTCACAGGTCCTGACAATGAACGATGATGCTATCGAAGGACTGTATGCTGTTGGGGAGGTAGCAGGTTTTGGAGGTGGTGGTATGCATGGTTACAGGGCATTAGAGGGAACTTTTTTAGGCGGCTGCATTTTTTCGGGTATGAAAGCCGGAAAACACATCGCGGGTAAATGAACAACTTAAATGTTACATTCGTATTTTTAAGGAAAGTGATAAATCCATTATCTTCACGGAGGAGAGCATCAAGATCTAATCAATATAAACCAAACTAAGCAATGAAAAGAAAAGATTTTATCCGCAATACCGGGATACTGACGGCCGCAGCACTATTTGCCAATACGAATGTTTTCGGTTTTCAATCTGGCATTATCCGTGTCGGGCTGATTGGTGTAAACGGTATGGGCTGGTCCAATCTAAATGCACTATTGAAGGTATCTGGAGTCCAGTGTACTGCTCTTTGTGATGTAGATGAAAATGTGCTTAACAATCGGGCAGCGGAATTAAAAAAACGAAATATCACCGTCAAAACTTATATAGATTATAAAGACCTGCTCAAAGCAAATGATGTGGATGTTGTGATTGTGGCAACGCCAGATCATTGGCATTGTCTACAAATGGTTGATGCAGTGGCAGCGGGTAAGGATGTATATGTCGAAAAGCCTATCGGAAATTCAATTCGGGAATGCGAATTAATGGTGGCCGCCGCGAAGAAATACAACCGGATTGTACAGGTTGGACAATGGCAACGAAGCCAGCAACATTTTCGTGATGCAATGGCATTTGTGCAAGGGGGGAAACTGGGTAAAATCCGTTTGGTTAAGGCTTGGGCTTACCAGGGTTGGATGAAAAGTATTCCTGTTCAGGCAGATGCCCCTATTCCGGCAGGTGTACATTATGATAAATGGCTAGGACCTGCTCCAAAGCGAGCGTTTAACCCTAATCGTTTTCATTTCAATTTCAGGTGGTACTGGGATTATGCGGGTGGCCTGATGACGGATTGGGGAGTACATATGCTGGATTATGCGTTGATAGGGATGAAAGTTTCTGATCCGGTATCCGTTATGGCCGCGGGCGGAAAGTTTGCTTACCCTGATGATGCCGCTGAAACGCCAGATAGCCTAACCACGGTATACGAATTTGATGGATTTAATGTACAATGGGAGCAGGCGACAGGCATTGACCTTGGTCCCTATCAAAAGACGCATGGTGTCGCTTTTATTGGTAATAACGGTACCCTGGTCGTCAATCGTGAGGGCTGGGAAGTTATTCCCGAAAAAGGACGCATGGAGTCTGTTGCTTTTCAGCCATCAAAGGATAATGGATTGGAAAAACATATGGTCAATTTTATTGAAGCTGTCCGGAACAGATCTGCTGAAGGATTACATGCACCGATTGAGGCAGGGGCGCATATCGCGATTTTCGCACAGATGGGCAATATTGCCTATCGCAGCAAAAAGAAATTGTTTTGGGATAAAAATAAGCGAATTTTCAATGACAGGGACGCAGATCGATATCTGGCCAAAAGTTATCAAAATGGGTATAGTATGCCTAAAGTATAATATCTTACCTATATGTATCAGAGATTTTTAAAGATGAGTATTAAAAAGATTGTTTTAGGCTTAGTAATCAGTGCTGTATGTGCAGGTCAAACCTACGCGCAAGGAATGGAAGAAATGTGGGATGGTGCCGCTGGGAAAAACGCTGTGTCACAAAATAGAGGAAAGCTGTTTCGGGAAGGAAAATATGCATTATTTATTCATTGGGGGATCTATTCTCAGTTAGCAAATAAATGGCAGGGAAAAACGTTTTACGGGATTGGCGAATGGCTAATGAACAAAAGTATGGCGAATATTTCTCCCGCAGAATATAAGACAGCAGCGTCTTCTTTTCATCCAGATCACTTTGATGCCAAAGCTATTGTGCAGTTGGCAAAAGACGCTGGAATGCGTTATATTGTTATCACAAGCAAACATCATGATGGATTTTCGATGTTCCATTCGAAAGTTAATCCATTCAATATTGTCGATGCGACAGATTTTAAACGTGATCCTATGATCGAATTGGCCAAAGCCTGTAAAGAAGGCGGGATCGGTTTTGGATTTTATTATTCCCAAAATCAAGATTGGACTTATCCGGGCGGGAACGGTGGACCTAAATTGGATGCGCAGGGGAAAGAGAAAACCTTTGACGATTATTTTTGGGAGAAATGTTATCCGGAAGTACAGCAAATTACCACGGAATATGGTCCGATAGAATTGGTATGGTTTGATACGCCGGGAGGAATGGATAAAAAATATGCGCAGAAGCTGGTTGAGCTGGTGCATAAGAATCAGCCCGGTGCTTACGTATCCGGACGAGTGGGGCACGGGTTAGGAGACTATTCCACCTTAGGCGATATGGAAGTGCCAAGGCAGAATGTAGAAGGTATCTGGGAAGCAGTTGATGTGACCAATGACTCCTGGGGCTATGCTTGGTATGATAACAATTGGAAAAGCAGCCGGGAGATATTGCAGCGGACGCTGTCTACCATTGCACGTGGTGGAACGTATATGTTGAATGTTGGCCCCAAACCGGATGGTTCTATTCCAGACCAGGCGAGTTTGGCATTACGCAATGCGGGGGCTTGGATCAAACGTTATCCAACAACAGTTTATGCTGCACAAGCTTCGCCTTGGAAGCATGCATTACCCTGGGGTGATGCTACAGTACAAGGAGATCGGATTTCTTTGTTGGTCTATCATTGGCCTACAGGTGGCCAATTGCATGTCCCAGGATTGATCGGAGGAATCCAATCCATTAAACTTCTGGGGGCTGAAGACCAAGAGAAATTAAAATACACGACTGAAAATGGATGGCTCAAAATTGCTATTCCAAAAGTAGCACCTGATGCCCTGGTATCCGTGATCGAGATCAAGTTAAAGGGTAGCCCGCAAGTAAACAAAATGCTTGGCATTGATCCCGTTCTTGAAACAGTTATTCCTGTAGATTTTGGCGAAGCGGAAAACTGTAATAAGGAAGGTAAGTCCTGGATGGAAAAATTTGGCGAGTGGAAACATGTCGTTCAGGTAAATAAATGGACAGAAAAAAGTACGTTTTCCTATGAAATAGATATCGAAAAACCCGGTTACTATCAGGTGGATATGAATTATGCAGGTGAAGGAAGGATGGTATGGCGCATTGAAAGTTCTGCTGGTGAACTTTTACAAAACCAACAGGAAGCCGCCCATGTATATGCTTGGTATCCTTGGGGATGGATGAAATTTAAAAACGCTGGACGATATAAAATAACGGTTTCATTGATCGAAGGCAATGGTGATAAGGCAAGTCTGACTGCGCTGCGTTTTAAATATGTAGAATAAAGCGCCTGATCTGTGAATTGTATTGATAATCAGTTGTGTAATCCGAGCCATGGCATAGCCTAAGACCGTTGAGCAAGTTCAAGTCACCACCTCGAAATTTCTGCTTTGGGTGTTGAAATCTGAAAAATAATACGTTTGACTGGCTGAAATCAGTTTCTGTATGTATGTGTCAAAAATCTGACTAGTCATGCCATGGCTTTAAAGACAAGCAAACCTAATCCTGTGTCTAAAATAATTCCTCGGGCGATGCCAATAAGAATAACCATCTTATACCACTCCAATTGAGGCTACTGCATAATCAGATTGATTCGCTCGATAGAGTCTTCGTTTTCCAGAAAATCAATATAAGGGATCAAGGGCTCAATATCCCGTTTATCCATTGTTTCGATATCATCAAATAATGCTTCGACAAAATCACTACAGAAAGATTTACCAAAACTATAGTCTCTGATTCGTGTTAGATCTTCGTAGTTAATCTCCGTCGCGTTCAGGTTAAGCACCTCTTCAGGAATCTCATAGTCACCATCAGCCGGATATCCGATATATCTGAACATCCTTTCTTTCCATACACGGAAAAGAATCTGATGCGAAACATGGTTTCCAAAATAGGTGAAAATTTCTGAAAGAAGCAGAGCAGCAGTTTCTTTCTCAAATGTGCCTGAAATACTTTTGTCAATTAGTTCCGCATAAGCCAAGAAAATAGAGCAATTGAAATGGGCATCAAAATGAGCAGTCAACATAGAAACCACATGGTCTTTGGGTTGTGCCCGAAGTAATTGTCTTGCTGCTAATGCGGTGAGATTGTGTTTTTGCTCGTGGCCGTGATTATCGGGAATGAGGACGATATGATCTTGTTTAAGAAGAGAAATGACAAATTTCCAATCTTCGGGTCTTTTGAGGAGTTTACAATTGTGAGCTAAATACCCGTTCCGCTTGGGATCCGGCTTCTTGTCTCCTACAATGACCTCTCCAGGTTGGATAATATGCTCTGGAGGAATTTTAAACCTGCGTATATGCACAAAGAGTTCTTCTCCAGAAGGTAACGCAAGGGTACCAAATCCTTTGTTATTGTCGAACCATTTGACAGCGCCGATAAACATGGCTGGTGTTGAGTTTTGTTTCAATGTTATAAAGGTAATGAATTAAAATATTTATTATGCATTGAAAATTAAATATTTGCGATTTTCCAATGAATAAAGAGATTTTTAGGGATATATAGCTAATCGGAGATGATTTTCTGGCTGTTAAAATGAATCCAATGAACTGATTTATGGATAAATAGCATGTAGGTCCTTGATTCGAAATCGTTTTTTTGATAATTTTTTTATGTATCTTTTGTTATTGTATAATCCATGTCGTTTTGAAAAATGTATTATTATGAATAATTTCATAAATGATCAACTTATCATTTTGCTATGCACTATCAAGCCGTATATCAGAAGATGGATTATAAATGCTCTCAATTTTTAAGAGAACAGTTGGGGTTATCTTCAAAGATGGAGAAAGCTGCACGTCGGGCAATGGAAAATTCCTTATGTTGTGTGGCTATTTTAGACGAAGACAACGATCATGAAATAATAGGCCGCCTACTAGCTTGATGCACAATAGGGATTTCAGGAGCTGCGGCCTGCATCGAGAGGTATGGACAGGACAATTAAATATAAAGCCAAAAAGTAATTATCATAAGTTTTCCAAATTTTCTAATAAATTGGCTATCATGCATCGTATTATCGCGAAATCCATACTGAATAAAACAAAACGAAGAGATCCTTGGTTTCTTGACGATTATACGTTAAATCCTTATAGTGGCTGTTCTTTTAATTGTCTGTATTGCTATATCAGAGGCAGTAAGTATGGTATTAATATGACAGAAAAACTGAGCATAAAAAGTAATGCAGTTGAATTATTGGAAAGACAGCTTGCGGCACGTGCGCGTAAAAAGCAATATGGAATTATCGTTCTTTCTTCTGCAACAGATCCATATCTCCAATTGGAACAGACCGAATTACTTACCAGACAGTTATTGGAAATTATCCTACACTATCGTTTTCCGGTTCATATTATTACGAAATCGAATCTAGTTGCCCGAGATTTTGATTTGTTGAGACGGATTGATGTAGAAGCGATACTGCCTGAAGATCTCCAGTCAAAATTAGCACATAAAGCTTTTGTTACCTTTTCATTTTCGACAATAGATGATCGTGTAGCGCATATTTTTGAGCCTGGGGCCCCATCACCCTCATTACGATTGGAAGCATTAGCGCAAGCCGGTGAAAATGGGCTCCATAGTGGAGTCAGTCTGATGCCACTATTACCCTATATATCGGATACAGGAGAGAGTCTGGAACTGCTATTTCAGACTTTTAAGACTATTGGAGCCAATTATATTTTTCCGGCCACCCTTGCCTTATATGGAAGTGATCCAGCAGACAATAGGGCCTTGGTCATGCGTGCCATTGAAAAGTATTATCCACATCTATTACAAAAATATCAGCGACTGTTTGGTGCAGATGGTAGATTACCAGGTTACTACCGCCAAGCCTTTGCTTATAAGGCTAAATCGTTGTGTTTACACTATGGATTACAGGATAGTCTGTTTTAATACTGTCCCCAACATCACTAGATCCTCCTAAATTTTACCTCAGGAATACTCTATCCGAACGCTATTGGACAGTATCGTCTTGATGCAGCTATCTGGGCGTTTATGTCTTCATTTTAATGTTATTTAGAAGATGTTTATAACCTATTGTCGGTTAGTTTGTTATGTTTCCAAAAAAGCATTTGTTTTATTTTTCGTACCTTTGTGCAGTCAAAAGACAGAATGGCGTGAGTTTATTCCGCTATAACTAGTGCGCTTCGTGTGCTAAGTTTAGGTTGTTCGTTGTACTTATTGAAGTATATTTTGGAGTTGTGTTTAGCATAGCTCATCTTTAAAAGATTAATTTCTTTTTCATCGTTGCTCTTATCGAACCGAGAGTAAAGCGTGTTAGTTAATAAGTTGATTGAACTGAGGTTAAAATTTCGATCAAACGAATTCAACTGTAGGGATATTTTATGTAAATGAAAACGACGTAGGTGTGCAACCTTAGTGGTTTACTCATGCTCTTTTGTTTTATTTATGTTTAAAAAAATTAAAAAATGGATAAAACTAGGAAGGTAAAAGTAAAAGTTGAAGATTTGACCATTGTTTTTGGCAAACAAAAAAAGCAAGCACTGAAATTATTGGACGAGGGTTTTTCTAAGAAGGAAATATTGGAGGCAACTGAATGCACCATCGGGATTAACAAGGCCAATTTTGAAATCTATGAAGGCGAGTTTTTTGTGATCATGGGACTCTCGGGAAGTGGCAAATCAACCTTACTTCGTTGTTTAAATAGATTGAATGAGCCTACCTCAGGAAAGGTATTTGTCAATGACGAAGATATTACCGGAAAAAATAATAAAGAGCTTTTAGAAGTGCGCAGGACAGAAATGAGCATGGTATTCCAAAAGTTCGGTTTATTGCCACATCATACTGTCTTGAGCAATGCCGCTTTCGGACTAGAAATTAGGGGTGAGGATAAAGAATCACGTGAGACAAAGGCACAGAAGGCACTCGATATTGTTGGACTGAATGGCTTCGAACAGCAGCTGCCGGCCCAGCTTTCGGGCGGAATGCAGCAACGGGTTGGATTGGCCCGAGCTTTGGCCAATGATCCCGAAGTGTTACTGATGGATGAAGCGTTTTCGGCACTAGATCCCCTGATCAAAGCCGAAATGCAGGATCAGCTGCTCGAATTGCAGGATACCTTACAGAAAACAATTGTCTTTATTACACATGATCTAGACGAAGCCATCAAATTGGGGGACCGTATTGTGATTATGAAGGATGGTGTCATTGAACAAATCGGCACAGCTGAGGATATCCTAACGAATCCTGCTAGTGATTATGTAAAAGCTTTTGTCGAAAAGGTGGATCGGAAAGCTATCATTACCGCAGGCTCGTTAATGTTCGAAAAACCGACAGTTGTCCGCTTTAAAAAAGACGGTCCTGAGGGAGCACTTCGCAAAATGCGTGCAACAGGTATAGATATATTACCTGTAGTGGACGTACATGATCATTTTTTTGGTTTTGTTCATATTAATGAAGTGATTCAGTCTGCCAAACGTAAAGAACCGACCGTTGAGGCCATCATTCACACCAATGTTCCTACCGTATCGAAAGAAGTGACTGTGGAGGAAATGTTACCCCTGATATCCGAAGTAAGATCACCGATTGCCGTGGTTAACGAACATAACCGTTTATTGGGAATCGTAACCCAAACTTCATTAATCATTGAAGCGACCAAATACAACGAAGAGGAGATCATAGAATTAAAAGAGCAAGCAAATAATCAATAGATATGAATAAAGTAATCGACATAGGACAATATATAGCCATCGCGGTCAATTGGTTGACAGACAATCTGAAACCGTTTTTTGATCTGATCAAAAATACCGGAAACACCTCTATTCTTGGTCTTGAATGGCTATTGATTGTGACTCCATTTTTTGTGATGATCGCACTTTTTACAGCATTGGCTTGGTGGAAATCTGGTAAAGGCGTTGCTCTGACCACATTCTTGGGATTGACATTGATCTATCTGATGGGATTTTGGACGGAAACAATGGAAACATTGGCTTTGGTGCTGGTCGCGACGGTAACCGCATTACTTATTTCTGTACCGCTGGGAATATGGGCCGCAAAAAATAAGTTTGCCGCCAAGATTATCCGGCCTTTATTGGATTTAATGCAGACGATGCCTGCTTTTGTCTATTTGATACCAGCAGTGTTGTTTTTTAGTATAGGAAAAGTACCTGGCGCATTTGCGACCATCATTTTTGCGATGCCACCTGCAGTTCGCCTGACAACATTGGGGATTGATGCCGTGCCGAAGGATATTGTAGAGGCTGCCCGTTCCTTTGGGGCGACCAATAGACAGATTTTGTTCAAAGTTGAATTGCCCCTGGCAACAAAAACAATTCTTGCCGGGATCAATCAGACCATCTTGCTATCCCTGTCAATGGTCGTGATCGCAGGTATGATTGCCGCCGGTGGTTTGGGTGAGCGGGTCCTGGAAGGAATCAACAACCTGGATATTGGTCTCGGATTTGAAAGTGGTTTGTCGGTTGTGATTTTGGCAATTATTCTGGATCGGATAACACAAGGTTTCGTAAATAAGAAATAAGGTAATGATGAAAATTAAAATAGGATGGATCTTGATGCTGGTATTTTTGATCTCGGCCTGCACTAGTGGGCGAAACAAAAATATCATTCATATCGGGATGGTGGATGGTTGGGCCGAAGGTGTGGCAATGACCTATGTTGCCAAAGCGATGATGGAGGAGAAGGGATACCATGTCGTAATACAACGGGCTACACCAGATATGATATTAGCGTCCATGAATAATGGGGATACAGATTTGTATATGGATGTCTGGTTACCACTTACCCATGGTGCGAAGGTAGCAAAGTTCCCAAATCTGCAAGAAATCGGTACCAGTTATGCATCTGCCCGTAATGGGCTTGTTGTGCCAGATTATGTTTCAATTGACGATATCGAACAATTAAAAGAACATGCGGCACAATTCAAGAGCAGAATTATCGGTATAGAGAAAGGTGCCGGGATCACACGAGCTGTTGATCAGGTGGTCAAAGACTATAACCTGAATTATAAACACATCAATTCATCCACTGTGGCGATGATCACAGAGTTACAGAATGCGATTAAGGAGCATCGTTGGATTGTTGTGGCCGGTTGGCAACCGCATTGGATGTTTGCTAAGATGAAACTGAAGTTTTTGAACGATCCTAAAAAAACATTGGGTAGTACTGAAGAGATTAAAATCTTTGCACGTAAGGACTTTCGAAATGATCAACCAGAATTGGCTGAACTTTTTTCGCATATTCATTTTGACGATGCGACAATGGCCGATCTATTGGCGCAAATGGAGGGAGCTCGAGATAAAGCTGCTACTGCAAAAAAATGGCTGGAGGAGCATCGTTCGCAGTTGGAAATTCCCGATTAGCTTTACTTCCAGGTAGATCTCTTTCATGAAGTCATGCTATCTGAGATCTTCCCTGGGATTGTTTGCTCGGCAAGGTCGCTAAGCTAGCGATGAAGCAATGTTAAGGAAAAAATGCCTTTATTCGGTACTATCTCCGATTGTTTTATCCGGAGCTGGCTGGGCCTATTGGGAGCCCATTTGAGGAAACAATCTGATTAAATATTTAGCTTAATATAAAGTGTATTAAAGTTCTTTTGTTTTTATATTTGTAAATATAGGGATATTAAATTTCTTTTATTAGTCACAACACTTCCCCAGTACAGATATAGCACTTGCTAAGCACTGATAAAGCACAGATAAAGTACTATTTTGGTTCATCGCGACATGTGCTTTATCTGTGCTATAACAGGATATATGGGGAGCTACAGGAAATCTGTTCAGCTTTTGCGTCTACCTGTTTTTTTAATTTATAGGAAATTATAATGAGTGTTCATATTTTGCCCCAGTTATTTGTTAGATCTGATCATCGGTTCCTTATGAATTCCAACATGTTTAAATGAGGAATTAAACAATATCAGTATCGGAAATATTGGTATCAGAAGGCATCGCTCGTACATTTTTTAAGAATTTACGTGCCAAATTGATACATTGTTTTTGATCGGCTGAAAGTGGATAATGTTCATCATGGACAAGGGTATCCAGTCCCTTGGGAAATTCCCAGGCAAAGTCCAGCACCATTGCTTTCTCTGCAGCCTGAATAACCTCAAGTTTACTCGCTCGAGGATCACCTATTTTAATATTGTTATAGATACTATCTGGTAGGAGTCGGTTTTCGATGTCATCAGCTATCTGCCGATCTATATCCATATTTTTCTTTTCCATGCGCTAATTTGTATTAATATAATTAAGAATGATTCTAAATAAATTTGTATTTTAGCCAAAGATAAGTGCTATATCACTGTTATGGGGTATGCAATGAGGAGTAAAAAGTCCGTAAAAAGGAATATTTGAAACTTAACTGAAATATAAATGGGATTAAGACTTTATGATATGGACTCAGCCAGTCTGTTGTTGGAAAAAAACTACCCGCAGACTTTCTTTTCTATCGATGGTGGTATTCAGGAATGTGTAACACATTTGGGTACTTCATTTGGTGAAGGCTATTATAAAGAGATTTTTTTTGATGGTATTCATATTGGCTATGGCCACGCGAATCTGTATGAACGCATACTGTTTCGTTTTGAAAGTGATTTTGAGACTGTTGAAATGCACTTTGCGTTGAAAGGAAAAAGCCAAGCGACAGGAGAGATGTTACCATCGACCGTTCATTTTGATACCTATCAGCATAATATTTTATATGGCAACGCGATCTGTGGTCAGATGCAATGGGAAAGTAACGAGTTTCAACTATGTGAGATAAATTTATCCCCAGATTTTTTTAAGAAATTTTTACCTGAAAATTCTATACTCTTCAATGACTTTAGGAACATTATTGAAAAAGGAAAATCTGGTCTTTTGACGGATGTGAACAGAAGAATTACCCATGAGATGTATGCCATTATCGATAGTATAGTCAACTGTGAACGTAAAGGAATATTTAAAAAGATATACCTGGAAGCAAAGATCATGGAATTGTTGTTGCTTCAGCTGGAACAGTTATCCGAAAATACTACTTTGAATACAAGCCTTAAGAAGTCTGATGTCGACAAAATTTATGCGGTCCGTGAGTTTTTATTGCATAATATAGACTCAAATAATACACTTGTCAATCTAGCTCATCTGGTTGGAACAAATGAGTTTACGCTAAAGAAAGGGTTTAAGGAGTTGTTCGGTACGACTGTTTTTGGTTTTTGGAATGATACAAAAATGGAACATGCAAAAAAGCTCATCTTGGACAAAAATATGACCATTGGCGAGGTGTCTGATGCCATTGGTTATAAAAATCAACGCCATTTTTCAGATGCTTTTAGACGTAAATTTGGATTTCCACCCAGCAAATTGAAAAAGATAAATTGACAACAAAACAAATGGTTTGTAAGTCATGATACTCCAATTCCTTTTCACGGACTTCTTTCTCCCTGCTACGGATCTTTTTGTCGATTTGTGATCAGGCAGAAGAAACACGAATGATTAACTTTGTTATTTAGAAATATTCTTAATAGTGTTTGTAGCTATTAAACATTGATACATAATTTTATCCTTAAATTTTTTACTATAATGGGCAGAGCTGAGATGAAAATAATACAGACCGAGTTAAGCGTGAGCCGAAAAGAATATGTGACCCCACATTATATTCGAATTTATCTGACTGGAGATGGTGTTTCGGAAATTGCAGACACAACGATTGGCGTGAACAATAAGATTCTGATTCCACCCGTAGGGTTGGATAAAGTGTATTTTCCGGAATTTGATTATGACAAAGGTCAATGGAAGCCTATGGATAATAGCATTAGGCCAATTGTACGTACGTATACACATCGTGGCATAGACCTCCGAAGAAACGAAATTTGGATAGATTTTGTCGCACATGGAGATGAGGGGCCAGCATCAGCCTGGGCAATAGGATCTAAACCGGGCGATGTATTGGGAGTCCTTATGAAGGCTGGGAAGACGGAATTATTTCCACAAGCAAATAATTATCTATTGGTGGGCGATGCGACAGCACTTCCTGTATTGGGAGCTATATTGGAAAGTTTACCTGCATCAGCCAAAGGAACCTGTATCATCGAAGTGCATGGCCCTGAAGATGTTCAAAAGCTATATACACAAGCTGATATAGACTTTATCTGGTTACATAATGATGCGCCCCAGGAAGGAAGTTTATTAGTCGATCTAGTGAAGATAAGATCTCTTCCTCAGTCAGAACGATTTGCTTACGTGGCCGCTGAATTTTCAACCGTTAGGGAAATACGTAACTACTTACGCAAAGATCTAGGCTGGAAAAGGGAGGAACTCTACGCATATTCCTATTGGAAAATCGGTATTTCAGAGGATAAATCTGCGAACGAAAGACGCCAGGAGAGCGAAGAAGTCAATTCTTAAATGGAGAGATAGTGATTTATTTTTCTCCGATATTATTTTAATTTTTTTTCAATAAGAAGCTGAAGTAGAAAGGGAACAATGCACATGCTTATTAAACAGGTCATTATGATGGGCGTATTCTTGCCATTGTTCCCGAATAAATAGGCTAATACGGAAAAAAATAACGGCGGAAAAATAATCGCCAAGATGGAGAGGCATCCGATTTTTTTCGCCTTTTCCTGTAGAACAGCATGATCTACCTGATCTATCAAGCGTGAATGATGAGATCGAATGAAACTTGTAACCGCATTAAAATCCGGAATAGTGAGTTCTTGGGGACAAACGACTTCGTTTTGAATTTGTATTAACATGTAATTCTCCTGAATGTTAATCGTTCTGATATTAGCGACGAGATAGGTCTTTGCATAGGCGCTCGGATTGCGTCCAAAGCGATTCGTATTGAAAGGTGTTCTGACCAGGCACGTTAGAATGCTGTCATTCATATAGAATATGTTTGCAGTGGTATCTTTTTTCAATTGCCTAATAGCAGAACTGAGTGGAATGATGTTGTATAGTAATGCGAACTGTACGATAAAAAGAACCGCGTTTAGGTCGAAATACCAGCATAACAGTACCGTAATTAAGGTGATAGAAAATAGAAGCCATTTTAAATAATTACCCAAAGTGAGTCTTCTACTTAAAAAAAAGAGTACAGCTGTCAATGCAATAGGCGCAGAAGCAGTTGCTATGTTAATAAGACAAAAAACGACTCCAAAAAGGAATAATATGGCGTTCAGGGCCAGACTGTATGTCTGACGAGCTTTTACCACAGTTTTGCTTTCTATACTAATATAATTTTTCAAATTTTCTTTCCTTATGACGGCATGATGGTGAAAATAATCATTTTTTTTGACGTTTGTATTGCTATGAGTTGGTTTAGCCTATACTTAGTATTTGTGTCTGTACTAGCAAAACAGTATTTTTATGGTTTGGGCACTGAGCGATAGGAGTTAGTATATATTATGATGAATATGGAGGAGCAAAAAATTATATTGGTTGAAGATGAACAAGATGTTGCGGATTTGATCCTACAGGGATTGGGGGAAGAAGGTTACAAAGTTATTCACTTGGGACGCTCAGAAGGGCTTGAACAGTTATTGGCGAAACGGGATGTTTCGCTTGTGCTTTTGGATATTCTGTTGCCAGGGACCAATGGACTTGATATTTGTAAACAGATTAGACAATGGGGCTATACAGATTTGCCTGTCATGATGCTGACTGCGCTCGGAACGCCTGAGAATGTTGTTCTTGGTCTAGATAATGGCGCCGATGATTACCTGTCCAAGCCCTTTAAATTAATCGAACTTAAAGCAAGGATACGTTCGTTGATCCGTAGACAACAATCCATTGTGCAAGCAACACAACGTGAAGTTCAGCCTTCAAAAGATACATTCAATTATGGATTTCTAGCGATCAATGATTACAAAAAGGTCGCCTATTGTGATGGGCAGGAGCTTAACCTAACCAGTACGGAGTATCGTTTACTCTTACTGTTTATTCAAAGCCCCAAGAAAGTATTCGAACGAAGTGAGTTGCTGGATAAAATATGGGGAATTAATTTTGATATCGGATCAAATGTTGTCGATGTATATGTTAATTACCTGCGAAAGAAGATTGAGAAGGTAACCAGCAAAAAAGCCATTCATACGGTTATTGGAATGGGTTATGTGTTAAAAATAGAAGACTGAATACCTTAAAATGAATAATTATAATAGAAAACTCATCTATCTTATTGCGATATTGGTTGTATATGTCAGCTGTTTTGTTGGCTTTATCTTCTATTCCATTACCAACTTTGCCTTTACGGATTTTTATAAACGCCTGGATCTACGACGAAATATCGCCGCGGAGAAATTTCTCAACAGTAAATCAGCTTCAGAATCAGATCAATGGAGTCTGGATTTTATAGAAAATTTGAATAATCAGCATGAATTTTTGGTAGAGTTTGACAAGGATGGAAAAATTATAAGAAGCCAAGGTTTCTATACTGAATTATGGGATAAAATTAACAAGAAAGGGACATCAAATTTTAAAGCCGGGCACCAATTCTATTCGACCAAGTACTTTTCAAAAGACAATAAAAACTATATCATTGGTGCATCTGCGGAGAACTATTTTTATACTCATCACCTTGCATATTTGCGCAACCTGCTTATTATTAGTTTGATATTGGGTATTCTCTTTATTTTGGTGGTTTCTGTTTTTATGAAACGATCGTTTTTGAAACCTATTCTGACCATGATGAAAGAAGTCCAGCAAATTGGTTCTGAAAATTTGGATAAGCGCTTGGATGAGGATAAATATAAAGGTGAGCTTCATGATTTAACGCTTACTTTCAATAGTATGTTGACGCGCTTGGAGACTTCATTTGAAACCCAAAAAAACTTTATCAGTAATGCGTCACACGAGTTGAATACACCTTTGACCTCGATTATTGGACAAGCTGATTTGGCGCTTTCCAAAGAAAGGACGGTTGAGGAATATCAACGAACACTATGTAAAATCATTGAATCTGCCGAGCATTTAGAAAAAAAAACCAAAGCACTTTTATTGTTGGCTCGTACTGGCTTTGTGAGTAATTCGACAGCATTTAATCCCGTTCGCATCGATCAGATTGTCATGGATGCCGAGTTGACGGTTAAGGCGATCAATGATAAATTTAAAATTACGACCGATTTTAGTTTACTGCCAGACGATAGCATGCGGCTCAAAGTCAATGGAAATGCAATTTTACTGCAACTCGCTTTATCCAATATCATTAGCAATGCCTGTAAGTACTCCCCCAATAGAACTGCTTATATCGCTTTAGGGGCGTTGGACAACAAAGTATTTATTCTGATAAAAGACAAGGGAATTGGAATTCCTTCAAAGGAATTGGGGCATATTTATGATCCCTATTTTAGGGCCTCCAATACCAATGGTATAGATGGCTATGGCATTGGTCTACCGTTGGCGAGAAATATAATAAAGCTTCATGGTGGAACATTAAAAGTCAATTCCATCGTCGGGGAAGGGACAACTGTGGAGATTGAATTGCCGACTTATATCCGGTTTTAATGATATTCTAACCTCCAGCCTATTTTTCATATCATTTTAATAGGGTCGTTAAATTTCTAATGAAAAGCTAATCTTTTCAAATTACCGGAAAGCTTTTAACTGTATTACAAGGCCGGAAGTAAGTTTTAATCTTATTTTAATCTTTGTGCCACATTTTAATCTCATTCTAATACACTACTTAAAATTCTAATGAAAAGCTAATTCTAGCTTCATTCCATTGCCATGTGTGCCCATTAACTTTGTTAAAAATAATTGGGCATGGCAAAAACGACACGCGTATTGATTCCAAGTGACTTTACAATTGATTCACTTTTTTTTGTAATCCATAGTATTGAACAGTCAAGGGCTGAGCAACTAGACATTATTTTGGTCTATGGAAATAAAAGCAGTACATCAATCAGTGAGTTATTGGGAATCACATTAGCAGATCAACTTAATGACCTTCAGTCGGAGGATTTTTTGAAAGCTTGTCAAATGATCTGCCATCGTTACGAAAATCGTAAACTAAATATCTATGCCGATATTATCGGTACAGACAATCCTAATTATTTACATCATTATCTGCATGGGGCTCGCATTGACGAGGTCAAAATTCCAACAGATTATGAATTTGAGAAAAGAACGAGACACTTCTTTGATGTTGGTAAAGCTTTGTTGCACATGAACAAAAGTAAACGTAAGCATGTCGACATCGTCGAAAAACCGGCAACATACAAAACTGAAGGAAATGTCTTGGCGGATTTATTTTTTAACAAAAAATGGGATGTTAACTATTAAAAGAAAAATATTAGCAAGATTCAACTTTGTCTTTCTGGCATTGTTGCTTCTGGGGGCATCAGCGATGGTCATGCTTTATGAAAATCCCGAACGGCTTTTAGAAGGCGAGTGGGAAGAACAGGGCTGGTACTTTGAAAAGGTGGAGAAATCGCCAACTTTTAAAAAACAGGCAATTATCCATGAAGGAATCAAAGATGCCGCCATCGCTCATTTGCCGCCGCTACAGGATGGTTTATGGCATTTTGAAAGAATGGGTGAAAAGAATTTTATTGCTCACCATAAGGATAAACAGTACAACTGGTTTTTGAAAGGAAGAGGACATATTCTTGAACTTCGAAAAAATAATGAACTAGTAGAAAGTTTTGTCATACAAAAACTAAACAAAAAACAGTTGATCTTGCATCTCAATTTGGATATGCAGACGAAAGGGATAGCACGTATCGTGCTGAAAAAAGGAGGAAAAGAAAAATATGCTAAGAAAATATAGCAATCATAGAACAATTCAAGATAATATTAAATTAGGCGGAATAACGGCATTTTCTGCCGGAATGGTTAATGTCGCTTCGGTTATTGTATTCTTTTCCTTTACATCAAATGTAACAGGATATTATGCCGTTTTTGCACAGGAAGTAGCGAAAGGAAATTGGTATCAGGGGGCTGTTGTTTTGTTTTGGATCTTATTATTTTTAGTTGGGAGCATGCTTTCCAACTTAATTATCATTCATGGCAAAGGTAAGTTCAGTGCTTATTTAACACATTCTATTCCCCTGGCACTGGAGATCATAAGTATATTATTTGTGGGGATATACCTGGATGTTTTCTACGAAGATTCTTTAAAGGAAACCGAAATATTGGTCGGTGCCTTATTATTTGCGATGGGCTTGCAAAATGGATTGACAGCAAGTATATCTAATTCGGTCGTGAAGACAACGCATTTAACCGGATTAACAACTGATTTGGCGATATTAATATCCATGTTTACAAAAGAAGCAAACAGAAGTAACAAGGCTTTGGTTGATAAATTTCATTTGTTGCTCGCTATTGTTACAAGTTATGTATTAGGCGGCTTATTAAGCGGAATCTCTTTCACTTATCTGTCCAATAAGACATTTTATGTAGTATGTTTTGTCCTGTTGATCATCGGTCTGTATGATCACTACAAACTATATCTACTCAAAAAACAATTTGTAAGGCGTCATCGTGAGGTATTAGTTTCTTAGTTTTTCTGTAGCTGTGAATTGTAAGCAAGGCCAGTCATACATTTAGGTATGATTGGCCTTATTTTATATAATACTGTCCAGACTATAAGGGAAGTCTTCATTCATCAGCTGTCTATAGTTGAGACAAAAGTGCTGAAATTTGATACGCGCTTCATTCGGCTGATTTAACGCAACCATTGCTTTTACTTCAGAAAATAAAGCCTCCTCATTCAGGGGGTCCAATAAGAATATAGTATGCGCTATCTCAATGCTTTTCTTATGGAAGTGACCGTGCGCAGCCTTTTGGAGTTCGGTCAATAAAAATGGCAATAAATTTTGTTCAACCTCGGTTTTTAGCGGATCAAATAGGGGTAGATCCAGTCCCTGTAAAAATTTGCCCCGTTGAATGATCTGGATCAATCTATCTGCTGAAGCATCTACAGGATTCGCCATCAATTCAATACAATCTACATAGTCACAATAAAATTCATCTGTTCGTTCAATGATGAATCGCCCTTGTTTGTGTATGAGCTCTATTCCTTTAAATTCACTCAGCACTTTTCTGAGATGATTAATCGTTACCCCTCTTGAATTCTTTACTTTATCTTCCGATTTGTCAGGCCACATCATCTGACTGAAATAGGGGGAACTGATCCCTGATCTATTGGACAGGATAAGACAAAATGCTTGTTTTAATTTGGTACTGAATAAATAAGAGATATCACGTTTGTTGCGGTCAAAGGCACGGAACTCGCCAAATAGAAAAATGGCATTCGGCCGTGATAATTCCTCTTTTTGCGGTATTTGAATGCTCGTGGTATCTGAAATTGAAGAATTTGTATAATCAATTTGTTTGTTTAAACCTGAGAATTTTGTTTTGTTGCCATTTCTTCGCCAGAAGAAATAAACAGCAATGCCAGCTACAGTACCTAACAGCAGCAGTAGGAATACCCTGTAATTTGATCCGGATGAAGGGAAGCTATTTAATTCGGTAAGGGGTATTGGCGTCATATTTAAAGAATATACCTTTAAGGTAGATTGTATATCATCTTTTGATTCCTGAACCAACACCAACAGCCGACCTAATTGCTGATCGTAATAAAGTTGGGCATGTGTACTTATTTTATCGGAATAGATCGGAATAGAATCTCCCAATATATCAAAACTTCCATCTTTTATAGAAAAGCGATACAATTGTATATTCGATTTAGTCAGATACTCCGAATAACATAAGCTATAAAAGTGGCTGCTATCAGGGAAAACCAAGCCCCGGGCTGGTACAATATGTTTATCTTTCCAAAGAAGATCCCATTTTTTAGTAATTTTCTTTGTATCCAGATTTATTTGATAGAAATCATAGAGATATTTTCGTCCCACGATGTGTTCCCCAGATTCATTGCCCATGCCCCCAAAGATATAAGCTGTTCGATTATGGGCGCCTTGTCCGGCAGAAAGGAAATAACGTGGAAAAATCTTGTCGCCCGTCCAGCCGTCAACAGTTTGCCATTTGCCAGAATCTAAACTATATTGGTTAAATTGTCCACTGTAAGCCATATTTCCATAACCCCCGAAGATATAGAATTGTCGATGTTGTCCGTCATAAAAAGAACCATGATGATTTAACTCTTTTTTCATCAGGTCACTGCTTTCCACCCGCCATTCAAAATTTTGCAGATCAAGGCTCGCTACGGTTGGACCCTGATAGGGCTGGGTATAGAACAGTTCATAGACATATAGCCTATTGGTCGTGGTGTCAATAAAATTGTTCGCCAGAACCAGTTTGACTGGACATGGTCTCTGAAAGCCAAGTTTTTTTGTCTGACTATTTTTTACATTGTATATCGTGATGGAATCTTGATTGAAGTAGTAAATCTCTTTAGTTCGTTGATTATAACCGGAACCAGCCTGTGATAATGAACTGCTAGCAAAGAGATCTTTCCAGCGGTAAGAATCTACAATTAACCAGGTTGGATTGGAGGCATAACCATAGGCATTGCCATTTTCATCATGGACGATATTGCCCATGTTTTCCCTTAACGGAAATAAATAACTTTTTTCTGTGTTTCCAATCCGGACATTTCTGATAGACATCGTCGGAACATCGATCAGATAGTCACTTTTCCCAAAAATAACCTGGGGCCGGTAGTGCTGTGGAAGGTTCACTTTTGGTGACTGAAAAGTCTCATTTTGTATGTTAAGCTTGAATAGTTGCTGCCGAAGATCAAAAGTTAACTGGATATCGATCCATTCCTCCTTGAACAATTGTTGCTGGTTTATTTTTGCGATAATGAGACTGCTTTTACCTTCTTCGTTCAAGCGGAAAATACAGTTACCACCTTCTTCATCATAAAATAAATTGTAAATCGTGTTATTGTCTTTATTCTTAACACGGAAAATATTGCCCAGGGAATTTGAGGAATAAATGGATAATTGAAACTTTAGGGTAAACTCCTCTTCAAAAGAAATTTCTTTTTTGTCAAAGAGTTCATAGGAGGTACGTTTATCGATGGGTTCATGTGCGCCTCTAAATTTGAGACCTTGGGATCTGGAAAGTGTCGGAATTAAAAGAAAAAAAACAATATATAATATACAGCCTCGCATAGTGAAATCAAAAAAACTTAATCCAATAGTTATCGACAAAGACTTGTCCCATCTAAAATCCTCCATGTCGGCTTTTTATGAAATATAGTAATGGTTAGTATATCCCTTATCAATATCTTACAGATTTAAAAGTATGCAAAAAAATGCGCTCAGTAAAATAAAAGCTGTGTTACAATTGTAGTGGCTCATCCAGTAACTTACGGTTCGATGTCTTGTCAATGGAGATCGGGTTATCGTTTTATTTTTGCGTTTTAACCCAATTTTAACCCAAAATTTAATCTGCACACATTACCTTGCGTTAGAATTCCTGCTGCTATTTTCGGTCGGAATTCGAACTAATTATAAATCGAAATCTTACTTATGAAAGTCTTTAAAAAGCTGCAAATTATCTTTGTTGCTTCTGTCTCAATGATGACGGTTCAGCAGATTCATGCAGAAACCCAAACTTCTTTTTCCATAGGCACCATCAAAACTTATCGGGCTACGCAGGAGCAAAATTTGATTCGTGCGATGGAACTGGTTGACCGATCTATTGAAATTTATTTTTCGGCGGACGGACGGTCTATGTATCGTTTCTATAATCCGGATACGAAAGCACGTCCCGAGGAAAAAGCGAGTGTGTGGATGTATTCAGCGTCGATAGAGGCTGTTAATGCGATTTTAAATGGTCTTAAAGCACAGAAAGTAAAAGGCGACCATGCGTTATTTGACAGACATTATAAGCGCTATGTGGATCTGTTGAACCAGCTTCATCAAAATGCCGCCTATTATTTGGGAACCTTTAATCTTGTTTCTTTTACACAAACGCAGGACTGGACAGTCTATGCGGTCGATCGAGCGAGAGACAAAGGTACAGCAAATGTGAAGGGCGTCTTAAATGTCTATGACGATCAAATGTGGATGATCAGGGAATTAATAGAAGCCTATCATCTGACTGGAAAAGATACGTATTTGAAGGAAGCAGAATATCTGACCGCGTATGTATTGGATGGATGGGACTGTACTTTAAATGATAAAGGCAATGAAAATGGAGGGATTCCCTGGGGACCGGGGTATGTGACCAAGCATGCCTGTAGCAACGCACCTATTATTAGCCCGTTGGTTTGGCTGCATGAAATCTACAAGAAAAAGAAAGATCAGATAACATACAAGTACATTGACGCAAAAGACAAACAATCACGTCGTTCAAAAAAACTACTGAAAAGCGATTTTTATTTGGATTTTGCTAAAAGGATTTATGCTTGGCAAAAAGATCACTTATTGAATAGTAAAGGTGTTTATGACGATATGATGGGCGACTGTTATCCAGATTGTACCATTGCCTATGAAATCGTTGACGGTATAACGTATCGCAAAAATACCCAATTAAGAAAAGCTGTTGGAACTTCGTTTTCCTACAATAGTGGAACAATGATTTCTGGCGCGGCCGACTTGTACCGTGCTACGCGTGCTCAGACTTATTTGGAAGATGGCAAGAAGTTAACTGATGCCAGTTTCCAGCACTTTGCCAAACTGGGAGGGCAGGTTCCAGCGTACTATAGCTATGCATCGGACGGCTTTAACAACTGGTTTAACGGTATCTTACTCAAGGGATTTCTTCAAATTTCTCCAGTCTTTGAACAGGCAGCAAGTTACATGGACTCCTTTCAGCAGAATTTGGATTATGGTTATACACATTTTTTACGTTCCGGCCTAATGCCACCGGACCTATTGAGTGGATGGCATGCTGACCAAAACAAAAATAACCTGGAGGGGATGTTTATGTTCGCTTATGCGACGCAGTATGCGCTACTGTCCCAATATCAAGCTGGCAAATAACCTGATTAGTAAGAGGCTTCGGTCGCAATGATCCTGAAGCCAGTAAAAACGAATACCAATGAAAACCGGGCTCGCGAGCCCATGAAATACATCAAGATAGCTTAATCACTATTTAAAAACCAATTTATACAGATGAAAAAGGATATAGGGAAATCAAGGCGGCGACTTAGCACACTGCTCGTGCTGCTGGCGCTGGGTATTCCGTCCATCAGTTGGGCGCAACAGAAAAATGTCACAGGGAAAGTCCTCGACCGTGATAATAAACCTATTGCGGGGGTAACGATCTCCGTTCAGAATGCTGGTACTCGCATCGAGACAACGACCAACGCAGACGGTAGTTATACGATCGTTGTTCCGGAGGGGAAAAAGCTTTTATTTAAATCGATTGGCTTTAACGCGAAGGAAGAGCTCACTGATGGAAAGACCACGATTAATGTCGTATTGGAGAACGATGACACCCAATTGGAAACTGTTGTTGTCGTCGGTTACGGTACACAGCGGAAGCAATCACTTACGGGTGCGATTGCATCGGTGAAGGGTACTGAAATGAGACAGACAAAGAATGAAAACCCACAAAATATGCTGACTGGTCGTGTGGCCGGTGTACGCGTGTGGCAAAAAAGCGCTGAGCCGGGCGCCTACAGTGC
>JAITLV010000036.1 GCA_031277685.1 Sphingobacterium sp. | reverse complement strand
TTGAATAAAAATTGCTATCTTTGTATCCCGTACATAGAGCAACTATTATTGGTCATTTTGACCACATAAAATTGAAAATCCTTTAATTGTTATGACTAAATATATTTTTGTTACGGGCGGCGTTACTTCGTCGTTAGGGAAAGGTATTATTGCAGCCTCCCTTGCTAAACTTCTCCAGGCACGTGGCTACAAAGTGACCATTCAAAAATTCGACCCCTACATTAACATTGACCCAGGAACATTGAATCCTTATGAGCACGGTGAGTGTTATGTTACTGAAGATGGGGCTGAAACTGACCTTGATTTGGGCCATTATGAGCGTTTTTTAAACGTCCCTACCTCACAAGCTAACAATGTAACAACAGGTCGTATCTATCAACACGTCATTCAACAAGAGCGTGAAGGTGCCTATTTAGGAAAAACAGTTCAAGTCATTCCACATATCACAGATGAGATCAAACGCCGTATGCAACTTTTGGGTGAATCTGGCGAATATGACATCATTATCACCGAACTGGGTGGTACAGTAGGTGATATCGAATCTCTTCCATTCGTTGAGGCCGTAAGACAGTTACGTTGGGAACTCGGTGCGAATAACTCGTTGGTTATCCACCTAACTCTAGTTCCTTATTTAGCCGCAGCAGGCGAACTTAAAACCAAGCCTACCCAGCATTCCGTCAAAACATTGTTGGAATATGGTGTGCAGCCAGATATTCTCGTATGTCGTACAGAGCACAAATTATCACAAGAAATCCGCAAAAAATTAGCGCAGTTCTGTAATGTTAATATCAATGCTGTTGTTGAATCGATCGATGCTTCTACGATCTATGATGTTCCTTTACTCATGTTAAAAGAAAATCTAGATAAAACGGCATTGACAAAACTAAAACTGTCCAACAAAAACGAACCGGATCTCGAAAACTGGAAAAACTTCCTTGGCAAGCTCAAAAACCCAACAAATGAGGTTAACATTGCCTTAGTAGGAAAATATGTCGAACTTCCGGATGCCTATAAATCCATTACTGAAGGTTTTATCCACGCCGGAGCATCCAACGAATGTAAAGTAAAAGTAAGCTATATCGCTGCTGAGAGTGTTACAAAAGAAAATGTTGCTGAAAAACTCAAAGGTATGGATGGGGTACTAGTTGCTCCTGGTTTTGGTGAACGTGGTCTGGATGGCAAGCTAAATGCAATCAGGTATGTTCGTGAAAACAACATTCCATTCTTTGGTATCTGTTTAGGTATGCAATGTTCAGTCATCGAATTCGGAAGAAACGTATTGGGATTAAAAGATGCGAATAGTTTTGAAATGGATGCAAACACGAGCAATCCTGTCATCAACCTAATGGAAGAACAAAAGAATATCACCAATATGGGCGGTACAATGCGTTTAGGTGCTTATGATTGTGAAATTAAAAAAGGAACCAAAGCGTTTGCGATCTATGGAAAAACAAAAATTTCTGAAAGACACCGCCATCGTTACGAATTTAACAATGACTATTTAAAACAATATGAAGCGGCAGGAATGATCGCTTCGGGTTTCAATCCGGAGACTGGATTAGTTGAAATTGTCGAATTGAAAAACCATCCATTTTTCGTTGCTGGACAATTTCATCCAGAATTAAAGTCAACTGTTGCAAATCCTCACCCACTTTTTGTTAGCTTTGTAGCCGCTGCTTTGGCCAACAAGAAATCAAAGTAGTATTAGAAGGATAGAATTAATTAAGTTTAATTATTAAAAATGGATAGAAATACCCTAATTGGTTTGGTCCTGATGTTTGCCATCATCACTGGTTCATTTTACCTGATGAAGCCGTCGGAATCAGAAATCAAACAAGAACAAGCGCGACAAGAGGCTAAAGCTCATGCAGCAAAAGGACAGCCTGCAACAAAAGACTCTACCGCAAATGCTAAAACAGCGCAAACAGCAGCGATTGCAGATTCAGCTGAACTGAAAAAACCTTTTGGTGCGTCAAAATTTGGAACTGAGAAAATCATTACGATTGAAAATGATGCAATCATTGCAAAAATTAGTACCAAAGGTGGTAAAGTAAAATCGGTCGAATTAAAAGGCGAAAAGAATTTCAATGGCAAACCCTTGATGCTTTTTGATGGTGAAGACAATAAGTTTGGCTTCCAATTCAACGCTGCGGGACAAAACGTCTCAACAAACGATTTATTCTTTACGACAGAAGCTTCGGATATTCAAGTTTCCGGTGAAGGAAAACAATCCGTAAAATTCAAGCTGAATTACAATGCCGACCAATATATTGAATATATCTATTCTATTGCTGGAAAAGGTTACAATGTAGGCCTGGACATCAATACAAAAGGGATTCAAAACCTAATTCCACAGAGTCAAAAGACTTTGACCTTGAATTGGAATACTGTCTTGCGACAAAAAGAACAGAATATTGAATCTGAAAGGCAAAAATCCACACTTTACTATAAAGAAGACAATAAAGTAGACCATTTATCAGAATCTAAGGATGATGATGAAGCATTGGAAAAGAAAGTACAATGGATCGCTTTCAAACAACATTATTTTTCAAACATCTTAAATGCTAAAGATGGATTCGTCAATGCAAAAATTGATGTAAAGCATGCATCGGAAAATGATGTTGTAAAATTCTACAACACCAATGCTGAACTGGCCTTTGATAACCATAAAGACAACAATTATTCATTGAATTTCTTTTTTGGGCCAAACCAATACAATGTATTGAAAGCTGAAGGCAACGATTACCAATCCATCATTAATATGGGTTGGGGACCTATGCGCTGGATCAATCAATGGATCACCGTACCTGCATTTAACTTTTTAGATGGCTTCCATATGAGTTATGGTATCGTCATCTTGTTGCTTACATTATTATTGAAATTAGTCCTTTCACCAATGACTTACAAGTCCTATGTTTCTATGGCCAAAATGCGTGTATTGAAACCGCAATTGGACGAGATCAAGGCTAAAGTTGGTGAAGACAATCAAATGCTGATGCAGCAGGAGCAAATGAAATTGTACAAACAGGTCGGCGTGAATCCACTTGGAGGCTGTCTTCCGCTTGTCCTGCAAATGCCATTCACGATCGCTTTCTTCTATTTCTTTCCAAATTTATTTGAATTGAGAGGACAGAGCTTCCTATTTATGAAAGACATGTCAACTTATGATACGTTGTTCACATTCGCACCTATCTTTGGATCATTCAACCACATCTCTTTGATGTGTATCTTGATGACGCTAACAACATTGTTGACCACTTGGTATAACAATGCTACATCAGGTGCTACTGGCCAAATGAAATACATGGGTTACATCATGCCTTTAATTTTCTTCTTTGTTCTGAATAGCTTCCCTGCTGGTCTGAACTACTATTACTTCCTAAGTGCATTGTTTACATTCTTAACGCAATTGGTTATTCGTACGATGGTAAATGATGAAAAAATTCTAGCTAAATTGGAAGAAAATAAAAAGAATCCAAAAGCGGAGAAAAAATCTAGTTTCCAAGCCAAAATGGAAGAAATGATGCGCGCCCAACAACAAGCACAACAAAACAAAAACAAATAGTTTTATTTATATAACTGATAAAGAAGGCTTCCAATTAGGAAGCCTTCTTTTGTTAACAGACTTCTGTAGCACTTTGTCAAACCAAACGTTAGAAATGATGTTTTATATTAAAAAATTTAAAAGATGAGATTTAAACACATTGTGGTATTAATGACGGCTGTTCTTGCCCTGGCAAGTTGCTCGGTTTTGAAAAAAAATTCGGTCAAACAAGATCCCAACAACAGCTCCACTACCATTATTGGAAAAAAATGGCAACTAATTGAAATTGATGGAAAGGCCGTTGCTGGGCAAGTCAACGGTAGAACTCCTTTTCTACAACTGGAAGAAAAAAGCTATAGTGCCAACGGTGGTTGTAATGGCATCGGAGGTGAACTTACCTTTTCGGGTAACGGAAAAATCAAATTTGCTCAGGGAATGTCAACAATGATGGCCTGTCCGGACATGTCCATTGAACAGGCTTTATCCAAAGCATTAATGACAGCAGACAACTATACACTAAGTAATGGGATCCTTAGTTTAAATAGAGCAAAAATGGCACCTTTGGCAAAATTCAAGTTATTGGAGGAAAAGCAGACTTTAAATGGAACCTGGGAACTTGACTATATCTCCGGACCGCGTATTGCCTTTGAGGGGCTATACCCCAACCGTAAACCAACAATGACATTTCATACAGATGGGAAGGTCAATGGCAACAGTAGCTGTAACAACTATAATGCGACCTTTAAAACTAATGGCAACCAAATCAGCTTTGGTCCTATTATGTCTACAAAAATGGCATGTGAAGGGAGTGGCGAAGCGACATTCTTCGCAACATTAGAAAAAGTAAACTCCTATGATATCAATGAAAATACGTTAACCTTTATCATGGGTGATATTGCTATTATGAGATTTCAGCGGAAATAAGATCATTAAATAGATAAGGCTTGAGTTATCCTCAAGCCTTATCTATTTATTATCCTAGCACATGTTACAATTAAATTGGAATCGGGAATGACATCAGACAAACGCGCTAAAGCCGGTAATACTTCTTCCGACGATCAGTGAATTGATTTCTTTGGTTCCCTCATATGAGTAGATCGCCTCAGCATCAGCAAGAAATCTGGCGACGTTATATTCCAGCAGGATCCCGTTCCCGCCCATGACTTCTCTCGCTTTAGACACAATATCCCGGGTACGCAATGAACAGAATACTTTTGCCAATGAAGCATGTTCATCCCGTAGTTGTCCTGCATCCTGTAGTTCAGACAATCTAAAGACCAGGGTTTGCATTGCAGTTAAATTAGATAACATCTCGACCAAATGATTTTGTATCAGCTGAAACGATGCAATAGGTTTGCCAAACTGTTTTCTTTTACGCGTATAATCCAGGGCATTTTCATAGGCTCCCCTTGCACAACCCACAGCCATCCATGCAACTCCCGCCCGTGTCATTTGGAGAACTTTGCCTGTATCTTTGAAAGAATTAGCATTTTGTAATCGGTCAGTTTCTTGGACGATACAATTGTCCAATGTAATCAATCCATTTTGAACAATCCGCAACGCCATTTTATCTTTTATTTTTTCGACCGAAAAACCGGGATTGTCTTTACGAACAATAAAACCTTTCACTTCACCATCATCCAGATCTCTCGCCCAGGCAATCGTAATATCAGAAAAAGTCGAGTTGCCGATCCATTTCTTTTGACCATTTAAAACCCAGCCTTCCTCCGTTTTCTTACAGGTTGTCGTCAAGCCGCCGGCAGCTCCTGAACCGACTTCTGGTTCAGTCAGACCAAAGGCACCGATTACTTCCATTTTTTGCATTCTCGGCAACCATTCCTGTTTTTGTTCTTCTGATCCACAGATATAGATCGATCCCATGGCCAAGCCACTCTGTACACCAAAGAAAGTAGCAACAGATGCATCTACCCTGGCTATTTCCGCTGCAATAATACCTTCCATCAGCGAGCTTCCTCCCATACATCCATAGCCCTGGTAAGTATATCCGCAAATATTTAACGCGGCCAACTTAGGTACAATCTCAAAAGGGAATTCGTCTCTCAACCAATATTTATTGACAATCGGCTTCACCTCCACTTCCATAAACTCCCTCACTTTCAATTGAAGTTCACGGTCTGCCTCATTCAATTTACTATCCATATCATAGAAATCACCATTGATAGGAGGCAATTCTTTTTTTTGCTTTCCTGCACTCAACATCTTCATTAGACCATGTAACTGTTTATCGTCCATTTTTGACACCGCATCCATAACAGCACCTAGATCTACCTTTTTAGAGATTTCCTCCAATTTGCCAAAGTCAATTGATTTTGCCAAATCCATGATATTCTTAACTTTATCAAACATAACTGCAAGTTCTTTTTAAGGGGTTTCTGCTTAAATTAATAAAAATATTTGAAAATTGTTTGTGAGCTATCGGAACAATTCTCTATTCAGCATTCATTCTTTTTTATATTATATATATAACTGCCAAAACAATCTTATTGATCAAATCGTTTTCACTTTTTTCTTTGATTTCGCTACTAAAGCGCTTATATCTGTCAACAAAACAGCAATTAAACTAAAAATAAAATACTGAATATCTGTTAATTACATGTTTTTTAAAAAAATATTATTTTTTTGGGTTACCTTTTTGGGTTCCGTGTATTAAGAAATGAAAAATAAAATATTTCAATTTAAATTAGAAAATTAGAAAATGAAAAACGCATTCAAATTAGGTTTCTTAGGTTTAGCTTTAACTGTAGCTTTCGCATCTTGTAACAACACAGAGAAAAAAGCAGAAGGTGCTACTGACTCTGTTTCTAACACTTTAGATTCAGCTGCTAATACTTTAGATTCAGCTGCTAATAAAGTTGATTCAGCTGCTCAAAAAGTTGATTCAGCTGCTAATAAAGTTGATTCAGCTGCAACTAAAAAATAATTTTAGAAACTGAATAACGTATTTGGAGAGGCTTTTCGCAAGAGAAGCCTCTCTTTTTTTAAAATAAAATTAAGAAACAGGGTTACCTTTTCGTTTTAATGGTATCAAGTCTTAAATAACAAGATTTAGAAATTACTTTTAATTTTAATAAAATGAAAAACGCATTCAAATTAGGTTTCTTAGGATTGGCTTTAACTTTAGCCTTCGCTTCATGTGGTGAAACTAGCAAAAAAGCAGAAGGTGCTGCTGATTCAGCTGCTAACAAAATCGATTCTGCAGCTAACACTTTAGATTCAGCTGCTAATAAAGTTGATTCTGCAGCTCAAAAAGTTGACTCTGCAGCTAACCACGCTCACTAATTCTCTGAAACAGAATTTCAACCAGTATAGAAATGCCTCCTTAATTAAGGAGGCATTTTTTTATATCTCACCCAATTAAATTGCTAAGCTCCAAGCATTTTTTTACCTTTGCCAAAAATCATTCAATCTATGGCTTTATCATCCTTGACAGCAGTTACGCCTATTGACGGACGCTATTACAATAACACCAATGAACTTGCGGCTTTTTTCTCTGAATTTGCCTTAATAAAATATAGAGTACGTGTTGAAGTCGAATATTTTATTGCACTAAGTGAATCAGGAATCGCTCAATTGCAACATTTCGACAAAACGTTGAACGAAAAATTAAGAGATATCTATCGTAATTTTTCGGAAGAAGATGCAATCTGGATTAAAAACACTGAAAAAGTTACGAACCATGATGTTAAAGCCGTAGAATATTTTTTAAAAGATCAGTTTGAGAAATTGGGGCTACAGGATCATCTTGAGTTTATTCACTTTGGTTTAACATCTCAGGACATCAACAACACAGCCATTCCGCTTTCCTGGAAAGAGGCCATCAAAGAGAGTTATACACCGATCATTGATGAATTGCTTCATGAGTTAAAGTCTTTGGCGACCTCCTGGTCAGCCATTCCAATGCTTGCGCGTACTCACGGGCAACCTGCCTCTCCGACACGCTTAGGTAAAGAACTTTATGTTTTTATCGAGCGTATTGAGCGCCAACTCCAACTTTTACATACAGTACCTTATTCAGCAAAGTTTGGTGGGGCAACCGGTAATTTCAATGCCCATCACGTTGCTTATCCCGAAACCAATTGGGTTGCCTTCGGAAATAACTTTGTCAACAATATCCTTGGATTGGATCGTTCTCAAACCACAACTCAAATTGAACATTATGACAACTTTGCCGCTAGCTGTGATGCATTAAAACGAATCAATAATATTATCATTGATTTATGCCGTGATATATGGACTTATATCTCCATGGAATACTTTAAGCAAAAAATCACTGCTGGTCAAATCGGATCTTCCGCAATGCCACACAAAGTCAATCCAATTGATTTTGAAAATGCAGAGGGAAATTTAGGTATTGCTAATGCTATTTTTGAGCATTTAGCGGCTAAACTACCGATCTCTCGTCTCCAACGGGACCTGACAGATTCAACTGTATTACGTAATATCGGTGTTCCGTTTGCACATACTTTAATTGCAGTAAAATCGACGTTACGTGGCTTACGTAAATTGATTTTAAATGAACAGGCTCTCGCAAATGATCTTGAAAATAATTGGGCTGTTGTTGCCGAAGCGTTACAAACGATCCTGCGCAGAGAAGGTTATCCAAAACCCTATGAAGCATTAAAAGATCTAACCCGTACGAATACACATGTTACCAAAGAGACCATTGCAACGTTTGTAGATAATCTCAATGTATCCGAAGAAGTGAAAGCAGAACTGAAGGCTATCAGTCCTGCTAACTACACAGGGGTAGCTTTATAAGCTTTTACTTATAAATGACCTTAACAACACATCTTTTGACATATCTTTGTTTGGAATAAAAATATAATTAAATGGCTACTATCAACGTATATACAGAATCTACTCCCAATCCTTCAACAATGAAGTTTTTGGTCAATAAACTATTGATCAACGGTAGTGTGGATTTTCCAAATAAAGAAGCTGCACAAGACTCACCTTTCGCTCAGGAATTGTTCAAGTTCAATTTTGTAAATGGTGTATTTTTTGCCAGCAATTTCGTCACTATTACCAAAACAGATGATGCGGAATGGGAAGATATTGAAGCTTTATTGAAGGACTTCGTAAAGGGTGCCGTTGAATCGGAGCTTGCTGTAAAAGCAGTGCATCATGATACAGAAGTTAACTTCGAAGGAACAGAAACCGAAGTTAAAATACAACAAGTATTACATGATTATGTACGACCTGCTGTTGAACAAGACGGTGGTGCAATTCATTACAAATCCTTCAACGAGGGTATTGTAACGGTAGAACTAAAAGGTTCCTGCAGTGGGTGCCCTTCTTCAACAATTACATTAAAAGCTGGTATCGAGGGCTTATTAAAGCGTATGGTTCCAGGTGTTACAGAAGTTGTTGCAGAAGCCATGTAATCACGAATATATAAATTAAAAGAAAAAGGATTCAGCAAGATAATTAATATTTTGCTGAATCCTTTTTCTTTTTTTTGATTATATGCACGGACAATACTGCTATAAACAGTACTGTCTTTCTATAAAAAAACAGTACTCCTTATTAATTGACAACCTCAAATGAATCTTTCAATGGCAGGTTCGCAGATGAATTGCCAATAAATACTTCAAATTTCCCAGGTTCTACAGTCCACTTATTGTGTTGATCCAAAAGTTCAAGGTGTGTTGGCAAAATGGAAAACTCGACAGACTTTTTCTCACCCGGCTTCAATTCTATTTTCTCGAAACCACGCAGGTCCATTTCATAAGTTGTTACCGAAGAAACGACGTCCTTGATATATAACTGAACAACCTCGGCTCCTTTTCTTTTTCCGGTATTCTCTACATCTACCGTGACAGTCAAGGAATCCGTTGATTGAATTTGTCTTTTGTTCAACCGTAAATTTGAAAATTGAAAGTCTGTATAACTCAACCCGTAACCAAAGGGATAAAGAAATCCAACAACCCTGCTATTTCCCCAGCCATTGGGACCAACCCCTGGCTGCCCTGCCTGAGCCGCTGGCTTGGTCGGGAAATTCATTTCAATCTGTCCGACAGATTTTGGAAAAGAAATTGGGAGCTTACCACTCGGATTAAATTCACCGAACAGCATATCCGCCACAATATGTCCAGATTGACCACTGAGAAACCAGCTTTCTACAATAGCTGGCAAATATTTATTCTCCCAGTTGATAGATAAGGGACGTCCATTAACAAGTACCAGGATAATAGGCTTTCCTGTTTCCTTTAACTTCATGAGATAATCACGTTGTTTACCCGGCAGATTTAGATCTGAGCGAGACCGGCTTTCTCCGACTTCACGTTCCGACTCTCCCATGACAGCGATAATTAGATCAGATTCACTCCCAAGCCGAACTCCTGCCCCCATACTATCTACTTCCTCTTGGGATAATTCAGTTGGGATAATTTCACTTTCGGGCCAGTTCTTATCGACAACATCCACCCCTTTCGCGTAGTTGATCTGGACTGCTTTCCCTTTAGCATATTCGATAATACCATCTTTAATGGTTGTAATTGGGTTATTGGATGGGCCATAACGACTTGTTGTATAATTCGTTGCTTCGGCCATAGGACCCGTTACCAAAATCCGTTTATACTTTGTGATATCTATTGGAAGTAGATTCTGCTCATTCTTAAGCAAAACAATAGATTCCCTATTCACCTGGCGGGAGATATCTTCATCTGCTTGTGTGTGAACTTGCTGATCCGCTAAAGAAGTATTATTGACAATCGGATGATCGAATAACCCCAACTTAAACTTGACCGTCAAAACTTCCCTAACACGCTGATCCAATACGTTCATATCAAGTCCGCCTTCGTTAATAAGTTCCATCAATGGTGATAAATAAGTACTTGGCGGATCGAAATTTGTCCGGACATTAAGTCCTCCATCTAAGGCTTGCCGTATCGCGTCTTTATAATCCACAGCGACGTGGTGTTTACTACTAATAAATTCCAGGGCCTCACTATCAGAAACTATATACCCCTCAAATCCATAATCCTTACGCAACAAATCTTGTAGAAAATATTTACTTGATGAGACGGGTACACCATCATAATCATTGTAACTGCTCATAATACCCATGGGTTTGGCCTCTTTAACAACCCTTTTAAATGGATACAAATGAAGCTCATGCATTTCACGGAAACCTACATGTGGATCAGTTCTTGCATTTCCATCTCGTCCTCCTTTAGGTACTGAATAAACGGCATAATGTTTCAATGTCGACGCAACACCATTTTGCTGAATACCCAGTACGGCCTGCTTGCCCATTTCTGCAATATGAAAGGGATTTTCACCATAAGTTTCCACAACACGTCCCCAGCGTGGATCCCGGGAAACGTCCAGGATTGGCGCATATACATTGGTGTATCCTAAGTATTTCGCTTCTCTTCCCACAATCTCACCAGCTTTTCTGACCAACCGAGTATTCCAAGTACTGCCAATATTAATTGGAGCTGGCAATGGGGTTGCTCGATCATGATTAAGCCCATGTATACCTTCATTTGTAAAATCAACCGGGATACCTAGGCGTGTCTGCTCTATAAACCATTTTTGGACAGTATTTAACGCGCTGGCATGCCGGCTGAAGGGATAGGAATAGGAACTTTTCGCCGACTTATTATAGGCCAAACTATTTAACATCTCATCTATGTTTGCTAATCCATGTTTCCATATCTCATTGCCCCAAGCCGCCGTAGGCTGTTCGTCCTTTAGAACTCGGCCATAACCATAGAGGGTAACTGTCTGATTAGCTTTTTCCTGTGTAGTCATCTGGATCAGGAGATCTTCAACTCGGTTTGCTATGCTTTGTCCGGAATCTTCATAAACATCTCTTTTGCCATTTTTATTGAAGTCGATCCAATCTTTATGGTAAATGGATTTATCCTGAGCGGAAGAATAAAACTGTAGTGCAGAAAATGTGGCTACAAGCAAGAAACGTTTAGATTGATTCGGCATTATCTAGAAAAATTGTGGTTTTATAATTAAGAGCAAGGTACAAAAAAAGTCAAAATTAAAAAGCCGAAACTTGAAACGGGGATCATTCAGAGGCTAAATCGCTATTGAACAATCCCGCAACATCTATTATCCAACATGATATACTAAATAAAGAAATTCACTTTTTAACAAGCATCTAGCTTAAAAATAGTTAACTTTACGACCAATTGTGAAACCAACAAAAAAAATGAGTGCAGATATTAACAAACTAGAACAAATTGCATCACAAGTAAGACGTGATATCGTGCGTATGGTACACGCTTGTCAATCAGGACACCCAGGTGGTTCTTTAGGTTGTACAGATTACTTTGTGGCGCTTTATTTCAATGCAATGAAACGTAATCCTTCCTTTGATATGGATGGAAAAGGAGAAGATTTATTCTTCTTATCAAACGGACACATTTCACCTGTATTTTACAGTACATTGGCACATGCGGGCTATTTTGAAGTAAGCGAACTGGCTACATTCAGAAAAATCAATTCTAGACTACAAGGTCACCCAACAACACATGAAGGTCTTCCGGGCATTCGTATTGCGTCAGGATCTTTGGGTCAGGGATTATCGGTTGCTATTGGAGCCGCACAGGCAAAAAGATTGAATAAAGACAATAATCTAGTTTATGTATTAATGGGTGATGGCGAATTGCAGGAAGGCCAGGTTTGGGAAGCTGCAATGTACGCGCCACACAACAAGATAGATAATTTAATTGCAACAGTCGATTACAATAAAGCACAAATTGATGGATCTACGGATCAAGTCCTTTCTCTAGGAGACCTACGTTCAAAATGGGAAGCTTTTGGCTGGGATGTAATGGAAATTGCGAAAGGAAACGACATGTCAGCTGTAGTTGATGGCTTAGCAGAAGCAAAATCTCGTACTGGAAAAGGTAAACCTGTTATTATCTTAATGCATACAGAAATGGGAAATGGTGTTGATTTCATGATGGGTTCTCATAAATGGCACGGTGTTGCTCCAAATGACGAACAATTAGCGTCGGCATTGAATCAACTTACTGAAACTTTAGGAGATTACTAGAAATGAAAAAATATACTTACACAGAGTCAAAAGATACACGTTCAGGTTTTGGAGCTGGTTTATTGGAAGCAGGAAAACAAAATGAAAATGTAGTCGCATTATGTGCCGATTTGATCGGTTCATTGAAAATGAACGATTTTATCAAAGAATTCCCAGAACGCTTTTTCCAAATCGGTATTGCAGAAGCAAACATGATGGGTATTGCAGCCGGACTTACCATTGGTGGTAAAGTTCCTTTCACAGGTACATTCGCCAACTTCTCTACAGGCCGTGTTTATGATCAAATCCGTCAATCAATTGCATATTCAGATAAGAATGTAAAAATTGCGGCTTCGCATGCAGGATTAACTTTGGGTGAAGATGGTGCTACACACCAAATTTTAGAAGACATCGGTTTAATGAAAATGTTACCTGGAATGACTGTAATCAATCCTTGTGACTTCAACCAAACAAAAGCCGCTACTATTGCGGCTGCAAAATTTGAAGGTCCAGTTTACTTACGTTTCGGCCGTCCGGTCGTTCCTAATTTTACACCTGCTGATCAAGAATTTGTTATTGGAAAAGCAGTCTTATTGAATGAAGGTACAGATGTGACCATCATCGCTACAGGTCACTTGGTATGGGAAGCCATTCAAGCTGGTGAAAAATTAGCGGAATTAGGTATCAATGCTGAGATCATCAATATCCATACAATCAAACCATTGGATGAAGAAGCTATCTTGAAATCAGTCGCAAAAACAAAATGTGTTGTGACTGCCGAAGAACACAACCGTTTGGGTGGATTGGGTGACAGTGTTGCACAAGTATTGGCAAGAGAACTACCTAGCCCACAAGAATATGTAGCAGTAAATGACAGTTTTGGTGAATCAGGCACTCCTGCGCAATTGATGGAAAAATATGGTTTGAATGCAGATGCTATTGTTGCTGCTGCTCAAAAAGTAATCAAAAGAAAATAACAAAAACTACGCAGGTCAATATATGGATGACGCTTTAATTATAGCAAAATTCGCCGAAGAAAGTACGCGAGAAGAAGCTTTCCGTTTATTGTTGAAAAAATATCAACAAAAGATTTATTGGCATGTGAGAAGAATGGTCATCGATCACGATGATGCAGATGATGTTGTACAGGATATTTTCGTTAAAGTATGGAAGAACCTCGGTAACTTTCGTGAAGATTCACAATTGTATACCTGGTTATATCGGATCGCAACAAACGAATGTATTACATTCTTAAATAAAAAAAAGCAGAAGCAGAACGTGTCGTTGGACGACGACACGACTGCTTATTTAGCAGAAACACTTGCTGATGGCAATTATTTTAACGGCGACAAAGCTCAAATGAAATTGCAGCAGGCTTTATTAACATTACCTGAGAAACAGAAATTGGTTTTCAATATGAAATATTTTGAAGATATGAAGTATGAGGAGATTTCTGAAGTATTGGGAACAAGTGTTGGTGCATTAAAAGCATCCTATCATTTGGCTGTAAAAAAAATAGAGTCTTTTTTTAATAACCACGATTAAACCTTTTAGCGAAATTAGGCTCTAATAGATACTATGAAGGAAAATAGCACATATCATGATGGGCTGGAGTCAAATCATCTTCCAGAATCATTGCGTAAAAATCCTTTTGGCGTGCCTGAAAATTATTTCAGTGATTTAGAATCTAAAATAATAGCGCAAGTCAAATGGATGGAATGCAAGGATGAATCTGTATTTGAAGTTCCTGAAGGATACTTTGACTCACTACCAGATCTTGTGCTGAGCAAAATAGCGGAAGACTCCCTCAAATTACAAGTCGCCATAGACGGTTTTAATATACCGGAGCAATATTCAGCTACATTAACAGAAAATATCCTGCATCGAATTTCAGAAGAAAACTTAAAAGAAAAAATCCAATCGGATGGCTTTACTGTGCCAACCGATTACTTTCAAACGCTTGAGCAAGATATCACTACAGACCTTACCGCAGCGAAATTAAAGGATATCGTTTCAACGGATGACTTTGCTGTTCCTGTAAGTTATCCTTCAGATCTTGAAAACACCATTTTGGCTCGTATCGCTGAAACGGAGTTGAAAAAAGTTATTTCAACAGATGGTTTCACCCTGCCTTTAGATTATCATGCGAATCTTGAAGACACTATTTTCACCCGCGTTGCTGAGGAGAAATTAAAGGCTACAGTTCCTAATGTAAATTTTGACGTACCGCCACATTATTTTGACACACTTTCAGACAAAATTATCGGCACTATTCGGGAACCTAAGGAAGAGAAGGATTCAACTCCTATCATTCATTTAGGAAAACAAAAAAAATGGTATGCCAAATATGCGGTTGCAGCTTCCTTCACAGCAATGCTAAGTCTAGGTGGATATTGGGGCTATCAATACCAACAACAAAATGCTGTCGCACAGGATAACATTGCTGAAGAACAGTTAAGTCAACATTTATCTGAAATACCTAAGCAAGAAATTATTAATTATCTTTCGGCTTCAGCTTCTGGTGATGACATTATATATATGTCGCAATATACGGATGAAACAAATCTTCCAACAAAAGGATTTGGTACTAATATATCTAAACAAGAGATAGAAGATTATCTAAACTATACCTTATAATGATGTTCAACAAAAAAAACATATGGATAACATTGTTCTTTAGTATATTTTCTATTGCCTTGGGCTTTGCACAAGACAAAAATCGTTTTCAGGCTATTGAAAATGAAAAGATAGCTTATATTACTAAAGAACTGGATTTGACTCCCAAAGAAGCACAGCAATTCTTTCCACTCTACAATGAATATAGCCAAACGCTATGGGATATCCGGAAAGAAAAATTGAATGGCGCCCCTAAAAACAGTTTTAGAGGTGGATCGCGGGATGTATTGCAATATGATGCCAAAGAGGTACAGATAAAAAAGGAGTACCGCGCAAAATTTGCCAAGGTTATAGGCAATGCCCGGGCTTCGCAATTCTTTGAAGTAGAGCAAGAATTCAGGGAGCATCTCTACAAATCTTTACAAAATAGAGGGCGATAATCCCGAAAATAAAAAAGAAGTCTTTGAGACTTCTTTTTTATTTTCGGACATTTGTAAAATCATGCTAAGCAATAGAGAATTATTTTTAATGAATACCGCTCAAACCTCTAGCTCACCGAGGTTGGTTGAGGTGGTTAAGGCTGAAGGTATTTACCTATATGGGCCTAATGGCGAAGAGTACATGGATCTTGTTTCGGGATTTAATGTGAGTAATATCGGGCATCGTCACCCTAAAGTACTGGAGGCAATAAAGGCTCAACTCGATCAATATCTACATGTCACTGTCTATGGAGAATTTGTACAAGCGCCCCAAGTCCAATTTGCAACAGAACTATTAGCAGAGTTACCTTCAAATTTTCAATCGGTATACCTGACCAACAGTGGAACAGAGGCCGTAGAAGTATCAATGAAAATAGCGAAGAAATATACTGGGAGAAAGCAGATTATCGCTGCGAAAAAAGCCTATCATGGAAGCACACAAGGTGCACTCAGCCTTATTGGAAATGACGATTACCGTAAAGCTTATGCCCCCCTCCTTCCAGAAATAGATTTTATTACGTTTAATGATCTGCAAGACCTAACTAAGATCACGGCTAAAACAGCGGCGGTAATCTTGGAAGCCATCCAGGGAGAAGCAGGCGTGAGGGTTCCCGATGTGGCCTACATGCAGGCTGTAAGAAAACGTTGCGATGAAACAGGTACACTGCTCATTTTTGATGAGATCCAGACAGGCTTTGGCCGTACGGGCAAATTATTTGCTTTTGAGCATTTTGGGATTGTCCCAGATATTCTCATGTTGGCCAAAGGTATCGGCGGAGGTATGCCTTTGGGCGCTTTCGTTGCAGCCAAAGAAGTCATGGATGTTATTAAAGACAACCCCATGTTGGGTCATATCACCACATTCGGCGGACATCCAGTAAGTTGCGCTGCAGCTCGTGCATCGCTTGCAGTAATTAAATCAGAAAATCTGATTGAACAGGTGGCTTATAAAGCAAGTCTATTCCGGAAAATGCTCAATCATCCAGCAATCAAAGAAATCCGCGGTATGGGGCTTATGATGTGTCTACAATTGGACAACTTTGAGCAAGTCTATAATATCAGTAAGTATTGTGCCGAATGTGGTGTGATGATCGACTGGTATCTACACTGTGAAACAGCGCTTCGGATAGCGCCACCATTGACCATTACGGAAGCTGAAATAGAAAAAGCCTGTAACATCATTATAAAAGGTTTGGAAAAATATGCCTAAAGTATGTAACTTTAAAGCATAACAAAAACCTAATAATGAGCACAAACCGCAGATCATTTATCAAAAAAAGTATCATTGGCGCCGGTCTTCTAACTGGAGCTAATTTATTGGGCAGCGAAGTATATGCCCATGAAGAGAACTTTAAATCTCCAAAAATAAGTTTGACTGATGGAGATATTATTCTATTTCAGGGCGATTCTATTACGGATGTGGGCCGCGATAGAAATAACAAAAATGCCAACGACACAAATGCTTTAGGCCGTGGTTATGCCCTACTAGCGGCGAGCCAGCTATTGAATAGATATCCTACAAAGAATCTCAAAATTTATAATACTGGCATCAGTGGCAATCGTGTTCCCGACCTTCAAAAACGCTGGACAGAAGACACCCTTGCAATCAAACCAACCATATTGAGCATTCTGATTGGCGTAAATGATTTTTGGCGCACCATAGATCGTGGTGCCAAAACAACAGTGGAAGAATATAAATCGCAATACCAACAATTGTTACAGGAAACATTGCAGAACCTTCCAGCCGTTAAACTGATTATTGGAGAGCCTTTTGCCGTGAGAGGTGTAGGCCATATCACGGATGCCTGGTATCCAAAATTTTTAGCTTATCAGGAGGCTGCACGAGATATTGCAAAAGAATTCAATGCAATACTCCTTCCCTATCAAAAAGTCTTTGATAACGCACAGAAGACAGCCCCTGGAGCATATTGGGCAGCCGATGGTGTACACCCTACGCTAGCTGGCGCACAAATGATGGCAACAGCTTGGATGGACTGCATTAAATAGTATCAAAAGAAAGGCGGATATTGTGAAAATGTCCGACTTTCTTTTGATATATATTCTATGCTAAATCTCTTTGTAAGGAGTTCTTTGTAAGTCAGGAAGGAAATAAGCGACTACACCGATTAAGGGCAGATACGAACACAGATGGTAGATAAATTCGATAGATGTATGATCTGCCTGCCAGCCAAGTATAGCAGACCCTATCCCTCCCATGCCAAATGCAAAACCATAAAAGAGTCCTGATACCATACCCAATTTTTTGGGTAGCAACTCCTGTGCGTATACGATAATGGCGGGAAAGGCCGAAGACAATATCAACCCGATAATGACGATCAGTATTCCAGTCATTGTAAGACCAACATAAGGCAAAGCCAATGCGAAAGGAGCTACTCCTAGAACGGAAAACCAAATCACATACTTTCGACCAAAACGATCCCCAAATGCTCCCCCCAGCAACGTACCAACCGCAACCGCAATTAGAAAATAAAACAGATACACCTGCGCTTCTACTTCGTTGATCCCGAATTTTTTCATTGTGTAAAACTGAAAATAATTTGTAATACTTGCGATATAAAAATATTTCGATACGATCAACAACAATAGAATAATAACTGTTGCCACGATACGGGAATTGGGAAGATCAGGTACACGAATAATCCGCTTGGCTGATCTTGAGACATGTGCTAGACGTGCCTTATACCAGGTACCAATATAATAAGAGATAAATTGGCCAACGATAGTAAATAAGCACATCCATGCGATCGCTTGCTGTCCCCTAGGTAAGACCAGAAAAGCAACTATAATAGGCGCTAAAGCGGTTCCCGCATTCCCCCCGATCTGAAAAATGGACTGCGCCATACTTCTTCGCCCCCCTGAAGCCATATAAGCTACTCGGGAAGATTCAGGATGGAAAATTGAGGATCCTATACCAACGAGAAAAACGGAGAATAATATCCATGCATAGGTATGTGCCTGAGAAAACAACAACATGCCCACAAGTGAAAAGGACATACCGATGATCTGTGAATATGGAACTGGACGCTTATCTGTAAACGAGCCTACAACGGGCTGAAAAATTGAAGCTGCAATCTGGTACACTAACGTAATCATTCCCACCTGAGAAAAACTCAGGTGATGCTCTTCTTTTAGTAGCGGATATGTTGCGGGAATCACAGCCTGAATAAGATCATTCAGTAGGTGCACCATACTCACAGCAAACAAAATAGAAAAAATAGGTCTAGTGTCTTTTTCTTTGATCATGATTTCGCTTTGAAATTAAAAAGGTCGATTTATTCAAATCAACCTATATATCTGCATTTATTATATTACACGCACCAACAATCCTTTGAGATATTCTCCTTCTGGAAAAGAGGCTCTAACAGGATGGTCTTCGGGCTGATGAAATTGTCGAATAAATTGTATTTCTTTCCCTGCATCCAATGCAGCCCAAGCAAGTACCTGTTTAAAGGTATCCATATCCATTGCCCCGGAACAAGAGAATGTAGCCAATAATCCCCCACTATTCAACAGCATTAACCCCCGGCGATTTAAGTCTTTATAGGCTCTGGATGCTCTTTCCAACGCTGAGCGCGAAGGCGCATATTTGGGTGGATCCAAGACAATAAGATCAAACTTTTCTCCTTCATCTATAAACTTCCGTAACTGTTTATTAACATCAGACAATATTGCCTTATGCCGACCTCGTTCGAATCCATTTTCGGTTACATTTTTCTCCAATGTTTCAATAGCCAGAGCAGAACTATCCACAGATACAACTTCAGATGCTCCAGCCATTAAGCTATTCAGTGTAAATCCTCCCGAATAACAAAAACAATCCAATACACGTTTATCTACTACATATTGTGCAGTCAGCAATCTATTTTCCCGCTGATCACAGTAAAATCCAGATTTTTGCCCATCAATGATATTCACCTTATAATGAATACCATTTTCGATCACGTCAACAAATTCAGGTGGTACTGCGCCAGATAGTAGTCCATTTGTGTCTGGTAAACCTTCATGCTCACGCGACTTCAGGTCGCTCCGCTCATAAATTCCAGTAGGATTCAACAGTGTATTCAACTCCGCGATAATAATATCTTTCACTCTTTCTACACCTACAGCATGTACCTGAATAGAGATAAAGTCAGCGTACTTATCGACGATTAATCCAGGAAGGAAATCCGCCTCTGCAAAAATAAGACGCACTGTATTCGTTATACCATCTTGGAGCAAATGTTGCCTTGCAGCCACAGCCTTTTGAATACGAAGACGCCACCAATCTGCATCAATCTGAGTTTGGGGATTCCATTCCAGTAAACGAATAGCCACCCGAGAACTATTGTGAAACAATCCATATGCTATAAACTCACGTTCGGCATTGTATACGCCAACAACTTCGCCATCTTCAATTTTGTCGGACAACGATTTAATTGCTCCAGAAAATACCCAAGGATGCAATTGCCAAGCAGCCTTATCCTTACCCTTATTCAAATAAACTGATTTCATCACTGCAAAATTAACTTATTAATTGTAAAACTTGGATTGTTTATTGTAATAAAAAATTAAATTGAAAGAAATATTCTCGTATATTACACAAAATAAATTTAAAACATCTTTTTTTAACTACGGCAACTGCTATCACGCTATTTTCCGGTAAAAAATCAGATCCTGAACCCACAATTAAAAATGAAGGAGATCTTGAAGTGGTCAATTCGACCACATTTGAGAAAATAGAAATGAAAGTCAGTCAAGAATACCATAGATGTCAATGCATGGTTAAGTACATTAACAGAAGAAAATGGCGATTTTATTAGCTTTGGAAGAGAAACACCTGTTCCGCTCTATGAGCTTATTTCGGATAAAGACAAAAAACTTGAATTAGAGAATTACATAAACACTTATCTTGGTATAAAAAAGGGCTCCTAATGGAGCCCTCCGCGTTTAGTTATGGTTGATTAGATATTTTTTGAATGCCTCGAAGTCTACCTCCAAAGGTTCAGCCAATTTTTCCTTTCCTTGCAATGCACCTGCTCCATCTGGCAGCGTGATTTTTGCGAACACATCGGGCTCAATTGCATCAGGAAACTTACAAGGGTGTGCGGTAGATAAGAATACTGAAGCATAATTGCCTGGATATTCCTTTGCATACGCTTGTGCTCCCAGCCAAGCAATGGCCGTATGTGGACAGGCAATATAATTCGATTCCCTAACAAGCATTTCCATTCCCACTTTTGTCTCCTCATCCGTAAAAGTATAAGAAGAAAGCATCGCTTTTAATCCATCAAGATTCCCTGAAAAAAGATCTTGAATACGTACCCAATTGCTTGGATTTCCAACATCCATTGCGTTACTCAATGTTTGGACAGAAGGTCGGGGAGCATACTGTCCCGATGATAGAAATCTCGGTACCGTATCGTTAACATTTGTTGCTGCCACGAAATGTTTGACCGGAAGCCCCATTTTATAGGCAAGCAGACCTGCACCAATATTTCCAAAATTACCACTTGGCACCGTAAATACGACTTCATTAATACCTTGGGACTTCAATTGCGCGTAAGCATAGAAGTAATAAAAAGTTTGTGGGATCAGTCGCGCAATATTAATGGAATTCGCGGATGTCAATCGCAAAGTTTGATTAAGTTCTGCATCATTAAAAGCCTGCTTCACGAGAGCCTGACAATCATCAAATGTACCATCCACCTCAAGTGCACGTATATTTTGGCCATTTGTCGTCAACTGAAGTTCCTGTACATCGGATACCTTGCCTTTGGGATATAATATGGTCACACGAGTTCCTTCTACCCCTAAAAATCCTAAAGCTACAGCGCCCCCCGTATCTCCAGATGTTGCAACAAGTACATCTAGTAATTTATCGTCAGCTTGGGAAAAATACCCCATCACCCGGCTCATAAAACGAGCTCCAAAATCCTTGAACGCATAGGAAGGTCCATGAAATAGCTCCAGTACAGCCGTATTGTCTGTCAGGAATTTGACTGGCGCCTCAAAATTAATCGCTTCATCGATAATCTTCTTTAAATCTGGTTTAGGAATATCATTGCCCAAAAGGGTTGAGGCAACTTCCAAAGCTATTTCCTGTAGGGAGTACTGTTGAATATTTTTGATAAACAAGGGATCCAATTGTGGAATTTGTTCAGGCATATATAGCCCTTTATCAGCTGGTAGCGAATTAAATACTGCATCTTTGAAAGAAACAGTTAATGCTTTATTGTTTGTACTGTAAAATTTCATCTTTTAATACTTATTTTTAATGACATCAATTCTGAGTGATCAAATACCTTAAAAATGCTAACTTAACACCCTTGGGCCTTCGACATTTACCTTTGACACATAACCAAAGCTGTCGATTTCATTTTCTTTAAGATGTGCCTGAATGCTGTCTGCGATATCTTTTGCGATCTGCTCATCCCTAGTGATCGCAACGACCGAAGGACCCGAGCCTGAAATACCAAAACTTAGGGCACCGTGCTGTAGGGCAATTTCTTTCATCTCATAAAACTGAGGAATCAGAATGGCACGTGTAGGCTCGATCAAAATATCTTTCATACTTCTGGAAATCAAGTCATAATCCTCTTTAAATAGGGCTGCCACTAGTCCGGCAATATTGCCCCATTGTGTTACCGCATCTTTTAACAATACTTTATCCTTAATTAATTGTCGTGCATCGCGTGTTGGGACATCAACCTGTGGAAATACGACAGCCGCCACAAGTTCTTTTGGTGAAGGAATTGAAATAACATCTAAAGGCTCGTTTCCTCTGATCAATGTAATACCACCATAAAGCGCTGGTGCAACATTATCAGCATGTCCGGTACCACAGGCCAACCGTTCCCCCTCAACACAAAATGGTAAAAGTTCTTCTTTTGTCAATGGATTACCCAGCATAACATTGATGGCAAAGAGCCCCGCCACCGTACTGGCCGCGCTGGATCCCAAGCCTGATCCGATTGGCATGTGCTTGTGCAACTCAATTTCAACACCTACTTTCGAAGCAATATTTAGTGCTTGTAACAGGTACTGAACGCAGGCCGAAACAGTATTTTTGCTCGGATCGAGGGGGAGTCTACCGTCATCTCCTGTAATTTGCTTTATAGTTACGCCGGGTTGCTGTTTGCGACGCATAATCACCTCATCTCCGGGCTGCTCTACAGCGAATCCTAAGATATCAAAACCGCAGATCATATTCGCTACAGTTGCAGGAGCAAATACCCGAACTTCGGATAACATCTTGTCTAAATCGATTACTTTACCTTTTAGATATTCTACATTTAAATTATTAGCCATTACTTCAGTCGTTATTTCCTCTAAAATAGTTTTATGCACCTACGTTAACCAGGTCTGCAAAGACACCCGCCGCAGTTACTTCTGCTCCAGCCCCCGGGCCTTTTACAACCAGAGGACGTTCTTTATAACGTTCTGTTGTAAATGAGATAATATTGTCACTGCCTGACAGCGCATAAAATGGATGATTTTCATCGACAAACTGGATCGCAATGGAAACCTTTCCATTTTCTAGCTTTCCGATATAGCGGATTACCTTTTTATCACGAGCAGCTCTTGCCTTCATATCTTCAAAATAGGCCTGTTCATTTTGCAATTCTGCATAGAAAGAATCTACAGTATCCGCTTTCAGACAGGCCTCCGGCAGAATAGCTCCAAGATCTACATCTTCGGCTTCAACAGCATAACCTGCATCTCTTGCCAAGATCAACATTTTACGCATAAAGTCTATTCCCCCCAAATCATCCCTTGGATCCGGTTCAGTATACCCCAATTCCTGCGCCTTCTTGACAACATTGAAAAAAGAAACATCCTCTTTAAAGTTGTTGAAAATGTAGGATATGGTTCCTGAAAGAATCGCTTCAATCTTTAAAATACGATCACCACTGAGCATCAGATCTTTGAGAACCCGTACAATAGGCAAACCTGCGCCCACATTTGTTTCATAGAAAAAGTCTACCCCATGTTTATGTGCTGTATCACGAAGCGTCTTATATTGTACATACTTGCCCGAATTTGCAATTTTATTGCAGGTTACAATGGAAATATTAGATTTGAATATATCTTCATAATATGTTGCGGGTAGCTTACTTGCCGTATTATCAATAAATACACAGTTTGGTAAATTTAGGGCTTTCATTTTTTCGATAAATAAAGCCAAATCTGCTTCCGAACCATTTTTTTCAAGTTCCGCCGACCAATTTTTTAGTTCCACACCTTCAGTATTGAATAACATCTTGCGGCTATTGGAAATCCCTACGACTTTGATCTCGATATCATTTTTATCAAGCAGAAAATCGTGTTGATCCTCCAATTGTTTAAATAGTGTGGCACCGATATTACCTGTACCAATATTAAACACATGTAAGGTCTTTTTCAATTCAGCAAAAAAAGCATCGTGAACAGCATTAAGTGCTTTAGCAAGATCTTCTTTACCAATAATGACTGATATATTGTACTCGGATGAACCTTGCGCTATGGCTCTCACATTGATCCCATTTCGTCCAAGTGCAGCGAATAGCCTACCTGACATTCCCGGAGTCCGTTTCATATTTTCACCAACAATAGCCAAAACAGAAAGATTTTCCTCTATTGCAGGGATCACTAACTTATTTGCTTGGATTTCCAATTCAAACTCGACTTCAATCAATTGAATAGCGCGTTTCGCATCCGAAGGATTAACGGCAAAAGTAATACTGTGCTCTGAGGAAGATTGCGTGATTAATACAACATTGATTTGTTCTCTCGCCAGCAAGGTAAAAAGCCGTCCACTAAACCCCGATTTACCGATCATTCCTGACCCACTTAGATTGATCACAGAAATATCGGAGATGGAAGAAATCCCTTTGATCGGCAACGCTGTTTTACCGCTATCAAATTGGATCACTGTGCCCGAGAAATCAGGTTCAAATGTATTACGGATAATAATTGGGATTTTCTTCAAGAATGCAGGGATCATGGTGGGGGGGTAGATCACCTTAGCACCAAAATAAGAAAGTTCCATTGCCTCAGTATAGGAAAGTACAGGCAGTGAGAAGGCCTTTTTCACAATCCGGGGATCGGCTGTCAGCATTCCGTTAACGTCAGTCCAGATTTCAATTGCCATCGCATCGAGGATCGACCCAAAGATGGCGGCTGTATAGTCTGATCCACCCCGTCCTAAGGTCGTGATACGACCATTCTCGTTACTACCGATAAAGCCAGTTACAAACAATAGCTTGTCGCTATGGGTAATATACATTGATTTCACGAGCTGCTCTGTCAAAGCTTCATTTAAATGAGCATTGCCGAAATTGGAATCCGTCTTTACATAGTGAGAAGCATCTATAAATAAAGTTTCCGGAATGTACTGTTCCATTACTTTAGAAACCATATAATTGGAGCAACGTTCACCATAGCTGAGGATCAAGTCTTTACTTTGATTGCTTAATTCCTTCAGTGCAAAAATTCCTTGGAGAAGATCTTCGATCTCATTGAAAAATAACTTAAGCTTAGTAAAGACTGGATTTTGGAACTTAACTGCAAGAAGTTCTTTCACAACCGCAAAATGTTTATCCTCCAAAGATTTAAGTCCATCAGAAAAGGACTTCCCTTCTGCCGCATCTTCTGCCAATTGAGTTAGTAAATTCGTCACACCCGACATCGCAGATAATACCACAAGGGGCTTTTCCTTAGCATCGTAGGATTTCTTAACAATACTTAAGACTGCTTTGAGACTCTCTACTGTTCCGACTGAAGTTCCTCCAAATTTTAAAACTTTCATACTGATTTATACTGTTTGTTTAGTTTGATTTATATGATAAAAAAAAACGCTTTCCTTTTTGAGGAAAGCGCTTCGAAATATTGTGTCTACAATTATATACAATGAAACTACTTCCTCCTAAGTTTTATCCCGGTGGTAATAATAATCGTTGTAATAATTGTATTTGTATTCATTGCCTTTGCTTATGTTCTGTAAATATATAACTAATATTATCACATTCCTAAAGAAAATTAATATTTTTTTTCAGATTCACAAAAACAAGCCTTAAAGAATGGTATTATAACATAAGGTGCTTACTTATGTCCGTGCCGAAGCATCTGTTTGCTGTAGTAAAAGTTCGACAGACCGATTAAATTTCAATATGCCCAAAAAGCGTTAAGAAAGATGTTAAAATTGTTAAAATTTCGTTAAATAGCTTTAAAAAAATTTGACCTTAAACTGATATTGTATTATATTCGCAACAGTGCTGTCCAAAATAGATGACAGTATTGAATTTTAAAAGTTAAATGTTGTACAAAAAAGCGATTTAATGAAAACAAAGAAATTTATAGCGTCAATGCTATTTATCGGCTTATGTCTAGTGTCGCAGGCACAAACCAACAGAAACTCCAAACCTGAATCAGATCCTGATAACCTCGCCAAAGAATACTTCTCACAGATTATGGGTGTTGCAGTCTCAGCAACAACAAACACAAAACTTTATCAATTTGTTTACGAATGGCTAGGTACTCCATACCGTTTGGGCGGAGATTCAAAACGAGGCATTGATTGTTCTAAATTTTCTTACGAATTATATGACAAAGTATTTAATACGTCATTGGGTTACAATAGCCGTAATCAGTATTCGCAAGTAAAGACTGTGGAGAAGAATGAGTTGAAAGCAGGAGATTTGGTATTCTTCAAAATCAGAAGCAGAAGCATCACGCATGTGGGTGTATATATAGGTGATAATAAATTTGCTCACGCTTCTTCCAGCAAGGGTGTTATGATCAGCAATTTGGACGAACCATACTGGAGACGCTATTATTATAACGGTGGTCGTTTACCGGAAGACAACAAATCGCTTACTGCCGAAATATTAAAAGCAGAAAAAGATAATAAACTGAACTAAGGTTCCGTTATTGACATAAAAAAAGTCCAAAGCTTTAACTGGCTTTGGACTTTTTTTATACAATTTAATATCCTATTTTTACCCTATAATCATTGAAATACTATTATGTCTTCAAAGAAAACGCTCATCTTAAATAAAGAACAAATAAAACAGAAGTCTATCCGTATTGCCTATCAGATTTTAGAAGACAATTTTGAAGACGAAACGCTTGTTTTGGTTGGGATCGCCGATCGGGGTTATGTATTTGCGCAACGCCTGCAGGCGATATTAAAGGATATCTCAGACAAGGAAATTCTTCTGATTAAAGTTACCATGAAGAAAACAAGCCGGTCATTGAGTGCTGGTACAGATTTACCTGTCGATATTGCAAAAGACAAAACAATCATTCTAGTTGATGATGTATTAAATAGTGGCCGGGCGCTGGCCTATGGTTTGGGAGTGTTTCTCAATGTTCCATTAAAGAAGATGAGGACGGCCGTATTAATTGATCGGAGCCATCACAAGTTCCCAATCTTTAGTGACTACTATGGCACCAAATTATCTACTATTCTAAAAGAGCACGTTACTGTCACCCTAGAGGAATTTGATAACGAAGAAGATGCAGCATGGTTAGTATAACCATGTTGCTATTTCTTTGACACTTTCAATTTCATTCCTGGTTTAATCCGGCTTCCATTCAGATCATTATCGCTTTTTAAGCGGCTAACGGATACACCATTTTTATCCGCAATCTGCGATAAGGTATCCCCCTTTTTTACGACATAATATGCTGTGCGTATTGACGTGCGTTGCTGACTCTTCTTAGCCGATTTTTCAGCGTTATGCGCTAGCCTTGTACTGACATAACTATCTTCCTTCTTGATCGTTAAACTTTGTCCGGGTACAATCTGATTTCCGCGCAAATTATTCCATGATTTTATATCTTGGACGGTAACCTCAAACTTGTCCGCGATGGAGGCGAATGTCTCCCCAACTTTGACCTTGTATTTTCCACCTTTTAAAAGCTCGGTAGGTTCGCTGGTGCTAGTACTACTCGTCGTTGTCACGGCAGTAGGAATAGGTGTATTTAGCGCTGCATAAAGTTCCTCTGTTGCTATTCTCTTATCCACTACGGGTAAAACCAGCCTTAACGGTGTCTCTTCAGTACCATTTAAAATACTTTTCTTAAAGCTCGGATTAAGCGCACGTAGCGTCTCTTTGGATACATGTAAAGCATCTGCTATTTGGCTTAACGAAACTCGTTTGTTGACATCCAATGCTTGTGTACGCAGGGAAAGTTCGGTATCAGCAGCATTTATATCATTCTCCTCCGCATATTTCATCGCATAAGTCATTGCAATGAATTTTGGAATATAGTTTTGAGTTTGCTGGGTGAGATAGGGAGCAATATCCCAAAAGGTAGGTTTTTCTTTCCCTGATCGTTGAATTGCTCTTCCCACAGCGCCTTTCCCACCATTGTATGAGGCTATTGCCAGCAGCCAGTCCCCATATTCGTCATACGCTTCCTTCAATATCTTCGCTATGGCATAGCTGGAAGCAATGGGGTCCATACGCTGGTCAGTATAGCTATCTACAGTCAAGTTATAGGTCTTTGCTTCATAATACATCAGCTGCCACAGTCCCGTAGCACCGGCACTGGAAATATCACGAGGATTCAATGATGACTCGACCACACTCAGATATTTCAGTTCACGAGGTACACCAACTTCATCTAGAATACGATCAAACATTGGAAAGTAATACTGCCCAAGCCCCATCATTCTACACATATATGGATTGTAATTATTAGATGTGTATTTGGAGATCAGATCTTTTACCCGGGGGGAGTAGTTTAAAGGGACCTCTCGTTCAATTGCCTTAAGTTTTCGGACAAGTTGTATTTCTTCGTCGGTAATGACAGAATCATCATTCCTACTGTTCCCCGAAGATTTAACACTATCTAAGTATTGGTAAATCTCCTGTTTTTCTTTCTCAATCCGTCCTTGAATGATTTGATGCGTGGCTTCTCTCATGCCTTCCACAGCGCTTTCCTGAGCCATGAGTGGTAGCACATAGCACACCCCTCCTAGTATTGAAATTAACGTCTGTTTTCCGATCATAAATTTACTGTTAAATCCAGGGTTGATTTCTCTTCTTAAAAAATCAACAATAATCTAAACGCTTAGAAATGGATTTTAGTATAAAAATGGTGCTGGCCTATTCAGCTATAGGTCCAGGATAAAACAAAATACGATTTTGTACAGCACAAAATCGTATCTATGTTATATGGAAGTACAATCTTCCTTATTTAGTATCTTCTACTTCAGATTTTTTTTCTGGGGAAGACTCATCTTTCTGGCCTTCTTTGAATTCCTTCACCCCCTTACCCAATCCGCGCATCAACTCAGGAATCTTCTTACCACCGAATAATAGTAACAATATTACTACAATGACAATTAACTCCTGCCCCCCGATTCCCATGATTAATAATGATGTTGACATAACTATAATTTCTTGTTTTTCAATTCTTTTAAACTAAATCTTTTCTCTCTCTTTACAAATGTAATGATAATTATTAAATATAGTAATTATTTCTTATCTCGCCAACCAAGACATCGGATTCAGTGGTGTTGATCCTTGATAAACAGAGAAGTCGACCATTGGCACCCCTGTATCCGAATCCACATCTGCCGTACCGATCGTTTGACCTGTACTTACTTTCTGTCCTTTAGAAACACTTACACTACCTAAATTATTATATACCGTAAAGTATTCACCATGTTTAATCATCACGATACGCTGTCCATACATTGTCAAAACACTACTTACCTCACCAGCAAAAACGGCTTTTACAGCTGCTCCACTCGATGTTTGTATTTTTACAGACTCGTGATCCCAATTCACATTTCTACCTACACTTTCTCCACCAAAACCCTGCATAACCTTCGCATTGGAAACTGGCCAAGGCAAGCTACCACGGTTAGATCTAAAATCGTTGGACAGTTTGATTGCCTCAGGAGTACTGCGTAAGACTTCGGAATCTGATTTCCGTGCGGTATTATTACTTTTCGTATTTGTATTATTTTTACCTTTTGACGAATTTGCAGACTCATTAGCTTTCCGATTACGCTCGGCGGCGGCCTCAGCTGCGCGACGGGCAGCTTCTGCACGCCTTCTTTCAGCCTCGATTTCTCTTCGGATAATCTCCTTAATTGCAGCATTGATGCGACGCTCTTCTTTTTGCTTCTGTGTGATGTCTTTCTTCACACCGCGTTCTGTAACAATGAGGTCACTCAATTGTCCAGCGTAAACAGAGCGTTGTTCAGAGATCGTTCTCTTCTCTTTTTCTTGCTCTTTCATCAGCGCTACCTGTTTATTTCGGTCAGCTTGTAATTGTGCAATTTTTTGTTCGATCTGCTTCTTTGTATTTTCTATATCCGAAGCCTTTAATTTTCTAGAATCATTAAATTGCTGTAAATATTTGACTCGTCTAAATCCTTGATTAAAATCCTTTGAAGCAAAAATAAACATCAGTTTATTATAGGCATTTCGATTGCGGAAGGCAAACATGACCATCTTTTCATAATCACGTTTCATTTTTTCCAGCTCCGCTTTCAGCTTATTGACGGCCGCTGTATTCGCATTGATATGTTTATTGATTACAGCTACCTCAGAAGTGATTGTATTTATCTTTTGTTCACGCAAGTTGATCTGCTTGCTCAACGCTGTCACCTGTTGTTGTGTCAACGATTTTTCCTTGGCAATTTCTTTCACAGTATTCTGCAATTCTGCAATTTCACGATTGAGCTTTTCCCGTTGCTTTTCAAGCTCCGCCCTTGTCTGAGCGACAGAAATACCAATCATCAAAATGAATGCTACTATACCAAATATAGTTTTTTTAAAGTTCATTTACAGTACTATTTATTTTAGTGTTTGCTCCTTTCCTAGCTCCGTTATATTCATCTACAATAGCAAACTAAATGCGAAAGTAATAAATCTAATGGAAATAGATCACTTCTTATCGGATTACTTTATATCGCGATGACACTGAAAAAGGCATTTCAACAGGTTCATTAAACGTAACCTTGTTAAAATTAATCTCTGTTTTTATCTCTTGGCGCCCATCTGAAATAATCATTTTTAGCAACATCGGAAATTCCTGTCCGGAAGCCAGGGCATATTCACCATAATTTGCTTCAAGCAATTGCTTTTTTGATAGCTGGGACAGCCGAAACTGATAAGGGCGATTATTGTTGTTCAATTTATATAGGAAATCGAGCTCGTTCAATTTTCCATCCAATTGAACAGAATTCGAATCTTGTTGAAAATTTACCGCATCAACATCTGACAGGAGATTAACGGATAGATTAGCCAATAATAAATCCTGCAAATTAGCAAATGTAAGATCAGGGCTTGCGAAACGATACAGATAGTCGAAAGGTTTGACCATATATTCACTCTGAAACTTATTTAGGATCTGTACGCTATCCGGCGTAATTAAAACTCGCGCTACTTCAATGCCAAGTGTTGCAGAGATAGAAATCCAGATCCTTTTATCTTTTTCAATTCGAATATTGGACGTAACATCAAAGTTATCCTTACCCAAATCTAGGCGCATTTTTGCTTTTCCCGAAAACGTTGAGTAGTTCAAATTGGTCAAGAAAAGATTGCGTAGCGTATTTTTCTTTGCTTCGCGTGTATTGTCTTTGATGACCACCTCGTTCTCTGATTTGAGATCTGCTCCTTTCAACAGTTTCTTTTTGGAACTACAAGAAGAAAGCAGAAACACCAGGATAGCTACCCAAACGATTTTATTCCACATAACTTTTAGTCTCAATCTTCTTTTTTAGTTTCTGTTTGCTTTCTTCGGAATCCGGCCCTTTTTCGAATGCTAGATTCCATTGTTTAACGGCATCGTTAGTCCGGCCCAATTTGATCAGAATATCACCATAATGTTCAAGCAATACTGCCGTTTGCGGATTTGTATTTTTCAATGCCTTTTGAATCCAAATAAGTGCGTCCTCATATTTACCATCAACAAATAACACCCAAGCATACGTATCCTCAAATGTTCCATTATTAGGTTGTAATGTTGTAGCCATCGCGGCATACTTCGTTGCTTCATCAAGCCGTTCCTTTCTTAACGACAAATAGTACGCTAAATTGTTCATGGCAGTCACATTTGTACTATCCAATCGAATCGCTTCCATATAAGCGGCATCCGATTCTTTATACATCTTCAATGTATTGTAGATATCGCCTAGTCCACCATAAATATTGGCCTGTAAAAAAGGATTTTCATCCTGCGCATTATTTAATGCAGCCTCCATAAACTTGCGGCTATTTTCTGTATCCTTTTTCATTAGATATGCCATACTTGTGAAATAGAGTATGGTCGGATTACTAGCCACGTAATGTAGCGCCTCTCCACCATGTGCGATTGCTTGATCAAATTCACCTTTATCCATATCCAGGCTCATCAACATCCGCCAAGCATCGATCTGGTAAGGGTTCATGCTCACAGCAACTGCCAAGGAACTTTGCGCGGCTGTTTTATCTTGGTTTAACCACAAAACCTGCCCTTTCGCCATGTGGCTTTCCGCAATTCGGGGGTGAACTTCAACTAAAATATTCGCTAGTTCCAGAAGCTGCGTATTTGTATAGGGACTTTTAGGCCCTAACAAAGTCATAATGATTCTATTTTTATCACCGAAATCAATCTTTTTAGACTGAAATCCCTTTTTTAGGGCATCAAATGATAGTTTTATTTTTTTGTCAAATCGATATAGATCGGCTAAATCAAAGTATAAAAAATCCTCCTGCGAGGTCTCGATTCCTTTATTAATATAGTCCAGTGCAAGTTTGGAGTTTTTGGAAAGGTTATAAGCTTGTGCCAGCTGCCCGTAAACCTGTGCTAATTTAGTACCTTTGTCCGCCCAGGGTTTCAAGAGACCGATGACAGCTTTGTAATCGCCAGCATCATTCAACAAGACACTGCCAACCATATCCAAGGTATCAGAAGCGGTTTCAATTTCTTTTGTTTTGTAAAAATACTCTAAAGCAACATCTTTATAACCGCCATTAAAAAGAAGCATGATCCGTTCACGCTTCAGCGAAGCCGTATTATTATCATCTAGATCGATCAGTTTATCTAAATAGATCAATGCGCTGTCTGCATCATTTTTGCTTTTAAAGGCATCGACGGCAAAGCTTAGGTATTCGGGTTTTGGTTGAATTTCCAAAGCGGCTTTAATCGCGTCTATCGCAGCATCCTGATTTCTCATCTGGGCAAAAAGGATCGCCTTTGTAAAATAGATGTCGTCTGCTTTGGGGTAATCTGCGAGTATGGCATCCAATGAATCTACCCCAGGGCCAATTTTCCCCTGCTTCAATATTTCTTGTACATTTTTGAGTCGTGCGTCGTAAGGTCTACCCTTCGTCTCCAATGTCTGAGCCTGTAATAGGCTGAAGGCACCAAAGAGAAACCCAACAAAACTTAAAATGACGCGTTTATCTAAAAAATTCAATCTCATCTACTTCCACTAAATAATTAAAAAATTCTTCCTGCAATATACTAACTAATGTAACAATATTCAGTCGCGGAAGTTGTAAAAATATTGAGATTGGTTCATGCAATTAGAAACTTAGCTCGTTTTCAACAAAATAAGTAAAATAGATTTTAAAATATAGAATAATAGATGTACCTTTGCAGACCCTTGTGATAAGGGGAAGATAAATAAAATTTTACAAATTATTTAAACAAAAGCAAGTGAATACGTTAAGTTACAAAACTGTCTCTGCCAACAAGAACACCGTTAACAAAGAGTGGATCGTTGTTGACGCTGAAGGAGAGATTTTGGGGCGTTTGGCGAGCAACATCGCGAAGGTAATTCGTGGTAAGCACAAGCCTACATTCACCCCACACGTAGACTGTGGAGATAACGTTATTGTTATCAATGCAGACAAAATTAGATTGACAGGAAACAAATTAGGCGACAAAGTTTACGTTCGCTACACTGGATATCCAGGTGGTCAACGTTTCGTTTCTCCTAAAGAGTTAATGGCTAAATTCCCTGAACGCATCATTGAAAAGGCTGTTCGCGGTATGCTTCCTAAAAACCGTTTAGGTCGTCAATTGTTTAAAAACCTTTACGTTTATGCTGGTACTGAGCACAAACATGAAGCACAAAATCCAAAACCAGTTAAATTTTAAGGAGAATCGACATGTCAACAACTAACACTTCAGGTAGAAGAAAAACTGCTGTTGCCCGCATTTACTTAACTGCTGGTAGCGGAAACATTATCATAAACGGTAAAGACTACAAAGAGTATTTCCCAACATTACCTTTGCAATACATCGCTAC
>JAITLV010000029.1 GCA_031277685.1 Sphingobacterium sp. | reverse complement strand
GGGATGTTGACTGGTCCTGTAACAATCTTACAATGGTCTTTCGTACGTAACGACCAACCACGTTCAACAACAACTTACCAAATCGCATTGGCGATCTTAGACGAAGTACAAGCTTTGGAAAAAGCAGGTATCAAAATCATTCAGATCGATGAGCCAGCGATCCGTGAGGGATTACCATTGCGCAAAGCAGATCAAAAAGATTACTTAAACTGGGCTGTACGTGCATTTCGTGTATCTTCATCCAATGTTGAAGATGATACACAGATCCACACACACATGTGTTACTCTGAGTTCAATAATGTAATCGAAGATATCGCTGCAATGGATGCTGACGTAATTACAATTGAGACTTCACGTTCTCAAATGAAATTATTGAATGCTTTCGCTGGAGATTTCAAATATCCAAACGATATCGGTCCTGGTGTATATGATATCCACTCTCCACGTGTACCGAGCAAAGACGAGATGGTCGATCTATTACGCAAAGCAAAAGCAGTAGTTCCTTCAGAACAACTGTGGGTTAACCCTGACTGCGGTTTGAAAACTCGTGCTTGGCCTGAGACTAAAGCCGCTTTAGAATCAATGGTTGAAGCTGCGAAAATCTTAAGAGCAGAATAATTCTTAAACTATATTGATAAAGCCCAAGATGAGATTTCATCTTGGGCTTATTTTTTAGGGCCTTATTCAGCATAAAAGGTACTATTCCGTCATTTACATCTCTTTTTACCGATCTTACTCATTTCCCGTTTTCCTTTAATCCGATCTTCGATGGGTTTTAAAGCGGAAGACAGGTCACTACAAAAAAATTGATTACTAACCACTTACAACTCCATCTTAGGATTGGCGTATTATTGTCATATCGTTTTTTTTTTAAATCATAAAGCTTTTAGTCATCTTCGTTTCATGGAAAGTCAAACAGTAAATCAACTCATCAAACAATCAAGAAAAATCAAAGGGCTGACACAACAGGATCTCGCCAATCAAGCAGGTTTATCCTTAAGAACCGTACAACGAATCGAAAAGGGAACGGAAGAGATCAGTGGTTTCAGTTTAAGACAAATCAGTCAGGTTTTAGAAATTCCTTTAGAACAATTAATTATGCCAAATGTAAATCAAATCAGTATCGACAAAAACCAAAGTGGAAGCATAAAGGCTCTTTACCTCGCTTCCCTGACATTTCTGGTCAACCCGCTATTAGGCCTATTGGTTCCAGCAATTATGGGCTACACCAAGCAAAATAAAGATGCCCGATACAGCAAGCATCTAAAGAAGATTATCGTCATACATGCCACTGGTCTTTTATTCCTTGCAAGTTTTTTAGGTTATCTACTTGCGGCCAATTTTTTTCATTTTCAATTGCCTGCATTTTTAGGGTACATCTTTAATAGTTGGCTTTTCCTCTTAATTCCCCTGTGCTATTACGTTGTGATCATCATCTTTACCACCATAAACTACATCAGAATTATAAGATCTGATACGAATCAATAAAATTGAGGTTCCACAGAAACCATTCGGAATTTATGTGGTAGAAAACAAGAAAGATATCTGCTCTAAAAGTGGGTATCTTTTGAAAAAAAACGGAAGAAATTCCTTTCTCCAACAAGCTGCCAGCAAAAAAGGCCTTCAATAAAATATTATAAAGGTTTTTTTTGGACGACCAGTATCCAGTCATTTTCCAAGATCAAGTACCCCATCTCATAGATAAAACTGTAGATCTGCCCCTTATTATTAGCAAACGTATGTGTGTGAAATTTAAAGTCAAATCCCAGCCTTTTTAATTTCTCCCGCTGTACCTTGACCATCCCCTCCCCATCCAGCACATCAAGTAAGATACGACGGTTTTTCCGTAGGATATTATTCACATTACGGATCAGATTGGTTTGATCGCTGTTAAGTTTATTATTATAAGCATTCCGGCAGGAATCATCACAGAAACGCTTATCTGACCGTCCTCTTATATTTTGTCCACACTCCAAACAGACTTTTTCCATAGTATTTAATATGAAAGTTAAACGACTACAAACGCTTACAAGCGACTATAGTCGAATACAAATGGTAAACAGACGATTATTATGCCTCCTACTTTTCATCTTTGCTCAAGGTCATTCCTCATAGATCGAATGCTATGACCACTGGCTAAAATAAGAATTATTAGAAACATTTAAAAATTAGACAAAATGAGCACATTACGTAACAAAGTACAGCTAATCGGTCATTTAGGAAATGACCCTGTCATCAAAACAACTTCAACAGGCACAAATTATTCTGTTCTGCGTCTTGCTACTAACGATCTTTTCAAAAACAAGGCCGGAGAATGGGTCGAAGAGGTACAGTGGCATACACTCGTCGTTTGGGGTAACCAAAACAATACCATTGAAAAGAAATGTAGCCGGGGAACGAAATTAATGGTAGAGGGAAAACTTACCTACCGCAATTACGAAAGCGCCGATGGAGGAAAAAGGTATGTTACCGAAATCAAAGTGGATAGTTTTTTGATCCTATCAGATCAAAATTGTTCAAAAGACGATACCCCAATACCTCAGGAGGAGGATGAGGAGGATCTCCCATTCTAATGTCCCAAACTAAAAAAAAGTAGGGTTTCTACTCAAAACCCTACTTTTTATTTTTATTAAAAAACTATTTTGTTGCACTTGCAGTTAACTCCGCAGCTAACTTCTGAGCATACTCTGTCCATAACTTTGCATCTTCAGGAGTCAATTTCGAAACCGCTGCAGCCGTTTTTGTAGCCCACTCACCTTGTTTAGCAGCTAACTCTTGTATTTTAGTAGCATCTCCACTTTTAGCCGCAGACACATATTCATTTACATATTTTGTGTAATCGTCTGCCAATTGTTGCGCCTCTGGCGAACTAAACTTTGGAACTTCAGTCGTTGTTGTTGTTTCCGTCGTAGTTGTCTGTGCAACACCGCCTTGCGTATCAGTTGTCGTGACTGTATCTTTTGTTTCTACTTTTTTGCTGTCTGCATTATTACAAGAAGCAAAGAAAAGTGCAGCAATTGCTGCAGATAATACCATTTTTTTCATCCTTATAAATTTGTTTTTTAATTGTGATGAAGCGATCAGATTTGTTCACCCCTCAAAGAGGCCGAATAAATCATGATGGTTTCATGAAACGAATAAGTTTATAATAAATTAAAATTATTTATCAACTTAAAATTGAATTATTTTAGTTTATGATCCAAATATTTTTTTCCATAAAAACAACTAAATATCAAAAAATATCCGTTCAGCTCCTTTTGAAGCGTTTAATTCAAGTCTCCAATCAATGAAATAAATTTACAATTGTAACAAAAACATATCTTTAACCACTATTCAGCCCCATCCTTTGTCTGTTTTCGCCAGCTCGCAATGGGAAGATATTCTCCGGATACGATATCCATGATCTGAATGTCTTTGCAGTCGCTCTTATTCACATAGAAATGATAATAGGGTTCAAATCTTACTTCATTATTATACCCAACGGTAAGAGAGTACAGCTCCCGCTCTCCCTGTTTCAAACTATCTACAATAAACGAGATATTAGCTTTGTGATCAGTTAAGCTATCCAAATTCCTTTTGCTTTCTTCTACTTCTTCCAGCGCCAGGATTATTTTCATGGCCTCCTCTGTTGAGCAGCCAGTCTTCACTTCAGCTTTATCCTTCATCTGGGCTTCCCTCTCCACTGGCGCTGTACGACCATGTTCAGGCTTTGATTTATCGGAACTGTTATTCTGACAGCCAACAAAAACCTGGAACAATACCAACAGCATAAATAGAATTTGTTTTTTCATATGCGAATATTCTTTTCTTTGGTCATCTAAAACTTATCTCAACTTAAAAGTACTACTAGTAAATGCCAAAACCAAATTAAGCATTGCAAGTCATATAAAACACGTCGCAACAACGATATAACTAGTTACAAAAAATAGACTTAAGGCCTACATATTAACAGCTTAGGTCTAAATTCGTTCAAATTTCCCATACAGTTTCCAAAAATTTCCTTTCTCAGCCAATACAAAATCTACTTTTTTCCATGCGTTTAATACCAGACTTATTTCTCTCTCCGCCATTGTATATTTCCCAATAAAAAACTCATCTGCCGAAAGACAGAGACCAAAAGCATCCTCCAGTGTATGCAAACTCTCGATATCAACTTCTTCAAAAAATAGAATTGATTGTGGTGTGACAACAAAATCACTCGGTACCGGAATAACATCTGTATATTCCATTGCAATAAAATGATTGCGACTTTGCAACGGAAATTCAATCATGGGAAGTTCGTTCAATTTTGAGACGTAGGTACAGGCATCGAGTAGCATATCTCGTTCCAGTAATGGAACCTGCGACAAGCGCTTAGCACCTAGGGTAGGAATATCGGGCTGAAAGTAATCGTTAAAATTGAGAATCTCATTAACGGATAAATTTTTCTCGATAAGATGCTGCACAGGAATGCCAAAATAATTGGCAATTTTCAAAACAATCTCTATTTTTGGTTCTGCACGCATCTCTTCGTAAGATGAAATATTCCCTCTAGTAAGATTAAAAACATCCCCAAAAGCCTGCTGGCTCAATCCTTTCACCTTTCTTAGCTTCTTAATATTATTTCCAACGTTACTCATTTTAAAAAAAAATTAATTTTTTCTTGCAAAATATTTTTGCAATTTGTTATCTTTATGCAAAGAATATGTGCAATATATAAAAAACTTGATTATGTACTTCTCAAAAATTGAAAATTATATCGCCAATATCGGTTATACCATAACTCACAAGGATAAGAAAGAAGGCGTTTTTGTAATCGAAAACGAAAACGATGGCATTCGCAATCTCATTGTGGGGATTGCACAGCCTATCGTAATTTTCGAGCAATACCTTTTTACAATCAACAACGAAAACATGGATATGTTCAAATCCTTGCTGATTAAAAACAGAGATATCATCCACGGTGGATTTGCGCTGACGGAGGATGGCAAAAAGGTCATATTTCGATATACATTACAGATACACAATTTAGATCAAAATGAATTTGATGCAGCCATCAATTCGCTCAGTCTTTTGATCAGTGAATATTATAATCAGTTAATAAGTTTTTCAAAATTATAGAATAATGAATATTTTTAAGAGAATTTTCAGAATCGGTCAAGCAGAAATCCACGCTGTGGTGGACAAAATGGAGGACCCCATCAAAATGACGGAGCAAGGTATCCGTGAGATGAAAGAAGACCTAGAACAGTCATTAGAGGCCTATGCCAAAGTAAAAGCTTTAGCTATACGGACGCAAAATAACTGTGAAAAGAAAAAAGAAGAAGCCAATGAATTTGAGAACAAAGCTGTCCTACTATTACAAAAAGCACAAAAAGGAGAACTTTCAACCGAAAAGGCTGAAGGATTGGCGAAAGAAGCCCTGTTGTTAAAAAAGCAATTGTTGATCGAAGCGACCGAATTGGAGAAACAGGCTACAATCCACCAAAGCTCAGCGGAAGAGTTGCACAAAAATGTGGATATACTCAAATTCAATATATCAAAATGGGAAAGTGAACTATCAACATTAAAAGCGAGAGTCAAAGTTTCCAATGCTGCCAAAATGGTGAATCGACAGCTTGCCAATATTGACTCGAACAGTACGATTTCTATGCTGGAACGCATGAAAGAAAAGGTCGAAGAAGATGAAGCCCTGGCGAAAGCATACGGCGAAATTGCAACGGGCAACAAAAGCAAGATAGATGAAATCAATGAATCCATCGGTGGTTCAGAATCAGTCAACAACGAATTGGAAGAGTTAAAACGAAAATTAAATAACGATGCGGAAATTTGAATATAAAACAGTAAAAATTGAACCGAAAGGCTTTTGGGGAACCAAGTTGGAACCCGAAAAAATAGATGAAATTTTAAATGATCTGGGAAACCAGGGCTGGGAACTAGTTGCCATGCAAGACCTGGAAGTGAATGGTAACTCCTGGTCCTTTCATTATACGTTCAAAAGAGAGAAAATTTAAAAGAAAATACGATGACGGAACTAATCAATATCTTATTCAACCCATTATCGAATGGAATCATGACTGTCCTGACGGGTATGTCAGTAGTGTATTGGTTATTTATGTTTCTCATGGGCGATGGTGTACATCTATTTGATGCCGACGCCGATGTGGATCTTCATCCTACTCCTGATGTCAGCGACGTAGACGGTTCGCATGATCTTCAGGCCGATGGATCAGATCATCATCCGCATCATCATACAGATTCCGATACGCATACCGAACCCGGCTTTTTTGCAAAGGCAATGGATTATATCAATGTTGGTAAAGTTCCTATTATGCTTATCGTGACCATGTTTAAATTTTTGGGTTGGGTTATCACCATTGTATCATCACTATTTATTGATGTTGCATCCTGGGGTATAAAATCAGTGTTGATTCTGATTCCTGTTTTCATCGTTACCTTTTTTTTAATGCATTTTCTGACAAAACCATTAGCAAGAATGTTCAAAAATATTGGCTATAATGGCGAAGAGAGCCATGATTTCCTTGGCCGCATGGGTAAAATGCGTGCAAGTATCGAAGGCAAGAAAATAGGTTCCGCTGAATTTATCATCCAACAAGACCCAATCCGCCTCAATGTCGTGAGCCATAATGGCGAAAAGATCAGTTATGGTGATGATGTCATTATTGTGGACGAATCCAAGGACAAGAAATATTATTATGTCACAAGGGAAATCACCATAGACAATATTTGATATTAAATAGAAAAGAGCAATGACAAAAGACTTGACATCTAAGCCATAGGCTTATTCAATTAAAATCTCAATACTCATATCTAAATACTAAAATCTAAATAAATACTAATCATATGCTATATCAACCTCTTTTATTTTTAAGTGGCTTAAACGGAATTATATTATTGATTGTCGGTTTAGCTGTCTTTTTAATTTTTGCATTCTTCGTTGTACTGAGTGCCTTCTATAAAAAAATCCCACAGGGAAAAGCAATTGTCCGGACAGGTGTCGGTGGAACAAAAGTTGCCTTCAATAAGGGGATGTATGTTGTCCCAGTTTTTCACAAGATGGAGATTATGGATATCTCGATCAAAAAAATTGAGATCGCACGTATGCAGGGTGAGGGATTGATCTGTAAAGACAATATCCGGGCAGATATTAAAGTAGCATTCTTTGTTCGTGTCAACAAAAATGTGGATGATGTAATCAATGTTGCCCAAAATTTAGGCTGTGACCGGGCAAGTGAGCCAGAGACATTAAAAAGTATCTTTGAATCCAAATTTTCAGAAGCACTAAAGACCGTAGGTAAGAAATTTGATTTCATCGAATTGTATGAGGCACGTCGTGAATTTCGGGATGAGATTCTCGATATCATCGGTACCGACCTGAATGGCTATATCTTGGATGACTGTGCAATTGACTACCTGGAGCAGACCGATATCGAACATTTGAACCCAAGCAATATCCTGGATAGTGAGGGTATCAAAAAAATCACTGAACTGACAGCCAAGCAAAACATCAATGCAAACTTTATCCGCCGGGATGAAGAAAAATTGATCAAAAAACAGAATGTAGAAGCACGTGAAGCGATTTTAGAATTAGATCGTCAACTTGCTGAAAAAGAAGAAAAACAAAAGCGTGAAATTGACAATATCAAAGCCCGCGAGGAAGCTGAAATAGCTAAAGTTCGTGAAGAAGAGCGCTTGAAATATGAAAGTGTCCGTATTTCCACGGAGGAACAGTTGGCTGTACAGGAAGAGAATAAACTACGCCAAATCATCATCGCCGAGAAAAACAAGCAACGTACAGATGCTGTAGAGGCGGAACGTGTGGAAAAAGACCGTGCCTTAGAGCAAACAGAGCGCGAGCGCATTGTCACACTGGCTCAAATTGACAAAGAGCGTTCTATTGAGACAGAAAAGAAAAGTATTCAAGGTGTAATCAAAGAGCGTGTCCAATTGGAAAAAGGCGTTATCGAAGAGCAACAAGGCGTTAGAGATATCGAAGTATTCCGTGAGGTTGAACGTAAGAAGCAAGCTGGTGTTATTGCGGCGTCGCAAGAAGCAGAAGAGAAATTGATTTCCACTGTCAAGGCCGCAGAAGCTGCAAAAATTGCTGCAGAACAAGAGGCTGAGAAAAAAGTTATTGACGCGGAAGCTGCACGTAAAATCGCCGAAAAACGTGCTCAGGAATTACTGATAGATGCTGAGGCGAAAAAAGAAGCATCACTCAAAGAGGCTGAAAGCCGTAAAATCATTGCTGAGGCGCAGGCCAAAGAAGAAGCTGCTCTTGGCCTATCCGAAGCCGAAGTTATGGTCGCAAAAGCCGAAGCCGAAGAAAAACAAGGTACAGTCGAAGCTAGTGTTATCGAGAAAAAAGCTGAGGCAATGCGCAAAGAAGGCTTAGCACAGGCAGAGGTGGTCCGTGAAAAAGCACTTGCTGAAGCAAAAGGTATTGAAGAGAAAGCCGAAGCCATGAAAAAATTAGATGGTGTAGGTAAAGACCACGAAGAGTTCAAACTACAGTTACAAAAAGAACGTGATATCGAACTTGCACAGATCAATATCCAAAAAGATATTGCACAAGCACAAGCAGGCGTATTATCCGAGGCGCTTAAAACTGCGAAAATTGATATCGTCGGTGGTGAAACGATGTTCTTCGAAAACATTGTACGTCAGGTGTCCAATTCCAAAGGTTTCGACCATCTGATCGACAATTCAAAACATGCAACTGACATCAAAAATTCATTAATAGGCCCTGACGGGAAAGGTGATCTTACTGAAAAAGTACGAGGACTAGCCGATAAATATGGAATTTCATCCAATGATATCAAGAACTTAACAGTTTCTGCTGCCTTGATCAAATTGCAACAAGCAGCCACAGATGCTGAGAACGGTGAAGATGCAGGCTTTATCAATTCATTATTTGGATTGGCAAAAAACCTAGGAATTTCCAATAAGAAGCTATAAACACCGCCATTATCTTGAGCCTAACGAAGAGTAGAGTCTTAACAGGCTCAAGATAATTTCTAAAAAACCAGACCAATCACATGAAACGTTTTGTTCTATTCGCTATTTTCCTCAGCTTAAATACTGCGCTAACCCTTGCCCAGACAGTTCAGCAACGATTGGACTCATTATTCCAATCCCTCAATCAAGACGGTGAACTCAGTGGAGCATTCTTAGTGGCTGACAGTGGTAAAATTGTTTTTGAAAAATATCTGGGTTTTGAAAATTCAGAAAAAACAAACAAGATAACTAGCAACAGCCGTTTTGAATTGGCTTCAGTGAGCAAGCAGTTTACCGCGATGGCTATTATGCAATTGGAAGAAAGGGGCAAACTCTCCTATGAGGATGATATTACCAGATATTTCCCACATATAAAATTCAAAAATGTCCGCATCAAAAATCTACTGCGCAACACGTCTGGAATACCGGAGTTTTTGGCTTGGGATCCACAATGGATCGACAAGAAAAAAATAAATACAAATCAGGACTTCCTCAAGATCATTGAGACAAAGATTGACAGCACGTCCTTTAAACCCGGTGATCAATACAGTTATTCGAATACAAACTACCTGCTCCTTGCCCTGATTGTAGAAAAAGTATCTGGGCAGTCTTTTGCCGCCTACATGCAGCAACATATTTTCAAACCTGCCGGTATGAAAAACACGGCTGTATTTTCAGCGCGTTCGCCTCATGCTGATCTTAAAAACTATGCAAAGGGAATGGCTTATGATGCGAAGACCAAAAGCTTCAAAAATGTTGATGACTTTCCCGCGTTTAGCTATCTGACCTATTTTGATGGCGGAAGTGGCCCTTATGGAATAAGCAGTACAACCCACGATTTATTCAGATGGAATCAAGCGATCCAAAACAATACACTATTAACGCGTCAAAATTTTAGGAAGGCCATTACTGTCGACACGCTCAATAACGGTAAACTCGTTCAAATGGGCGGGTTGTACTATGGTTTTGGTTGGCTCTTTACTGACAGTACCAACAGTGAGAGTAAGATGCATTTTCATACAGGTGGATATCCTGGTTATAAAACAATCATTGTTAGGGATTTCAAAGAACAAAAATATTTTATCGCTTTAATGAACAAATGGAATACCATCGATGTATATCCATTGACCTCCGCTGTTAATGCAATTCTCCAAAAAAGAAAGTCTCCAGTTATTGATCGTGAAAAATTAACGGGAGCAATTATACTTATGGAATTTCAGATCAAACAGCTCTTGGGGACATATGAATACACAAAACAACCTGAATTGAAGTTCAAAATTACAGCTGATGATAATGGCAGTCTATTTGCCCAGTTATCGGGACAATCAGCCATTGAAGTCTATCCTAAAAATGATTTAGAGTTATTTTATACGGCTGTACAAGCCGAGCTGAAATTCAGCAAAGAAAATGATCAGATCACAGCGCTGACCCTGTATCAAAATGGTCAGGAATTAAAATTTAATAAAGTTAAATAGTCAAGAACTAGCGGAACTTATGCCAGAAGAAAACGTAATAAATCAGAACGACAGCCTTGACCAAGGTGCATACGAGATTATCCGAAAGCGACTTCTTACACAAAAAGAAGAATTATCGACGAAGCTTCAACAACTGAATGAAGCCCGTAAAGAAGTCTTCAATTCTACGAGCTTTGTCCTCAAAGCCAATCAACGGATCACCACAGAAAACAACTGCGTCGCCCGGGGTATTCTGGCACTGGATAATCAATGTATTTTTGGTTACAATGTACATTTTGGCTTGCGCACAGAAATCAAACTGGAAGATGTTTTCAGTGTGTATGCTTTTGAAAATAATCAATTTATTCCGCAGTCCCTGGACTTGATCAACGATCAAAATTTCATCTTTGATTACCAAAATCTATATAAGTACTACAGGGATTCGATCTTCTCCAAATTTCGGAGGACAGAGAATTATTTGTACATGATCTTTCAGACCAGCAAAAATCCAGCTGATCTCAAAGCTTTCAAATGGTTAATCAAAGATGGTAAGCTCCAGTATCAGGATGACCGCAGCATCCACGAAGTCAAATTGCCCAACCAATTTGAATTTGACTGGACAAAAACAACACTTGAAGACCGTCGTTTGGGCAAATATCCTCATATATCCATTATGGATAAGATTTTTATTGAGGCAATTAATGGAGATATCACCTTCAAGATCGAAAACAATACAGACACGGGCAAAGGGATTTATTCTGAAAAAGTTGTTAATGCAGACCAGCAGTTGGATGATGCCGATTATTATTATGCCGACCTCGGCAATCTTATTGCTGTTCGTATCAAACCTTACCAAGAAGATTTTAGAGCCTTCGTTTATAATCAAAGGACAAAAGAAGTCGTCAATCTCAAATCACTGAATGAGTCAGCAATACTCCTACCCGACAACCAGGGGATTATTTTCTCTAATGGATACTACTTACAAAATGGTACACATAAAGTTTTTGATGCACAGTTTGAACAGGTATCATTCCTCCGGAGGATAGCTTCACCAAATGGTGAAGATTTTCTGTACATCTTCTGTCAGGAAGAAACCAATACCTATATATTACTGTCATACAATATCATTCAGCAGCATGTCGAGACTCCGATTATCTGCAACGGATTTACGCTGTTCAAAGATGGTAGCTTAATTTATTTCCGTACCGAGGCTGAAGCGACTAGACATCATCAGGTGCAGATCTGGGAAACACCCTATATGGCTATGCTCAAAGAAAATGAGCAGAAAAAAGATGATCCCCTTTATAAAGTTGGTAATAAACAGATTGTACAGGCGATGGCCGAAGCACAGGAAGTTATACAGCTTATCAACAAGGAGGATAGTTACGAAGGTTTATATGAAGATATCCTCAAAAAATCCACAGTTTTATTGGATTCCTATTTCTGGATAAAAGATGATGCTTTATTAAATCTGGGTCAACCGTTAGCACAGATCAAGGAAGTCGCCAATACAGCCATAGATGAGTTTGTCAAAGTACAAGCGCAACGCAAACATGCAGCAGAATTAAATCTGAATGCAGAGAAGAAGATGGAACAGCTTACCTTTTCCATCAACAGTACCGTTGTGGAAAAACTCGATCAACTGGTTCATCAATTGGCCGATTCCCGCCGTCTTCAGGGAGAAATCATTGACCTTAAAAATGTAAAATACATCGACACGGTCAAAATAGACAACTTACTGGAAAAACTGCAGGCTATTACTTCGGAGCTGGCCGAAAAAACCATTGCTTTTCTCCTACGGGATGAAGCTCTGCTTCCTTATGAACAGAAAGTAGAACAGCAAAAGAAGAATGTAGAGGCCATTGTTAAGGTATACGATGCCAAAGCAATCGAGGAAGCCAATTCGGCCATTTCAAGTGAATTGGAACTGTTGATAGATATCCTCAATAGCTTAAAGATTGACGACTCCACGCAGACAACCAAAATTATTGAGAAGATTTCGGTCATTTTCTCTTCGCTAAATGAAGTGCGTGCACAGCTCACGAGAAAACTTAATTCATTGAAAAGCACGGAGGCTATAGCAGAATTTTCGGCACAGCTAACCCTGCTGGAACAATCCGTGACCAACTATCTTGAGCTCTCAACGACAACCGAAAAGGTAGACGAATATTACACAAAAGTCATTGTCCAGCTCGAAGAGCTCGAAAGTAAATTCTCTGAATTCGAAGATTTCGCCCTAAAGATTGCCGACAAGCGTGACGAGGTTATCAAGGCCTTTAATTCCCGCAGGGAGCAGATTGTTGAACAAATCAACAAACGGACTACCTCACTTGAACAGATCGGTCTTAGGGTATTAAAGAATGTTGAAAATAAATCCAAGACTTTCGCAACCCGGGAAGAGATTCTCAGCTTCTTTGCGTCGGATCTGATGATCGACAAAATCAGACAGTTAGTACAGGAATTAAAAACACTACAGGATGTTTCAAAAGCTGAAAATCTTGAAAATCTATTAAAGAAATCCCAGGAAGATGCATTGCGGGTTCTGCGCGACAAAAATGACCTCTTTGTAGATGGTGAAAATATCATCGCGCTAGGCAAGCATAAGTTTGCCGTCAACAACCAATCGCTGAGTCTTACCCTGCTGCGCAGAAATGACGAACTATTTTTCCATCTGACAGGCACAAGTTTCTATCAGAAGGTGCAGACCGAGGAGATCAACACCTTCCAGGATATCTGGGATCAAGAACTTGTCTCAGAAAATAAGGAAGTCTATCGTGCAGAATACCTCGCTTACAAAGCATTCATGGCTTCAAAAGGGCAGCAAGATTTTGATGCGGCACTATTCATCACGCAGACCGTCGAGCAAAGTTATTCGGAAGGCTATGTAAAGGGAGTTCACAATGTGGATGCACTGATGATCTATGATACGGTCAAACAATTGGACAGCAAATTGGATCTGCTTCGCTATGATCCACTATTGCGTACGATGGCTCAACTATTTTGGCAATCACTTCCCGAGGATCAACGCACAAAACAACTGGCGCTGATACATTCAACCTACACTATACTAAAAACGTTTCCAAATTCAAGTCGCTACCAGTCCGTTATTGATGAACTGACCAAGTTATTCGATGTATGGGAAACACATTTGGATCGTTCCACGGTCAATGCCCGGGATCTTGCCACTTACTTATTCCAGACCTTCACAAGCTACAATGCCTTTGTGATCAGTGAGCAAGCCCACGAATTGAAAAAGGCATTTATTCGATTGCTGGAAGAAAAGAAAAGCAACAAACTTTTTGAAGCAGACATTCAAAACGAGCAATTCAGCCTTGTCGACCGCTTTTATCTTACGCTAAATTGGCTCAACTCCTTTGTAGACGAGCATGATGAATATCTGCCTTTACGCAAGTATATCGAAGAAGCCGCCATCATATTGCTTTATCCGACCCATGAGTATCATCTGATCATCGCAAAAGACCAGGCACATATTAGCGGACTAAAAGGGAATCATACAATCTTGAATAATGGCGAAGAGCATATACAATATCACGAGTTTTTAGCACGGCTGGCTAGATTCACAGCATTCAATGTACCGCGTTTTCTGGCCTTCTCAACGCTGAAAGAACAGCTTGCGAAGGCTTATGCCAAAGAGTTAAAGATTGGCGAGTTTGAGCCAAAAGTACTGACATCCTTTGTGCGTAATAAGCTGATTAATGAAGTTTACTTTCCATTGATCGGAAATAACCTCGCCAAACAGCTGGGAGCAGCTGGAGACAATAAACGTACTGCCCGAATGGGAATGCTCCTATTGATTTCGCCACCAGGTTATGGAAAAACCACCCTAATGGAATACCTAGCCAAGACAATGGGTCTACATTTTGTAAAAATCAATGGGCCAACCATTGGCCACTCGATTACATCTATTGACCCAATCGAAGCAAAAACATCTGGCGAGCGGGAAGAACTCAAAAAGATCAACCTGGCTTTTGAGATGGCAGACAATGTCATGTTGTATCTGGATGATATTCAACATTTAAACCCCGAGTTCCTACAGAAATTTATTTCTCTTGCCGATGGCCAACGCAAGATTGATGGTATTTTTGAAGGCGAGAGCAAGACATATGACCTACGTGGCAAGCGTTTTTGCATCGTTATGGCCGGTAATCCATATACAGAAAGCGGTTCTAAGTTCCAGATCCCCGACATGCTTGCCAACCGGGCTGATGTGTACAATCTAGGTGACGTAATCGGTGATACCGAAGCACTTTTCAATCTCAGTCTGATTGAAAATGCGGCAATTGAAAACAGTTATCTGGAAAAGATCGCCAGCAAATCATTTAACGATTTTTATGCACTGATCAATTATACACAATCCGTTACGGATCAATTACCTGATTTAGAGGGCAACTATCTGAAACAGGATATTGATGACTTTATCGCTGTGCTGCGTCATGTACTGAAAATCAGAAATGTCGTGATCAAGGTCAATCAGAATTATATTCAAAGTGCCGCCATGCAGGATAATTACCGTACCGAACCGCCATTCAAAATGCAGGGATCCTATCGGAATATGAGCAAGCTTGTTGCACAGGTCGTGCCGATGATGAATGAGCAGGAGATTGATCAGGTGCTGCTCGCACACTATGAGAGCGAATCGCAGACACTGACAGCGGATACGGAAAGTAACCTCTTAAAACTAAAAGAGCTTGCCGAATTAATGAACCCTGTTGAACAGGAACGCTGGGAAACCATCAAGGAGATCTTCCGCAAGAACAATAAACACGGTGGACTGGCCAAAGACGATAAGGTATTCGGCCAGCTACTGGACTTTAATGAAAACCTGGAAGGTATTATTCAGGCCATTCGGGAGTATAAGAACTAAGATTTTCTACTACTATTCCAGCTGACCTTTTTTGCCTGTTCAGCTGGAATAGCAGTGTTTCTGATAGGATTACTATCAAATATTTTTTTGAGCTTTAGCTACTTTTAGGTTGATTAATGATTATCTTTGATAGTATCAAATGATACTATCATCATAATGAAACCACCGTATATTATTACAAATGAAACTTTAAAATTAGTTAGTTCTATTTCAGAAAGAATAGGAGAAATTAATGCTGCTCACTTATATAAACCGACCACGGAACTACGAAAAAAGAACCGTATAAAAACGATCCAATCGTCTTTGGAAATTGAAGGCAACACGTTAACTGAGGAACAAATTACCGCATTATTAGAAAATAAACGAATTATTGCACCTAAAAAGGACATTTTAGAGGTACAAAATGCTATAAAAGTTTATGACAAATTAAATGAATTTAATCCTCATAAATTAAAAGATTTAGAAAAGGCTCATTCTGTTCTGATGAATGGGTTGATCGATAATGCAGGAAAATTAAGAACTACAAATGTAGGTATTGTAAAAGGTTCAAAAGTAAAACATATCGCTCCAAGTGGGATAATGGTTAAAAGTTTAATGAAAGAACTTTTTGCTTATCTAAAAAAAGACACCGATCTAATTCTAATCAAAAGTTGTGTGTTCCATTATGAATTTGAATTTATACATCCGTTTATCGACGGAAACGGCAGAATGGGAAGATTATGGCAAACACTGATTTTAATACAACAATATCCTGTTTTTGAGTTTTTACCTATTGAGAGCCTCATCAAACAAAAACAAGATGAGTATTATGAAAAGCTATCTGAGTCGGACAAAAAGGGTAACTCTACACCATTTATAGAATTCATGCTTGGGATTATTCTGACTGCTTTGGAAGAACTTTTACAATCTCAAAATAAACCCCTTCGTTTAGAAGACAGAATAAGTCTGTTTAGAGAGAAAATCGGTCAAAATAAATTTCATCGAAAAGATTATCTACAAAATTTTAAGAATATTTCCGCTCCCACTGCAAGCAGGGATCTAAAATGGGCTGTCGAACAAAATATTTTAAGGAAGTTTGGGGAGCAACGATTAACAGCATATCAATTCAAGTAATTCCCTATGTAATGGAAACCGCAAATCTATATTCAACCTTCGGCCATACAATTACCTATGTCGCAATGATCCCTGTACTTATGTAAGAAAAAAAAACACTTATAATTGCGGCCATCCCAATTCTCCTTCAATTTTCTGTTTTCTGATTTCAAGATGCATTAAGTAACACACTCGAATTAATAATTCGATATCCGCTATCTCGCAATAACCCCAAAATTTGTTTATTCTATCACAGATCCTATGCTGTACTAAATCATCAATGAGCTGTCTATACGTGCGGACTTTCCATTCTTTATCAAACAGCTCGACAATTAATTCCTGTATTTCAATTGGCCGATCGGGAGATATTACCCTAAGAATTTCAGTAATTTGCCGGTTAATTTCTTCTTCTCCAATGGATTCGTCATCAATTAACGCTGTAAAATCACGAGGTAGAGCTTTGCATTGAATATTTACCCATGTTGTCTCAATTAGTATCCTTAATTCTTTCCCCAATTTAAATATTTCTTTATTTGATAGCGTTTCACTTGTATCCTCCTTTGTTTCATTATATAAATAATTCAAGCTTGCCAAATAATGATCCACTGTTTTATTAAAGAAAGTCATTTCCAACCAAAAATATGGATTGTATTGATCCAAGCTGCTAATATCCATTTCCTTAAAAGCTGTAGGCCCACTAAATAAGTGTATAGTTGGAGATTCAATAGCTTGAGTAAGCCAATCCGATATGCTAAATAAATAGAGGCTTTCAATAAGTTTTAATAGAAATTTCTGTGTTTTTATTGGATTTTCATCCCTTGAAGTAAAGTTCCATAGTCCTCCACTCTCTGTGGAAATCCACAACCAATCGTCCAATAATTTCAGCCAACTAAGCACAGATATCTCATTATAGAAGCTATTTAAAGTTCTATAAATATCCGCCGCTTCCTCTAATGTCAGATTTGTGATATCCCCATATAATCCACTCAGCCCAGAATTACGCTGCCTAAACTCTGCAGATTGTGCTGATTTTTTTAAATAAAATGGATTTTTGATGTATTCAATTGAATTCTGCTCAAACCGGATCTGATGTTTATGCTCTTGAAAGATTAACTCCCAGCCAAAGTCTACCAAAAATTTAAGTCGCTCTATTAACTTCGAATAATCATTCCTTGTAGTCTCATAACTTAATATTTCCTCTGTCATTTTATTGAGATCTTTTTTCATATCCCACAAGCTATTTTCCTCAAAGAATCTCATTAAATCTAATTGTTGGCTTTCGATGATGTGATTCCCATCGTCGGGATATTGAATATGATATTTCGTTTCCATAATTGTTTTGCTCACTATTTATACTATTTCATTAGAACCAAATAATACGACCATCTTCTGCTCGAAAGCTATCTTAGCAATGTCAAATAAACGTTCAAGTTCCACCATATCGGGAATGCGACTCTTCATGCGCAATTTATCATCCTCAAAATTCTCGAAATCAAGTACATCCAACGTTGGATAATTATCAATATTTTTCTTGATCTGCCCCCGCAATTGTGGCAGCACTCTGGCAGCCATTTCCTCGAGTTCTTTGCACGATCCACTTAAAACTGGGATATCTAACGAAAAAGTACTAATGACTAGGCAATAGATCTGTTTTAGACATGATGATATTAGGGCATAGGCTAGATCTGGAAGGACTTCTTCATCAGATAACAATGTTTTACATTTTTCCAGAAACCGTTCTGTTTTCGTTATTTGCTTGTTAAATTTACATGAAAAGGTTTCTTTTGAATTTTCTATTGAGCTATCCTCCGACTCGATCAAACGATATGGATTGCCCGAAAACACCAGAAATTTAGATCGACAATGCGCCATATTGTAATAATATTCTTTCTCCAGTTTTTTCTCCCATTCTGTCTTTGCAAATAGATTAAACACAATAGTACTTTGCCTCAAGCAAACCAACTCAAGGATACTCCTTACGATTGGTTCGTTCCGATCTAAATCATATTCCCAGCCATCAAGTATCAAGATAATCTCTATGCAGGTTTTGACATTATACTTTTCAATAGCGGGGTGCGGTATCAGAAAAATCCGGTCTGGTTCCAAAACTGCTACAATGAGATCTAAAAGTGGTTTTAACGCCGAATACTCCCGATCGATCTGGAGCAATCCGCCTATCTCACGCATCCAGCGTTCAAATTCACCACTCCGCTCCCCAGGATGGAGATAGATATGATTTGTGGTGGTTGTCTGATTTTGGCTTTTATTAACAGTCCCCTGGTAAAGAGTCTCTACATGTCCATAGTTATCCATAATCTTAAAAATTTATATTGGTTTATCATTTTCTCACTTATTCGAAACGTCATTAGGTTGGCCCGTACCATCAAGCACTAGGCTTACCATTATTTGATATTTCAAAACAAAAGTAAATATAATCTATACAATTATATAATTTTTCAAATAAAATATTTTATAAAAGAGATCTTCAGCAAGAACAATTGAAACTATTTGTCAACCATATCGCCCACATGTTACACCAATATATCGCTATGTCAGCGATAAGGACAATTTGTTAAGCAAGAAAGTCTTTTTATTATACTGCTACATCCCTGAACGTGCAATAAAGTCCAATTGTAAAGCCGTTACGTCCTTTTGCGTGCAATAAAATATTTTTGTTAGACCATGACATCACTACGTGTACAATAAGAACGATCCGTTGAGCAAGAGCGTCTTTTTGTTATATCATTATGTCGCTGAGCGTGAAATAAAGACAATTTGTTAAGCAAAAATGTCTTTTTGTCAAACGGATTGGATCTGCATTTCTGAGCAATTAGCGTGGAAAATGAGGTGTTTTGAATAAACAGGGGATCAAATTACGCCAAATTCATAACTTGAAAGCTATATATTTGGCGCAATTTGATCCCCTATCCGATTCGCTGCTTATTATACTTTTGTCAAACAAGCACTAGCAGCTTATTTGGCTGCGATTCTTTCTAAAGTGTCGTTCAGCAATACGATCGATTATCCGGCCTTTACAGCCCCCGAAGAAACCGTAAATATCCCATAATCGTCGATCAGCATCTGCTCCTTCTCTACCCCATTGTAGGCCATAAGCCGATCCAATTCTTTCTGCGAACGTCGGCGCATGACCCAGTCTTTCTTCTGATGACTATTCAGCACATAAGCGATCATTTTCAATTGCGGATGCCATGGCTGTCCTGTATAAACGAGATGGCTATGATCTTCACAAATTGAAGTCGCACCATGTACTGCCCTGCTAGCCATTTCATTGTTGCCAAACAATTCGAAAATACCCGAGATCACGACAATATTAGGTGTAAACTCCAGCTTGGCATAAGTAGCCGGATCAAAACAGTCATAGTTTGTGAAACGTATTCCCTGGAAACCTTTCTTCTTGATAATCTTCTCTCCCACGGCAATATTGGGCAATAAAAACTCATTGATCACAATCTCAACCTCCGGATATTTTTCTTTGATATCAAATAAATAATTGCCGGTACCGCCAGCAATATCAAGGATTTTGACAGGCCTTCCAGTTGATTTGACCTGTTCAATATTCTCTTCCAGCAAACGTAGTAGATGTTGTTTCCGTATACGGATCCCTTTCCAGCCAATTGCTTCCAAATACCCCTTATCAATCACTTTACCAAGACCAAGTCTCCCCTTCGGTTCGTTGCGGTATACATAATCCAGCGAAATACCGGAATCAAAGCCAAACTGGAGCCCCAAGTTCATTCCATGGCTTAATGATCCGATCTTGCCCAATGTCCATTTCTGGAAGGCATAATTCAGCTTTTCGGCAGCAGGCATTACCTTATGGTACAATTTCTCGTATTCCTTTACCGAAAACTCATCGGGTTCAAGGTTAGGTTCTGGTCTTTGCCTTGCATAAGCTTTCAGGATAAAGTCTTTTAAATAGGTATAGACTTTCTGACGGTTGGATTCAAACAGGATACCATGATAGAAATTGCGCAGGGTGATAAATGTTTTGAGCTTAGAAGCAATAGACACGAAGAATTGCTTTTGTACCGAGTTTTTAACCACATAGTCCTTTTCAGCAGATAATACAATCACGGGAATATCGATTGCTGCAGCGTCCTCAACAATACGCACACCGGCCTTCAATAGGTCAACCAATAATGCCCCATTAATGTTTTTGGAAATCAGCGGATCAGCATCATAGGCTTTCTGTTGATCCACGTCATGGGTCAGTACCTTCGCCTTGACATAGCTTTGGATAACAAGATCCTTTTTCAACTTGGTTCCCAGTGCAATCATCTGATTCGCCAACGGAACATACAATTTGATCTCAAACGCTGGTGCTAATAAAGCCATACCGGCAATCGGAGGTGCAAAATCATGTACCCAAGCACTCACAATGACCCCGGCGATGCTATTGGCGATGACAAAGACATCCTTCGTATCAACTGCATATTCGGCGTGGATATAGGCCACAAAACTATCCAGATCGCGCACATTATCCATGAAAACCGGTGATACAGGCACTTTGGTATGCCCATGTCCCCGCAGATCAAATGCAAAGATGGAATAATCGGCAAACTGTGGATCGGTAGCCATCTCCTGCAGGCGTTCTGAATGTTCATGCCCACGATGTAATACAACTAAAGCCTTTTGTCCCTTTTGATAATTCCAAACACGATATAGCAGTTCCCCTTGATCGAAACTCTTAAAATAACCTGATTTCATCTTTTTATAATTTATTCCATCAATACAATGGCGTATGTAATTTTAGTATCTATTCAGCTATGGCTGTTAAAAACAAAGACCGAGCCATCCATCTTGATCAAGATCTGCCCGCGACGATAATTTTCATCAACTGGATCGTATGATCCCGCAATACCGTATGCCTATTGATCGACTTCACCCGACCGATAGCTTTATTTAAATCTAAAGATAATAATTCCTGAGTCATCAGAATAGCAAAAATCATGCTCCTACTATAACCCATTGTACAATGAATGATCATATTTTCATGTTCATCCAAGTTGCGGTAAGCGGTTACCATTGCATCTATGACCACATGGGCATCATGCACATCGATCTCCGCAATATCCAGCAAAGGGAAAGAATAGTATTTTTCCATGGTACCCAACAGCTGTACATCCTCCAGCTCAGCTGCGAGGTCAAAAACAACCAGATTGTGATCCAATCCCAAGGCTACAAGTTCCGAAGAATTCAACCTTGGCCCCACATAACAGCGGGGTAATAACTCCATCAGCAGCGGATTATTTTTCTTTCTAAAAAAATGCCACATCAACCGATAGGCAAATTGGTAAGGCGCGTAAAATACTTTCTTTATCAGCGGTATTCGACCCCGATGATCCTTCAAAAAACCCGTATTACCGCGCAGGTAATTGTAACCAATGGCAAAGCAGACTAAAGCTACCCAAGCAAACAGAATCAGTGGCAATACATATCCCTCGCAGAGGAGTGCCAGTAGCGTGAATATCCACCCGATGAGGTAATACGTATTCGCTAGCTGTTGATTTCTTATCGGCAGAATACGCCTTTCAAACCGATTACTGTCAATATTTGAGTTCACACCTTCACTATGACCTTCATCACATCTCCTGTCATGACCAGAACGCCTTCCTTGCGCCGATTTCTGCGGTTGATTATATTCTGTGTCAACAATATTCGGAAAAAGTATAAAACTTATCTGAACAAGTAACAGGGCTGTCAGCACATCTATGATATGGTGCTGATATACTGTCAGCGTCGCTATGCCCATCAGCAGGAGCCAGATACCTACAGCAATTCTTTGCCATCCGCTGATTTTCCAGCGCAGTACAGCCCAAAATAGGCAAGCATAGGCAACGTGTAGAGAAGGAGCCTGATTAAAAGGTGAATCATATTTCTTTAAAAAGGAAAAGAAAATACTGAATAGGGGATTATCAACGGCTGGTCTTTCAAAAGAAACGCGCAACGGAAAAAGAATAAAACACAGTGCAGCAATAAGCGTAATGAAAGTGAATCGCTTTGCATAGCAAAGGCATTGCGCTTTCGACTGACAATAAAATGGAACAACACAAAAAAACAAACCACTGCTCATATAAGGCAGGATCATCCACGGCACAAATGGAATATATCGTTCAAAGTCAAACAGCAATGAGGGGACAACTGCTAAATTAGCGGCATAGGCCGCTGTCAGCGGATAGGTAAACTGAAAAAGCAACAGGCAGTAGATCACTATAACAAGCTGTCCGCTAGCCTTCTTTAATCGTTTTTCATCCATTTGGCTTTCCTAAACATAATATTACGCAATAATACATGTGGGAGCAATCCCAAAAATCCCATCAACCATTTCATACGCTTTGGAAAAATCACAATTTCTTTTTTTTGCTGTATGGCTTTGAAGATTCGTTGCGCTGCATCTTCCACACTGATTAAAAAAGGTTTTTTTGAGAGATCCTGCTGATTAAGTTCGCGTAATTTGAGCGTATCCACATATCCGGGCGCAACCACTGTCACGGTAATCCCATAGGGCATCAATGCCCTGCGATAGGCATCAGCGACTTGGATAGCGGCCCGTTTTGTTTTGCTATATAAACTTGAATGGGGAAAATCCAGCGTCCCCGATACGGATGCGATGGTGACGATCTGTCCACCCGATTGCCCGCGCATTGCTTCCTGGGCAACTTCAAAACAGTTGATCGTGCCCAACATATTGATCCGAAGCATCGCATTAGCCTCCTCATAGCTGATGCGCTGTGCCACATCATCAGCATAACTTCCAGTACAATTAATAAAAAGATCTAGTGCATTATCCTCGCAGAATGCAACAACCGCATCAGCCAGCGCATTTCGATCACATACATCTGCTTCAAACTTGGCCAGCGCAGCATACGCATGTTGATCGTCCAACTTTGAAAGATTTCGACCGCAAACAGCGACTTCAGCCCCCTGCCGGAGATAGCCTGTCGCTAACGCCAGACCTATTCCACTTGTACCTCCTGCTATAAATACCTTCATTTTACTAAAAAATAGTGATGGTGTTACCCTCAGATCGAGTCATCACACCAAAGAATAAACCATCGGATTGCCGGATTAAATCACCCAATAGATTCCATATTATATGTATCTCCAAACGCCGCTGAACTGTATAATTTATGTACATCATGTATCATCTCTCAACTGACCCGACCTCTTCAAACGACTAATATTCCAGTACATGCTATGCTACTCCCGTACGCATTTCCAAGGTCTTTCGATAACCGTAATTCCATTGGGCTTCCATCGATACCGCAAATTCATCCAGACTTGCCGGCAGAGATAATGTTATTTCAAATCTACGCCAGTCTATCCCTTTTTTACAATAGCTTCCTTCCAGCTGTTGTGCCGCATCCGCGGTATCGATCCATCGGATATGCTGATACTGCTGATCAATATCCTGCAAACGTTGATTGCCGCTAAAGCCCAGCACAGCTCTTACCAGACACTCCTCCTGGGTTTTATAAGGCTGTTTTCGCTCGCAGATAATTTCATCGGCCAAAGATTGCGCCAGTTCTACCGGTACGAGATCAATGGCTCCTCCTGCATAATAATCCCCCCGCCACTGTATTGGTTCAATATAAAACATATCCGACATGGAAATACGAACAGCGTCCAACAGTGTTATCTCCGCATTGACTTCAATGGCGGACGCAACAGCACTTTGTCCATAGTTTTCACCTGGAATCTGAATAGCAACTGGATCTATCCGAGATAATGCCTCTGCATCGCCCATAATGACTTTTTGATACAGCTTTTGTCGCCCACGCCGGCCACCGACCGCCGACGGTTCAAAGAGCATTCTCGAACCAATGAGAATCGCCGGAATTTCAGCCGAATAGGGTTGATCTAGCGTCGGTAAGAAGGGGGACAGATCATGCTCCATATTGACCAGATACCGATGAAAAACATCTTCCAGATAGGGAGCCCGCCTTTTGTCCAATTGCTTCTTTAACACGTACCAGCCTAGTTTGCCCAGCTGACGTTGTTCAGTCAGCTGATGTCCACAAAAAAAACGGTAAAACTCCTCGGATTGAAGGTAAGATTTACGGGCAGTATCTGTTGCAAAAGCCTGAATAATCGCCGTAGCCAGTGATCCACCGCAGGTAGCAATCAGCAAATCCGGTTTTAGCCCCATTTCTTCCAAGGCGGCATACATCCCTATATATAGGCCAAAACGCGTACCTCCCCCTGAAAACAAAACTGCCCGTTGATATTTCATTTTTGAGCTATTAGACATGAGATTCGAGACATAGCACTCCATAAATTAGCCGATATTGATCAGCTCCATAACACCATTACAACTTCATTATTCCTATCAAGCAAATCAATCCATAGAAAACAGGTGCATTAAAAAGCAGGCTATCTATACGATCCAGCAAGCCTCCATGCCCAGGGATTAAAGTACCTGTATCTTTGACACCGGTCTTCCGTTTCAAATAAGAAAATAGTACATCGCCACAGAATCCTAAAAAACCAAATATAAGACCAAGCACCGAAAAAATAGCAAAATTGCCAAACGGCAGCAATAGATACCCTAAGATATTACTCAAAATGATGGTCAGGGCAATCCCGCCAACACATCCAGCAACGGTTTTATTTGGGCTGATATGCGGAACAATTTTTCGCTTACCAAAAAATTTACCCATTAGATACTGGAATACATCATTCAGTTCTGTTAAAACAATGATATAAGCCACAAGTTTTAATCCCAATAGGTCATTGTGATCGAGCCCAACGGCCCGAATAAAACTCAGCTGACTAAATGCAAGCAAACAGGCACCCGCACCAAAAAATAATCCGATAGTAGCTTTTATCCCCGTCTTTTGTCCCAGCAAAAAAAATAGTCCAATACCTACACATAACAAACTGGCCCAGGATAGATAGGCGGCATAGGAACAGTAATATAGAAGCCCCAGTTCCACAAGACCAACAACAAGAGCAAAAAGTAGCGCCATCCGAAATTTAGGGACAAACATCCTCACGAACTCGCACATGCCCTGAAAGGTGAGCCAGCAAACGAATAATACCGATGTTCTGGCAGGAACAAATGCGATCGCCAATACAAGAATAATATAGACCCAGCTTCTTACCCTGACTGGAACATCAGCAAACTTACCATTTGGATTAGCGGCCTCATTCATGTACTACCAATGCCTTTCTCAGTCGTGTTAATGAACTCAACACCAACAACAAACATAAAACAGCAAAAATATAGACTGAAATTCCTGTTATCGGGATATGTAACACGCTCAAAATACCATAAAGGCCTAGCAGTAGCGCGCGATCACTTTTCCCCATTGGTCCGTCATAACGGCGATCATTGGCTATCACCTTTCCGATGAGACCACAAAATTCATTGATAATGCTCAAAACTATAAAGCCAATGACCAGATATAGACTTTCCGGATGAAATTTCAGTAAGGGGAAAAAGATCATTACATCGGAGACGATATCGCCTACCTCATTCAAAACCTCTCCTTTTTTACTCATTTGATTAAAAAGACGCGCCATCATACCATCCAGTGCATTGAGCGCCATCCGTAATAGTAAGCCGATTGGTAAGGCCAGATAGAAAATTGTCACCCGATCGGCATACCAGAACAATACAGCAATGACCAAAGATAAGATGATCGAGCCAATAGTAATTTGATTGGCCGTTACCCTCTTCCGATTCAAAAAGGTTAGTATCGGCATCAATAACTGCTGAAACTTTGGTTTTAATTTGTAAACAGAAATCATAAATATGCTATGTAGCTCACTTTTTTTATTTTTTTTAAAAAAAACTTTTGATAGTGTAATAAATACACTATATTTGTGTCATCATAATTTAGGTTTATAATTGGTTATTTAAGGTTTTCATTCTCCCCGTTTGGAAACCTTTTTTTTGCCCCTAAATTGAGGATTACCATCGTCCTCCTGCACCACCGCCACCAGACGAGCCGCCGCCAAAACTTCCACCGCCACCACTGCTGCTAGATCCTCCTCCGGAGCTACTTGATGATGAACGTACTCTGACAGGAGTAGCATGCTCACCATGAGATACCCGATGTCCACAGTTCTTACACTTATCAAAACGTTCTTCCAGTCCTTGCGAACTATACGTCGCCGATCGGATCGTATGTGAAAGTCCGGTTTCAAACGTACGGTAATGGCACTCGGGACAATCAACATAGCCAGCATTTTCATCCCAGGGAACTAACTTGGTTTCATTGCTTGCCTGATCGACCCAAATCTCATAAGACCGGCTGCCAATTTTCTCCTCCATAAGCTGTCCCTTATCCAAGTATGCGCTTTCCCGGGTAGATGCATCATCCTTATTCATACGTAACCAACGCCCAGACTGATCTGGTGGAGCCAACCGAAGTTCATTTTTTCGGATGCGCTTATTTAACCCAAAGAGGTCGAATAGCGCCAATGGGCTAAACAGCAAGGGAATAAGTCCCCAAACACGAAATTTGCGCAGGGCCTTCTGAATATTCTCTTCATCACGATAGGAATTGACAATCTGTGTCCTGCTGGCATTGTATTTCATCGCCAGTGTAATACTGCCAAATATAAAAATAAAGTAGGGCAGATTTTTCCATTGATAGACAACTTCAAAATTATTCAATGCAAAAGCACATATAAATACACTGGCAAACATTAACATTCCCATACAGCCACAGCCGCTGACCAAAGGTGGAAAATACTTACTTTTTTTGGTCAGCTGCCCTTTGATCGCCCGGGTCACCTCACCCAACCAGATATAGCAAATAGCAAATAAACCCAATACCAATAATGAATTTCGTAAGATAGGACTCTTAAAACTCCAGACCGGCGTTGCCTCTGGCATTAAGCGTTCCAGCTCAGCTTTGCTATCCGGCGAGGTAAGTATTGTTTTTATAAACTGTGAAGCCTCGAGGACACCTTGATCATAATTTTCGTCTCTAAAATTAGGCACCAGATACTTCTCGCCTATTCGTTTTAGATAGGCATCCGGCAAGGTGCTTTCCATACCATATCCCGTAATAAAACGGTATTCTCGTCGGTCTTTAGCGATAAACAGCAATAGCCCATTATTGCTTTCTTTCTTACCGATGCCCCAAGTATTGAACAATTTTAAGGCAAATTCGAAATCGCTGTCACCGACATAGTCATTGACGACAACAATGGCAAATTCACTCTTGGTGGCCGCTTCGATCTGTGTCGATAAGCCATCCAGTTCCGCGACCGTACCGGAAGATAGAATCCCATCAGGATTGGAAACAAAATAATCCTGTCCCTTTAGTTTCGGACTTGGCAAATTGTCGACGGTATAGGCGGTAAATTGTCCGAAAGCTGATAATCCGGTGAGACAGCTTCCTACCCAGATCAACAAAAAAACATAAAAATAACGTAATCTCTGCATAGTTTTAGAACGACAAAATTTGGTTCATTTTCACGATATTAAGAAAAAAATTGCAAACAATTCTTTTGAACATAAAAAAGCCCATAATCAGTCAATTATGGGCTGGTATAATTTAATATTCGTTTGAGCTATTCATGTATATCTTTGCGATTACTTCATATAATCGTTTCGTTGAGCTACAGCAACAATACGCGCTCCTGTTTATGTTCCTCAAAATAAACCATATTTATTTTACAACGATGGTTAATGAAGCCGGTCTTGCGGCAACTTTAAAAATTATTGGAGAAGCAATTGACTGGGTGAAACCAAGTCCGAAAGAACTTTAAATCTTTCGGATGCGATTATCAAGCAACAAAGGCGACATTATAACTAACGCTGTATGGCAATAGGAAACTTTCTCATTCGCTGTCAATGACCAAGCCAGTGTAAAATCAAGACACCGATCAATCCAATAACAGAAACGAGTGTTTCCATCACCGTCCATGAACGAAATGTATCCTTCATGCTCACTCCAAAATAAGATTTAAACATCCAAAACCCTGGATCATTGACGTGTGAGAACATGAGACTCCCCGCTCCAGTTGCTAGCACCATTAATTCAGGAGTAACATCTCCTGCTTGCACAATGGGGAGCATAATGCCCGCTGCCGTGAGTCCAGCAACACTTGCCGAACCGATAACTAGGCGAATGATGCCGGCTATTAGCCATGCAAGCACAAGTGGCGACAAGCTAAGGTCTGCGGTTAGGTCAGCGATGTAGTTCGCTACACCACTATCCACCAAAATTTGCTTGAAGGCGCCTGATGCTGCAATGATAAAAAGGATCATCATTATCCCACGAATTGCTTCTTCCACACTTTCTGACTGCTCCCGCAAACTTTTACCTTGGCGGATACCCATCGTGTACATCGCCACTAGAGATGCAATCATTAAAGCCACCACTGGGTCACCCAAGAAACGTAGTGCCGTCAGCCAAGAGGAACCTTCTGGGAATAGTAGGTGTGCAAATGAACCAAAAGCAATTAAAATTATTGGAAACAGCCCCGTAAATATACTAATTACAAATCCGGGAAGCTCTTTCCTATCTGCTTGATTGTGTTCAGGAAAAAACTCGGCCGGTGGGTTGGTCGGAATACGCTTAAGCATCCTGCCAAAGAGTGGTCCACCGATAATGATGGCCGGAATTGCCACAACAATGCCATAAGCCATTGTCAAACCGATATCCGCATTGTAAGTAACCGCTATGGCTGTAGCACCCGGATGTGGTGGCAAATAACCATGCGTCACGGACAGCGCTGCCAGCAGTGGAATAGCTACATAAAGTAAGGGCATTTTATTGGAAGCACATACCATGAAAACAAACGGTACTAAGACGATAAAACCGACATTGTAAAATAAAGGAATTCCAACTAAAAAACCCGTGAGAACCATTGCCCAAGGTAAGTTCTTTCTGCCAAATACAGCCGTTAGTTCCATTGTAATCTTTTCTGCAGCTCCCCCCTCCGCCATCAATTTACCCAGTAAAGACCCGAAAGCCAACAAAAGTGCCAACTGGCCCATAGTACTACTCACTCCGGTTTCAATTGATTTAAGGATATCGACAGCATTCATATTCATAGCAAAACCGACCGCAACAGAGGTTATCAGTAATGAAAAGATCGTGTTTAACCTGACGACAGTGACTAAAAGAAGTAGTAAAGCTACTCCCAAAATAACGATGATTAGAGGCATAATAATTTACATCTAGTTAAAACTCACCTTCCAATATCTGATACAGGTGTTCAAATTTCTGGAAGTTTTTAATATATACGGCGTGATTCTCCGCACTCGGTTTGTAATAGCGTTCGGTATCTTGTGTTCCCTGCGCTTGCTTGTTTTTTACGGTAGGCTCCCCCTTCTGTATACTCAATGCTTCCAAGCCTATCAATGCTGCTCCCCATGCAGAGCTTTCTACCGTATTTTTGGTGAATACAGGTTTATTGAAAATATCTGCAAGCATTTGTACCCACAACGATGAACGCGCTAAGCCACCGCTTGCAAAGATTGTATGAATGGGGCCAGTGTTCTCCTCTAATGCGATCCCTACATTGTAAATTGCAAACAACATCCCTTCCATCATGGCCCTTGCAAAGTGCGCCCTGCCATGATGCAACTGTATTCCAAAATAAACGCCTTTTGCATTGGAATTCCAATGTGGCGCCCGTTCACCAGTTAAATAGGGCAAGAATATCAAGCCCTCTGCCCCGGGAACAACGGAGTCGACCAAAGCATTTAACGAGGCAGAAGAATCTCCATCCGTTTCCATTTGGGTAAATTCATGCAAAAAGTTATCTCGAAACCAGTTGCGCAATACACCGCCATTGTTAACCGCGCCACCAATTATATATTCATTTGGTCTCAGTAGGTAGGTAAATAGCCTTTGTTTTTTTTCTTGATTTGCCTGCGAACTTGCAACACGAATAGCTCCACTGGTACCGACAGTCACCGAAGCCACCCCAGGACTTATAGCCCCTACCCCCAGATTAGCCAAACAACCATCGCTACCACCTATAACAAAGGGGGTATCTTCAGGAATATGCATCAAAGCCGCTATTTCTTGGCTAGGCATATTTAAAACATAATCGACCGGAACTGGCGATGCTAGTTGCTCTTCCGATATGCCCGTCAATCTTAAGGCCTGATCAGACCATGTTAGGCGATGTATGTCGAAAAGCCCTGTTGCAGATGCAATGGAATGATCGATCACATAAACTCCAAAGAGCCTGTAAAAAAGAAATTCTTTGATACCGATAAACTTGTGCGACTGAGCAAATAATTTTTGATCGTTAGACTTTATCCACATTAATTTGCAAAGCAAAGACATAGGATGTATTGGTGTGCCCGTCTGTTGGTACAACAGCATGCCAACCTCACTTGCCTGTAAGGCAACCGCAATATCCTCGCTTCTACGATCTGCCCATATCATGCAATTGCTAAGTGGCTTTCCCGCCGAGTCAACAGCGATCAGTCCGTGCATCGCACTGCTCACTGAAATACATACGGGTTTCGGAATCTCGTCACTAGATTGCTTTAAGCTAATCATTACATGTGCTATAGACTCAATACATGCGCCATAAACAATCTCCGGATCTTGCTCATACCAGCCTTCCGACGGGTTCAATATGGGATAAGGTATACTATACTGTGACAAGATGTTACCTTCGTAGTCAAATGCAACAGCTTTCGCAGATGATGTCCCAATGTCTAATCCAATGATCATAAATAAAATTGATGTTTAGGAGAGTTCAATATACGGATTATCTGTTGGTTTACAACAAAAGGTTCAATACCAGCGTAGTAATTGAAGCGAAAAAAGCGGCTTTTTTATATAAAGCCGCTTTTTATAGCTGAGCCTCCTACCGAGATGAACCAATGACCTACTTGTTACTAGTCAGTTGCTCCACCAGCTGAGCTCAGGAGACTTCGTTTAAAGATAAAGTTTCTGATTTCTGTACGGCAAATATCGGGATTTGAACAAAAACTTGTAGCGTATGATTATATAAGATAGAATAGCAGAATACGTTTACATCTGTTGATTTAGATGCTATCGTTCAATATCCTTCAAGCTACTCATCTTCTTATATTCTAGGAAACCTTTGATATCCTCGAAGTGCTCACGTACACGTTTGTTCCCAAATTCAAAGACTTTTTCTGCCAGACCATCCAAAAAGTCACGATCGTGCGAAACAAGAATCAATGTACCATCGAAATCTTTTAAAGCATCTTTGATAATATCCTTGGTTTTCATATCCAAATGGTTTGTCGGCTCATCGAGGATCAGCACATTCACCGGCTCCAATAATAATTTTATCATTGCCAGACGTGTTCTTTCCCCTCCGGACAATACCTTGACCTTTTTTGTCGTATCGTCACCACTAAACATAAAAGCACCCAAAAGGTCTTTCATTTTAACACGCACATCACCGACCGCGATTTGATCAATGGTATCAAAAACGGTCATTTCACCATCAAGCAATGCCGCCTGGTTTTGAGCAAAATAACCAATTTTCGCATTGTGCCCTACTTTCAGTGTACCCTCGAAATCAATCTCACCCATGATCGCTTTGATCATGGTCGATTTACCTTCACCGTTCTTCCCTACAAAAGCAACTTTTTCGCCACGTTCGATGACCATGCTTGCTTTTTGGAATACCACATGTTCATCATAAACTTTCGTCAGGTCTTCAACAATGACAGGATACTGACCCGAGCGAGGGGAAGGGGGGAATTTAAGACGCAGAGCCGATGTATCTACCTCATCAATCTCAATAATTTCCAATTTCTCCAACATCTTTACCCGCGACTGCACCTGTAGTGTTTTAGAATAAGTACCTCTAAAACGATCAATAAACTCCTGATTGTCCGCAATAAAACGTTGTTGTTCTTCATACGCTTTTAGCTGATGCTGGCGACGTTCCTGGCGTAATTCTAAGTAATGGCTATACTTAGCACGATAATCATAAATGCGCCCCATTGTCACCTCAATCGTACGATTGGTAATGTTGTCGACAAATGCCCTATCGTGGGAGATAACGATAACTGCTTTCGCTGAATTGACCAAGAAATCCTCCAGCCATTGAATACTTTCGATATCCATATGGTTCGTAGGCTCATCCAATAAAATCAAATCAGGTTTTTTCAATAATATTTTAGCCAATTCGATACGCATCCGCCAGCCACCGGAAAACTCAGACGTCTGCCTTGTAAAATCCGAACGCTCAAAACCGAGTCCCTTCAAGACCTTTTCAACCTCCGCATCATAATTGACTTCCTCAATCGAATAGAACTTTTCGCTTAATTCAGATACCTGTTCGATCAATTGCATATAATCGTCAGACTCATAGTCAGTACGGATATTCAACTGCTCATTCAGCTTCTCCAGCTCATCACGCATACCATATACCTCCTCGAAAGCCTTAGACGTCTCCTCAAAGACAGTCACATTATCCTCTGTTAGCAAATGCTGCGGTAGATAAGCAATAATAGCATCTTTTGGCCCAGCAACATTCCCAGTCGTAGGCTTTCCTACTCCGGCGATAATTTTCAACAGGGTAGATTTACCAGCACCGTTCTTACCCATCAATGCAATCTTATCATTCTCATTGATGGAGAAAGACACATCTGAAAAAAGAGTTGTTCCCCCAAAGGAAACAGAAATATTATTTACGTCAATCACTGTATGTACACTTAATTTTGGCACAAAGATAAGCGAATCAATCTTATAAATAGACAATGGTGCATTTTTGTGTATCTTTGCGCCATGCGTTTTGATATTATTACGGTCTTACCAGACCTTTTGGAAAGTCCATTTGCACACTCCATCTTGCAACGTGCAAAGAATAAAGGCCTCGCCGAGATTTATGTGCACAATTTAAGAGATTATTCAACGAATAAGCACAAAAGCGTCGATGATTACCCTTATGGTGGTGGTTCAGGTATGGTACTACAGATCGAACCCTTCGCCAAATGCATTGAACAATTGCAAGCCGAACGGACATACGATGAAATCATCTATATGACCCCAGACGGTGAAACATTCAATCAGGATATTGCAAACGGGCTCTCGACAAAAGGTAACATGATGATTCTCTGTGGCCACTACAAGGGAATAGACCAACGCATCCGCGATATATATGTGACAAAGGAAATCTCGGTAGGTGATTATGTACTTTCTGGCGGCGAACTTCCGGCGGCAATTGTTACAGACGCAATCATCCGGTTAATCCCCGGAGTTTTATCAGACGAAACCTCCGCGCTCTCAGATTCTTTTCAGGATGGATTGCTTGATGCGCCGATCTATACACGCCCCGCTGACTGGAAAGGGCACAAAGTACCCGATATTCTACTCAGTGGACATGAAGCGAATATCGCCACCTGGAAGCACGAACAACAGCTAAAAAGAACACAAGAAAGACGTCCTGATTTATTAAATGATTAAGAAATAAGGGTAATTTTTGTTTTTTTATCACAAAAACTTTGCTTATTTATTTTTTTTTATAAATTTGTGTAATAATGACACGAAGATATACAAATACAAATTGGTGGTGGCCTGGAGCAATAAGCATCGGGAATCAATTGGTATTGTCATAATATTTCATAATCAACCAAAACCATTTATGGAAATTCCAAACCCGATGCTAACCAGTATCGGGTTTTTTTATGTATAAAATTTATCACAGCGAAGAAAAAGAATAAAATGAAGTATAAATTCAAAACACACAGCAGAAAGTTGCTCGCCGACACAACAACACCGGTGAGTATTTATCTTCGATTACGGGATATCTTTCCGAATTCACTCCTATTGGAAAGCTCCGACTACCATAGCCGTGACAACAATATCAGCTACATCTGTTGCCAGCCCATCGCTGGGATCCAACTGGATGAGCGGGAATTGACCTTAACCTATCCCGGCAAAGAACGGATTGTCAAAAATGCACAAGAAATCGAATTACGTCAGGAGGTTTCCGATTTCAGAAATTCTTTTGAAGATTCGACTATCTCCGAACTGAACCTGATCACCAATGGTTTATTCGGCTATTTTACGTTTGACTGCATCGAACATTTTGAGGATATTAAGTTGACAACACCCGTCGATCCGGCACGGAAAATACCATTTATGCAGTACCATATCTACAAATATGTTATCGCCATCGACCATTTCCGTAATCAGCTTTATATCTTCGAACATCTTCTGGAAGATGAAGAATCAGAACTGGAACGCATGCAATTCCTGATTCAGAACAAAAACTTCCCAGAATATACGTTCAAGTTAGCCGGAGAGGAAAGTTCCAACCGTACCGATGAAGAACATCGCCAATTGGTCAAAAAGATGAAGGAACATATCCAACGTGGTGATGTCTTTCAAATCGTTCCATCCCGAGGCTTCCGAACACCATTTTCAGGTGATGAATTTAATGTCTACCGCGCATTACGCTCCATTAACCCCTCCCCTTACTTGTTCTATTTCGATTATGGTGACTTTAAATTATTCGGATCGTCACCTGAAGCGCAATTACGGATCCACGGCAAGCAAGCAACGATCTTCCCGATCGCTGGAACGTTCAAAAGAACCGGAAACATGGAGGAAGACCAAAAGATTGCCTCTAGGCTAAAACAGGATCCAAAAGAAACCTCCGAGCATGTGATGCTGGTAGATCTTGCCCGTAATGATCTGAGCAGACACTGTACACAGGTTAAAGTGGAATCTTATATGGAACCACAATACTACTCGCATATCATCCACCTGGTTTCCAAAGTGACCGGCGTCCTAAAGGACAATATCAATCCATTTGACATTGTGGGAGATACCTACCCCGCAGGCACACTATCGGGAGCACCAAAGCATATGGCACTGACACTCATCGACAGATATGAAGGATTACAACGTTCTTTCTATTCAGGAGCAATTGGTTTTATGGGCTTTAATGGTGATTTTAATCATGCGATTATGATTCGCTCATTCCTGAGCAAACAGAATACGCTCCACTATCAAGCTGGTGGTGGAATTGTACTGGACTCTGATCCTGAAATGGAACTTCAGGAGGTCAACAATAAAATAGCCGCTTTGCGAAAAGCATTACAGTTAGCAGAAACATTATGATCAGACCATTAGAATACTGTGTCAATACCCAACATATCAATGTTTCGATCGACACCATCGACAACCGCATTGTGGAATTGCTAGCTTTGCGGAAAACATATCTTAATAAGGCAAAAGTATTGGACGACAATACCAGTACCGAACAGCATATTATTAAGAATATCAGCAGCAATCAGGCAACACTGGCACAGAAATTCGACCTGCCAGTAGAGTTTGTCCAAGCGATATTTCAAGAAATAGATAATTACTTTAATCAGGACTATACAACAAGAGGTTATGAGCAGCAATAAAATCGTTGTCATCGACAATTACGATTCTTTCACCTATAATTTGGTTCATTTGTTACAGGAATTGGGACAGGACTATGTGGTGTTGAGAAATGATAAATTCAAACTGGAGGAACTGGAAGCTTTCGATAAAATACTTCTTTCGCCAGGTCCCGGAATTCCGGAAGAAGCAGGTTTATTGCTCGAGGTGATCCGAACCTATGCTCCACACAAGAGTATATTGGGCATCTGCCTAGGCCAGCAGGCAATCGCTGAAGTATTTGGAGGTACATTATTTAACATGGAAAAGCCTTTGCATGGTGTTGCTACAAATATTATTGTTACCGATGAATCGGAAAAATTATTCCAGGATTTTCCGAAAGATTCCAGAATAGGCCGCTACCATTCATGGGCTGTAAATAGAGATACATTACCGGAAACGCTCAAAGTGACGGCGGTAGACGAGAACGGCATCATTATGGCGCTGACGCATACCGAATATGATGTCAGAGGAATGCAGTTCCATCCCGAATCGGTACTGACAACAAATGGAAAAAAATTAATTGAAAACTGGTTATTTTAGTATAGCGTATTGAGATAGGAGTATTTAGACCTTACTTATACAAGCTTATGCCTCATTAAGCCGTGTAATATGATCACTTATATATCAGGAGAACAGCAATGAAAAGCATGTAAGCGTAATAGAGACCTCGCGTCCGCCCGAGGCTTGAAGTACCAAAGTCTCAATACTTAAACTGCAATACTAAAAAATTAAAATAGAGAAAATGTGTCTGCCGAAGGCTTAAAGTACTAAAATCTCAATACTCAATACTAATATCTTAATACTACAAATGACTATACTCGATAAAATCATTGAACGCAAAAGACTGGAAGTAGAAAAGGCGAAGAGCCAAGTTCCATTCGAAGAACTGTTGAACTACCCTTATTTCGGTGTAACCTGCCTTTCACTTCGGGAATCTATATTAGATCCTGAAAAGACAGGGATCATTGCTGAATATAAACGAGCGTCACCTTCAAAAGGAGATATCAACAGTACGGCTAAAGTTGAAGATGTCGTCAAGGCCTATGAAGAAGCAGGTGCCTCAGCTGTATCTGTTCTTACGGACGGAGAATTTTTCAAAGGCAGTCTTGAAGATCTTTCCAAAGCAAGAGAAGCAATTAATATCCCCATATTGCGCAAAGAATTTATTGTGGATAAATATCAGATCGCCGAGGCCAAAGCCTATGGTGCCGATGTCATCCTTTTAATCGCTGCTTGCCTCAAAAAGGAAGAAGTACAGGAATTTGCAGCATATGCACGTCAGATCGGACTCAATGTATTGCTTGAAGTGCATAATGAGGCCGAGCTTTTGGATAATCTTTTTGACGAGATTGATGCCATAGGTGTCAATAATAGAAACCTAAAAGATTTCTCTGTAGACCTAAATCATTCGTATGAACTTTTGGATAAAATTCCATCCGAATACATTAAAGTTTCAGAAAGTGGTATCTCTAATCCTCACACCATTAAAGCATTGAAAAAAGCTGGTTTCCAAAGCTTTTTAATCGGTGAAAACTTTATGAAAACATCAGATCCGGGCAAAGCAATCAAAGAATTCGTAAAAGAATTATAAATTTTATTTAAAACGAATCTAAATAAGACTATCTTTGCCCAGTACAAATAGGAACTGATTATTTTGGAAAAGGAGTTTTTTATTATAGATAAAGCAGGTTTTGAGCAAATATATCTTCGCCATTGGGAAGGTATGTTTGCTTTTTGCCTGAGCAGTATCAAGGATGAAGAACATTCCAAAGAAATTGTACAAGATGTATTTAAGTCGCTTTGGGAGCGACGGGAGGAACTTCGTCTTGTAGAGGTAGAACGTTATCTGATCAGATCCGTAAAGCTCAAAACTTTTGAATACATCCGCAATAAAGTATCACGGCAACAGCACCTGGACAATATTTCAAATACAAGAGAAGAGCATTATATAGATAATTCCTTAATTGCCGACGAACTTGCGAAGAAGATATCAAATCTGGTAGATAGTCTGCCTAAGCAATGTAAAAATGTCTTCCGGATGAGTAGAGAGCAGGGGCTCACCAACAAAGAAATAGCCCATAAACTCTATATTTCTGAGAGAGCGGTGGAATATCATATTTCGAGAGCATTAAAAACATTAAAAACAGAACTTACCGAATATATATCCTAAATTTAATGATCAAGAAGAAATCTTGTATTTTTGTCAGGAAGTAAATCATATGAAAATAGACCATAAACTCATAGAGAAATATCATTTGGGCCAATGTTCTCCCACAGAAAAACTTCATGTGGAAGAATGGTTATTGGATGATACGCTTGAGTCAGACCCGCTGTCTATTTCCGTAGATAAAAAAATAAAACTAGAAACGGATATCTGGGCTGAACTGAGTGCCCATATCGATCAATCCGAAATCCCAGCCAGCATTTCTCAAAAAAGATACAACTTCAAGTATATTGGAATAGCCGCCACAATTATATTCTTACTAAGTTTTGGCTTCTATAAATTTAGCAGGGACGCAGAAAAAGACGCTGCCGTCTTTGATAATAGAACAAGCGCGGAATTGAAATATATCAACAAGAATAACTACGATATCATCCTGGGAAAGAATGCTAGCGCCGAAATCAATACCGATACAGGAGTATTCAAAAGCTCAGGCAACATGATGTTCACCCCCAAAAAAAACTTTGCCTTTAGTTTCTCCGGAACAAATAAAAAGAAGGAACTCAAACTTGGAGAAACATATTTTGTATTAAAACCGCAAAAGAATGGCAAGCAGGTCATCATATCCAAGTCTGAACTTACATTTTTGGCTCCCACGATCCAGCACGAACTGAAAGTACAATTTAATATCATCTAAATAAGAAGAACTTCAAAGCCCTAATCTCCATGCTATCCAACCGCTTTTCACTATTCCTATCAATACTATTACTCAACTTTGTGATAGGCTGTAGAACGGATAATGGCGAACGGAATACAGACGGTAAGTACAGCCTGTATACGATGAATAAAGATCTCGGGAATAGTATCATCACCTCAAATACAGTCGATAGTGGGCATTTAACGATCTCAAAAAATGGTATAGCTATTCCAACACAACAATTCGACAGGAGCATCATCGTCAAAGACAAACACTATTATTTTTTAAGGGCTGGAAAATTCAGAAAATACATACTCGAATCAAAAGGGTTAAAAGAAATTGCACAGCTGGACCTGCCAGATCAACATATTGAAAATATAAACTGGATTGATCAAACTACCTTACTCCTATTTACTTCAGACAACAAAACAAACCGTCGGTTATGGATCTATAAAATTAATGTCAATGATTTTATCATCAACCAACAGCAAGAAGTTCACCTCCCTTTGAACTCTACTGAGTTTAATATCCTTTCCGTAGGATTTGGTACCATACATCAGGATCATTTACTGATTGGCTACACCTTTAATAAAGTCATTAACGAGACCGATTTTACAACGATAGATACGATGTATGTCGCCACATTGGATAAGGCTACCCTTCAATTAAAAACTATACAAAAAGATACACGTTCCACTTATCCTGGTGGGGTCAACACCGTCCAATCGTACAGTTTTCATGACGAAAATGGGAATTTCTATTTTATGTCCTGCCCCGGAATAGCTTTAGGTAACAGCCCTTCAAAACCTACCGCAATTTTCAAAATTGACAGCAATTCCACCAAAGTCAATCCCAGCTATTTCCTCAATTTAACGACTAAAACCCATAATCATGCCTATGGCATGTGGTATTTGGGAAACAACAAAGCTATCGTCCGCAGCGAGCGTAGAGACCGCTATACAGACTTTAGCGATCATCATTCTACCTATCAATTTGAGTACTATCTTGTCGATCTCATCAGCCAAAATACAAGAAAATTAAGCCTACCTTTCGACAAAGGAACGCGCAAAGAATCTGTCCTCATTCAAAACGGCAAAGCCTATATTACAATAGATGATGCAGATGATCAGCATCAAGTATGGGTTTATGACATCAAATCAGGTGCTATATCCGTTGGTCTTACCTTGGATCAAGCGACAGATTTTATTGTCAGAATCGACCAATTGAATTAATTTCACAATTGATAATCAACCTATTATAAATTAATAATTTTATTTACTTTTTTGACCTTCGGTAAATTTAGAGTTACGCTACTTTTCTATGTGTAATTAATCTAAATAAATAATGTCAAAATTTAAAGTAGTATGGTTATTTTTCTTCCTAATCATATCATTTCCTTCACATTCCCAACAACTAGCCGAAGTCAAAGGTAGTATTACCAATACCTCGAACCAACCTATTCATGGCGCTACAATTGTCTTAAATGGCACAAATAAAGGGGCCAAAGCAGATAAAAATGGGTTTTTCAAAATAACTGGAATTTCTTTCGGCAATCATCAGGTCACAATTTCGGCAGTGGGATATCAGACAATAAATAGATCCCTGGCATGTATTAAAAATATCATTGATCTATCCGAAATACAAATGACCCCAGATCAAAAAATCATGGCGGAAGTTGAAGTGATAGGTAGATCCACTACAAGTGAAGTAACACGACAACCCTACAACGTCTCTGCAATAGATGCAAAAAAACTGTACAATACAACTTTAGATATCGGCCAGGCACTTAATAGAGTCTCAGGCGTACGCTTGAGAGAGTCCGGCGGTGTCGGATCAAATATGTCTTTTAGTATTAATGGATTTTCCGGCAATCAGGTGAAATTATTTCTGGATGGTATTCCGATGGACAATTTTGGTTCATCATTTCAATTGAATAATATCCCGATCAATTTTGCCGAACGTGTGGAAGTGTACAAAGGCGTTGTTCCGGTATGGCTGGGTGGCGATGCTTTAGGTGGTGCCGTGAATATTGTTACCAAAAATGAACCTGGTAAGTACCTTGATGCTTCTTATTCTTATGGTTCCTTCAACACACATAAGACTGCGGTAAATGCAGGATACATCTCAAATAACGGATTAACAATGACCTTGTCGGCCTTCCAAAACTATTCGGACAACAATTACTGGGTGAATGTGCGGACGGCTGATTTTGAAACCGGAAAATATACCAAAGGAAGAAGAAGGCGTTTTCACGACACCTACCGAAATGAAACTATGGTTTATAATATCGGAGTCTCCAACAAGAAATATGCAGATCAGCTCCTTTTTGGAATAACACTGGGTGAAAACAAAAAAGAAATCCAGACCGGAAACCACATGGACGATGTTTACGGAGACAGGGAAGCCCTAGGAAATATCATCCAACCCAGTGTAAAATACATCAAAAAAGATCTATTTGTAAAGGGACTAGATGTCAACATATTTGGCCGATACAACCTCGGTAAAGAACGCAGTCTGGATACGGTGAATAGAAGATTTACCTGGTCCGGAGAAAGTGAACCCAAAGATAAAAATAACCCTAATGCTCCCGGAGGTGAAAACGAACTACGCGATTATCGTTTCAACAATAACAATGGCAACTTCATTGCCAACCTCTCCTATGCGATCAATGAAAAACATCATTTTATGGTCAATCACCTATTGACAACATTTGACCGCAAAGGAAAAGATAAATATTACCCAGATCTCGAAATCAACAAGTTGCCACGGAAAACGACAAAAAATATTACTGCACTAGGTTATCGTACCAACATAGCTGATCAATGGGATTTAAATGTATTTGTAAAAAATTACAACCAAAAAGGTAAGTACTTTGAAGAAGTCAAGAAAAATGAAATCTACAAAAATGTAGAAACGACGGTCAATAAATTAGGCTATGGCTTTGCGGCTTCCTACTTTGTCAATCCAACCCTACAATTGAAAGCTTCCTATGAGAAAGCTTCCAGATTACCTGAAAACAACGAATTATTTGGCGATGCACAGGACCTGAGCGCAAATCCAACACTCAAACCAGAGAATAGCCATAACATCAATGTCGGTCTCTCCTACACAAAAAAATGGAATGAGAATAACCATATCATTATAGATGCGAACTATACCTATAGAAATGCAACTGATTTTATAAGACTCTACATCAGCCCATTAAGCTCAAACAACAAAAGAGAGAGTAAATACCTCAATTTAAGAAGTGTCCTCAATAATGGAGTAGATCTTAATCTAAAATATTTCTATAAAAATCAGTTTTCAATCGGTGGTAATCTAACCTACCAAAATATAATCAATAACACGAAATATGAGCCCGGTCAACTCGTAGAAAGCAGTGTTTACAAGGATCGCATGCCCAATATCCCATATTTATATGGCAATGCAGATGCTGCCTATTATTTGCACCACTTCGGAGGTAAACATAATACATTGACGATCGGTTACAATCTCCAATATATCCATGCTTTCTTTTTGGATTTTCCAAGTTTGGGCACACCAGCACAGCGTTTCATTATTCCCAAACAACTATCCCATGATGTCAACATTGTCTATGCGATGGCTTCGGGGAAATACAATGTTGCGCTGGAATGTAATAACCTAACCGACGCAACACGATACGACAATTTTGAATTGCAGAAACCTAGTCGGTCTTTCAATGTCAAATTCAGATACTTTATACGCAAAAAATAACACACAATTTATTAAATAACTCAAAATGAAAAAGTCAAATTACTTAAGAATGCTCACCGTAGCCTGTGGCGTATTAACAATTACCGCTTGTTCAAAGGACAAGCCTGTTGAAGGTGGAGAAGATTCAGGAAACGCGAAAAAGAAGGAAAAATTTGTCTTTATCGTAACTGGTCAAGGGAGCTCGGAGTCAGGTTCATCGGGCACTTATATTGTTACTACGGATGATGTTAGCCAAGGTAATTTAAGCATTGTAGGTAACGGTATGCCAGCAACAGAATTTTCTTTTATCAATCAAAACAACCATGTTTTTGGTCTGACATACGGTGGCCAAGGCCCGATAACTCCTTATGCTATTGATGCCAAAGGCGATCTGCAAAGACTTAAAGATGATCAGGTAAACGCCGAAACCGCAGGTATATATGGTAATTTCGGTGATAAAAATGTGATTTTAGGGACAACCAACCGAAGCATGGTAAATCCTGTCGCGACGCTAAGAAACTATGATGCTCAAAATTTCTCCATCGCCAACAAAAACACGGTCGATCTTTCCAAAGTATTGGGTGGCAAACGCATGGCAATCTGGACAGGTGTATTCCAAGTAGGTAATAAGGTCTATATTCCTTTCCAATCTGGAGATGGTTCAAATAACTGGGGTGGAGATTTTACGACTACAGATACGACCTATATTGGTATCTTCTCTTATCCTGAACTTAAATTTGAAAAAACAATCCGTGATGGAAGAGGTTCCCATATCGGAAACTGGTTTGCTCAACAAGGTTTAGCAGTAGACGATAAAGGTGATGCATATGTATGGTTCTCGGCAAATGAAGCATCATTGGCTACAAAAAACAAATCTGGATTCCTAAGGATCAAAAAAGGAACAGATGAATTTGATAAAGATTATTATTTCGATATCGAATCTCTTGGAAAGGGTAAAATAGCAAGAGGTAGTTATCTCAAAGACAATAAATTTTTAATGACGATCTACAACAAAGGTGAACAGTCCGAAGGTGTAGGTGGCGGTCTTGTCAAATTATATATTGTAGATATCCAAACCAAAAAAATGACAGAAATCCTAGAGATTCCTTCACATGAACAACAAGGTTATAAAGACGTCGTATATGTTGACAAAGGTAGCTCGAAAGCTTACTATACTTGTCAAGATAAAGATGACAAACAATATTATACCTACGTCATTGATATCAATAATGCAACAGCAAAAAGAGGTTTGAAATTTACTGGGATATCCCAAGTATCGTCAATGAGCAAAATCAATTACTAATAATCCATCATGATCCGATCTGCCAGACTACCTGAGCAGATCGGATTACAAAATAACCCTTGCTTATTATGCTTAGTAAAATCAATGCCTGGCTACATCTCTGGTTGGGGCTCGCCACTGGTATTCCTGTTATCATCCTGGGAATTACAGGTTGTGTACTTGTCTTTGAACATGACATCAAAGAATTAACCACAAACTATATTCAGGTCACAGCTCAAAAATCGGAAGAACAGCTTCCTCCCTCCGCAATCTATAAGTCTGTCAAATCGGTACTCCCCGATCAGGAAATAGCGAGCTCCTGGTATTATGGTCTGGATAAATCAGTCAAAGTAAATTTAGATCATTCTGATAGTTTAGTCTATGTCAACCCATACACAGCCGAAGTCCTGGCCATTGTCAATCATGAGGATTTTTTCCATTTCATGGATGAGGGACATCGTCACCTTTGGATGCCTGTGAAGATAGGCCGGCAAGTGGTTGGCTGGAGTACATTTATTTTCTTCATACTGTTGATCACAGGTATGGTGCTATGGTGGCCAAAAAAATGGAATCGCAGGTCAAGAGAACAAAGTTTTACGATTAAATGGAAAGCCAAATTTAAGAGAGTCAATTACGACCTACATAACGTGCTCGGTTTCTATGGGCTCACAATTGCATTGGTGATGTGTTTGACTGGACTCATCATGAGTTTTCCCTGGATCCGAAGTTCGGTCGTTTGGATGACGGGCGGCTATCCCAGCAAACCAAAGACAGAAAAGGCCAATAAACCTGATCTGCCCGAGCAACCACTCAATGATGCTTTGGTCGTTGCTGATCAAATCTGGCACAAAGTCCGTCATGAGTATGCAAAATTCAACAAAGAGGCTGTGATTGTACACTATCCTGAAAAGGAAGATAAAACTGTCTATGCCTGTACGGACATGGCCAATGGAAGCTGGAGAGATCTAAATTTTGACCGCTACACACTAGAATTGACCGGCCGCAAACAAGGCCCAATAGATGAGGCCAACACTACGGAATGGCTGATGCGTTCCAATTACGCCCTGCATACCGGTTTTATCGGTGGAATGACCACCAAAATAATTTACTTCATTGCATCGCTGATCTGTGCGACTTTGCCGATAACAGGATTCTACATCTGGTGGGGAAAGAAAAAAAAGTCAACCAAAAAATCAAGACGTCCACAATTAGCAACAATTTAATTATATCATCATGCCTTATATCCTCCGTTATCTATTAAGTCTCCTCTGGATCTGTACCCTATTTACAAGCCAGGCCCAAAAAGCAAATCACATCAAGGGACAGACTGTGGGCGAAGATAAACAGGCCATTCCTTATGTAAGTATTTCGCTTTATCAGGTCAAAGATGGTACACTGATAAGTATGGTACGCTCAGATAGTACCGGAAATTTCAGGTTTACCAATACAAAAGCGGGCAGCTATTTTATTAAAGTCAAAAGCCTTACCCATCAGGATACCTTTAGTCCTCATTTCAGGTTGGACGAACATTTTGACGAGTATGATCTTGGGAAGATCCTATTATTGCAAAACAATGCTTATCTCGCTGAAGTCGTCGTTGAAAGAAAAAAACAATTTATCGAACAGCAACAGGACAAACTGGTCTTCAATATTGAAAACTCCATGCTTGCAGATGGCAATAATGGGCTCGAGTTGCTAAGCAAGATCCCTGGTGTAGCTGTCGACGAAAGTGGCTCGTTAAGCATAAAAGGAAAATCTGGGACTACCGTCATGATCAATGGAAAAATGACATACCTATCAACAGATCAATTGGCCAATCTCTTGCGGAGCACCTCCTCATTGGATATCAATAAAATTGAAGTCATGTCCAACCCAAATGCAAAACAGGATGCCGCAGGCTCCGCGGGGATCATTAATATCGTATTAAAAAAAGGGATCAAACAGGGATTTAATGGTTCCCTATCCGCTAATGCAGGTGCTGGTAGAGGAACACATCTTGGTGGAAATCTAAACCTCAATTATCGCACTGAAAAAATCAATATATTTGGAATATACAATCAGTATTTCCAGAATCTGGAATATTACAACTCACTGACTCGCTATTTTTATACCAATCAGGGAGCTGATCCCGAATCGTATTCACAACAGGAAAACACCATAAAACCCAGGCTCCGATCTAACAATTTTAGAGTAGGCATGGACTTCACAATAAATCCCAAACAGACGATAGGCTTCTTGATTAATGGCGGTTTTGGAAAATATCCAAAGTACGAACCCACCACTAATAATTTCCGAAACTTTAATACCGATAATTTAGTATGGTCATCCACGACCATAACAGAAGGAAAAGAGCGTTGGCGGGATATGCTTTATAATGTAAATTATAACTTAAAGCTAAATGACAACGGCCACGAATTAAAAATAGATCTTGACCTAGTTGACCATTACTCAAAAATGGATCAGCGGCTTAATACGGCATATAACAATGTGGAAGCTTCAACACCGCCCACAAGCTCCTCAAGAATAGGTGATATCCCTTCGGACAATAAGGTATATGTTGCCAAGTTAGATTATACCCTCCCACTACCAAAGGACTTTAAACTGGAGGCGGGTTGGAAGAGCAGTTATGTACGTACCGAAAACGATCTGCATTATGATACATTACTAAACGATCAATATGTCCCCGATCTGGGTACAAGTAATCACTTTATATACAAAGAGACCATTCATGCTGGTTATCTAAATCTATCAAAAAGCTGGCATAAGTTTTCAACGCAAATAGGCGTTCGTGGTGAACACACCCGTACACGTAGTCATCAAATTACATTGAACGAACAATTTGAAAGATCCTATTTCAAACTATTCCCAGCAGCGTTTTTCACTTATACAGCCAATGACAATCATAAAGTACAGACCAGCTACAGCTATCGCGTACAACGACCCTCGTTTTGGGATTTAAATCCTTTTCGGGTATATACAGATCCATTTTCCTACGCAGAAGGAAATTCGAAATTAAATCCCGCATACGAGCACACATTCGAACTGGGCTATACTTACGCAAGCAAATATGTCTTAACGCTAAATTATGCCCAGCGATCAAATGTCGTCAATGATATATTAGGAAGAGACCCGCTGAATCCTTATATTACTTTTGAAAGACCCGAAAATATTGGCTCATTTAAAAATTATGGTATCTCCTTTATTGCGCCGACACAATTGACCAGTTGGTGGTCTGCAACCCATTTTTTAAACTACTATCGGAATGAATATGAAATACCTCAAGACGATGAATTGGCATTCCGCAAGGGCAACACATTAAGCCTAAACAGCCAGAATTCATTCAAACTGCCTAAGGATTGGTCTTTAGAAATTGGTGGTAATTATGTATCTGGCCTAACAATAGGTATCAGCCAAATCAAAAGTTATGGACAGATCTATTCAGGTATCCAGAAAAACTTTCTCCATAAAAAAGCAACGCTGAAATTAGTTGTGAACGATATTTTCAGAACCAACAATCGACGATACGAAACTATTTCTCCAACCATAAAGCTGATCGGCAGATCTAACCCTGACAGTAGAACCGCTATCTTATCTTTCAGTTATCGTTTCGGTGGCTCACCAAACCCAACAACACAACGCTCCACGGGTTCTGAAGATATAAAAAGTCGTCTCTAAACTCATGACAGTTAGCTAACTTTATACTAATGCCAAATTTTGTACCTTTGTAAAAAAATAATTGAAGATGTCGGTCAAGATTGGTGAAAATATTGATTTGGGAGAATTCCCTTTGTTACTTGCTCCGATGGAGGATGTCAGCGACCCCCCATTTCGGTATGTTTGCAAACAAAATGGTGTAGATTTAATGTATACGGAATTCATTTCCTCAGAAGGACTGATTCGTGATGCCGCCAAATCAGTTCAAAAACTCGATATTTTTGAATATGAACGGCCTATTGGCATTCAGATATTTGGGGGCGATATTGAAAGTATGCGTCAATCCGCTGAGATCTGTACAAAAGCAAATCCAAATTTAATCGACATCAATTACGGTTGTCCTGTTAAGAAAGTTGTCTGTAAGGGGGCTGGCTCGTCCTTACTACAGGACATTGATAAAATGGTTTCAATGACCAAAGCCGTAGTCGAAGCAACCCATCTACCCGTGACTGTAAAAACGCGTCTTGGCTGGGATGACAACACAAAAAATGTATACGAGGTTGCCGAACGACTACAGGATGTCGGGATTAAAGCATTGGCAATACATGGGCGCACCCGTGCGCAATTATACAAGGGCCAGGCTGATTGGTCTATGATCCGCGATATCAAACGCAATCCACGTATTCAGATCCCAATTTTCGGTAATGGCGATGTGGATTCGGTAGAAAAAGCGGCTGCCTGGCGTCAAGAATATGAGGTTGATGGAATTATGATCGGTCGCGCTGCGATTGGCTATCCCTGGATCTTTAGAGAAATTAAGCATTTCTTTCATACTGGTGAACGCCTGGAGGGCCCTACAATTGCTGAACGTGTGGAAGTCTGCAAAACACATTTAAACAAATCCATTGAATGGAAAGGCGATAAACTGGGGATTTTTGAAATGCGTAGACATTACGCAAATTATTTCAAAGGAATTCCGAATTTTAAAGAATCCAGAATGAAATTGGTCAGTTTACAAACGCAAGATGAAATTCTGGACGTTCTCCACGATATTGAGCATACTTTCGAAACTGAGGTATTCTAAATTCCTTCAAACAAAAAAGGTGGCGACTTACTTAGTTGCCACCTTTTTTGTTTTCTGAACAAGGCTTGCTATTTTCTCCGAAGCAATCGCATAACTCCATTTTTCTCAAGTAAACATATCGCCAATAGCATAAATATCAGCATAGCATTACCTATCCAAATATTACTATGGAAAACTTGAAAACTGAGCCAGGAGATTAGCAACCCAACACCTAAATAGGCCCCAATTTTCAATATTTTATACGGGATAGGATAATATTTTTGTCCCCAATAGAGTGAAAAACCGATCATGACCAGATATACTACTGTCGTTGATAAAACAGCCCCAACATAGGAATAAGTTGGGATAAGCCACACATTTAGCATAATTGTAATTAGCGCTCCTATGCCCGAAATATAAATAGCGTAACGTGTATGATCTGTCAACTTATACCAAATAGATAAATTCATATATATGCCTAGTAGCACATAATTGAATAAAAGAATTGGGACAATTTTAAGCCCCGTCCAGTATGTCGCGATCTCTTTTTCATTACCCTTAATAAAATATTTCAGCCAATCCAGATTAACTGTCAATCCGACCATTGCGATCACCATAAGGATAACAAAATACTCCATGATTAGTGCGTAGGTTTTCGATGCATTCTGGTTTTTTGAATATGAAAAGAAGAAAGGTTCTGCCCCTAGTCTAAAAGCTGTAACAAATAAACTTAGAAATACAGCCAATTTAGCAACTGCACCATATATACCTAAATCGTCTTTCCCCGCCTCCCCGGGCACCAATTTCAGAAAGAACATTTTGTCTAGATTCTCATTAATAATAAATGAAATATTAGCGACTAAAATTGGGAAGCTATACTTTAACATTTCATTCATTAATCTTTTATCTAGGCTGAATCGGAAAGTTAACAATTCAGGCAGTAATAGAATTAATGTAACAATACTTGCAAAAAGATTGGAAATAAAGACATAACCAATCCAACCTTCTTTGAACCATGTTCCGGCGAAATCCGCCCAAAAGCTGTACTTATGTACCCAATCAGGTAAAAACAAAATAAAGAACAAATTTGAAATCACGGTAATACCGATATTGACAAATTTCAATGCACTATACTTATAAGGTCTCCCTTCGGCACGCAATTTTGTAAATGGCACGACAGCCAGTGCATCTGCAACAAGAATAAATGCAAAGTATTTGATATATTTCTCATAAAGAGACACATCCCCCCCATCCGCAAACCACGAAGCAATAGGTCTTGTAAAAACAAATACAGACAACAATAATAATCCGGAGGTAATTAAGGTAATAAAGAAACTATTATTGTAAACTTTATTTTTATCCTGGGGTTCAACTTTCTGTAAATACCGGAAATAGGTCGTCTCCATTCCAAATGCTAGAATAGCATTCAGCATGGACATCCACGCATAAAAATTAGAATAAACTCCATAGATCGCTGCATCCTTGAATTTACGAAGATAAAGCGGTGTCATCAGGAATCCTATCATTCTTGAAACGATAGTAGTCACACCATAAATAACGGTATCGCTGAGAAATTTCTTTATTGTAGACACTAGAATTAGGATTGGATTCTTTTAATCACTTCAAAATTGGAAAAGCCTTTCAAGTCGCCTTCCTGAGCTTCAACAGCTTCAACATTTGCATCTTCTGGGCCTTCCTGGCAGAAGTCCAACAATGAATCTAGCGCAAAATCATCCCCCTCAGCCTCGATGTAAACAGATCCATCCTTTTGATTGACAACAAATCCTTTCACGCCAACCTGGTCGGCAACAGCTTTAGCCGTCAATCGAAAAAAGACTCCTTGTACTTTACCCCTTATTGAAATATTCAAATGTTTCATAAGGCAAAAGTACAGAAGTTTTTGTGGAATTAAATACTATGCCAGGCGTTTAACCTTAACATTATTGCTCAAACGCATATGTTCCATACCTGTAAGTAGGACAATTCCCGGTTTTTTACCAATTTCCAAGGATCCGTATTCATCTTGGATATTCAATGCAATAGCTCCATTGATTGTAGCCCATTGAATTGTTTGCAAGAAATCTAAATCTTCGAAATGCTCATGCAATGCTTTCAATTCCTCTAATACCGAAAGTGTATCATTTGACGCCAAGCTATCAGTTCCTATAACCAGAGGCTGTCCAGCATTTATGAAATTCTGAACCTTAGGCAAGGCTCCTTCGATATATAAGTTTGCCTTTGGGCACAAGCACCAAACAACATCCCGATCCATACGCTCCACAAAATCCAAATCTTTCAATGAAGTATATGTATTATGCACCAACAGCAACTTATTTGGATAAGGTAGATAAGGTAAGTAAGACTGTATTGAATTCCGGGCCTGTGCTTTAATAGAATCCGCATTTTTCCCGATACTCTTATAGAAATCTATAAACTCCCCTAACTTGTATCTAAATAGTTTATTCTCTTCTTCACTCTCCTGATTATGAATACTAATGATATTAGTTTCAGGTACTAGTTTTTTAAATTTTTTGAAAAGAGCCTTTGAACAAGAATATGGTGCATGTGGTGTAATAGAAACATGGCCGTTTCGGAATTCTTGTGTCAATGATTTCGCTTCTTTCAATTTAAAATCCGCTTCCTCAGGTTCAATTCCAATCACCTCCACAAACGTATGATATAGTATCTTTGAATCTTCTTTTAATTGAGAAGAGTTATCTGTGTTGGCATGGTCTCCCACCGCTACAATACCATTTTCGTACATCTCTTTATCCGCTTTTGCCATTGCATCATCGATTTTTTTCATGGATGCACTGCGTGAGGTCATCACCTGACTCAAGAAGCTCGGCAGCCCAGTACCTTTAGGCACCGCCCCTTTCATATGCGACAATTCAAGATGACAATGAGCATTAATAAAACCTGGAATAATTACCCCCTCATGTCTTTCAACTTTGACTTTATCAGCCAGAGTAAACGAAGCCGGGTCATAGATACCTTGAATTACCCCCTCCTCATCTACCGCTACAATACCATCTTTGATTGGCATTGAAGTGATTGGTAGAATATAATTTGCGCTTAAATATTTTAACATTTTATCTCCTCACTCTCAATTTAATAACTAAAAATTTTTGACCGATATGAATACATACTAACAGTAGAAAAATCTATGCCAAGGTACCTAAAAAGAACAATAAATACCAAAAACAAGCCTAAACGTAAAACTTTAAACCAAAAGGAAATTTTAACATATTTTTAACTAGACTTACCTTTTGTCAAAAAACACATCACTATATACCAATCCAATTTTAATTTATATATTCGCACCATCGAATAGGGGTGCCTTGTTTTGTCAGAAACACAAATAAAGGCTGAGATTATACCCAACAGATTAAATTCTGTACACCTGATCCAGGTAATGCTGGCGGAGGGAGAGGTTAGTTAAATAGAACGATCATAGTGACCCCTTTCTATGATTTGTTTAACTTAAACAAAATACATCGACATGATCAAATTTTTGATTTGTAGCGCTTTAGCTACTGCTTTTAGCCAAATTGCAGTTGCCCAGCACAATTTGACTATTAAAACGGTAGACCGTAACACACAAAGGCCCTTACAAAACGCCTCCGTATCCATAGACGGAAAGGTTTCTTTTACAACCAAATCGGACAAAGATGGCTGGATAAAACTATATAATATCCAAAATGGAAAGCATGCCGTTCAAGTTTCATTTGTTGGATATCAGACCGCAGCACAAAATCTAAATATTGTCCATGATATGGAATTGACTGTTCAGCTTGAGCCAAAAACAATTCGTACAGAAGAGGTACTCGTTGTATCTACCCGGGCTAAGAAGAATGCGCCAACGACATTCAAGAATATCTCAAAAGAAGAAATTTCTCGAAATAATTTAGGACAAGATATCCCTTATCTCTTGAATCAGACACCTTCTGTTCAAGTAAACTCCGATGCAGGAGCGGGTATAGGATATACGAATATGACTATTCGGGGTTCAGACAACCAGCGGATCAATGTAACCCTCAATGGTATTCCTTTAAATGATGCTGAAAGTATGGGATCCTTCTTTGTCAATCTTCCTGATTTCGCATCATCCACCGAAAGCATCCAGGTACAACGTGGGATCGGAACATCGACAAATGGTGCAGGATCCTTCGGGGCTTCCTTGAATATTCAGTCTAATACGTTGACTGAACAACCTTATGCAGAACTTAACAATTCCTTTGGGTCTTATAACAGCTGGAAAAATACCGTGAAACTCGGAACAGGTTTGATCAATGATAAATTTGCTTTCAATGCCAGATTATCTAGAATTAGTAGTAACGGCTACATTGAAAGAGCTGCCTCAGACCTACAATCCTTCTATATTGACGGAGGTTACTATGGTAAAAAACATACCCTAAAAGGAATCGTATTCTGGGGAAAAGAAAAAACTTATCAAGCCTGGAATGGCGTACCGGAACCATTAATCACCGGAGACAGATCCCGTATGGATGACTATGCAGATTATGGACTCTATATCTCAGGCACAGAAAAAGATCGTTTTATGAATGCCGGACGGAACTATAATGTATATACTTACAAAAACCAGACGGACAACTATACGCAAAAACATCACCAGATTCACTACACCAATATCCTCAATGATAAACTCACACTGAATACTGCCCTACACTACACAAGAGGTTACGGTTACTATGAAGAGTTTAGACAGGGAGATTCATTGAAACACTATGGCTTAAAGGAGGTTGTGATGGGCAATGAGAAGCGTGAAACGACAGACCTCGTCAGAAGAAGATGGCTTGATAATTACTTTTATGGAATGACCTATTCCTTAAATTACAAACCGAATGACCAACTCGAAGTTATATGGGGCGGTGCATATAATCAATATAGAGGAAAACATTATGGTGAAGTAATCTGGGCTGAATATGCTTCCAACGGCTTTCTAGATGACAGATATTATTTTGGCAAATCGCAGAAGAATGACTTCAGCAATTTTTTAAAGGTAGATTACAAATTAGACAAATGGATCCTAATGGCCGACGTGCAATATCGGAATGTAGACTACCACATGTATGGAGACGATGATAAGGTCAAACACTATAATTACCATCCGAAATTCAATTTTTTGAATCCCAAAGCCGGGGCAACATACCTGCTAAATGACTATGCAAATATTTATGCGTCCTATGCCTTTGCACAAAAAGAACCTGTACGGAAAGATTTTATTGAGAAAAACAGCAAATTGCCAGACCCAATCCCTGAAAAAATGCAGGATATCGAACTTGGGTATAGATTCAACAATGATAAATTCAATATCGGGCTGAATGGATATGGAATGTTTTATAAAGACCAATTAATCCCAACCGGTGAGATCAGTGACACCGGTTCTCCTATCCGACAAAATGTAAAAAACAGTTATAGAATCGGACTGGAATTTGACGGTACCTGGAAAATCAACAAACAATTGAACTGGAAGGCGACAGCCAGCTTCAGCCAAAACAGGATTAAGAATTTTGAGGAAATTGTGAAAGATGTAAACGGTGTCAACCCCGACACCAAAATTTTCTATGCGAAGACAGACATCGCACTTTCCCCAGGCACTATTCTCTCAAGTAATTTCTCCTATAGTCCAATTGAGCAGCTCACATTTTCATTGCTATCAAAGTATGTAGGACGACAATATCTTGATAACTCATCCGCAAAAGAAAGAAGCATTTCTTCTTATTTTGTCAACAATTTGTTCGCAAACTATAGTTTTGCGGCTTTAGGAATCCAAAACATTAGTGCTACTTTACAAGTCAACAACATCCTCAACGAAAAGTATGAAACCAATGGCTACACCTTCGGTGGAATAGATGGCGATACCAGAAAATATTATAATTTCTATTTCCCACAGGCACCTACCAATTTTATGTTGGGGTTAAACGTTAAGTTTTAACAGCTCAAATCCCTCATACATACAAGCCTCCCTGTCTACATAAGACGGGGAGGTTTTTTATTTTAGTACGGATAAATCCCCAATGGGATCGTGTTTGACGATTGGAATTTTTAACTTTGGTTTTATACTTTTCAATATGCGCGCAGTAATACAACGGGTAAAATATGCATCCTGTACAGTAGACGGACAAATCACGGGGGAGATTCAAAAGGGCCTTGTAATATTATTAGGAATAGAAGAGGCTGATACAATTGAAGACCTGACATGGTTGGGCCAGAAATTTGTTAACCTACGAATTTTTGAAGATGAGCAGGGATTAATGAATAAATCCATACTGGATATCAAAGGAAATATTTTACTTATTTCACAATTTACATTGTTCGCTCAGACAAAAAAGGGGAATAGACCTTCATTTATTCGAGCCGCCAAACCTAATACCGCCAAACCGCTCTATGAGGAAATGGCAAAACTCCTCTCCCACCTGATCAGCAAAGATGTTCAGCTTGGAATATTTGGAGCCGACATGAAAATAGACCTGTTGAATGACGGGCCTGTTACCATCATAATGGATACAAAAGATAAAGACAATTTTTAAACTAGGTAATCTAAAAAATGACAATAAAAGAAGCACAGCAAGTAATTGATAAATGGATCAATACAACAGGGATACGCTATTTTAATGAGCTGACGAATACGGCAATACTCATGGAAGAGGTTGGTGAAGTCGCCCGGATCATGGCCAGACAATATGGCGAACAATCGTTCAAAAAATCAGATAAAGAAGTTGATTTGGCAGATGAAATGGCCGATGTGTTATTTGTGTTAATGTGTCTTGCAAATCAGACTGGCATAGACCTCACGGAAGCATTGGAAAAGAACCTACAAAAGAAATCAATTCGAGACGCAGACCGTCATAAAAACAACGAAAAATTAAAATAAACCCTTTTCGGTTTATTGGCATAAAGGTTTAATCTTACTCACAATTTTAGAGCTGATATCATGAATAAGCTATTTATTTATTCGCTAGTAGCAGGTTTGCTGTTCACCTCTTGTTCCAGCACCCACAGGCAATCTGGCATCTATAAGACCAAGCCTGCAACATTCAACAAAGCGGCTGTGGTAACTGCACATCCTTTAGCTTCTGCTGTAGGCATTACAGTGTTAAAAAAAGGGGGAAATGCTATTGACGCTGCTGTCGCCGTACAATTTGCACTTGCTGTTGTCTATCCAAATGCAGGGAATATTGGTGGTGGTGGATTTATGCTCTATCGCAATAGCCAAGGTCAATATGATGCATTAGACTTTCGGGAAACTGCTCCTAAACAGGCACACAGAGATATGTATCTGGATGCACAAAAAAATGTTATCCCGGATTTGAGCCTATACAGTCGGTTAGCATCAGGCATTCCTGGCTCTGTTGCCGGGATGTGGGAAGCTCATCAGAAATATGGAAAGTTAGCGTGGAAAGAATTACTCCTCCCTGCAATCGAACTTGCAAGAACAGGTTTTAAGATCAGTGAAAGGCAAGCAAAAGAGTTTGAAAGTCATAAAGAAAGGTTTACCAAGTTGAATCCAAATGGTGCTGCAATTATTAGAACTACAGCATGGAAAACAGGTGATCTATTTGTGCAGGAAGATCTTGCCAATACCATCGAAAGAATAGCCAATGAAGGCCGCGACGGTTTCTATAAAGGAAGAACCGCTGATCTACTCGTTGCTGAAATGAATAAAGGCAAAGGGATAATCAGCCAGGAGGATCTCACAAACTATAAAGCGCTCTGGCGCCCGCCGATTGCTTCAAACTATAGGGGACACAAAGTAGTCTCAATGCCCCCACCATCGAGTGGCGGAACCTCGCTGCTCGCGCTATTGAAATCTGTCGAACAATTTCCACTTCAACGCTGGGGATTTCAGACGGACTCCACAATACGTGTCATCGTCGAAGCGGAACGTCATGTATATGCCAATCGGGCAAAATACTTAGGGGATCCTGATTTTATCAATGTACCTGTTCAGCAGCTGATAGATTCTACCACAAATGCTGCTAAACTGGATCCATTTAACTTTCACCGAGCAACATTGAGCAAAAACGTTAATGCAGATGTCGTTCCTGGCTATGAAAGCGAGCAAACAACACATTTCAATATTGTTGATGAGCAGGGAAATGCTGTGTCCATCACCACAACACTCAATGACTCTTATGGTTCGGGTGTCATCGTCAATGGCGCTGGCTTTCTATTAAACAATGAAATGGATGATTTCTCCATAAAAACCGGCGTACCTAATATGTATGGATTGACAGGCGAAAAGGCAAATGAAATCCAACCGGGAAAGAGAATGCTGAGTTCCATGACACCGACCATCCTTGAAAAAGACGGCAAGTTATTTATGGTTGTGGGAACTCCCGGTGGATCAACGATCATTACCTCTGTTTTCCAGACCATTCTCAATGTTATCGATTTTGGTCAAAATGCGCAATCCGCAGTGAGTGCCCCGAGATTCCATCATCAGTGGTTACCTGACCGTATTGATGTTGAAAAAGATGCCATTGATACAACACTCAGAGACAAATTAACAAAAGATGGTTATCTGATAAATCCTAGAGGAACAATTGGACGCGTCGAAAGCATCCTTATTCTTCCAAATGGCAAATTGCAGACCGGTGCAGATCCACGTGGAGATGATACAGCAAAGGGTTATTAATTTTTCGAAAAAAGTTTATTTTTTTAAATGAGTTTAAATTCGTCCTTTTCAATATTATATAAACCTGATGTTCAAGTACTAATGACCGGATTTTAAAAGAACACGGATCCTTTCGGTAAGAAATATTTAATCACAATCGATCCTTGTCAGTAAAAATGTAAACTTTTAAAGATATATTTGGTCAAAAAAAATAAATATCAAAACTCTATGTTAAAAAACAAGTATTTCAGTACATTTATTGTATTGGCATTCATTACGCTTTTCGCGGGTTGCGGGTTAATGAAGCTGCGGGATTTCACCAACATTAAGGTAGGTATGAACCAACAGGAGGTAATTCAAAAGATAGGAAAACCAGACCTTGTCGTTGCATCAAAGAAATACAACGATGGAATTTTAGAAATTTATGAATATACTATCGCGGGAGATTCCACACATGTGAGAAAAAACTGGTTGCATTTTTTTAATAATGAGCTACAAGAGTGGGGGCCAAAAGAAAATTATTCGCCAAGCGATTATGATGAGTATCATCGGCGCTATCAACATAAACATTAAAAAAAGAGCTCATCTGGAAATCCAGATGAGCTTTTTTATAGTATTAGATAGTTTGGATGATCTTACATCATTCCACCCATACCACCACCCATTGGAGGAGCACCAGCACCTACAGGGTTTTCTTCAGCCTCATCAGCCAATACACATTCCGTTGTCAATAACATTGAAGCAACTGAAGCTGCATTTTCCAAAGCAACACGAGATACTTTAGTAGGGTCAATTACACCTGCTGCGATTAAGTTCTCGTAACGATCAGTACGTGCATTGTAACCGAAGTCAGCTGTACCTTCTTTTACTTTTTGAACGATCACTGCACCTTCGATACCTGCATTATTACAGATTTGACGTAAAGGCTCTTCGATAGCACGTTTGATGATATCGATACCGATTTGCTCATCTTCATTTTCACCTTTAAGATCTAACAAAGCTTCTGTAGCACGGATAAATGCAACACCACCACCAGCGATGATACCTTCTTCAACAGCAGCACGAGTTGCATGTAAAGCATCATCAACACGGTCTTTTTTCTCTTTCATTTCTACTTCAGTAGTTGCACCTACGTACAATACTGCAACACCACCTGACAATTTTGCCAAACGCTCTTGTAATTTTTCGCGGTCGTAGTCAGAAGTAGTTGTCTCGATTTGTGAACGGATTTGTGCAACACGAGCTTTAATGTCATCTACATTACCGCCACCATTGATGATTGTTGTATTATCTTTGTCAACTTGAACTTTTTCAGCTTGACCTAAGTAAGATAATTCAGCATTTTCCAATTTGAATCCTCTTTCTTCAGAAATGACAGTACCACCAGTTAAGATAGCGATATCTTCCAACATTGCTTTACGACGGTCACCAAAACCTGGAGCTTTTACAGCAGCAACTTTCAATGAACCACGGATTTTATTAACGACTAATGTCGCAAGAGCTTCACCGTCTAGATCTTCAGCGATGATCAATAATGGTTTACCAGTTTGAACTTGTTTTTCCAAGATAGGCAACAATTCTTTCATATTGCTGATTTTCTTGTCGTAGATCAAAATGTAAGGATTATCCAATTCAGCTTCCATTTTGTCTGAGTTTGTAACAAAGTATGGAGATAAATATCCACGGTCAAATTGCATACCTTCTACAGTTTTTACTTCTGTTTCAGTACCTTTTGCCTCTTCAACAGTGATAACACCATCGTTACCAACTTTTTCCATTGCTTGAGCAATCAACGAACCGATAACTTCATCGTTGTTAGCAGAGATTGTAGCAACTTGTTTGATTTTATTATTGTCTTGACCAACTTCTTGAGATTGAGATTTCAAGTTAGCAACTACAGTCGCCACAGCTTTGTCAATACCACGTTTTAAATCCATTGGATTAGCACCTGCAGCTACAGATTTGATACCTGGAGCAACAATTGCCTGTGCCAATACAGTAGCCGTAGTTGTACCATCACCAGCTTGGTCAGCTGTTTTGGAAGCAACTTCTTTTACCATTTGCGCACCCATGTTTTCTAAAGCATCTTTCAATTCGATTTCTTTCGCAACCGAAACACCATCTTTAGTGATTACTGGTGCACCGAATTTCTTTTCAATAATTACGTTACGTCCTTTTGGACCCAATGTTACCTTAACTGCATTTGCTAAAGTGTCTACACCTTTTTTAAGGGCCTCACGAGCCTCAACGTTATATTTTACTTGTTTTGCCATTTCTTTAGTATTGAGATTGAGATAGAAGTAGCGAGACTTGACTGTTACAAGTCCGCAGCATACTTACTGCCTCAATTTTTTAAATTTTAACTTTCTAATGTTCGACTTTTAATCTCCTAGATAACAGCGTAAATATCAGACTCACGCATAATTAAGTACTCTTTTCCTTCGTAAGTAATTTCAGTACCTGCATATTTACCATATAATACTTTATCACCTACTTTTACAGTCAACGGCTCGTCAACTTTACCAGTACCTACAGCAACGACTGTACCTTGAGATGGTTTTTCTTTTGCTGTATCGGGAATATATAACCCTGAAGCTGTTTTTTCTTCTGCTGGAGCAGCTTCCACTACTACTCTATCTCCGATAGGTTTGATACTTAATGCCATAATTAATTTACTTTTTATCTGTTATTGAATTTATTTTTATGTTATAATCGTTATAGACACATCATCTTTTATGCCAATTGTAAATAAGAGGATGTATAAGACAATTTTTCACCGAAAACTTAACATTTATAAGATAAAGACAGATTTTGCTGTCACACTGTCACTGTTTGTCTGACAGCTTACAAAGCCTTGTTTGCCATCGCTACCTATCCCTTTCCAGAGAGACTGACAAACTGGATATAACAAAAAAGGCCTCATCTATGCTATAGATGAGGCCTATGAATTTCGTTGTTAACGTCTATTTTTTAGCTTCCTCAGCTGGCTTAGTAGCTGGTGTTTCAGCTGGCGCTTTTTGCTCCGATTGTGCTGGTGCTGCCTGCCCCTGTCCTGCTGGAGTACCTGCAGGTTGCTGTGCTGGTGTTCCTAAGTTCAATGGTCCTTGCTGTGCTGGTGCTTCAATTTGACCACCTAGCCCACCTTTAGATGTACTTGGAGATGTCCCCATGATGTTGACACCCAAACTGAAGATCATAATAGCGATAACCATGATCCATGTACCTTTTTCCAAAAAGTCTCCTGTACGTTTTACACCCATTAAGTTTGTTCCACCAGAAAAACCAGATGACAAACCACCGCCTTTTGGATTTTGGATTAAAACCAAAAACGCTAAAATAATACTAGCTAATATGATAAGACCAATTAATAATCCTTGCATCTCTTTATATAATTAATTTAATTTCTTTTCTAATTCTGTTATGCGTGCCGCAAAGTAAGCATTTTTTTCTGGATATTTCAAAACTAATTTTTTGTAAACCTCTATTGCTTTAGGATATAAACCTTGTTCAGTATATATTTTTGCAAGAGTTTCTGTCACTAGTGAATGTTGATCCTCTGAGCTTCTTCTAGCTTTATTCTCCAAATCCAATTTTTCGGCCTGCAAAGGCTGGATCATAGGTTCCTCCCGGATAAATTTCTCAATCACCTCATCCGTTTTGCGTGGAATCTGGAATGCAATTGTCGTTTTCACCTCATCGCTAAGTTTTGCTTCTGGCGATTGCAAGTGGAAAATATTCTCCCGAATCTGTTGATCCAATAGTTGACTATCCAATTTTTCATGAATCTTTGCGAGATCATCATTCGATGGTGTCATTGGCCCCAACGGTGACTTTACATAAGGCTGGTAGGTTTCAGCATACTCAAGTCTCGTTTTATGTAACCACCATAGGAAGCTATAAGGCATTGTATCATCATCATAGACCGTAACACGCTCTTGTGCATCCTCCATTGGTTGCATAACGGTTTCAGCAGAAATCGGTTCAGCAATTTCGGATTCTTCAACAATGGTAGCCTGGTTTGGCACTTCGTTCGAGCGAAAGTAATCCTGCGCTACCCCCGCCTGAATCAAACGGTCTAATTCATCCGTCTTCTCAGCTTGCTCAACCTCTGATGACGCAGCTTCCGTCATCATCTCTTCACTCTCTTCCGACACACGGCCCTCAACGTCCTCATCAAGAATAAATATATCCTCCAATTGAATCTCAGTCATCACCACTATCGGCTTGCTATGCATAAATTCGTATAGCCAGTTTGGGGAAGACGCATAAAGTAGTGTAGATGACAAATTCTGAACAGGCTTGCTTTCACCAAAGACTTTACGTTCGTATATAAATCGTAAACTTTGCGCATACGGATATTTTTCAATCAAAGCTAAAATCAGATCTTCTTCGACAGATTCTGGATGATTGATAACGCGAGAAAAAAGCTCGTTATTCGATAATGGCATAGTAATATTCATTTTGGAACGGGATTACCAGTTTGCAAATGCCTTATTATAAATATCCTCTGTCAACATCTGGATAATTTCCTTACCCAGGGTTTCTTCCTGTGCACTTTGAAGATTTCCAGCAAACTCCTTGAAACGTGTAAAAGGCTGTTCGAAGTCGTCTTTAGGGTTAATCTTATTATGGTAAGAAACTTTGATCGTAATCGTCATTCTATTCATCGCAGCCCGATCCGTTCCAGCCTCAACAGCAGCGGGACTAATCGTATAATCTGTAATAAATCCTTCGAAAGTAGCATCACCATCTTGGTTGACCTGGCTTAATCTTGATTGGTTCCGAATACGCTCTTTTAATGCTTCTGTAAAATTCTGGCTTAAAGTAGGATAAACCAAAGGAGCGATATTTTCAAAATACTGAATATTGACGGTCTTCATCCCTTCTGGAATAGATCCTCCAGTAAATCCATATTTCACGCCACAACTATTCATAATGAATAGAAATGCAATCGTGAAAAAGCTATATAAAATTCTTTTTGACAACATGTGCGAAAACTTAGTCTAAATTTAAGTCTTTAATTTTCCGATACAAAGTTCTTTCGGAAATTCCCAATTCTTGCGCTGCGGCCTTGCGCTTGCCGCGATGCTTTTTCAACGCTTTTTTAATCAGATCGGACTCTTTATCAACCAAAGATAAAGATTCCTCTACCTCTTGTGCATCCTGTAGGTAGTCATCCTGTGTAACAGGATTCTTCAAGACATTTGCACCATTATTGTTTGGCGAATGAATAGTCAAGGTCGGCGCAATACCATACCCCTCCGTATCGGATTTAATTTGCGGTTCAATCTCCTGATATAGTTGATTAATATAGGGAGAATTTTGATCGAAAGTAGAAGAATCAACTCCTTTCTGGATCAGCTCTACGACAAGTTTCTTCAGATCGACCATATCCTTTTTCATATCGAACAGAACCTTATACAGTAAATCTCTTTCAGAGAAGTCCTCCTTTGCACTATTGTTCGATGAAACGATGGCCGGTAAACTGGTGCGTGATTCGTTTGGTAAATAATTTTGCAGCGTATGGGCATCAACGATGCGTTCCTTCTCCAAAACAGCAATTTGCTCGGCCACATTTTTCAATTGGCGTACATTTCCTGGCCAATTATAGTTTCGCAACATATTTTGTGCGTCTTCAGTCAGCTGTACCCCAGGAGAACGATATTTTTCAGAAAAATCTACAATAAACTTGCGAAACAACAAATTGATATCTTCTGGGCGCTCCCGCAGTGAAGGAACTCGTAAAGGAACAGTATTCAGGCGATAATACAGGTCTTCCCGAAATTTCCCTTTTTGAACCGCTTCAAACATATTGACGTTTGTCGCAGCCACGACACGCACATTGGTTTTTTGAACCTTCGATGACCCCACCCGAATATATTCTCCAGATTCCAAAACGCGCAATAATCTGGCTTGTGTGCCTAAAGGTAACTCACCGACCTCATCTAAGAAAATTGTTCCACCATCGACTACTTCAAAATATCCTTTACGTGCCTCATGAGCACCAGTAAATGAACCTTTCTCATGGCCAAATAATTCGGAATCTATGGTACCCTCTGGAATTGCTCCACAGTTGACAGCGATAAACGGTCCATGCTTACGGGAACTCAATTGATGGATAATATGTGAAAAAACCTCTTTACCACTACCACTCTCACCTTGTATTAATACAGAAATATCAGTAGGAGCCACCTGTCTGGCAATATCAATCGCCCGATTTAACAACGGTGAGTTACCGATGATTCCAAACCTATTTTTTATATCTTGATTATCCATAAATTTCCAGTTGGAAATAAATTTATATTAAGTTTTCTTAATCAACAATCTTACCCAATAAGGTTGCTGATGTACATGATTCCACAACGACATTGACATAGTCTCCTTGCTTATAACGAGGATCTATAGGGAATACAACCAAGGCATTCTGATCATTACGGCCACAGAAATCAAACTCCGATCTTTTTGAAAATCCTTCGATAAGCACTTTACATACTTTTCCAACAAAATGTTGGTAACGATATAAACTGTGGTCACGTTGCTTATTGATTACCTCCGTCAAACGACGTTTTTTAACATCCTCTGGGATATCATCTTCATATCGCTTCGCGGCTAATGTACCCGGTCTTTCCGAATAAGCAAACATATAGGCAAAATCATATTTTACATAATCCATCATGGATAATGTTTCTTGATGCTCTGCTTCAGTTTCTGTACAGAATCCTGTAATTACATCAGTAGAGATTGCACAGTCTGGAATAATTTTGCGGATTGAGTCCACACGCTCCATATACCACTCACGATCATAAGTACGGTTCATCAGTTCCAATACGCGGGAGTTACCGGACTGTACAGGTAAATGGATATAATTACAAATGTTCTCATGTGATGCGATAGCATACAGAACCTCATCTGTAATATCTTTTGGATGTGAAGTCGAGAAACGAACTCGTAATAGCGGACTCACTTCTGCGACCATGGTCAATAATTTGGCAAAGGTTACTGTCTCAGCAGGAGCCTCTCCCTCTGCAACCGGCGCAGTATGTTTATAAGAGTCCACATTTTGCCCTAACAATGTCACCTCTTTATATCCGGCATTGAATAGATCCTGTGCTTCTTTTACAATAGAATGTGGATCGCGGCTACGTTCACGTCCTCGGGTAAAAGGAACCACGCAGAATGAGCACATGTTATCACAACCACGCATGATTGAAATAAAGGCAGTAACACCATTTGAATTTAATCGAACTGGATTAATGTCAGCATACGTTTCCTCTCGTGACAGGAGCACATTAACGGCTTTTGCACCATCATCTACTCGATCAATCAAGTTAGGAAGATCACGATACGCATCCGGTCCAACCACAACATCTACCAACTTTTCTTCTTCAAGAAACTTCGATTTTAAACGCTCAGCCATACAGCCCAATACGCCGACAATCATGCCGGGATTCCGCGTCTTCGCCGCCTCAAATTCTTTCAGTCGGTTACGAACACGTTGTTCAGCATTTTCACGGATTGAACAGGTATTAATAAAAACAACATCAGCCTCCTGATAATTCTTGGTGGTCTCAAAACCTTTATCCAACAAAATAGAAGCAACGATCTCACTATCCGAAAAGTTCATTTGACAACCGTAGCTTTCAATATACAGTTTACGTCCATTACTGATCTTTGGATCCTGCTCCAATAACAATGCCTCTCCCTGACGAGATTCGTCGTGCTCCTTAGTTGTATGTGTTAAATCTAGCATAGCTCAATTTTCAAAGACTACAAAGTTAGAAATTAAAATTCATATAATGACAGTTTGTCAGCCAGAAATATGGTTTATACTTTGTCAAATTTCATCCGTAAATAATTTGTCTTGTCAACACTTTCTGACCGCAACGATTCCACAAAAAAAGGTACGGAAAACTCCGTACCTTCTGTTATTTCTAAAGCTCCACCAGCAATGCATAAGGTTAGTGTTTCACCTTATACGATCCAATGGAAACGCACTGCCCTAATTATTGACCAGCTTGTTGTTTTGCGTCTTTCTTCATTTGATCACCGGCAACAATGACGATTTCTACACGGCGGTTTTGAGCACGTCCAGCTTCTGTATCATTACTTGCAATTGGTTCAGAGAAATTTCTTCCTTCAGTTTTAATACGGGAAGAAGCTAATCCTTTCGATACCGCAAATGCACGTACCGAATTCGCACGGTCCAAAGAAACTTTGTCATTTGCTGCTAAAGTACCTACATTATCCGTATGTCCAATAACCAAAATCTCAGTTCCTTGTTCCTTATTTAATGTTGCAACCAGATTGGCGATATTATCTTTCGCAGAGGCCTTCAAATCAGATTTGTTGAAATCGAATAAAATACCTGAATCAAATTTAACAACAATACCTTCAGCAGATTGAGTCACCTCAGCACCTTCTACGGTTTTAGAGATCTCAGCAGCTTGTTTATCCATCTTCTTACCAATCAATACACCTGCTGCACCACCAATAGCTGCACCCGCCAATGTACCGATAGCTGTGTTACCAGCTTTTCCACCAATTAAAGCGCCCAAAGCACCACCTGCAACACCACCGATTACACCACCTTTAGTCGTATTATTTGTATTTTGGATTGTAGAACAACTTCCAAATAACATAGCTGAGGTTGCAACAGTCAAACCTAAAACAGCCAATTTTCTATTCATTTTCATATCTATCTAAGACTTTTAATATTCAAACTAAATACTGTTCATGTTAAAATCAAACAAAGTGCCAAAAGCAACCTTTTTCAACTTTTTTGTTACGATACGCAAGAGAAAGGCATTACAACGTTCATAAATGAAGACAATACGCTACAAATATTCCGAAGGGTATTGCTCATAAACTAACAGTATTCAATGGAAAATGTTTTACTTCTCTTGTGTCTTAACCTCAATATCAGGCAATAGTGAGCCTTTTGGACGCCCCTTCGCTTCAAAATCTTCCAAAGATTGCTGAACATAATTCATCAAATCATATTGACCCCAATGTTCTGCTAAATCAAATGAAGGACGATAGCGTATCATGAAAGCGTCGAGATCAACGCTATCCAGTTTCGTTAATTTCTGAACAGCCGCTCTAGAAAAAATACGATCTACCTGCAGTTCTTCTTTTTCCCGGTCCATAAAACGTCCAAAACGTTTCGCATTTTTCGCTTCTCTCCCAAAAAGATTATAAAGTGCCGTGGCAGGACTACCTAAATAGGTTCCAAATTTATTTTTTCCCCCATTATAAACCCCTTTTTTTGAGTAATTGCCCATGGCCTCATTCAGTTCAGCTTCTTTCGATTTGCGTTCTACGAGAACCGTTTCAAGCTTAATTCCTTCCTGCATTTCAATATAGAATTCGTTCAGGTTTGTCAAAACAGTCTTTACCGGCGAAAATCCAACTTTAGTAAAAGAAAGGGAATCTCCCACTGACGCATCAATTGTAAAGACACCGAACGAGTTTGTCAACGCCGATCTGCTCGTCCGCAGATTCAGGACCACAACATCACCAATTCTATTGGCAGTCCCTTTCTGCATCACCATACCTGACACCTGCTGTATATGTTGTGCCTTTGCACCAAATGTCGTCAACAACAACATCAATACGCCTAATAGCCCTCCTATATGTATGTGTATTCTTCTCATTGGAATATATCGTTATTATGACGCTAAATTTTAAGGCTTTATCTTTTATATCGCCATTAGCGCTCATGAAAGCAATAAACTAATATTAGATCCTTCAATCTAAAGACTGGCATTCAGTTCATTGCTCGTTTTATTTTTTGAACCCGCCACACGTTTAGTCTATTTTGCTAAAAATAGTAATAGTTTGACAATTGTATTGTTAAAAAAGTTTAAATATTCCGGTTCTATTTATAGGGATAGAACACAAAATTGGCACCTTCAGCAACCACAACAAACAAGCACATATAATCCTTCGCAGGTTTATAATTCTGAATAAATGTAGCTTTACGGTCTTCCTGAATAATATCCATTTCTACAAATTCTTCCAAAGTAGAAGCATTAATTGTCCAATTAGTCTCCAATTCTTTTCGGTCCAAAATCACCTCCCCAACAGAAACTTCATGCTGATGAGCCACAAAAATCGGGTAAGAGGAATAGCCTTCCTCGATAATCTCCATGGCAACCTCACGTAATGATTCACTATAAAAATCAAGATCAATCTGTAAGCTTTTCAATGGACTCTGTCCTGTAGATTGTGATGCATCTTCTCTTGCGCCACCTGAAAATAAATCCTCGACTTCCATACTATTATGATTTTTTTAGTTCCAATAGGACGACATTCTCTACGTGTTGTGTATGCGGAAACATATCCACCGGCTTAATCCGTTTAACATCATATTTATCAGCAAGTAAGACCAAATCCCGTGCCTGTGTTGCCGCATTACAGCTGACATAAACGATCTTAGGGGATTCCATCTCCAATAAACGGGCCACAACATCCGCATGCATACCTGCACGAGGAGGATCAGTGATCACAACATCCGGTTTACCGTGTTCGGCAATAAAAGAGGGGGTTAACACATCTTTCATATCTCCGGCATAAAACTTTGTATTGTTAATACTGTTGATTGACGAATTGACCTTTGCGTCCTCAATCGCACTGGGGACATACTCAACTCCAATAACTTCTTTTGCCTTCTTAGCAACAAAGTTTGCAATTGTGCCAGCTCCTGTATACAAATCGTAAACCCGCTCATCCCCTTTTAGATCCGCAAAATCACGGGTAATCTTATAGAGCTCGTAAGCTTGTGCTGAATTCGTCTGATAAAATGATTTCGGCCCGACTTTATACCGAAGACCTTCCATCTCCTCATAAATAAAATCCCGACCAGCATATACATGAATGTCCTGATCAAAGATCGTATCATTACGCTTTTGATTCACGATATAAAGAAGCGAAGCAATCTGAGGATACTTTTCGTTGATAAAATTCATTAACAATTCAACCTGTCCCTCTTCTGGATAAGCAAAAACCACAATAACCATCATCTCGCCAGTAGAAGAAATACGAATAATCAGATTTCTTAACACACCAGTATGTTCGCGAAGATCATAAAAGGTTATGCCATTACTGAGCGCAAAATCCCGTATGGTATTGCGTACCTCGTTAGAAGGATCTTCCTGAAGAAAACAGTGATCTATATCCAAAATTTTATCAAAACGTCCCGGCACGTGAAAACCCAGTGCATTCATCTCCAACTGAGACGAATCCTCATCAACAGAGGTCAACCATTTCTTGTTGGAAAATGTATATTCCAGTTTGTTTCTATAATATTCTGTTTGAGCTGATCCCAAAATATCTTCCATTGAAGAAGTATCGACCTTCCCAATACGGGATAAGGCATTATCAACAGATTGTTGTTTGAATTTCAACTGCGATTCGTAGCTCATATGCTGCCATTTACAGCCACCACAAACACCAAAATGCTCACAAAAGGGATCTACGCGATAAGTAGAAGCTTCTTTCAAACTCGTTACTCGAGCTTCGGCAAAATTCTTCTTCTTGCGCATTAACTCCACATCTACAACATCACCAGGCACAGCTTTTTCTACAAACAAAACCAAATCTTCGGTTTTCCCTACACCTCTACCTTCTTCAGCAATATCAATGATTGCGATATCTTTCAAGAACTTTTTTTCTTGCGGAATTCTTCTACTCATAGTTTGCAAAAATACAATTTTTTATAATGATTTTTTACTGGCTTTCATCGTCTTAGAAAAAAGACTTTTAGCACATTGTAATAAGTCATTTTCATGACTCAAATTTCGCCTGTATTCAAAAACTCTTCAAGTAATATCATTTACTGTCGCTCATGTATATTGTATGAATAATTGGGTGGGTGCAGCAAACACCCAGAAAGAGTAAAGAGAACTAAAGACAAAAAAATAGCTTATTCAATAAGCTCATCTTGAAAAAGCAATCAACAATAGGACGTATAACTTTTTATAGAATCGTTGCTTGAACAAGATAGGGAAGGATTTCCTTTTGAAAGGAAATAAAATTTTTACGCACGTCAGCATCTGAAACGGCTGTAAAAGCAAATGAGAATACAATGCTTTTACTTGATTTGATCAGAAATGTCAGTTTTTCCTCGCTGATTGCCTCGTTAATTTTCTCGTTCTGAATAAATGTACTCAACAGTAGAAACTCCAAATCTTCAGACAATGTTTTTAAGTATTCTTGCGCATTGGCAGACTCACGAATGAATTCCCAACCGATCAATTCATTGCACGCAGTATAGGTCAGCCTACTGACACGAAGAATGGTAGAGGCTAAAAAAGAAGCCATATCATCTTCGTATTTAGTCGTTTTCAGAATTTCTTGTAAGCTCGCTCGAAGATAATCCATCAAGATAGCATGCAAGATCATTTCCTTACTATCAAAGTATTTATAAACTGTTGCCTTAGCAATCTTGGCTTTTTTTGCTAAAGTGTTTACACTGGTTTTATGATAACCATTCTGACGAAAGAGTTCCCGCGCTGTTCTTTTTATGGATTCAATGATATGATCTGGTTCCATATTCTTCAGGTAAGACGATGACACATCACACTATTTTCAATTCTTAAGCACAATAAGAGCGGCGTAGAAAATGGCAATAGTGTGATGGTTTCAATCGTCTTTATTAACATTGATTTATATTAATTCAGTCTCAAATTGAGACAAGAAACGCGTATCATTTTCAGAGAAAAGACGTAGATCCTTAATGACATATTTAAGGTTTGTGATACGTTCGATACCCATACCGAAAGCAAAACCTGAATACTTTTTACTGTCGATGCCACAATTTTCAAGGACATTCGGATCAACCATGCCACATCCTAAGATCTCCACCCAGCCTGAATACTTACAGAGATTACATCCTGCACCTTTACAAATAGTACAAGAAATATCCATTTCAGCAGAAGGTTCTGTAAACGGAAAATAAGAAGGGCGGAAACGTACTTTCGTACCTTCACCATACATTTCCTGGACAAAATGATATAAAGTCTGTTTCAAATCTGCAAAGGATACATTTTCGTCAACATATAATCCTTCTACCTGATGAAAGAAGCAGTGCGCTCGTGCAGATATGGCTTCATTACGATACACTCGTCCTGGCATAATCGCTCTAAACGGCGGTTTACCCGCTTCCATAAGCCGAACCTGAACAGAAGATGTATGTGTCCTTAATGTAATATCGTTACCTTCTTGTTTTTTGATAAAGAATGTATCTTGCATATCACGCGCCGGGTGTTCAGGAGGAAAATTCAGCGCTGAGAAATTGTGCCAATCATCTTCAATCTCGGGACCTTCCGAAACAATGAAACCCAATTTTTTAAAGATCTCAACAATTTCCTTTCGTACCAATGAGATCGGATGCCTAGAGCCCAATTGAAATCCATTGCCGGGCAATGTCAAGTCACCCTCAATTTGTTGAGATTTCTGTTTCTCACCAGAACCGAATTTTTCTTGTGCTTCCTTGAATGTATTTTCTGCTAACTGCTTAAATTCATTCAGTACCTTCCCCAAAGTACGCTTTTCTTCAGGAGTAACTGTTTTGAATTCATCAAAAAGATTCTTTACAATCCCTTTGGAAACCAAAAACTTCAATCTGAAATTTTCTACATCGGCTGAAGAAGACGGCACAAATGCCCTAATTTCTTCAGTATACTGCGTAATTTTATCTTGCAACATAATTACGACAAACATAGCCAAAATTTCCGCTAAAAAGAAATTTTAGCGATCTCTCAACCACTATAGAAAATGCACTTGTAGATAAATTTAATGGCTTGGATCAGACAGGAGGAAGCTATTTGTAATCAACTCTTTGAATATACACCGGCGAGTGTAATTATTTTTTGGACATGATCAAAAGGAAGTAGGCATCTGCGAACAATCAAAAAGAGCAGACTCTCATCTGCTCTTTTGCTCATAACTATATTTAGTACAAAATGATATCCCCTCAATATTCAAAATTATTTTCAAATTCGACTAAAATGGAAGTGGATTATCCTCTTGATCATTTTCAGTAAAATCAACTTCAATTTCTTTATCTTCAGCTTTCTGCGCCTGGTTATTCACAGCATTTCCTGCATTAGCCCCCCCTGCAGGTTCAAAATCAGATTTCCGTCCCAAAAGTGTGAATGTCTCGGCAACCACCTCAGTAGCATAGCGTCGGATCCCTTCCTTATCTTCGTATGTACGTGTCCGCAAACGACCTTCAATATAGACCAATTTGCCCTTAGTAAGATATTTTACGGCCACATCCGCCAAACCACGCCACATGACAATGTTGTGCCACTCGGTTTGTTCCACCCGTTTCCCGTCCTTATTATACGTTTCTGAAGTTGCCAATGGGAAACTGGCAACGGAGACATTACCTTCTAAATAGCGAATTTCGGGGTCTTTTCCAAGGTGTCCCACTAAAATAACTTTGTTAACTCCTGACATAATTTAAAAGCATAAATGGTTAAAAATTGGATCTTTCCAAAAAGGTAAAGATCAACTTGTGTTTAGCTAATTTATCTAAATCTTTTAAAAATACATAATCCCAATTGGATTTTTTTTGATTTAGACAGCCCTTTAACCGCACTTCAAAGAATGTCGCGTAGATATTCTGATGACTAAGAATATGTTTTGTTTGCTTTTGCAAAATCCTGACCTCAGCCCTTTCCCCAAAATATTGGACAAATTGCTGATCTGTAAGAATCTCTGGAATAGTTAATGTTTGATCAGACTCGATTAGCGGAAACTCGTACAAATTCTGCCAGACGTCCCCATCTCCACGTTTTGACATCAGAATTTGTTCATCATCCTGAATGATAAAATAATTAAAATACCGGTCCTTGCTTGCTTTGGCCTTAAGTTTAACCGGTAATATATCGACATCCCCTTGTAGTGCAGCATAACAAGATGTATTGAACATACATGTAATACATAGAGGTTGCTTCGGCTTGCAATGAATCGCACCAAAGTCCATAATGGCTTGATTATACAATGCCGGATGGTCACGATCCAGGTTTTCCTGGGCAATAGTTGAAAAAATTTTCTTTCCTTCTGTAGAATTGATCGGTGTTTCTATTCCATAGTATCTCGACAGGACACGAAATACATTTCCATCCAATACAGCCTGAGCCTCGTTATTGGCAAAGGACGATATCGCAGCCGCAGTATATTCCCCGATACCGGGCAGTTTTAAAAGTGTCTTATAATCTACAGGGAAAATACCGTTATATTCGTCCCGGACAATACGTGCAGCCTTATGCATATTCCGTCCTCTTGAATAATACCCCAACCCCTGCCAAAGGTGTAAAATATCATCCTCCTGCGCATTAGCAAAGTCAACAACCGTTTCAAATCGCTCTACAAACCGTAAATAGTAAGGCATGCCCTGCTCCACGCGAGTCTGTTGCAGGATAATCTCAGAAAGCCAAATCTTATAGGGATCTTTTGTTTCCCGCCATGGTAAATCACGCTTATGCTGCTGATACCACATCTGCAATTCCGCACCAAATATCATAACAACAAAAATGCACAATTTTTCATCATTTTCAAGCGGGATCCCAACAAAGACAGATTCCTGATCATCTTGTAAAAGAGAAATAACGCCCCAAATACCGATGTACTATTTTTTTGCGTTGCGAATAGAAGTAATCTGTTCATCAGGTTCCAAAACAGCATTTTCCAAGGAAATGGAACCATTATATTTTTCCTTCAGCGCCTGATACAACCTCCCATCATAGGAAACCGCAAAGCGTCCATCTGCTTTCAGATAAACAGGTAAATGCCGATTGCCTACATCAAAACAAAATTCCCCGACCACAGAGAGATCCTGACTGTCAAGTAATACGCAAAGACAGGGTAGAATATTTACCTGAATAAACAGATCCGCACTGTGATAGACACATTGTCCCGACTGTAAGGCAGTACTATCGTCCCGTTGTATTTTTACTGTGTTTCCATTACGTGTTTGACGATGAATGACACGTTTATTAACTTCAAAATAAGAAAGATCCAAGATATCCGATTCACGATTGAATTTAACGTGCTCAAAATTGGGAATGGACTCAATTAGGATTTCGGTAGGCTCTTTCAGTTTACGCATACTTCAGTTCTTCCTCTTGTTTGTTTTTACTTATTTTCCTTCTTCTTACGCTATTTGTGGGCTTCTTTTCAACAACAGGCTCCGCCGCTACTGGTAGCGTTGTATTTAGTTCGGCTTCGGCAACTTCAGTCTCTTTGGATTCCGACAGTTTGTGCATGGTAAAATCCCAGCACAGCTGACCCAGCATCTGCAGAAAATCATACAGCAGCTCACCATCAGAACCCAACGCTCGCAGCACAACAACATCTGAGGAAGCCTGTGTAAATCCATAGGAGATATCATTATAGTCAACCGTTAATATTTCATCCAATTCAGCCTTTAATTCCTGCGCAAAAAGGGCTGAGAATAAAAAAGTCGCCTGATGGGTGTAACCTTCAAAAAAAAGCATCTTTTGAATTGGCTGCATTTTAGGGCACAATAACTGATTATCAATAAATGCCAACTTACCTGACCTAAAAATCTTCGTCTGGGTATGCAAACGATCAAACTCAAACGCTTCTTTCATATAAATCCGACCGACACTGATAATATCACCCCACATCAATACTGAATCTTCCGCTAAATGAATATGATTAGTTGCCTTGAATATAGAATCTTTAAAAGGTGTCACTGGATGCGGGATATAATGAAATATCCCTCCTTTTGCAACATGCGCTTCCGTATGTTGGCTGGCACCGGTTTTCATCGGATGCAACTTATTAAAAGATTGTGTGAACAGCTTTAATTGCGCATTTTCTTTTACATGAACATCAATATCAAGATGATCCGTGTCCATAATACCTGGAGACGCACTCATGATAATCATTTCCAGATGGTCAGTTAGATGAGCTGCTCCATAATGGGTTAACTTATAGGGCGCATTATGGTAGCTTTCTTTCAGTCTACTTCTACCGTCCTCTTTGGCCACATTTAATACTATCTTGCTATCCATATCCTATTGTTTTAGCCTACTTGTTCTAAAAAAGCGTATTCTCTAATCCATTTCTTTACATCTTCCAGACCTTCTAGTGTCATCAGGTTTGTAAAAATAAAAGGACGTTCGCCACGCATGCGTAATGTATCTTGGCGCATCACTTCCAAATCAGCGTGCACATATGGCGCCAAGTCAATTTTGTTGATCAACAACAAATCTGAACGGGTGATTCCTGGACCTCCTTTACGCGGCATCTTTTCTCCTTCTGCAACATCAAGCACAAAGATTGTCAAATCTGCTAGATCTGGGCTGAAAGTTGCTGTCAGGTTATCACCTCCACTTTCCACAAAAATTAGTTCCACATCCTCAAAACGGTTAGCCAGCTCTTCCACTGCTTCAATATTCATCGATGCATCTTCGCGAATAGCCGTATGTGGACATCCACCCGTTTCCACACCAATAATACGTTCCGCTGGCAATGCCGAGTTTTGCTGCAGATACATCGCATCTTCGCGGGTATAAATATCATTTGTAACGACACAGATACTGTAATCTGCAGACATCGAACGTGTCAATCGCTCTATCAGGGCAGTCTTGCCAGAGCCAACAGGTCCAGCAACACCAATTTTCACATAATTTCTTTTTGACGTCTTTTTCATCCGTATAATTTTTTTCTTATTATTTTTTCCATCGTTTAGATGAAGTTTAACCTATTTAAAACCCAGCTCCTTTGACCAGTAGAATAAATTTTATCAGGAACAGTATGAATAGCCTTACGATATATAGATACGCGTGTATAGCTTTTCATGTTGCATACAACGAATATCCTGTGCTATACAACAATTACCAACCAAGTCTTCATCTAACCCAGGTTGAGCTGCGACCAATTTATTGATCAATGGTTGTAACTTAAAAAGAATCTGTTGCGCATCCATTTGACTGATAGGAACCAGTTTTGCGCAATTGGTCATAATACCATTGAGAGAGTTATAGTAAAAAGCACTCAGTGCATCCGCATAACTAATTCCTTGTGCATGCGCAAACATGGCAAATGCCATGGCATAGTGACCATGCAGTTCTTGTGTATTTATCGCTTTTAAATAGGCCGAACAACGCTTAACTGGCTGCAATTTTTCAGTCAGTTTCAAGAAGCGTATTCCCAATTTTTTACTTGCATCCCTGATTTCAAACGGAACTTTAAAGGCCGTGATCAAAGCATCTAATTCAGCTACCTTTTTTTTAGTTGCCTTTGTTTCGCACAACTGCCAAGTCTTATGAAAAAAGGCCGCATCATTGTAATAAAAGCTATGTTCCAATAATGTTTGTGCATATTCCCTGGCCGTTTTAGAATCATGTACAAGACCTTTGGTTATATAGGTTTCCAATCCATAGGAATGTGTGAATCCCCCGATCGGAAAAACAGAATCATTGATCTGCATCAATGTCAACAATGGATTCATATGTAAATTATTTGTTTTTTAATGGTCATATGGAATATCCAAATTATTTTGTTCGCTCACGCCTGCTAGCAATGGCCCGATCACACTTTGTGATTATTAGGTTTAGATAGCTACAATATGGATATTTCATACTATATCTCCTTTGCTAATGTGATTTTATTTTGCACTACGGCATACTGATGTATGCGCAATGTGTGCGTACGTTCGATTACCCTTGACTCTTGAGTTGGTGTAAATCCTGCGCGCTGCAATTGTTCCCACAGCGGATTTTCGTAAGCCGCTATGATTTCATGAGCTGCATTGATAAAAACAGGGATATGCTTATTGCCTATTTCTAAACATATTCTTGCCATATCCATTCTATTTTTTGGTCTTACAACCAGGCAAGGACAGGGTAATATTCGGACAACGATACGAAGTTCCGCTGTCTCAAACAGAATATCGCCATCGAACAGGGAATCTTCACTCAGATTTTTAAATCCGATTTCCCGTCCCTGAACAGTGAATCCCCGAATGACACGTCGCTCGGTATCAAACCATTCAAGTTCTAAAAAATCTAGTGCCACAGCATCCTGATCCCTTCCTTCTGTCCAAATATTACCTTTAATGTCTCTTGCTAAAATCATGATTATTGAATTAGAACAGGAAGTAACGTTGTGCCATTGGAAGCTCTTTTAATGGCTCACAAGTAGCTAAAACACCGTCCACTGTCACTTCATATGTTTCCGGATTGACCACAATATTTGGTGTGGCATGATTATGCACCATATCCTTTTTCATCACTGTACGACAGCCTTCTACTGGCAAACATTTACGTGATAAATTCAATTTCTGGATATTTCCATTCTCTAAAGAGATCTTCGAAACAAAGTTGAAACACAATTTTGACACTGCCTTACCGTAGTTTCCGAACATCGGTCTGTAGATGATTGGCTGTGGTGTGGGAATAGACGCATTCGCATCCCCCATTTTCGCACCTAAGATCATACCAGCTTTGATAATCAACTCTGGCTTCACGCCAAACAATTCTGGTTTCCATAAGATCAAATCGGCATATTTACCTGTCTCAATAGAGCCAATATATTTATCAACACCATGTGCTTTTGCAGGGTTGATTGTAAATTTGGACACGTAACGTTTGACACGGAAGTTGTCATTATCTTTACCCTTATCCTCAGCCAAAGGGCCACGTTGTATCTTCATTTTATGTGCAGTCTGAAATGTACGTGAGATAACCTCACCCACACGTCCCATCGCCTGACTGTCCGAACTCATAATGGAGAATACCCCCATATCTTGAAGAATATCCTCTGCTGCAATCGTCTGTGGGCGAATACGTGAATCTGCAAAGGCAACATCTTCTTTCACATTTTTATCTAAGTGATGGCAGACCATCAACATATCAAGATGCTCTTCGGCGGTATTCACCGTAAACGGTTTTGTCGGGTTGGTAGATGCAGGGAGAATGTTTGGATACATCGCAATTTTGATGATATCCGGTGCGTGTCCACCGCCAGCTCCTTCTGTATGGAAAGTGTGAATAACACGACCGTCAATTGCAGCGACTGTATCTTCTAAGAAACCAGCCTCATTAAGCGTATCTGTGTGTATAGCTACCTGTACATCATATTTATCCGCAACTTTTAACGCGGCATCAATAGTCGCTGGCGTAGCTCCCCAGTCTTCGTGGATCTTCACACCCAATGCTCCGGCTTCAATCTGCTCTTCGATCGGCTTAGTTGTCGAAACATTACCTTTACCGAAGAAACCAACGTTGATCGGCAAATTTTCAAAGGCTTCAAACATACGTTCGATATACCATTTACCTGATGTTACAGTTGTCGCCAACGTACCATCAGCCGGACCAGCACCTCCACCGATAAAGGTGGTTACACCAGAATATAATGCTGTCTCAATCTGCTGTGGTGATATAAAGTGAATGTGTGTATCAATACCGCCAGCAGTAAGGATATAGCCAGCACCGCCATGCACCTCTGTAGAAGCTCCGATGACCATACCCTTGGTTACTCCATCCTGCACGTCAGGGTTACCCGCTTTACCGATGCCAACAATTTTACCATCCTTGATACCAATATCGCCCTTCACAATACCCCAGTGGTCAATAATGATGACGTTAGTTATACAGAAGTCTAATACATCCTCATCACGCAGGGCACGGGCAGATTGCCCCATACCATCACGGATCGTCTTGCCTCCACCGAATTTATTTTCTTCACCATATACATTGAAATCTTTTTCAATTTCTATAAACAACTCCGTATCAGCTAAACGTACCTTATCACCCGTTGTCGGGCCAAAAAGAGCAGCATATTTTTCTCTCGGGATATAAAGCTCCCCATCAATATATTTAACAGATGATTTATCTAAACCTAGTTTATCTAAACCAAGCGCATGTAGACCAACAGTAGATCCCAATGTGGTGAGCCCTACGACCTTAATCCATTCGCGTCTATTCCATCCTCCCATTCTATATTATTTAGATTGTCTGAATTTTAATTTTTTCATTTTCTCAACGGCTTTAGTTTTGACATTCTGATCGGTATACTTACCATTTGTCAACCCATTGAAACCGTGAATTTCTTTGCTTCCCCCAAATTCAACCAGTACAACAGACTTCTGTTCACCTGGTTCAAACCGTACCGCCGTACTTGCAGGAATATTCAAGCGCATACCAAATGCTTTTTCGCGGTCAAACGAAAGCAATTTGTTCGCTTCAAAAAAATGATAGTGCGAACCCACCTGAATCGGTCTATCGCCTTCATTTTTTACAACAAGGCTAGTGGTTCTACGCCCCACGTTAGCTTTGATTTCTTCTTTTTTTAAAATGTATTCTCCTGGAATCATATGATTAAGATTTATTAACGAATAGGATCATGAACTGTTACCAACTTGGTACCGTCTGGAAAAGTAACCTCAATCTGCACATCATGGATCATCTCAGGGACACCTTCCATGACTTGGCTTCTTTTCAATAAGGTCGTACCATAAGACATTAAGTCCGCAACAGATCTACCGTCTCTTGCTTCCTCCATAATCTGAGCACTGATATAGGCAATACATTCAGGGTAATTTAGCTTCACCCCACGCTTTAGTCGCTTTGCAGCCAGTTCTCCTGCCAAATGCAATAGCAGTTTTTCTGTTTCTCTTGGTGTTAAACGCATAAAAAATAATTATTTGTTATTTTGTTAAAGGAATTATTACAAGACCGGAATTGTAAAATATGCTCCAAAGGCAACACGGTTATATTGACTTTTGCCCATATCCATATGTCCCTTGTAGTTTACTGTATTACCTACATAACCAAGGTAAAATCGCAAATCCTGATTATGAAAAGGTTTATGTTGTAGGGTCGCAAAGTAGGTCCAGTTTTGACGGAAATTTTTGCCAACTTGATCGTCATCTCTCGATCCGGCAGTCTCATAACCACCTTTCAGAGCTACCTCCCATTTTTCACTTAAAAACTGATCATACCGTACAATTGCCGAAGCGTAATTGACATCCTTTGCCAAAACGCGTCCTGTCCCCGTACGTCCATAAAAGTCATTGATTGCCGATGATGCAATCAAGGCATGGTCAACACCCAAGTAAGAATATTGCAGGTCTAAATAGACCATTTGCTTCGGCGTTTTAAACTTGTTCGCCAAAGAGATGGAATGATTGGTATGTCCCTTTGCAAACTGGGAGATATTATAGGACCATTTCGTATTGATTTTTTTATCCATAAAGGCTCCTACCCAAGTAAAGTAAGCACCCATTGGCACATCAGATCGCTCCAGATCACCTACTGCAAAACCATTTTTGGTATGCAAATCCATAAAACTATCGTTTGTCGTATTATAAACTTGTGCATGTAAGGAATGATTAGGGTTAACTTCATAGGACAAAGTTCCCCCGACCACAAATAAATTCAGGATACGGTCAACATAATCCGTGAATTTATACTCGTAAATAGGATTATTTTCAAACTCGTAGCTACCCACAATAGCACTCTGCTTACCTGCTGTGACGGACCATTTCAGATCCTTTCCAAACTTGTATTTGATATAGGCCATATCCAATGCCCTTGATCCATTGTCCTGACTGGTCGGAGCAAATGATCTATTCAGACGAAAACGTACTTTATAGGAAAGCTGATCATTATAATCACCGCTCATCAAGATGCGGGCATCGTCCAAATTTGCTTTTGCCTGACCAGAGCCATCGCTGTTATCAGCTTGCAGACCTGCACGCAGCAAAACATCCAATTGAAATGATTTTGCCCTAGCTGGTTCCTTTGACAATAAACTACTTCTGGATAATAAGCTATTTCTTTCTGCTGGAATGGAATCTGTTGGAGCCTGTTCCTGCGCATGTAATGTCGCAATGCCCAAACCCAACGTTGTAATAAGTGAAAGTGTTTTTTTCATCCGTATAACTTGCTTTTTGTTG
>JAITLV010000163.1 GCA_031277685.1 Sphingobacterium sp. | reverse complement strand
CGGTGGTCCCCTGCCATACTTTTAGTGTTTTGGCTTGTGGCACTTCATAGCGGTAGAATTTACTGAAGTTGTTCCATGCCGGTTGAACGGCAGTACCGCCGATTACGTCGCCAACGGATTTTGGAATCTCTTTGGTCCAGTAGCCGCCGGCAGGATTTCCGCCAGTGACACGATATATTTTGGTACCTGCGGGTAGTTCTGTCGCTGTAGCGTCCACAAAGTTGGCAGCCTCTACTGCTGGTAAATCTAAATCGGGGTTATTCCATGGGCTAGTTTTTCCATTGGATAAGCCATTCGGTACATAATCAGATTTTTCTATTCCAGGGATATTGTTCCAGTCTTCAATATATACCCTCTGATGATAAATACTTTGTGCTGTTTCCAGGTTATTCAGCAGAGCAGCCTTATCCTTTGACTTGGAAAATGCTTCTTTGAGTTTGGTTTGGTCCAAACCTTTTGCTATCCAATTGTTTAATTTGGCTTTGGTGCCTGTTCCCAAAGATTTTTCGAGGTCGTCCATCCAGCTGGTCGAATTTTCAATTTCATCGATTGGATCCTTATCCGAGGAACAATTGACGACAAGTTGACTTGAGAAGATTAACAAAATCAACAGCACTGTTTGAGTAAATCTGGTCATGATTGGTTTACGTTGTTAGTATATAATTAAATGTAATTAATAAAATAGTTAACTCATTTTTTTGAAAATAGTTTTGATTTAAATAATTTTTTGTTAAATAATTACTCTTATAGAAATACTTTTGTGTATTAATATGTGTTTTGTTGGTGAAATTAGGTAATTGTTAAAATTTATGCAAGTTAATTTTGAGGATTTACTTAATTTAAAGGAAAGATGCTTTTATGGATTATAGTGGTTTGCTAGTCTCAAAATAGATCATTCTAGCTTCTTCTTTGGCGGATTTTGCTTGGATATGAATCAAGTACCCATTCTATCCGATAGATTTGGATAGAATGAGGGATTCCAGCACTTTATAGGTTTGACGGGCTCTTGGTGTTATCAAAACGGGTTTTTAGATGCTGCCTTCTTGAACGGCGTAAACGTGATTTTTTTACAGGATAATGTCTATTTCTGGTGATATTGTTAAAGATTAAGGCCACCAGGAATAAAATGATACAGCCAGATAGCACAGGGCTTAATACGTACCAATATCCCATTGAAGAGATCTTTGTCCCGCTGCTGACTGCAATGAGTGCAGTTGCTCCACCAGGAGGATGCAGCGTGCGTGTATGTTGCATACAAACAATGGACAGGGCAACGGCAAAGGGAGCGGTCAGCCAGATAATATCAGGAAGGAGCTGTGCAACGGTAACTCCGGCGATTGCAGAAACAACGTGGCCGCCGATTAAATTGCGTGGCTGTGCAAGTGGACTTTGTATGGCACCATAAACCAAAACCGAGGACGCTCCGAAAGAACCTATCAAAAAGATATTTTCCAGCGAAGGTAAATGAAGTGATTGGATATAGGCGATAATAAATATCCCAACAAATGCACCAATAAATGACCAAAAATGTTCCCAAGGATCGACTAATGTCTCTCTATAGATCACATATCTATAGATCCGTAATTGTCTGTGAAGATGCTGTTTCATTTTTTTTTGCAAATATATGTAAACCAAGGGCTTTAAGCTTTGCGCATTCTATTTTGATTTTTGAAGAATTTATAACATTCGATTTCTTATGTTGGATGTCACGATACATTAGCCGCAAAGTCCATCGAAATGATGTCTAAGGAATGTCCCATTTTTATAGACTCATGGTAGTTATAAAGTTTTTGGCCCTTGTGCAGATCGAAAAATTTACTGGGCAAAAGTACACTAAAATAATAAGATCTATCTCCTGTAATTTAAAATCTCGCTTTTGATACCGCTAGTTTTAACGTATACGCTGTTCTGGTCCAATAGGGTTGGTTGATAGTTTTCTATCTTATATTTCAGTATCATTTTGCGCTATTGATAAGTGGATGTTAGTTTGATGAAACTGGTTTCATTGTGGAGCGCAGCGTGGATCTGTTGGTTTTCGATCCGGCCAACGCAACTTACAATTTTGTAAGTTGTTCCAGTCTCCGGAAAAACACATTAGTTTTGTTCAAAAATTACCCTATGGAATTGAAAGATAATATTGTGGGTTTTCACCACCTATCGATTAAGGCTCAGGATTTTGATAAGACGATTGGCTTTTATGGAAATCTTGGTTTTATTATTGTGCATGAATGGTCGTTACCCGCGTTCAATTTAGAACGTTGTGCCATGCTTTTTAACGCCTCTATAGGCTATTATTTGGAAATTTGTGATAAGAATGCGGCTATTCCAACGCAGGGAAGAAGGCGTATAGAAGGGGAGGAGTATGTCGAGAATGCGCTACTTCATCTGTGTTTTACGGTAGAAGATGCCGAAGATGCCCGAATACAGGCTATTGCCCATGGAGCACAGGACTTGAGTGCCGGTGTTTTCGAACTCATGCTCAGTCAAGGTAAAAAAGATGTTTTTGTACGAAACAGCCTCGTTTATAGTCCAAATGGAGAGGTGATTGAATTTTTGGAGCGGGTTGATTTTAGTTAAGGATGGTCGTTATTAAACCCAGAAAGGGCTGCCAATAGGGGTTTTAGCTGATGACTTTTGTCGGTCAGTGAATAGACAGATGCTGTTTTACTTCGGTCTTTTTGAATGAGTCCGTCCAGCTGCAATTCTTTCAATTGTTTCGCAAGTGTACGATCGCTTACTTGGGGCAGAAGAATTTTGAATTCCGAATAGTTTGTGTCCTGCTCGAGGAGTTTGAATAGAATCGAAAGCTTCCATCGACCACTGAATAATGCCAATGTTTTTGAGGCGTTACAGAACTGTTGTAATGTTTTTTCATTGATTGCATTCGTCGAATTTTCTTTGCGGTCTGTCATAGCTGCTAATATCGAAAAAAATGTGAAGAGTGAAAGGGACATTGTGTTCAAAGACCTAATTTTAAAGTCTATATATCTTTTTTATTGTTACCAAATTGTGTTTTTGACATAAGAGAGCACTTAAAAAAAACTTAAAAATGAGGCGATTAAGTTTTAATGTACTCGGTTTGTTTTTACGTTTTTCCTATTAATATGCTTGTTTTCAGTTGGTTATTTATGTGGAGGACTGATATTGGTTGTTGACTTAACGTTGGCTGTGTAATTATTTAACATTGACTTCATGTTGACGCTTAATATTTGGGAAAATTTTAATCGTAAAATATGAAAAACAACTTTACGTATTTAGCTATTGTTGCTTCTTTAGCAACGGCAAACACAAGTTTGGCTCAAATTACAACGGCAACTATCTCTGGAAAGGTATTTAATGCTCAGCAAAAAGGGCTATCTGGTGCAACCATACTCGTGGTCAACAAGGGGACGGGAAACAAGTACAGTACGTCAACGAATGCTGATGGTCGGTATACGATTCCGAATATGAACCCTGGAGGACCCTATACCATTGAGATCAGTTATATTGGCTACAATAAAAATATTCAGGAGAACTTAAATTTCAATTTGGGCAATGCGACATTTAACTTTCAACTTGACGAAGAGAGTACCCGTCTACAGGAAGTTGTTTTGGTCGGAAAGGGTACCAAAGTGCCGAAGGGGATGGCGAATCATATTGGTGAAAAGGAACTGAAAACAATGCCTTCTATTGGTAGAAGCCTCCAAGATTATACACGGACAACCCCTCAAAGTAATAATAACTCTTTTTTGGGGACTAACTTTCGGTATAATAATGTAACTATAGATGGTGCGATCAACAATGATGCAATCGGATTTAGTCCATCTTTGGGAGGGCAATCAGGTACGTCGGGACAACCAGGAAGTAGTACGCGCACAAACCCGGTATCCATTGATGCTATTCAGGATGTTCAGGTGTATCTTGCTCCTTTTGATGTGAAGATTGGAAATTTTCTTGGAGGAAGTATTAATGCGGTATCTCGTACGGGAACCAATAAAGTGGAAGGATCGGTCTATGCCTTTGGTCGCAATGCCAGCATTACCGGTCGAAATCGCGCGGGTGATAACAGTAAAATGCCAAAGGATTTTTACGAATATCAGACTGGTTTCCGCTTAGGTATGCCACTCATCAAAGACAAATTGTTTTGGTTTACCAATGAGGAGGTTACGAGAAGACAAGATCCTGTTATATTATCAGCGGGGTCAACCGACAATAAACTCATAACAGCAGATGAAGCGAAGAGTATTGCAGACTATGTCGATTCGCATTATGGTCAAAGTGCTGGCAGTTATGACAATTATAAAATCTATTCACGGTCCAACAAATTTTTTAATCGGCTTGACTGGAATATCAACGATAATCATCACCTGAGCATTCGAAATAATACCATCACCTCGCAGGCAACAAATTTAGAGCGGGACCAACAGAATTTTAGATTTGGCAGTATCGATTTTAAGCAGGTTAATAATCAAAATTCGACTGTTGCTGAATTGAAAAGTAGATTTAATAACAACCTGTCAAATAGTTTTGTAGCTGGATATTCCAGCGTTCATGATTACAGGGATCCTTTATCCAATCCGGCGCTGCCACAAATAGAGATTTCATCACGTGGTGGTACGATTTTCCTGGGTACGGATCGTGAGGCCAGTATTTTTGATATGCGTCAAAAAACCTGGGAACTGACCGATAACCTGACTTTGGTTAAAGGTAATCATACCTTGACTTTTGGTACGCATAATGAATTTTATAATATCAACTATGGCTTCGTGAACTCCTGGAATGGACGTATTGGATACTCCAGTATCGACGATTTTCTAAACAATAGACCAAACCGCGTACGTGCTAATTTTAATTATGCGGACAATAGCCGAGATTATATTATCGGAAATCCTCCGGCGCAGTTTAAGGCAAATATGTATAGCCTTTATGCACAGGATGATATACAGGTCGGCGATCGCTTGAAACTATCGCCCGGAATAAGGTTTGATATGGCTTCAATCCCCAATAAACAACCGCTGAGCAGTAAGACAACAAATGCTCCGGTGGATCCACTTTATGGTACTACGTATACTTATACTTTACCTCGCGATATTAAAAACAATTATTTAGGTAAGGTGCAGGTGTCGCCAAGATTGGGTTTTAGTTATGATGTGTATGGCGATCAGAATCTGATCGTTCGTGGGGGAACTGGCGTATTTACCGGACGCATTCCATTCGCATGGTTAGGCTATGCATTTTACAACAATGGTGATTCTTATGGCGCTTTTGATACGAAATATGATTATAAGAAAAATGTAAAACCTGCAGATGGCTCCGATCCGATAAAAGATGCGCTGACGGGTATTGGTGAGGCGGGCTACGTCAAAAAACAAGGGGTAAACGTGAATGATGCGACAGGCAAAACGCAGGTCGATATGATTGACAACAATTTTAAGATGCCTCAGGTTTGGCGAAGCAGTTTGGCTTTGGACTATAAAACAGATGATCGCTGGAGTTTCAGTATCGAGGGGATTTATACGAAGGTAATCTACGATTTGCAGTTTAAACATGTGAATCTGATTGATAATGCTATTTACATGCCTTATGATGATGCACATCAACAGCCCATTTATACGAAAGTAAATGATACACAGGCGATCAACCCAAAATATACCAATGCATATTTGTTGACCAATACAAAAGAAGGATACCGGTATAGCTTAACTGCACAAGTCGGTAAAGCACTGCCTTTTGGACTTGACGCTAAAGTCGCTTATACCTACGGAGTATCCAAAGATTTAACGAATGGCATTCGAAATTCGATGGAGTCTAATTGGCAGCTCAATCAGGCCTTGAATCCGAATAATCCGGGGTTAGCTTATTCTAATTTTGATGTCCGTCATCGTATCGTTTCAACGGTGAATTATCATGTAAATTGGGATGATGAAAATCGTTATGCGAGTCATTTCAGTCTATTCTTCAATGCTTCTTCAGGCCTGCCTTACACTTTAGGTATGGTTGGTAGTACAATCAACGGTTCGGCGCAGCAGGTTAGCTTGCTTTATGTACCAAAGGCTGGCGAAACAACCAAATTTTTTGCGAACACAGATGAGGGGATAGCACAAGCCAAGGCATTTGATGCTTATATCGATGGTGATTCGTACCTGAAAACAAGAAGAGGTCAGTTTACTGAACGGAATGCTGCGCGTACGCCATGGAATGTGCAGGCCGATTTTAGATTTGCACAAGACTTCAACTTCTATAAGGATAATAAAAAAAGTAATACACTGACCTTTACATTTGATATTCTTAACCTGACCAACTTATTGAAGAAAAATTGGGGAATTCAGTATTTCGCCCCTAATACATTCAATTCAACTTCGAGCATGGGGTTAAAATTAGAAAATGCAGGTACAGCGACACAATATCCGACGTACAGCTTCAATGGAAACAGTACAACAAACTACGCAAAAGATTTCTTTGCATCCCGTTGGCAAATGCAATTTGGATTACGCTACTCCTTTTAGGAGTAAGATTAATTGTTAATCTTAACCGATTTGTAACAGCGTCTTTTGCTTAACAGGAAAAGACGCTGTTTTTTATGTCTCTTTCTTATCGCTTATGTCTCTGACAATTTCCCTAGCAATTTGTGTCCTTGCGTCATCGATTTATTTTTAATAATTCTTTTATTTAGAATTATTAAAAATAGTATATCTTTGGGCCATTATTCATTGCGCTCCTACAAAGAGTCAATATCATCTACAAATTCTTTTGTCTAAATGAAAACATATATTTTTTCAATGCGATCAATTTTACGCACTGTCTTTATCATTAGCCTTTTACATCTTTCACACAATCTGCTGTCGCAGGAGAGCAAGGGCAGCGTTCGCGGGCGCTTGACAATGGTGGATGGTGAACCTATGGCTTCCAAGGCTATTTCATTGCTAGAACTTCAGCGAACGACCCTTACAGATGAGGATGGCAAATACGTATTCAAAGGGTTAGATACAGGTAATTATACCATTCGTGTACAATTATTAGGGGCAAAGGAAATCAAAATTCCGGTTCACATCGGTGCTCCTCTTATTCATGTGGAAGCGAATTATCAGATGTCGGACGAGAATGTACTTGCTTTGCAGGAAGTTGTTGTGCACGGTAAAAACAACAGGTTTGTTCAAAAAGAAAGTGTGTACGTGGCACGCTTACCCTTAAAAAATTTGGAGAACCCACAGGTGTATAATGCAGTTCCCAAAGCTCTTTTTCAGGAGCAAATCGCTGTGGACCTCGGTAGCATTTCTAAAAATGTTCCCGGTGCTGGCATACCAATGATTGCTAACCAAGGCCGGGTAACGTTTCGTTCGAGAGGATTTGAAACTGAGCCAAATGCGCGTAATGGTGTCGCTGGAGCTGCTTTTTCTTTTATCGATCCAGTTAATCTGGAGCGCATTGAAGCCATAAAAGGACCATCAGCTACCTTGTTTGGAAAAAGTGTATCGAGCAGTTACGGTGGCGTTTATAACCGTGTTACCAAAAAGCCTTATAACGATTTTGGGGGCGAAGTTGGTTATGTAGGTGGAAGCTGGAATTATAACCGTGTCGCTTTGGATCTCAATACGCCGATAAATGCGGACCGGACAGCTCTTTTCAGAATCAATGCCGCTGGAACGATAGAAAAAAGTTTTCAGGACCTGGGATTTACCAATAGCTTTGCCTTGGCACCAAGTTTCTCGTACCAGATTACAGACCGGCTTTCATTACTCTTGGATCTTGAGTACGGACAGGCCAAAGGGACATCTGTGGTACGTTTCAACCCATATACTGGAAGTAACAAAGTGCAGTCCATCAGTGATATGAAATTCCCTTACAAGAGGACTTTTCTAAGCAATGATTTAGCTTATCAAACGCAGATGTTCAATATTTTTGCGCAGATGAACTATAAAATTTCAGAAGAATGGACTTCACAGACTATCATTTCAAGGGCAAATTCAACTATCAATGGGTATATTTCAGCGCTGAATGGTAAATCTGATTCGACCTTAAATGCACAGGTAATGGTGGGAACCACATCCTTTATCGCGACGGATCTGCAACAGAATTTTATCGGTGATTTTCATATCGGAAAATTCCGCAACCGGATGGTTATAGGCTTGGACTACTATAATAATTCCAATTATTTTGATCGCTACCATACCAACACCCGGACAATCAATTTTATAAATCCACCTGCAGATTATCGTATCAATCATTTTATTGTTGATTCTTTAACCGCAAAATCTGCCTATCGTAAGGAGAAAAATAGTGACGATACGTATGCGGCCTATGTTTCTGATGTATTTAATTTGACCGATCAATTGATGATTATGGCGAGTTTGCGTGTGGACCGCTTCCAATATCATGGGGTCTACAATATTACGACAGGGGAAACTACGGGCGGAATAGGTGCTGGGGGAATCCAAAAAGGACCATTTGGGCAAACAGCATTGTCACCCAAATTTGGTGTGGTATATGAAGCGCTCAAAGATAAACTATCGGTGTTTGGAAACTACATGAATGGTTTTAATAACATCAGTGGTGTGGATATCAATAGCAATCCTTTCAAACCCGAATATGCCAATCAGATGGAGTTCGGTGTAAAAGGGGATCTATTCAACCACCGGTTGGCTGGAACTGTAAGTTATTACGATATCCGTGTGGATAATGTTTTACGCACGAATCCAGAGGATAGTAATTATTCCATCCAGGACGGTACACAGTTAAGTAAAGGTGTAGAAGTGGAATTGACCGCGAATCCTTTTAACGGAATGAATATTGTAGCTGGATATGCTTATAATGAGAGTAAATATAGTAATGCCGATCCATCGGTAAATGGTTTGAGACCTGCACTTTCGGGGCCACAGCGTATGTTGAATTTTTGGTTGAGTTATCGTATACCAGCTGGAAAATATCAAGGACTGGGTGCCGGATTTGGAGGAAATATGGGCAGTTCCTCTTATCAGACAAATACACAGACGGCGAAGGTTATTATTCCTTCCTATCAACTATTTGATGCTACTGTTTATTATGATCAACCTAAATTTAGGGTCGGAATAAAAGTAGATAATTTGACAAGTGAGAAAGCTTGGTCGGTAAGGCTTACGCCACAGAGCCCAGCGCGTGTTTTGGCTAACTTTACACTAAAATTTTAGTGGAAGACCACAACGATAAAATAGATAAAAAAAGAGAAGGCTTAGCCTTCTCTTTTTTTTATCTATTTACAGATTGAGACAATAATTGCATCGATGTCTGATTCTCATAAAGGGAATGCCCTGATCCTCGCCGGGGCTATTTTCATACCAATCTAGCCGGATCATATACATACCTTTTTGAGTTGGCCGAAAAACTATATTTGCAGCGGTGTCAACTGGAATATTTTTCTCCCAATTCTCTGGATTAAAAATTCGGATAGTAGACTCTTTCGATGGGCGTTTACCATAGATGTAAGGTAATATCTGATAAGAATCTTTTTGTGGTATAAGTTGGATATATGGACCTTCCGCTATGATAGGTAAGGTATCCGGCGCGCTGGAGCGTCCATATTCACCGTAAAGATATTCAATTGAACGGATGTTTTTACTGGAATCCTTTGCATTTCTAACGATGACGGGTAACTTGGTATTGATTCCAATAACCTGATAAAATGTGTTTGCTTTGGCGGAAAACGTCCCTTCCCAGCAATCCGCTTTTTTTACCAATAACAATGGTGATTCTTGGCCTGAGGTTGCTCGTGTTTTGAAGTCAAACAATTTTATGGACTCGAATTCGGTGCCACTTGTACGATGTCTTACACTAAGGTCGTCAATATAACCGTAACACACGCGGACTGTTACCAATGAACTGTTTTTAGCAGGTGGAATCACCTCCATCCAGAAGGCACTGGCTTGGCTTTCTGCTCGACTTATCAGAAAGATGAGAAAAATAAGGATAATACGCATGGTAGGCTATGCTATGGTTTGAAGTTGAATTGATTTCTTCTTTTGGCTTTTTGACGGTTTCTTCTTCTTTCTTTTGTTCAGCCATATCCATATCCCTGTGATTGGGAGAGACGCCGCTAGTGTAACGGCTAAGAATGCAATAATTTTAGAGGGTAGTCCAAATATCGATCCCATATGGATGGATTTCATCATCCGTTGAACCTGCTGTGCCAATGGTAACTTTGCTAAAGGGTTATTTTTAAGTAACTGTCCGGATTTGCTGTCAAAGAATGCCTGGTTGATCTGTAAAGTTGCATTTGAAAAGTTTTCCTTGGTTAGCGCAAAAGCTAAATCCTTCTTTTCAGGAAATGTGACAATTATATTTCCCGAGGTAGGGTATAGGCTGTTTAGCTGCTGATAGATCGTATCCAGCACAAGGTAATCTGAAAAAGCCAGTTTGTTGGTATTGCTGATCTTCTCTTTTGTTGATTTTTGGGTTGAACCCAATACTTTATAGAATTGTTTATTGTACCAATCGAAACTCCAGGTCAATCCTGTTAAGGTAAAAATAATTAAAAACAAAGA
>JAITLV010000083.1 GCA_031277685.1 Sphingobacterium sp. | reverse complement strand
ATCGTATCCTGCCTGCGCAAGATAGGCCGCCGCTGAAAGACCCGAAAAACCTGCACCAATAACTGCTACCTTCTTTTTCATTTTTGTTTATTTTAACTCCCTATGCAAGGGCAACATCCAGATGGACCTTCCATTACCGCAATGGACAATGTGTGCATTAAAGTATCTTATTATATCCATAATTTGATCTGCCTATAAATCATCAGATTTCGGAGGCGACTTTTTCAAAAAGTGTAAAAGACAACAAAAAGCCAGCTATTCCTATTACACTTCGGACTGAATTATAACTTCACTTGTTCCAGCAATTTATCAGGTGCAATATTTCTATCATAGATTAATTGATGAAATTTGCTCAATTTATCCAATAGACTTATCAGTGTTATTTTTTCATTGTAGGTCAAATCACCTGAAACAATCTGGGTAGCATGACGTATCTTTCCCATTTGTCGATCCAACGCCGATAAGCCATTTTCTGTGATATAAAGCACCTTACTTCGTCGGTCTTGCTCTGAATCTTGCTGACCGATCCATCCTTGTTTGATCAAACGATTTATAATCGCCATGCCGGCGGGCTTTTCATGAATATTCCGCCTGATCAATTCCATTTTTGTCATCTCGCCAAACGACCTTAAGGTTATAAGGTATATAAACTCCTCTTGTGTAGAAAAATCAGATTCCCAAATAGCTGCCTTTGAATAACTTTTTGCAAACCTATTCATATGCACTATTAATGTGCTGATCACACTCTCTGGACTACGCCCATTTTCCTTACCGTCCCATTCAGGTTCGACCAGAACATCGGTTTCTTTTGCCACTACCCAACGTTTAAATCCATCCGCGTCGGTACTGTAGATTCCATCTACGTTCTCCTGTTCAAATTCCTCTACTAATACAATGACTTCTTTTAAAAGCTGATATTTCATACACTTTATTTAGAACATAAATATACTATATTTGTTTTGTTTTTTTTAATAAAGATTTTTTTTAGAATAAATATAGACCATAAATCTTATCTACTCTTAATTTTGACCAACTGCAACTCATATCGGGTAGAGATTTGCTTTTACTTATAAAAAGACTTTTGTGCCAATTAGTAATCGCTTTTATTATTAATCGTGCAACATTTTTTTCCTGAGCTCGACTAACCTATAGTCACTAACTGCAAACAATGGTCATCAAACTTTGCACAAGAACCTTAATTACATGAAAGTCTTAAAAAAAATTGCCCTAGTCTTCCCATGCCTGCTTCTTTTCGCCATAGCTCATGGTTCATCTAATAGAATTATCCTTTCGCGCATCGATTCAACCTTTACTGTTACGGGCAAAGTAGTCGATTCGCTTACAAAAGAACCCGTTCATTTGGTTTCAATTTACTTACTGGATCATCAAAGGGGCAGCCATCCTGTCAAAACAGTGGTTACAAATGAAAGTGGGGACTTTCAATTCACCCACAGTCAGCGTTCATTTTACGTAAAAATCAACCACCTTGGCTTTCAGCCTCAAATAAAAAGAATCGAAACGCCGAACGGTAGCAATATAGCTATCGGTACTATAGAACTTCATAAGATTGACAATAAACTTGAGGAGGTTACAGTTTCCTCCAAGAGACCTACCTTGGAGCTAATTACCGGTGGGTATAGATTTAATGCGGAAAACAATATATTAGGCAATAGTACAAATATAGCAGAACTGCTCAAGCAGGTACCGGGATTGACCGTTGATGAAATAGAAGGTAAATTACAGTTGCTTGGAAAGGGAGCTACTGTATTGATAAATGGGCGGAAAGTCAATTTGGGTGGTCAGGATCTATTGAACTACCTGAAATCTCTACCGAGCAACGAGGTCTTGTCTGTTAATGTACTTACCAGTCCGGGTGCGGCCTATGATTCCGCCGGAGATGGAGGTATCCTCGATATCAGACTTAAGAAAAATTCCAATTTGGGCTTCTTTGGGTCGGCAAGTACAGCTGTTTCTACCCTTTGGGGAACGGACCAATCGCTCAATTTAAATCTTAAAAAAAGTAAGTTTGAAATTTCATTAGGTTATAATTTTTCATACGGTGAAAACCTGCATAAACGAAACGATCTAATAAAAAACTATTACTTACCTGATTCCAGTTATCGCTATAGACAAGAACAGGTTAGTGAAAGATCCCAAAGGACACATTCCATGAAAATCAATACCCTTTATAATATTGATTCAACAAGTACGCTCTCTTTTAATTATTGGTACGCCAGCTTTTATGGTAAATTTCCAAATGAACGAGACGCCACGATCTATAATCGGAAGGATGAATTTCAAAGGCAGCTTAAACAGCTGGACCTCATGTTTTTGGACAATAATTTCCATATCGTCGATTTGATTTATGATAAAGATTTTAAAAATAAAAGTAAGCTTTCAATCGGCCTGAATTACGCGAAATACTCGAATGAAAATAACACTTCATTCTGGAGAAAGGCATATGATTTTTCTAACACGGAAATAAATTCTTCAGAAAATGGTAGCAGAAATTTTATTATTACCAGACCATATGAAATCTGGACCTTCAATACAGACTACAA
>JAITLV010000073.1 GCA_031277685.1 Sphingobacterium sp. | reverse complement strand
ATCGTATCCTGCCTGCGCAAGATAGGCCGCCGCTGAAAGACCCGAAAAACCTGCACCAATAACTGCTACCTTCTTTTTCATTTTTGTTTATTTTAACTCCCTATGCAAGGGCAACATCCGATGGACCTACCATTACCGCAATGGACAATGTGTGCATTAAAGTATCTTATTATATCCATAATTTGATCTGCCTATAATCATCAGTTTTCGGAGGCGACTTTTTCAAAAAGTGTAAAAGACAACAAAAAGCCAGCTATTTCTATTACACTTCGGACTAAATTATAACTTCACTTGTTCCAGCAATTTTTCAGGTGCAATATTTCTATCATAGATTAATTGATGAAATTTGCTCAATTTATCCAATAGACTTATCAGTGTTATTTTTTCACTGTAGGTCAAATCACCTGAAACAATCTGGGTAGCATGACGTATTTTCCCCATTTGTCGATCCAATGCCAACAAGCCATCTTCCGTGATATAAAGCACCTTACTTCGTCGGTCCAGTTTTGAATCTTGTTGACCGATCCATCTTTGTTTGATCAAACGGTTTATAATCGCCATGCCGGCCGGCTTTTCATGAATATTCCGCCTGATCAACTCCATTTTTGTCATCTCGCCAAACGACCTTAAGGTTATAAGGTATATAAACTCTTCTTGTGTAGAAAAATCAGATTCCCAAATAGCAGCCTTTGAATAACTTTTTGCAAACCTATTCATATGCACTATTAATGTGCTGATTACACTCTCTGGACTACGCCCATTTTCCTTACCGTCCCAATTAGGCTCGACCAGAACATCGGTTTCCTTTGTTACTATCCAACGTTTAAATCCATCAGCGTCAGTGCTGTAGATTCCATCTACGTTTTCCTGTTCAAATTCTTCAACTAATACTATGATTTCTTTTAAAAGCTGATATTTCATACACTATATTTAGAACATAAATATACCATAATTGTTTTAATTATTTTAAAAAAGAAAATTTTTAGAATAAAAATAAACCAAAAAAACCTCTATCTGAGTGGTAATTTTGACAAACTGCATCCCAAATCGGGCTGTGCTTTGCGCATAAGAAGACCTAGGTGGCGTATTTATAATCACGTTTATTATAAATCGTGCAACATTTTTTCCGTGAGCTCGACTAATCTATAGTCACTAACTACAAACAATTGTCATCAGGCCTTAGTACAAGCAACTTAAATATATGAATATCTTAAAAAAAATTGCCCTAGTTCTCCCAAATCTCTTGTTTTTTGCTATCTCTCACGCTTCATGCAACACGACTACCATTTCAATCATCGATTCAACCTTTACTGTTACGGGCAAAGTAATCGATTCTATTACGAAAGAACCCGTTCATTTAGTTTCAATATACCTGATGGATCATCAAAGTAGCAGCAACCCTGTCAAAACAGTAGTGACAAATGAAAGCGGAGACTTCCAATTAACCTATAGTCAGCGCTCATTTTACCTAAAAATCAACCACCTTGGCTTTCAGCCTCAGATAAAATTAATCGAAACGCCGAGCGGAAGCAATATAGATATCGGTACTATAAGGCTTCATAAGATTGACAATAAACTTGAGGAGGTTGCGGTTTCTTCCAAGAGACCTACCTTGGAGCTGATTACCGGTGGGTATAGATTTAATGCGGAAAACAATATATTAGGCAATAGTACAAATATAGCAGAACTGCTCAAGCAGGTACCGGGATTAACTGTTGATGAAATGGAAGGCAAATTACAATTGCTCGGAAAGGGAGCTACTGTATTGATAAATGGTCGAAAAGTCAATTTGGGTGGTCAGGATTTATTGAACTACCTGAAATCTCTACCGAGCAACGAGGTCTTGTCTGTTAATGTGCTTACCAGTCCAGGCGCAGCATATGATTCCGCAGGAGACGGAGGTGTGTTATATATCAGACTTAAGAAAAATTCCAATTTAGGCTTCTTTGGGTCGGCAAGTACAAGTGTTTCTACCCTTTGGGGAACGGACCAATCGCTTAATTTAAATCTAAAAAAAAGTAAGTTTGAAATTTCATTGGGTTATAATTTTTCATATAGTGAAAACTTGCATAAACGAAACGATCTTATAAAAAACTATTTCTTACCTGATTCTAGTTATCTCTATAGACAAGAGCAGGTTAGTGAAAGATCCCAAAGGACACATTCCATGAAAATCAATACACTTTATAATATTGATTCAACAAGTACGCTCTCTTTTAATTATTGGTACGCCAGCTTTTATGGTAAATTTCCAAATGAACGAGACGCCACGATCTATAATCGGAAAGATGAATTTCAAAGGCAGCTTAAACAGCGGGACTTCATGTTTTTAGACAATAATTTCCATATCGTCGATTTGATTTACGACAAAGATTTTAAAAAGAAAAACAAGCTTTCAATCGGCCTAAATTACGCTAAATACTCGAATGAGAATAACACGTCATTCTGGAGAAAGGCATATGATTTTTCTAACACGGAAATAAATTCTTCAGAAAATGGTAGCAGAAATTTTATTATTACCAGACCATATGAAATCTGGACCTTCAATACAGACTACAA
>JAITLV010000059.1 GCA_031277685.1 Sphingobacterium sp. | reverse complement strand
GTTCCCTTACCTGCACCCGGAGGGCCAAATATTACAAGGTTTAGCATAGTTTTATTTAAGAAATTAAAACGAGTTAAAAAATAAAAGCCTAATCACAGATGATGACTAGGCTTTTCAGTTGTGCGCTCCAAGGGAGTCGAACCCCTAACCTTCTGATCCGTAGTCAGATGCTCTATCCAATTGAGCTAGGAGCGCATTAAACCATTACGTTTAGAACTCTGTCCCATTTGTTTTGGTGACGCAAATATAGTCAGAATTCGTTTTTTTACAAACTTTTTTTCAAAAAGAAGTTCTCCAACCCTCAAATTCCAGCACCTACCGCAGCTTCTTTTATAAAAAAAAGCCAATCTTGAGATTGGCTTTTTGTGCACTCCAAGGGAGTCGAACCCCTAACCTTCTGATCCGTAGTCAGACGCTCTATCCAATTGAGCTAGGAATGCCTCTTTAATAATACAGATCCTGTATATTGTGCGCGCCAAGGGAGTCGAACCCCTAACCTTCTGATCCGTAGTCAGATGCTCTATCCAATTGAGCTAGGAGCGCTGGGCTACCAAAACAAATCCGTATCCTTTTCCGTTTTGGTGATGCAAATATCGACATATTTATCGATTTAACAAACATTTTTTCTCTTTTTTTAACTTTATGAAACAACATTTCGTTTATCTCGTTGATAATATTATATTTAAAATATCAACTTTTTTTTTCAGACACTGACAAATGTTATTATTCATGAGCAAAAGAGATTTAAAACTCAGCAAAATCCGAATTGGGGACATCAGCATCTCGTATTATATCCGTCCAAGCAAATCTTACCCTGCCCCTAAAACCGTCGTATTTATCCATGGTTTTCCATTTAACAAAAACACATGGAAGCAACAGTTGCTAGATCTTGACGAAGAATATACTGGGATTGCCTTGGATGTCAGAGGACATGGCCTTAGCACCAATGGACATGGTTTCTTTTCCGTAGATGTATTTGCCAAAGATCTCGTTGAATTTATCCAGAAACTAGATCTCAACCATGTTGTTCTCTGTGGCATTTCCATGGGTGGCTATATCGCCTTACGTACATACGAGTTAATCGGTCAACAGCTGGCGGGATTGATTTTATGTGACACAAACTCTCTCGCCGATGATAACAAAGGCAAACAAAAACGATTTGACTCCATTCAGGCATTGCTTAAATATGGCAGAAGACCATTTGCAATTGGTTTTACTGAAAATGTATTTTACGAGAAAACAATCCGAGAAAACCCAGAGGCTGTTGAACTTATCAAGAGCTGCATCCGTAGAAATGAACTTTCAAGTATATGTGCAACACAACTTGCCCTCGCTTCCCGCACGGACACAACTCATTCTTTAAAAACGATTATCATTCCCACATTAGTGATCAAGGGCAAACATGATAAATTAATGAGCGAGGAGCAGACAAATATCCTGATAGAGCATATTCCTGATGTTAGATTTATGGAATTTGAGGAATCGGGGCATTTACCAAATCTTGAAGAACCTGAAAAGTTCAATAGCGTATTGAACGACTTTTTAGCCAGTTTATAAGGATATTGCCTACATCAGCGGAGCATTTGGAGTAAAAAACATGAACATAAAAAAAGCCACGTAAGTGGCTTTATTCCTTTTTTTCATTGAGATTTCATCCTATAGTCCGTTAGAACGAAAAATCATCTTTTGAACGACCATCGGCTTCTTCAGCGTACGCATCGTCAAAGTTAGGCTCATAACGTTTTTCGATTACTTCCTGATTGGACTTAATGTAATTTACAACATCTGTCAAACCTTCAGCAAACTTTTCAAAATCTTCTTTGTATAAGAAAATTTTATGCTTAATAAACTGGCCATCCTCAAAGCGCTTCTTGCTTTCTGTGATAGTAATGTAGTAATCGTTCGATCGAGTTGCTTTTACATCAAAAAAATAAGTTCGCTTACCTGCTCTCACCTTTTTTGAAAAAACCTCTTCACGCTCTTTGTTTTCAAAATCTCCCATTGGTTGTTATTTAAGTTTAAAGTAATCTTAATCTTTGATAAATATATAATAATTCATTTTAATACACCAAATAATATTAAAAAAAAAGACAATAAACCGTAAAAATGGCAGATTCATTCGCACAACCTAGGATAAAAATTAAACAACAAGATTTTTTACCGACGAAATCAGTACATTTACCGAAAATATAAGTTGTATTACCTAAAGCGAATATGTATAGTTTATTTGTGCCTCTATCTTTGAGTCATAAATAGTAAAAACATTATGGAAAAAGAACCTATCATACCAAACAGCAATAATAGCCGCAATATCGTGGGGGCCATTGTTATCATCGTAGGGATATTCTTATTATTGAATAACCTAAATCTGGGAAGCTGGTTTCCAAGCTGGTTATTTGGATGGCAGATGATATTAATTATTATCGGGCTAGTCATTGGAGTAAATTCACAATTTCAAAAGAAATCAGCGATTATCCTCTTAATTATTGGCGGAGCTAGCCTCATTTCCAGAATGATGCGCACAGACTTCGGTTCTGTAACAGTCCCCATTATCATCATTTCGCTTGGAATTTATTTTATCATGAGTAAACGGAAACCGCCAATGGTTCCCCCTACTTACCCCAATCCACCACAAAACCCCTATGACTGGGATAAACGGGTGACAGTCACAACCGACACCGCCAGTGGCGAGACTGAAACTGAATCGGAAGCAAAACCTTTTAACGAACAATACGGATCAAGCCAACAAGCCTCGCCTAACGCGCAGGCTTTTGGCAGCAAGGAGAATAATTCGTTCCACCAGTCTTTTGAAGACAGTCTGAATTTGAACACAATATTTGCTGGCCAAAAGAAAGTCATCTATTCCAAGCAATTTAGAGGCGGCAATCTGACCAATGTATTTGGCAGTATTGAACTGGATTTAACAAAAGCAGATATCCAACAGGCAATCGTCATTGATACATTCCAGTTATTTGGCAGCGCACGCATCATCATCCCTCCCCATTGGACGGTATTCAGCAATGTAGCATCTATTTTAGGATCTGTAGATGATCGGAGATTCCAGACGATATACAACCCCGACACCGATAAAAAGATTTATATCACGGGTACCTGTATCTTAGGCAATTTAACGATAAAAAATGCTTAATAGATGAAAAACAAACTGTCTCTCAGTGTTAAAAGTCGATTAATAGGCATTATTTGTATATCCGTATTTATCGGATATCTTGCATTACAATATTTACTGATGCTACGTTCAGGATTTGATTCCACACTGGCATTTAAAGATTCCTTGATTAATAGTGCTGTGATGATGTTTTGCTGCTATGGTATGTCCTCTGCATTAAACTTCTACACACCACAACCCCGCGAGATATGGAAGGTACTGATTATAGGCTTGATTATGGCTATCATCAGTACAGGGTTGAGCCGTTTTCTAATGAGCTATTTTATTCAACCCAACTTTATCACGCTACTGGATTTAACATTACCATTTCGAGGTATCGTTAATTTCCTTATCCTTACTTCTGTTGCTATTATCAATATCGTCTGGAATATCCAGGAAGATAATATCAATAACATCAAACGGAAACAAGAGTCCGAAAATCTGCTTCGCGAGGCAGAACTCTATAATTTGCGGCAACAGCTGCAGCCACACTTTTTATTCAATAGCTTGAATTCGATCATTGCGCTTATTGGCGCCAATCCGGATGAAGCCCGCAATATGACATTTCAATTATCTGATTTTTTACGGGGTACGATGAGAAAGGAAAACAATCAGATTATCACACTGGAAGAAGAACTCGACCATTTACAACTTTATCTTGATATCGAAAAAGTACGTTTTGGTCATCGTCTGAACACTTCCATCTCCTCCTCGGAGGAAATATTTAGTAATAAATTGCCAGCAATGATCATCCAGCCTTTGGTAGAAAATGCCATTAAGCATGGATTGTACAACATAACCGACCAGGTCGACATACAAATTAAATGCGCCTCAAATGAGGGACAGCTTCTGATTCAAATTACCAATCCATTTGATGTAGAGGAACAATCGAGCCCTAAAAAAGGTACCGGATTTGGGCTTTCCAGCATACAACGTAGATTATACCTTTTATATGGAAGAAATGATCTTCTTGAAACCCAGATCCAGGACAACATATTTACTAGCACCCTAAAAATACCTCAATATGATTAAAGTCGTTATCATTGATGATGAACCATTGGCACGCTCCATTATTGCCGGCTATTTAAAAAATGAAGCCGATGTAACCATTATGGCTGAATGCGGAGATGGTTTTGAAGGCGTTAAAGCGATCCAGACACACGAACCTGATCTGGTTTTTTTGGATGTCCAAATGCCTAAATTGACTGGTTTTGAAATGCTGGAACTGGTAGACAATCCACCTGCTATTATATTCACTACAGCATTTGACGAATATGCGCTAAAAGCGTTTGAAAAAAATGCACTGGATTATCTGCTTAAACCGGTCTCACCAATCCGTTTCAAAAAAGCATTGGAGAAATTTAGGTCTAGCTATTCTGCCCCGGAAAAAAAGGTCCAACCTAATTATGAAGTACTTGCCGCCCAAGACGAGACCAAGATTGACCGTATCGTTGTAAAAACAGGCACCCAGATCAAGATCATTCCTATTGACACCGTTAAATACCTGGAGTCTTATGATGATTATGTAAAGATTCATACCAAAGACGGCATGTATCTTAAAAATAAGACCATGGCATTTTTCGAAAAATCCCTGGATCCAAATCAATTTGTACGTATACACCGTTCCTTTATTATTAAAGTTGATCAATTAGCTAAATTGGAACCTTATGAAAAAGATTCTTATATAGCTGCATTGATATCGGGAGAGAAGCTCAACATCAGCAAATCAGGCTACGCCCGATTAAAACAATTGATTGGAATTTAAACATTCCGTAGATTTGTGCCTAACAATGGTTATGAAACATTTTTATACAGCAATATTGTTGGGCATCACTTCTTACTCCTTTGCCCAGACAAATCTAGCGGAGCAGGTGAACAAAGGAGTATACAATAAATTGGAGTTTTTTATCAATTCCCAAATGACAGACTCTGCCTATAATTTGGCGAGTGACTCCTTTAAGCAACAGTATACCCTTCCAAAATTCACACAGATGCTACGCCAGATTTACCCACTGGGAAGGGTAAAAAGTTCTGAGCTTCTCCGTTTTGATAAAGGTACCGCAACGTACCAGCTGGATTTTGACAGTCAATCCTATGAAGTATTGTTTGCAACAGATTCAACACTAAAGTTCAACACCTTACACTTTAGCCAATTGAACGAACCTGCGACAGAAAAAAATGTTACGGAAAAACCGATCGAAACAGCCATTACATCGAAAGCAGTTGATAAGGATGATTTCTTCATTGATTCTGTTGCAAATTCCTACCTAAAACAGCAAAATACGCAATCTTTAGCAATAGGTATTATTAAAAATGGACAGTCCAAAATATATTTTTACGGAGAAACAGCCAAAGGCAACCAGACCTTACCTACAAAAACGTCAATCTACGAAATTGGTTCACTCAGCAAAGTTTTCACTGCAATTTTGTTATCAAATCTTGTTGAGGAGGGAACGATAACCCTGGATCAACCCATATCATTATTCCTGCCTGATACGCTGAAAAAAAATGAAGACCTAGCTAAGATAACCTTTCAAATGCTGGCCAACCATACTTCCGGGCTCCCCCGACTTCCAGATAATTTTGAAAAAATAAAAGGCTACAATCAAAATGACCCTTACAAGGCATACGATAAAAAAGCACTATACAGTTATCTATCCAGTTTCAAAAACAAGAAAACACCAGGTGAGGAATATGAGTACAGCAATTTAGGCTATGCAATATTGGGCGATATCATCACCGGAATCTACAAAAAGTCTTATGACCAAGTGGTCCGCGATCTTATTTGCAAACCACTTGATATGAATAATACTTTTCAAGTATTAGAACCCAAAAGAAAAGATACCTTTAAGGTATACAATAAAGAAGGTCAAGAAGTACTTCCCTGGTCTTTCGATGCTTTCAGTGCTGCGGGTGGATTAAAGTCAACCGTAGAAGATCTGCTTAAATTCGCAAACGCACAGTTTAAGATGCCACAGAGTACGTTGGAAAATGCGATGGCCAACACCAGATCATTCACCTTTTTTCTCCCGCCTGATACCGACCTGGGTTTAGCCTGGCATATGAATCTGCTTGATGATCTTACCTTTTATTGGCACAATGGCGGGACAGCAGGCAGCAGTTCTTACCTCGCTTTATCTCCGGATAAAAAAAGTGCCGTAGTTGTGTTGTCTAATACCGCACTTTCGGTAGATGATAAAGGAAAGAGCATTTTGGACTACCTCCTTCATACAAACTAGAAAGACAAAATATTTTTATTAGAGCTATATCGAAACAACGATATAGCTTTTTTTGTTGTCATAAAAACGGTTAACTTTGGATCAGCCCCCTATATGAATTGGGGTTTTCATATTTTTCTTTGCAACAGACTAAACTATAGTATAACATTTACATGAAGATATTTATTACCAAACGAATCCCACAAAAAGGCATTGATCTATTGAAAGCTGCAGGTCATGATGTGACCATACATGATTCTTCTGTCCCCCTGTCTCCTACCGAACTCATACAAGCTGGACAACAGGCTGACTATGTGCTGAATGGTGGCATGCAAAAATTTGACGAAGAATTTTTCCAAAATTGCCCGAATCTCAAAGCCCTGTCACTGATGAGTGTTGGTTACGATAATGTGGATATTCCAGCAGCGACGAAATACGGAATTCCAGTGAGCAACACCCCAGGTGTACTGTCCGGAGCGACCGCTGATGTTGCTTTTCTGTTGATGTTAGCCGTTTCTAGAAAAGCTTTTTTTAACCACAAACAGATTCTACAGGGACAATGGAAAGGATTTGATCCAACGTCTCATTTAGGCATTGAGCTCAACAATAAAACATTAGGCATTTATGGTCTTGGAAGGATTGGTTTTGAATTTGCCCGAAAAGCAAGAGCCGCTTATAATATGGAGATCATCTACTATAACCGTGGGCGCAACCTAGAAGCCGAACAGATTCTGGGGGCTAGATATGTCAATTTTGATGATCTGTTGACCCAAAGTGATGTCCTGTCCATTCATGCAGCACTTACAGCGGAGACAGTCAATAGATTCAATCAAGATACATTTAAACGTATGAAAAATTCAGCCATCTTGATCAACACCGCACGTGGAGGACTGGTACAAGAAGAAGACTTGGCCGATGCCTTGCGTAGCGGAGAATTGTGGGGGGCAGGGCTAGATGTCACAAATCCAGAACCCATGGCTGCTGATAACCCCTTGTTAAATCTTGAAAATGTCTGCATTCTACCACATATTGGATCAGCAACAATAGAAACGAGAGACAATATGGCCTTAATGGCAGCCAGCAATTTATTGGCAGTGATCAAAGGCGATCACATGCCACAAACCATTAACCCCGAAGTATATTTATGAAAAGACAGTTTTTTCAGTTCCTCAATAAGCTAAACAAAGCAATACTTCCGAAATATGGCAAGAAGGATCCTTTGAAATTAAAAAAGTACCAGCAGGCTATACTCGCCTACCGGTACTTTATTCTTATCCGGGCTCTGTCAGATGATTAAATATCCGTTTTAACCTGTTTTCCCTGATCATTTGCATTGGAAACAATGCTAATCTGCGTTGGATTAGGCGCTACACTCATATCATTTCGTTCCAGTTCTAACATGATTTTTTCCTGCATTGAATTTCGAGCTGGCCAGTAATGCTCCCGTTTTGTCCAAGCACGTACCGTCAATACAATGGAGCTGTTTCCCAGTTCTTTCACAAACACTGTTGGTTCAGGTGTTGTCAAGACCGTTTCATTCGAACGAAGCACCCGGAGAATAATATCCTTCGCATCTTTTATATTTTTGTCATAGGATATACTCACCGTGTATTCAAACATCCGTTGAACGATTTTAGTATAGTTTTTGATAACTGAATTGGCCAAAGGACCATTAGGGCTAAATATACGTACCCCATCATCACCGATCAATGTGGAGTATAAAATATCTATTCGCTCCACTGTCCCCGCAGTACCATTGGCACTGGAGATGTAGTCACCGACCTCAAATGGTCTAAACATCAGAATCAGTACCCCACCAGCGAAATTACTCAGACTTCCCTGAAGTGCCATACCAACAGCCAAGCCAAAAGCTGACAATGCCGCAATAAATGAAGTTGTCTGTATACCTATTTGACTGGCAACGGTCAACATCAACATGACCCACATGACAATCTTGACAATACTGGAGATAAACGCACGGATTGATGGATCGACATTTCTCTTTTCAAAACGTTTGTGTAATAACCGATTGACCAAATCAATGACATATTTACCAATAATTAATAAAATAACACCACCGATGATACCTGGTATTGAATCGATAACAACATCTGTCAATCTCCCAAATCTAGTCCCTAGACTATTTAAATTACTTTCCATGTTTATTAAATATATTTCCTTACTTTTTGAAACAAGGATTGTTCCAACATGCAAACTTACCTCTCAAAATATTAAAATCGTTGAAAAATACCACAAAACACCAAATTAACACCACTATAAAAAGAATATATACGCTAACTTTGTCGTATGAATAGAAAAAACACCATTCCTATTATAGATAGTTGTAGTCTCGACCTCAACAATAAAACAACTATCCATATTGATGACTTAAGTGAATACGTCATCAAACATAATAATATGGTGTTTCCTCACAAGCACAATTTTTATCATTTTGTATTGTTTACCAAGGGTTCCGGTGATCATATTATCGATTTTAATCATTATAAGATTAAACCTTTTCAGCTATATTTTATGGCTCCCGGTCAAGTGCATACCTGGAATTTTGTTGGCGATGAGGCTGGTTATGTTGTTAATTTTTCTGTTGACTATTTCCAGTCTTTTCTATTACGCACAGATTATCTGGAACGCTTCAGTTTCTTGCAAGGTAAAATTGAACATTTAATTTTCGAACTGGAAGAAGCGGCCAGAGATCAGGCTACCCGTATCCTCGATGAGATTCTATCTGCGAAGTCGATGGGCTTGTCAGAAGATTATATTCGTACACTTCTACTTCAATTTTTGCTGTATGTTTCGATCTGTTCAGAAAAAGAAGAAAAAGAGGGAAGCAATCCTTATAATCATAAAATATTCAATAGTTTTCAGCAATTGGTTGAACAGCAGTTTAAATCCACCAAACTACCGAGCATATACGCCGATCAACTATTCATCACCCCTAATCACCTGAATGCAATCTGTAAATCCTATATCGGTCAGTCTGCAGGTGAAATCATCCGTAACCGGATTGTATTGGAGGCAAAACGGCTCTTAATCAATAGAACTTTAAATATTACCGAGATTGCAAATGAATTGCAGTTTAAAGACAACTCTTATTTTACCAAATTTTTTAAAAAATCTACTGATCTCACACCTGAAGAGTTCAGAAAACAACTATAACTATGGAAGAAGTTAAATACGAATTATCCGAATTTAAAGCTGCATGGCAAGCAAAATGCCCAAGATGTAGAGTTGGTCATGTCTACAAAGGCCCAGCCTATGGTTTGAAGGTTCAGAAGATGAACAGCCACTGTGAATACTGTGGGCTCCGTTACGAGCGTGAACCGGGCTATTTCTATGGTGCGATGTATGTTACTTATGCATTCGCCATTGCTGAGATGGTGACAGCCTGTATGGCAACTTATATTCTTACAGGAAATGATTCCTCCTTCATCCTTTATGCTACAGTTGCAATATTAAGTGTGGTGTTGATGTCCCCCTTCAATTACAGGTATTCACGTATTATTCTGATGTACTGGTTGACACCGGGATTACGTTATGATCCTAATGTCAAAAAAAAGGAAGTTGACGTAAAGGCTTCTGCATAAAGTCCATTATACCTATCTTTATCCTGATGAAGGATACGATATATTTGGACAATAATGCAACTACTCGAATTTTGGATGAAGTATGGCATGAAATGACTCCCTATTTCATCCAAAATTATGCAAATGCGTCCAGCGTCTACCACCAAATGGGCAGAGAAGCAAATGCTGCGATCGAACGGTCCCGAGCTCAAATTGCCAGGGTCCTGCACTGCACTCCTAAGGAAATTTTTTTCAATTCCGGAGCAACAGAAAGCATCAATACCGTACTAAAAGGGGTATTTGACAAATACAAATCCCAGGGAAATCATATCATTACTGCCGCTACAGAACACAAGGCAGTATTGAGCTGCTGTGAACAGCTCGCAAAACAAGGTGCACAAATCACCTATCTTCCCGTCGACGAACAAGGGCGTATCGCCATAGAAGATCTTAAAAATGCAATTAGTCCCAAAACCATATTAATTTGCCTAATGGCGGCTAATAACGAAACTGGTGTACTGACCGATATGGAGCAGATAGCTTCCATCAGCAGTAAAGAAGATATTCTATTTTTCTGTGATGCCACACAGGCGGTCGGCAAAGTAACAATTGACCTGCAGCAACTTCCGATAGACATGTTATGCATGAGCGCACATAAAATGCATGGCCCAAAAGGTATTGGTGCACTCTATATCCGACGCAAAACAAAACCAATCCAGCTTACACCGCTCATTTTAGGTGGTGGGCAAGAACATGGTTTCCGTGGCGGCACGTACAATGTCCCCGTAATCGTTGGATTTGGAAAAGCACTCGCTCTCCTAAATCCGCAGGCCTATAATACCGTTCGCACCTATCGGGATCTGCTTGAGGCCGAACTCGCTGACATCCCTGAGATAAGGATACATGGCCAACATATCCCGCGTCTGCCCACAACAAGCTATATCAGCTTCAGGCATATACTGGCAAGTGAAATTATGACGGCTTGTCCCACATTGGCCCTATCCTCAGGCTCCGCCTGTGTCACAGGATCAAGAGAACCATCCCATGTACTGCAGGCCATGGGCATAACCAAAGAAGATGCACTTTCAGCCATCAGATTTAGTCTAAGCTTACTGACCACCCAGGAAGAAATCCTACAATGTGCACGATTAATAAAAGAAGCTGTACAAAAAATAAGGGATCAATCGCCGGTATGGCAATTGTATAAAGCTGGTTTGATCAGCTAATTTATGACATTCTAAAAACTTAAGGACAGGCAAAATATAGCGAGATTGTATGTATCTTTGCTATAGACAAAGATACAACTATGATTACAGTTACTGATAAAGCAAAAACTCGTATCGAGGCAATCATGAAGGATGAGCAATATGACGGCAATTACTTTGTGCGCGTTGCTGTAGAAAGTGGTGGTTGTTCAGGTTTAAGCTATAAACTGAATTTCGATAATGAGGAAAAAAAAGGAGATCAGTTTTTCGAAGATAAAGGGGTGAAAATCTGTTTAGATATCAAATCATTCCTCTATTTGGCAGGAACTGAACTGGATTATTCCGATGGGTTAGAAGGAAAAGGATTTGAATTCCATAATCCCAATGCAAGCCGTACATGTGCTTGTGGAGAAAGTTTCTCCGTATAACCGGTTCCTTTTAAATAGCGTATAAAAAAGCCCTGAAATAATTTCAGGGCTTTTTTGGTTAAGTACTAAACTGAAATAGTTGCACCAACAAATTAATAGTTTTACAATTACATATTAAGCTAGCTGCTTTTTCTTGTAAAATTTATATTTTTTCAACATTTTAATAGATAAATATCAAAAATCACAACAAAACATATTAGCAAATGATATTTTCATATTTTTGTATCAAATAACTGAATAAGAAAAATGATGCGATGTACAACGATCCGTACATGGCTTTTCAATTGACTCATATGGAGGGAAGAAAACTTTTAAGTACCGAAGTTGCTATCAGCTTCGTTAAAGATACATTTGTCCAACAACTAAAGAAAGCATTAAATTTAATTCCGATCTCATCACCATTGGTGGTTTTGGACGGCACAGGATTAAACGATGACTTAAATGGAATTGAGCGTCCGGTATCATTTCCGATTAAATCATTGAATGAAAAAAGAGCTGTCGTGGTACATTCATTGGCAAAATGGAAAAGAGTCCGTTTAAAAGAACTTGAAATGCTACCTGGGGAAGGCATCGTGACAGACATGAAAGCACTGCGTCCTGATGAAGATTACACCCCTATCCATTCGATCTATGTAGACCAATGGGACTGGGAAAAAGTAATCGATAAAGATCAACGTAACTTGGCCTTGCTGAAAGAAACCGTATTAAAAATTTACGATGCGTTACGATTTACGGAACAACAGGTTGAAAGCAAGTATCCACAGGTAAAAGCGATTCTTCCGGAAACCATTACATTCATTTCGGCAGAAGAACTGCTACAAAAATATCCTAATCTTACGGCAAAAGAACGTGAAAATGCAATCACAAAAGAACACGGAGCAGTATTTTTATATGGTATCGGAGGGGCGCTCAGCAATGGTGTGGCTCACGATGGTCGCGCAGCGGACTACGACGACTGGAGTACCGCAAATGAAGCAGGCCACAAAGGATTGAACGGCGATATTCTCGTATGGAACCCGATCTTAAACTCAGCGTTTGAGCTTTCTTCCATGGGAATTCGTGTCGACAAAACAGCCTTGGCACATCAAATGGAAATCAGAAACTGTACTGAAAAATCCAAACTGACTTTCCATAGCATGCTTCTTAATGATCAATTACCTGAATCTATGGGCGGCGGGATCGGACAATCACGTGTCTGTATGTTTATGCTCAAGAAACAACATATTGGAGAAGTCCAAGTCAGTATCTGGGAAGAGGACAAAAAAGAAACGCTAAGACAAGAAGGTATTGATATCTTATAAAACAATACTTATTAAGAATTAATAACACGGCAACTATACCGCGTTTTCCAGTATATCGATACAAATCAACGCAAGGTAATCATCTTTTATAGACCGGTTACCTTGCTTTTTTTTAGGTATAAAATGCCTGAAAAATTTTCATTCTGGTTTGTTCCTTTCAAGATAGCGGTATTTTGTATTTTTGTCAAATGCAGCTAGAAGCTATTTTAAATAAATTAGGCATTTCATCCTTAAATGAGATGCAAGAAAAAGTAGTGGAATCGTATCAAAAAGACCATGATTTCATCTTACTTTCACCCACAGGATCTGGCAAAACCCTGGCCTTTTCATTGCTCATTTTAGCGCAATTGAAGGAAATCGTTCGGGAGGTTCAAGTACTGATTTTAGTCCCGACCCGCGAACTTGCCTTACAGATAGAACAAGTGCTACGCAAAGTGGCCACAGGCCACAAAGTCACCTGTGCCTATGGCGGTCACAGCACCCGTATCGAAAAAAATGAATTCAAGGATGCTCCCGCAATTATTATAGGAACTCCAGGACGTATAAAACAACATATCGAAGAAGGAAATTTTGATCCGACCAGTATCCACACCCTTGTGTTAGACGAATTTGATAAATCGTTGGAACTGGGATTTCAGCATCAAATGGATTTCATTATTCGACATATACCGGCCATCAGATCACGAATATTGACTTCTGCAACGATGATGGATGCAATCCCGCCATTTACACAGATAAAGGAGCCTATCCTTGTTGATTTTCTGAATAACTCACAGAACATACCCCGCATTACAATAAAAAAGGTCGTTGCCCCTGTTCAAAAGAAATTGGAGGCATTGCTAAAACTCATCTGCAAGATCGGGACGAAAAAAATGATTATTTTCTGTAATCATCGCGATGCAGTAGATCACATCAGCGAATTGCTGGACAATCGCAATATTATTCACGACACATTTCATGGCGGACTTGAACAGCAAGATCGTGAGCTGGCGCTTCTCAAATTCCGTAATCATTCCAACAATGTTTTGATCACGACCGATTTGGCTGCAAGAGGGCTGGATATCCCCGAAGTCGATGCCATTATTCATTACCAGCTACCGCATAAAGAAGATGG
>JAITLV010000054.1 GCA_031277685.1 Sphingobacterium sp. | reverse complement strand
GTTCGAAAATCTCTTTTTGGCAAAAAGGCATTTATTAAATTATCTGTGTCAGACCTTTTCTATGATGCTAATGTAAAAGTAAAGACAGAAGATCTGCCAGCGATATCTCAGAGTTATCTCAAAAGAGATACGAGAAAAGTTACCCTTAGTTTTAAATACAATTTTTCTGCGGGGGCTAAGTCAAAAAGTAAAAGTTTAGAAAACGATGGGAACAAAACGTTAAAAGAAAGACTCGGAATGTAAAGGTAAGTGCATCAAGAATTCACTTCCTTTCTCCGTAGGGAAGTTCGTGAAGACAGTGGACAGAAATTTAAGACCGTTGTCTGTGTATGGTTCAATTATAGGTTTACAAATTGCCTGATAAAGTGCTTACTTCACTATAAGGAGATACTAGACGGGATAGGCCCCTTTTTTATACGCTATAAAAAATTGTCAGTTAAATAAGTACCTGTTTTAGAAACAAAATCAGTGTAATATAAATCAGACATGTACATAAATTTTTGTTGTTCTTTGGCAGATCGACGAGCAATTGTGTATCTTGCGGCCTCCGATTCCGTAATATAATATGTGGAGATCGCATCTGATTATGAAAATAATACACTCATTTTTGCTGAAGATCTTTTTTGTCGTTATATATATTATTTTTCAGATTACGTATTGTGATGCTGAGGGGAAATCTATCGATAGTCTCAAAACACGCCTGTCACAAGCACAGACAACCAATGAAAAAGCTGCGGCGATTTTAAAACTTTCCGAATTAACGGGTGATACCGATAAACGTCAAGCGCTGGTATACGCTGAAGAACTCATGCTATTGGCACATAAAGTGAAGTTGGATACGCTAACCCTTAAGGCGCAGCTAAATTTAGCAAAAGTTAATCTTTTGATTGGCAATTATCCGAGGGCATTAGATCTCTATCAACAAGTGGCAAACAGTAAAATCGCGCCATCAAATGATTTGTCCAAAGCCTATAATGGGATTGGTGTGATCAATTACTATCAAAAGGATTTTAAGAATGCTGAAATAGCTTATAAAAAGGCCCTATATTATTATCAAGTGATGCAATCCCAGGCCAAGGAAAAGGTTTTGCCTGATCAAAGTTTGCTAAATAATATGGGGATTTTATATGAGGAGATGAGAGATTATGAAAAATCTGATTATTACTATAGCGAGTCATTGCGGCTATCACGTAAACTTCATAATGAAGGTCTGATAGCACATACATTGACTAACTATGGACGGCTTTTTCATAAGCAAGGTAAAAATGACCTGGCGTTGAAGTATTATATGGAAGCATTGGCGATTCGTCAGCATCGTAAGAATAAAAGTGAAATTGCCCTATCGTACGACGGTCTGGGTGAATTTTATTTAGAATTGAAGAATTATTCAATCGCTGAGAAATACCTCAAACAGGCGATTGAGCTAGCACAGCAGAATGGAGATTTGCTCACTGTTAAACGTTCTTCTGAAAATCTTTATAAATTGTATCAGAAGCTCGAAAACTATAAGCTGGCCTTTGATGCCTTGATTCTTAATAAGCAAGCTAGCGATAGTTTATTTAATGATGAAAGAGCCAATAAAATACGACAGTTAAAAACAGAGTTCGAGTTCGAACGCAGGCATAGTGAAGATAAGGCAAATCAGCGAGAAAAGGAATTGACTTACCTGATGATCGGAATTGGCTTGGTACTTTTGCTTATTATCGTGAGTTTATTGTTTTTTTTACAAAGGAACAAAGTGCGCCGGTCCTTGTTGGAGCAGGCACACCTCAAGCTAGAAAAAGAAAGTCTCGAAAAAGATATCAAATTAAAGGATAAGGAGCTTACCACAAGTACCATTCATCTGATGCAAAAGAACGAATTGATTGATGATATATCCGACAAATTGTTGAAAATTAAACCCAATATGGATATAGAATATCAACAGGCAATTCAGCGTGTTGTGACAGATCTACAATCCAATTTAAGACCCGAGCTCTTAAAAGAGTTTGAGTTTCGATTTCAACAGGTCCACGAAGAATTTTTTGATATACTGAATGCCAAGTTCCCTAACTTGACTCCAAGCGAACGTAAATTGTGCGCGTTTTTAAAGCTAGGCATGACCACGAAGGAAATCTCTGCAATTACTTACCAAAATATCAAAGCAATCGAGATTGCCAGAACACGCCTACGTAAAAAGCTAAATTTGACCAATCAGGATCAAAATTTAGTGATCTTCCTCAGCCAGCTTTCACACAGCTAGGGCTATCCTTTGTGTCTTTCCTGTCATTCAATAAATAGCTCGCTAAAATTGGGATATATTTGAAATGTAGTGGCGTTTATTGCCTAAAAATGCAGTTTGTAATGGTTTTGTAGTGGTACTTTTTTTTTATTTTTTTTACCTAATGACCATATTTGCCAAACAAACATAACCCTAACGCATTAATGAAACCTCTACTCATGAATCCTATTCTTGACACTAGTCATCAGATGGTGAGTGTTCAAGAAAAAGAAATTATTTCCTTTTTAAAAAACCGATCCCGGATTGGTGATTGTGATGAAATCGCTGGTCAGAGCAAAACAGTTAAATAAGAATTTTAGACTTTAAATTGCTCTCAATGAAACCTAAATTATTCTATCTCCTGGGCATGATCGGTAGCCTATCTTTTCAAGCACAGCAAAGTTTTGCAGCATCATTTCTACAAGAATCGAAAGTGCATATTGATACCGTTGGAGGAAAGTCTCAGGTAACCGTACAAGTGAAAGATTGGCGCAGTTCCAAATTATTGGATAGTGTTCGCGTAACGCTTGGAAGGGAATCTAAGTATACGAATCGCGGAGTCGTCGTTTTTGCGAACAATCCGGACTCTGTAATCGTTCTTGACAAACCTGGTTATAACCGGTTCGGACAACGTGTCAAAGGAGCCAACGTAAGCGTAAAGATGTTAAAAAAAGCGGAGACTGAGTTCTCGGTGGGAGTTGAATCAACTGTCCAAACACCCGTGGCTTTAGATTATATCCGTACAATTACAGGCGATAATCTAAGGAATGTAAGTGTTTTATCTCCAATGGATGGGCTCCGCGTATATCTGCCGGCTCTTTTTGTCGATCGAAATCCCAATTATGGCGACAATCCCAATATTCTGCCGTCTATCTACTTACGTGGAATGAATGCGATACCTTTTTCAGGCGCCGAGGCGAATAAAAATGTGAGATCGGGCTTGCAGGTCAATCCTTCCCAAGGTGATTATCGTGCTTATCAAGTCATGCAGCCTAATAGCCCCGTTTTTTTATTGGATGGTGTTCAGGTTACAGCGCAGACTATTCAGGATATGGATATCAACCGCATAGAGGCGGTGTCTATTTTGGACGATGCCCTGACAACGGCAGCTTATGGCCTCAAAGGGGGCAACGGGATTATTTCTGTGCGGACAAAAAGACCCACAGGCAAGTTTCAGCTTTCCCTGACCGAGCAGTTGCAATTGGTCACTCCGGTTACGCAGGGGATTAACCTGTTGGATGCCAAACAAAAGCTAGCTGTAGAAAAAGCGTCGGGTATGTTTGACGATCCGGTTTGGTCATCTGTTTTTGAGAGACGATATGATAAAGCTTACACGGGTAATATAAACACCAATTGGCCGGAAGTACCTATTCAGAAACAGTTGGGGTCTAAACATAGTTTAACGCTTAGTGCGGGCAATGATGACATTGTATATGGTCTGAATGCGGGGTATAATGACATTCAGGGCGTGATGAAAGGTTCAGGACGCAAAATCTTGGATTTAGGGGCCTATTTTTCAGGCCGTATCGGCGCAGTGACCTTTAACAATCAGTTTACTTATTTGGGGGTCAATGCGACGAATTCACCTTATGGTACTTATGACGCCTATCAAAAAATGAATCCCTATTGGGATCCCATAGATCAAGCGACGGGGAAATACCAGAAAATTGTTGAATCAGATACCATCAACGGGGCGAATGTAACCTTTAAAAATCCGGCATTTAATTCAACCCTATCAACAACAGATAAATCCAGTTATACGCGGTTCAGCAACCAGACCAATCTAAATTGGATTATCGGATCTGGTTTTCAGGTAAACGGTATGTTTAATATAGCCCGTCAGGGGGATGATAGTGATTATTTTTTACCACCAAATCATACCCTGTTTGCTGATATTTCTGCTGATAATCTTTTTAAACGTGGTTTGTACCGTAAAATGTCTAATTCATTTCTCGATGCACAGGGGGGAGCCCGTTTACAATATCAAAATTCGTTTAACAAACATACTATTACTGCAAACCTTGGGCAGTTTATCAGTCAAACGTCCAGTAATTCAGAAGCAATTGAAGTAGCGGGTTTTGCAGTTGATCGTCTGGCCGATATTTCTTTCGGTAATGCCTATGCAATAGCGAAGCCTGTGAGCGGAAAAATTAAAACAAGGCAAGCATCTTCGTTTGCCAATATCGTATATGACTTTGACCGACGCTACCAAATCAATGTGACTGGTTCATTGGATTACTATTCAGGAACGAACCATTCAGCCCTTTCTTCCGGTGTCGGTTTTGCCTGGAATTTGCACAACGAAAACTTCTTGAAGGCGCAAAACTGGCTGAATCTACTGCGGGTCAGGGGAAGTATCGGTACTTCGGGCAATCAAAACTATCTGTCTTACCTAAACCGAAATACGTATAATTACTACACCGACCAACAATATATACCGACAGGAGGAAATTTGGGGACAATAGGCATGGGCTTAGGCGCTTACCTGACGGGCATTGGTAACACAAACCTGAAGTCGCCGAAGGTGTCAAAACGTGACCTGAGTGTAGAAGCCGCTTTTTTGAACCGGCGCCTATCGTTTGATGTCAATGTTTTTCAGCAGATAAGCCGCGATATGGTTTTGCCATTACCCGCAGGTTCTACGGCAGGGTTTAATCAATATGCCTATTATGCCAACTATGGTGAACTGGAGAGTAAGGGGATTCAGTTTGGACTGCAAGGAACTATTCTTGATGGCAAGACGGGCGGGCTTAAATTGGACCTGATGGCGAATGCTTTTCATGGCAATGATAAAATAAAATCAGTTGGCCCATATATTGAGCAGCTGAATGCGCTATACGATTCTCAGGCCGATCAACGGCAAATGCAGCCACGCTATGCTGTAGGTTACTCGCCGAGTGCGTTATGGGCGGTTCCTTCGCTTGGTATCGATCCGCAGACGGGCAACGAGATTTTTAGAAAGAAAGATGGATCATCCTCCATGGTATGGGATGCGGCCGATAAAGTATTTGTCGGCAATGCAACAGCAAACTGGAGTGGGGCATTGGGTATGCGTATGGGATACCGAGCCTTTACACTGGCGAGTTATTTCCATTATGCACTGGGTGCCTATGTCTACAATTATACACTGGCTGGAATCGAAAACGCAAGCATCCATGAAAATCTAGATGTGCGGGCTTTGAGCAGCTCACGCTGGTATCCCGGTCGGACGGATGCGACCGATAAAGCCTTATTTCAATCGCCTACCTACGCGACAACACGTTTTATTGAAAAGGAAAACCGCCTGAACTGTGCTAGCATCTCTTTGGGCTATCAATTTTTACCGCAAGTATTTGAGAAAATGAGGTTAACCAGCTTGGGGGTTAAATTGATGGTGAACAATGCTTTTGAAGTCAATAGCACGAATACAATACAGCGAGGCATTCAATATCCGCAACAACGGACTTATTCATTTATTTTAAATGCAACCTTTTAATCCTATCATCATGCACAAGTTTAGAAATCAATTATTCCTGATCAGTGGGTTGATATGGCTGCTTACATTTTCCGGCTGCCAAAAATGGGTTGATGACACGGATCAACCTTTGCAAGTTGATGAATCTGAAGTTTTTTCAACAGAAAAGGGCTTTCGTGAAGCATTGAATGGTGTATATCTACAGATGGGATCAGAGACACTTTACGGAAAGGAAATGACCTTTGGCATACTTTCGCTTGCGGGCCGCAACTATGATAGTGTTTCGGTCAAAAAATCAGGTAATCTGTACTATAAGGCTGCCACATTGGATCTGACATCGTCGGAGCTCAAGGCATATTCCGCCTCGGTTTGGACCAAAATGTATATTGCCATCGCCAATGTCAACCATATATTGAATAACGTCGAAGAGCGTAAATCCATGTTTACGGGCAATAACTACCAAACTTTTAAAGGGGAGGCGATGGCATTGCGCGCTTATTTACACTTCGACTTACTTCGTATGTTTTCTTCTACTGTCGCCGAGGATCGGGGTATCCCATACTGCACAACTTTAAGTTACCAAACAGAAGTCGCGCAGAATGTTGCGGTGACAGCAAATAAATGTATTGCAGATCTGGAAGTCGCTGATTCGCTTTTAGCGTCCGAAGATCTGACGACCTCCCAATTGACAAAATGGGCTGTAAAAGGGCTGCTGGCCAGGATATACCTATATCGGGGCGATAAAACCAATGCAAATAAGTATGCGCAGGAAGTGATCGCTAGTAACAAGTTTGCCATGACTGTCGGAACAAATGCGGATTTGCTGTTTACCAAAGAAAGTTTGTTTAAGCTTTATGTTTACTCCAATAATTTTTATGCATCTGTTAAAGCATTCTTCGGAGCTCCGGCATTAAATGGATTGGCGGTGTCGAGTCAGAATGCCCTGTATGGCACTGGCAGTACAGATTACCGACGTAGTTTTATAGATGCGACCACAGGACAGGTTACGGGCGTTCCGCTTTTTCCAAAAAAATTAAATGCATCATCCGCTAATATTTTCCCGATGATCCGATTGAGCGAACTCTATTACATCGCAGCGGAGTGTACGGATGATTTAACTCAGGCACTTACGTATATCAATACAGTTCGGGGGGCGAGGAATTTGGCTCCTTTGGCTGCACAAGATATGGTAAATGACGAGATGAGATCCTTACAGCTACAACTTGAATACCGAAAGGAGTTTTTGGCTGAGGGTCAGGTCTTTTTTTATTTCAAGCGTGTAGGTCTGCCATTTACAGCACTACCATTTTATCCGACCGAATCTCCTGTGGTTGGCAGGTCAAATGTGGCAGTGTCTGCAGATGCAACATATGTTTTTAGTCGACCTGAGTAATCAGAGCGGGAACAAATTAATTTAAGTTATGAAAAGTAATAATTTAAGAAGATATCATGTGTGGTTCAGGAGGGCAAGTTTGTTGCTTGTATTGAATCTCATTGTACTCCTGTCTTTCGGACAGCAGATTACAGTCAAGGGGAAAGTAAAGGATGAGCAGGGGAAACCCCTGGAAGGGGCCTATGTGATCGAATTGACAAGCAAGCATGGCACACGTACGGACAAAGAAGGGAATTTTATCTTAAAAAATGTTGCGCCCAATACAAAAATACGGGCCTCCTTTATTGGCCGTAACATGGAGGAGAAGCAACTGAAATCAGATGAAACAGTCGTCAACTTCACCTTAAAGCAACAGGTAAATACCATGAAAGAGGTCATTGTAAATACGGGGCTTTACAAAAGGCCTGTAGGAAACTTTACGGGATCGGCAAAAACATATAGCGGAGAAGAACTAAAGATGGTCAACCCACGAAATGCTATACAAGCTCTGGCTGTCGTTGACCCATCCGTTCGGATGTTACAGGATAATCAGTCTGGAAGTGATCCCAATCATCTACCTAACTTACAGATCCGGGGAGCAAACAATTTGAATGTCAATCCTTCGGAGACCTATAATAACAATCCGGTCTCCAATGGTGATATCATGTCCAGCTATTTGTCCAATCCCAATCAGCCTTTAATTATTTTGGATGGTTTTGAGACCACCTTACAGACTTTTTATGATATCGATATCAATCTTATCGCCAATGTTACTGTATTGAAAGATGCTGCCGCAACAGTGGCTTATGGTTCAAAAGCGGCAAATGGTGTGATTGTTATTGAAACGAAGCAACCCGTTGCCGGAAAATTGCGTCTGAGTTATTCGATCAATGCGAGTGCAGAACTTGCTGATTTAACTTCGTATCGTTTGATGAATGCTGAGCAATTGCTGGAGGCGCAAAGGTTGACAGGGATGTATAGCGATCCGGCCAATCAATACAATGACCTGGCACTGAAGCAATGGTATAATTACCGATTGAAACAAGTGCGCAAAGGTGTCGATACCTACTGGCTTTCACAACCTGTACAAACAGGATACGGATTGAGTCATAGCCTTTCTGCGGCCGGTGGTTCGGGACCTTTACGTTATTCTTTTGGATTGAATTATAACACTTCGGAAGGGGTGATGAAAGAATCGGGGCGGGATCGGTATGGCATGACCTATAATTTTTCCTACACCTTGAAAAAATTAAAGTTGAGCAATACCATGAGCGTAGGGTATTCGAAAGGAAATAATACCCCTTGGGGAAGCTATGATTCTTATGTTAAGATGTTCCCCTATTTCAGAAGTGTCGATGATAACGGAAATATCATGAAGATACCCGAGCTTAGTCAAAGTGAATTGGGCTTTGATATTGCTGCTCCGGGAGGGAATGGGAAATTTACTAATCCTGCGTATAACTCGACGCTGAATGTACGGGATTTCTCCAGTATATTAAACCTGACCAATAATACAAACCTGGAATGGTCGTTGACCGATTATTTGAGGCTGACCGGAAGTTTGGGCTGGACATCCAATGCTCCTAATGCAGAGGCCTTTTATCCGGCAGATCATACACGTTTTGCTTCCAGTGCAATGGCGGGATTTCCTAATCTGGGGTCTTACACGCATACTTCCGGAAAAAATAATGCAATCAACGGCCGATTAAATTTGAGTTATCATCTTGCATTGGGAAAAAATACCCTATTTGCGAATCTTGGAAGTTCGTTTCAAAAAACTTCCAGCGAGGCACTTACTGTAGTAGCTTATGGCATTCCCAATGATTATCTGGACGAATTGGGTATGGCCAACGGCTTTGATTTTCAGAGTACGAAACCCCAGTCTCAGTATAATCAGACAAAAAATATCTCTAATTTTTTGAGCTTAAGTTATAACTATGATAATCGGTATACGGCCGAATTTACAGTCAACCAAAGTGGTTCATCCCAATTTGGTTCGAATAGTCGCTTTGCACCATTTTATGCCGGTGGGGTAGCCTGGAATATCGGCAACGAAAAATTCTTTAAGGCTAATCCGATTGTTCAGAGTGCCAAGCTGAATGCTACCTTAGGAATCACGGGCAATCAGAATTTCTCTTCTGATATGGCACAGCAGATTTATCAATACAATCTGATGAACAATTACCGCCTGATGATGGGGGCAAGCACCATTAATTACGCGAATCCGAATTTGAAATGGCAGCAAACCCTAAAAAGTAATATTGGTTTGCAATTGGGCTTATTTAAAGGCAAGTTGAACGCCAATGCTGAATTCTATAGAGAAAGCACAGATAACTTAATCCTGCCATTGGACCTGGCGCCATCGACAGGTTTTGAAAGCTATCAAAATAACATGGGGGCTACACGAAATCAAGGTTATGAAATTTCGCTGTCGGCACCGGTTATTAAAAATACACAGCGGAATATTTTTTGGACTGTCGGCATCAATGCGGGGCATTATTCCAATGTGATTACGCGGTTGTCGCCTGCAATTGTGGCGATCAATGATGCGTTTAATAAAGGAGTTGACCCTAATGATCCCCTAAATTCACGTTATCAGACCAGACCACTACCACGCTTTGAGGTAGGCGAATCCATGACTCGGATATGGGCAGTTCCCTCGCTGGGGATAGATCCGGCAACTGGAAAAGAAGTTTTTGTGAAGCTGGATGGCAGCCGGACATTTACTTGGGATGCAAGAGATAAGCGCCCGATTGCAGATGCAACAGCGAAATTAAAAGGCGCATTTAACTCAAATCTGAATTATAAAAACTTCGTATTCAATGTTGTGGTAAGTTATCAATACGGTGGTTACGTCTACAATCAAACCTTAGTGGACCGGGTGGAGAATGTAGACATACGTCTCGGTAATGCCGATGAACGCGTGTTTACCGAGCGATGGAAACAACCCGGAGATCATGCCTCATTTAAGGCTTTGGTAGCTAATGGTGCACAAGGACTGCAACAAACCAATGCGACCTCTCGTTTCGTTCAACGGGATAATTTTATGGAACTGGCCAGTTTGACAATAGGTTACAATGTGCCTGCTAGTGCCCGTTGGGTAAAAGCAGCCCGCTTGTCTGCGCCTCGGATTATGATAACGCAAAATAACCTGATCCGTTTGGGAACGGTTAAGAGAGAGCGGGGTACATCCTATCCTTTTTCCAGAAGTTTTAATCTTGGGTTATCTACTAATTTTTAATGTACGGTTATGTTTTACAAAAAAATATTTTCAAAACAGGTCAAATCGAGCTGGCTTAGATGCTGCACTATCGTTTTAAGTATAGGTGTCCTGACAAACCTGTCGGGCTGCAAGAAATTTTTAGAAATGCCCCTAAAAGATAAAGTACCGCAGGAAAATTTATTTTCGGATGAACAGGGCTTTATGGATGCGCTGACAGGGGTATATCTCGGGATGAATAAACCTGCCACCGGTTTAGGGAAAGGCTTATACACCCAAGATCTCAGTATGGGGATGCTCTCGGTTATGGTCAACAATTACAGCAATGCTTCTACATCATCGCTGAATGATGGATTATACGCTAATATTTATAAATATGACTACGAGCAGGCGGGGGTTAAACAGGAAATTGGAGCTATCTGGAGCGGTCTGTATAGTAATATTGCTAACCTGAATAACCTGTTGGGGTATATCGATGCAAAAACGGATGTTTTTTCGCGCGATCATTATTATCGTGTGAAAGGTGAATCCATAGCCTTGCGGGCTTTATTCCATTTTGATCTGGCGAGATTGTTTGGCGAATCGCCCGCTACGGGAATGAATGAACGTGCCATTCCTTATGTACGTTCGTTTACTGCGACAGCGACGCCCTTTGTTTCTTTACAAGCGGGCTTGGATTCCTGTATTGCAGATCTGGTTCAAGCGCGGGACCTATTGGCCAAATCAGATACGACGACTTTACGCGCGGGTGATATGGATCTGTTTTCTGCTTACACACAGAACCGGATGAATTATTGGGCGACAAAAGCACTGCTTGCCCGGGTGTATCTATACAAGGGAGATTATGTTCAGGCAAAACAAATGGCCATGGAAGTCATCGGAAGCGGAAAATTCCCCTTGTCAACTTCCAATGTTGCTGTCGCGACCGCTAGCACTCGGGATCGGTTGTTTTCGAAAGAATTGCTGTTTTCATTGTATAGTACCAATGTCGTGACGCAAAATGAAGCCGTATTCAATGGCGCAGGTACTCCATTACAGTTGGCGCTATCCAATAAAAACGCCCTATATGGGACTACAGCTCCGTTAGACTGGCGTTTATCCTGGTTTGATAACAATGTCAAAAATATCAATGTGCCATCCAAATATTTTCAGGATGCTAATCTGCCCTATGTATTGCAAAATATTATACCGATGATCCGTATTACAGAAATGTACTATATCGTGGCAGAATGTGAAAATACCAGTGGAAATCTTGATGCTGCAGCTCGGTATTTAAATGATGTACGGGCGGCAAGAGGTTTGAATCCGTTACCTACAAGCAGTACCGCCGATCAAGTTGCGCTTGCCAATGAAATAGGGAAGGAATACAAAAAAGAATTTATTCAGGAAGGGCAGACATTTTTCTATTATAAACGCCTGAACAAGGATCTGAAAGCCGAAACAGGAACAACAGTACCAATACCGGATAAGGTATATGTATTTCCTGTTCCTGATAAAGAAAATGAATATAATCCATCGTAGGCATAAAATTTACCGAAAGAAAATATGGAAACTACGAATAGCTTAATGAGTTCAATGAAGAAACTACGTTATTTTTTGATGGTACTGGTTTGCGGTACCCTCGCTGTAAGCTGTGAGGATAAACCGGCATTATACAGCGAACAAGGCGCGATTTATTTTGGTACTGCCGATACCTTATTCTCTTATTCTTTTGCTCAACATCCACGTAAGATTAAAGATACGGTGTTTGTGCCGGTCAATATCCTGGGGGATGCTACAGCAGTGGACCGTCATTTTGATGTAGAGGTCCTGCATGTGTCAGATACTGCAGGAGCTGTTGAGGGTGTACATTTTGAATTGGGAAATGGGGGGATAATTCCGGCCAACGCCACTGTTGGCAGTTTACCCGTTATTGTCTATCGGACCCCAGATCTGGAAGAAGGCAAAGCAGTCCGTTTTGGGATTCGTTTGAAAAAGGATGAGAATTTTCCTGCGGAAGGAATTTCAGCACGACAAAATCTGACGATCAATTTGGCCTATATACAGAAGCCGGCCAGCTGGGGAGAGTTTACGGGCGCTATTACAGGGTATTTTGCGGGCTATAAAGATAATTTCGGGACCTGGACACCAACGAAATACAAACTTATTCTTGATGCTTTATACGATGTGAACACTGACATGACCGTAACGGAATTTCCGGGCAGTCGTTTCTCGCCGCCGGTTCTCTACAATCAATATGTTGCTCTTGTGCGCAATTATATCAAAGCAAAATACCCAGGTAATTATGGTTTGTCTGGAGCGGTGTTAACTGATCCCGATTATAATAATTTGCCTATTCAGGTGGGACCAGCAAATTATTAATCCTATAAAGAAGACAGCAATGGAAATACGATTAAAATTTATGATAAGCCTGGCCAGTATAGTCTTGATCTGGTCCGGTTGTTCTAAAGATAAAGGAAATTATACCTATTCAACACTCGATGAGCTGCAGATCAGTACCGATATGGACGAGGTGGATCCGACAGTATTTATTACGGCAGATTCCATAGAAATCCAGCAGAATGATAGTTTGAAAGTACAGTTAAAGGTTGAAAAACCATCAGGCAAGGAGAAAAAGCTCGCTTACAAATGGTATCTGACTCAGTATGAGCAGTCGGGTCTAAACCCCAGTATTTATGTGATCGATAGCACTGCGGTACTTCGGACTAAAATCCGGGTGACGCCCAATTTATACCGTTTGGTGGCTGAGGTTAAAGATCTGGCGACCGGAGTATCCTATTCAAAGGTGTTTGCATTGAATGTTGCCACAGCAGAATGGGGCGGAGAAGGCTGGTTGGTATTGCAGGAGGCCACGGAAGGAGCAGACCTGTCGATGATCACGACGCGGGATGGATCCAATAAGGGGCAGGTTTACCACGATTTATATTCGTCTACCAATGGACATCAATTGCCCAAAGGTACATTTAAGGTCAATGTCATTGATTACGCGACAAACTTGCGGGCACAAAAAATATCTTTTTTATATCCCGGTGGTGCGCTTCAGGTACGAAGTACAGACTATGCAGATTCTTCGCGGTCGGATAGCTGGTTTCTAGGAGCACCGGAACACATGAATATGCAGTTGAACAGTTCAGCAGGTGGTTCAAGTGCTGGATTCGAATATATGGTTGTCGATAATCGTATAGCCTACCGACAGTTTGCAGGTGCAGCAAGTTTAGCAAAACCACCCTTGTTTTTTCCGCCATTCGAAGGGTTGACGGTGGCGCCTTTTGTTATTAATGCGGCAAGCAATGATCAATATTATACTTTATTTGATCTGGAAAGCAAGGGTTTCAAGGTGTTCAATGCTTCGAATTCTGTGCTGAGCTCCATTGGTAAATATGCTGCAGCGGCTTCCAATTTGGATCCTGAAAAAGGGCAGGGTTTTGACCTTACAGCTATCGGCGACAATCTTGTTTATGCAGAGAATAGTCAGCCCATTAATCTGACGAGCACCATTTATTGGAACTGTTTTTTTAGGGATAATCAAAGTAGCAAAACTTACGTTTTGCAATTTCCTCGGTCAATATCTTACGCCAATAATTTTACAACAGGCCGGTACCAATTGCTGGAAGCTAATTGTCCGGGGATCAACACAGCGACCTTATTTGCCAATCCAACTTTTCTGCCAATGCCGGGCGGAGTATTCTACTATGTGAATGGAAGCAAGATCTATACGTGTCAGCTGAAACCATTGGCAAGTTCGTCGGCAAAAGCTGATCTGTCTTTCCCTGAGGGCACTATTATCAAAGCAATGAAGATTTTTAAGTCGGGTTATACAACGGCCAATATTACAGCGCTTGCGGTACCCGAAGGAAAAGTATTGGTGGTCGCAACAGACGAGACGGCCAGTGGGAAGGGCCATAAGGTTTACTTTTTTCAGTTAGATGCGCAAACAGGGGCAATAAAAGGATCTCCTGCAAATCCGGCAGATGTCTATGAAGGATTTCATAAGATTTCGGATATCAGCTTTAAAAAGGCCTTGGGGCGATAAAATTTTTTAAGAGAAATAACACAATTAACAAATAATATGAAATTAAAATTTGTTCCTGTTTTTGCTGTCGCTTTCCTTGCTGCATCTACAGGTTTTGCACAAGATACGACAGCAGTGAATAAAACTGTCGTTGCAGGTAAGATTAAACCCTATAATCAGGTGATTACGGCTAAGGCTCTTACCAAAGATGGACTTTTCAAAGTTCATCAGATCGACAGTCGATATTATTTTGAAATCCCCGATGCCTTATTGTCGCGCGAGTTTCTGTTCACGACACGATTGAGCAAAGTACCGACGGGGAGCCCGCGTTTTGGTGGCGACCTGATGAATGCGATGATCGTTACGTTTGAAAAGGCGGCGGGTGATAAATTGTTTATCCGTGCAGTGATCAATGCAGCGCAGTCAGATACAACAAGTGAGTTAGCAAAGGCCGTAAATAATTCAACGGTAGCGCCAATCATTATGGCGATAGATTTAAAGGCACGGACGGAAGACGGTAAGGCGTCTGTTATCGATGTGACCGATTTCTTTTTAAAAGACAATCTCATCTCAGGATTCCACGCTTCAGCAAAAAAACAGATGGGTACGGGGGCTCCTTTGCCTGACCGTTCGGCACTGCTTTCGATGGAGAGTTATCCGACAAACATCGAAATAAAATCCATGAAAACCTATGCACTGGGAGCGGCAGCACCGGCAGCAGCCACAGGAGAAGGAGAGGCGCCGGCAGCAGCAGCTGCAGCACCAGCGAATGCAGGGGTAACCTTTGAAATCAGTAATTCGGTGATGGTTTTGTCCAATAACCCAATGCAGGTACAGGCCTACGACCCACGTGTGGGCTACAAAGCCAGTGCTAATTTTATTTTCTCCGACAGTCAGCAGAAAGTACAGCAGCGTCAATTTATTGTGAAAAATAGATTGGAAATAAAACCCGAAGATGTTGCGAAGTATAAGGCCGGTAAATTGGTTGAACCCGTGCAACCGTTGATTTATTACATCGACCCAGCGACGCCAAAGCAGTACCGTAAATATATGATTGCCGGAATTAACAACTGGAGTAAAGCATTTGAAGCTGCCGGTTTTAAAAATGCAATTATCGGGAAAGAATGGCCCGAAAACGATAAAACGATGGATCTGGAAGATGCACGTTACCGTGTGATCCGCTATATGCCATCGGCTAGTCCTTTTTTGGACAATAATGTTGTGAGTGATCCACGTACAGGGGAGATCGTACAGATTCATATCGGATGGTCGCATAGTCAGGTAAAAACGCTCCATGACCTATATATGGTACAAGCTAGTGCCGCTGACAAGGGAGGGCGTGATATGCAATTTAGTGAGGACCTGATGGGGGCTTTAATCACAGCGGAGATTAGCCGTACGATAGGTTTGACCTTGGGCCTTAGCGAGAATTTAGGAAGTAGTTATACGATTCCTCTCGAACGATTAAGAGATCGCAATTGGTTGGCTAAAAATCCTTTCAATAATTCCATTATGGACTATACCCATTACAACTATGTAGCTCAACCGACGGATAATGTGAGCCGGAACGGTTTGATACCACAGGTTGCAACGTATGATCATTGGGCGGTGAAATGGGGGTATAGCTATACCGGTGCAACGGATTTTGAAGCGGACAAAAAAATCAGGCAAAAATGGATTTCAGAGCATGTGAAGCAAGGAAATAACCTGACATTTGCGACTCAACCTCTTGGAATTAAGCCCGATGATATTACGGATCCGACAGCACAGTGGGAAGACCTGAGCAACGAACCTGTTAAGGCAGCTGTTTTGGGGCTTAACAACCTGAAATATACGATGGCAAATTTGGTTAAATGGACCACAACAGGTGAAAATACCTATTACAATACATCGGATATCTACTATAATCTGGTAACGCAATATTCTTTCTTTATGCGGCATGCATTTACGCAGATCGGCGGTGTACGCGAGCAATTGAAGAGCATCGAGCAACAAGGAGACGTATACGCACCGGTACCTAAGGCCACACAACGTGAGGCAATTGCATTTCTCAATAAGGAAGTATTCAATACACCACATTGGATCTTGGAACCGACAACTCTAAATAAGTTTCGTAAGCCTGCAAAAAAAGAAGAAGTGACCAAAATGCAGGAAGATGCCATGTATAAGCTGATTTTACCGAGCCGGTTGGCACGCATGAATAGTGCAACCATGCGTTTTGGAAAAGCAGATAGCTATACGATCGAGGAAATGTTGACGGATTTGACCGCGGGTCTTTTTGTGGAAGTGAAAGAAGGAAAAATAGTTGACGAAGGGAAACGCTATATGCAAAAAACCTGTGTTTCCTATCTTTTAAAAGATCTGGCGGAAGCAGAGGTGATCCCCGATCCAACTAAGGAGAATTTGCTGGCCGGTACGGATATTCCGGTTGTCCTTCGCGCGCAGTTAAATGCGATCATGCAACTATGTAAAACTGCTGAATCGGGCTATTCGGATATGCTGATGAAAGCACATCTAAATTATCTGGCAGGTAAAATCGATAATGCATTAAACCCAAAAAACTAACCAAATAGATACTGTATAAATTAGATTGATAATGAAATTAAAACCGATAGTATTCGCACTGATGTGCTGCTACAGTATGGGAGTTTTAGCGCAGTCCAAGCCAGAGAAAGCGACAACGGCTGCAGCAACGGATACCTTAAAAAAGGTGGATCCGCTCAAGGCAATTATCACCGATAAGACCGAAACCAAGAAGGGCTTATTTACCATATATAAAACAGGCGAACGGTATTATTTTGAAATCCCGGATAGCTTATTGAAGCGCGAATTGCTCCTGACTAATTTTTTGGTCAAGGTACCCAGTGGTAGCCCTAAATATGGTGGTGAGCAGATGGATCAGAAGATCATTCTCTTTGATAAAGGGATGAATAAAAAGATCAACCTGCGTATTGTTGGTGTTGGAACTGCAGTAGATTCGACCAACACCATGGCGCGCGCCGTACAAAACTCAAATATTGATGTGATAGCCATGCTTTTTGATTTAAAGGCGAGAGGCAAAGATGATAAGAGTTCCATTATTGACGTGACGGATTTTCTGCAGAAAGAGAATGTTTTCACAAAGTTGGGCATGGAGGTCACTAAAAAATTGGGGCTTGGAGCCATCGCGGCTGACCGTAGCTTTCTAAAAAGTGTATCGAGCTACCCAATCAATATGGAGATGAAATCGGTTCGTACCTATGCAGCTACTCCAGCGGCCAAACCTTCGGTGATGACACCGGTCATTGAGGCAGCGCGTGTCGGAAACGCGATTACTTTGGAAGTTTCTACTTCCATTCTGCTTATGCCGAAGAAACCAATGGTACCGCGCGAGTTCGATCAACGGGTGGGGTATTTTGCAGATGGCTATATGCCCCTGTCCGATGCGCAACAGAACCCTAGTTTTAAGTCGGTCATTGTTCGCTATCGATTGGAACCCAGGGCGGAAGATATGGAAAAATATAAAAAGGGAATCTTGGTGGAACCCAAGGAACAGATCGTTTATTATATTGATCCCGCAACACCAAAGCAATGGCGCCCTTACCTGATCCAGGGGATTAACGACTGGAACGAGGCATTTGAAGCTGCCGGGTTTAAAAATGCGATTGTCGGCAAGGAGTGGCCAGAAAATGATACCACAATGAGTTTGGAGGATGCCCGTTATAAGGTATTGCGTTATTTCCCGTCAGAAACGGCGAATGCCTATGGTCCAAATATACATGACCCCCGTACCGGTGAAATTCTACAGGGCTATATCGGCTGGTACCACAATGTGATGTCTTTGGTACATGACTGGTATATGATCCAGGCGGGACCCAACGATGCAAGGGCACGTACGATGAAATTTAGTGACGAACTGATGGGCGAACTGATCCGCTTTGTATCGTCGCATGAAGTGGGCCATACGTTAGGCTTACGTCATAATATGGGCGCGAGTAGTCAAACACCGGTTGAAAAACTACGTGATAAAGAATGGGTAGAAAAACATGGACATACGGTGTCTATCATGGACTATGCACGTTTTAATTATGTGGCACAACCAGAAGATAATATTGGTGAACGTGGTATTATGCCCCGTATCAATGATTACGATAAATGGGCTATTCAGTGGGGATACCGCTATACAGGTGCCAAAGATATTGAAGCCGATCGAAAAATTGTCTCCAAGTGGATTACCGATAGTTTAGCTGCAAATCCGAAATTATGGTTTGGCGGTGAAGGGTTGAATTTTGACTGCCGTAGCCAAACGGAGGATGTCGGCGATAACAGCATGCAGGCCAGTACCTATGGCATTAAAAATCTGAAACATGTATTGGCACATCTGCCAGAATGGACACATGAAGAAGGGGATCTCTATAAAAATATGACGCAAATGTATGTGCAGCTGATTAACCAGTTTAATCGCTATGCAACACATGTGGCCAAAAATGTAGCTAGTGTTTCTGAGACGATTAAATACCCGGATCAGCCCGGCGATGTGTACGAATCGGCTCCGGTAGCAAAGCAACGTGAAGCGATCGCGTTTCTGAATAAGGAAGTCTTCGAAACACCCACTTGGTTGCTCAATAATGAGCTATTGAATAAAATCGGAAATCCGATTCGTAACAGCTCGGTCAAAGTACTGCAAGATCGGCAGATGAATGCCGTCTTCAGCGCTCGGGTATTCAATACACTGGCGATGATGCAAGCGCGTTTTGGAACAGCAAATACCTATTCAATAGAAGCTTTATTGAGCGATATGAAATCAGGTGTATGGCGTGAATTGACAAGTTTCAAACCTATGGACGGATTTCGTCGTGATGTGCAGAAATCCTATGTAAACGCATTACTGGCCTGTATGAAGGAAGCTGAACTCGGCAATAATGCCATTGGTTTGCTTTTTGGTGGAAATCAAGCTGCGGAAGCCACGCCATTAATTACCAATACAGATATTGGAGGGATCATTGCGATGCACCTGACGGGCCTGCGCACCGATATTCTTGCAGCAGTCAATAAAACAACCGATAGAGACTCACAAGCACATTTACAATATGTGGCCGATTATATTCAGCGTGCGTTGAATAAGCAGTTTAATTTGAAATAAGGTAGATTTTATAGCATGGGGGGGCGTATTCCATATCTAGCGCTATGGTTCGGCCCCCTTGTGTTACCAACAGATAAAAACGAAAGAAGATGTTTAAAATATCGTTAACAGTTTTTCTTTTCTGTTTTTTGCAGCAGCTGGAAGGTGTTGCACAAGCAGTTAAAACGAACCTGAGCTTTAGGGTAATAGGGCCGAAGGAAAGTGGCGTAAATTTGTATACCGTGAAAGACGGAAAAGCCGTCAGTTTAGGCTTTCAACGGCCGGATGGCGAGGGAAAGGGTGTTTTCCAACTGGATGAAAACAAGGAGGGTATTTATTTCCTTGCAAAAGCCGGAGGCAAAGGCGGCGATTATAAGTATACACTCTATTTGAAAAAAGGCCAGCCTCAGCACCTTGACTTATATCTAGATAGGGCTTCTGTCGATTACGATAGCTGTGTTGTCAAGAATCCGAATGCTGAGACAGCTATTTTGCAAGACTGGACCAACAGCTTAAATGAATATACGAAAGCTGTTAGTCTAAAACAGGTCGATCCATATACACAATACGATACCTTTGCGCTAAAAGCGGAGCAGTTTTTAAAACGTAACCAAACTAAAAATCATTATTTTAATCGTTGGCTAAAAGATAAAATAGATACCGACCTGGTTTATCTGCGGGCAGCAAACTTTTTTGGATTTAACAAGCGCTTGGCGGCTAAATATGATAGCAGTGCTACAGCTGCCCCTTTTTATCGGCCGTTATTGAAAAAAGAAATTGTTTCCAATCCGGCTTTGTTGCGTTCCGAACACGGACAGGGGCTGTTGGATTATGTTTTTGCCTATTGGAAATTTAACCAGGATCCAAGCGGTACAAACTTACAAACAATGCGTTTTTCGGAAAATATACCCTTGATTTCGAACGATGCGGTAAAGGCTGCTTATATCGTGGCGAAGATGCCACAGATCAATCGCTACGAAGATTTTTTACAGCAAGTTGAGCCTTATAAAGCGTTCTTGACGACCGAGGAGCATCAGCGTGCCTACCAGAAGAAGTATGAATCACTTTATTTATTTGCGAAAGGGACACCTGGCTATAATTTTAACTTGATGGATACAAATGGCGAAACGTATACATTGGATAGCTTCAAGGGGAAGATACTGGTTTTGGATATGTGGGCGATGTGGTGCGCTCCTTGTTTGGCTGAAAAGCCAGTCATGGAAAAAATTGCTGCGGGATATGAGGATCGGGATGATATTGCTTTTGTTGGTGTATCTGTTGACGGACTGAACCGTCGGGAAATCTGGCGGAACTTTGTCAAAAAAAATGGATTTACAACCATCGAGCTATTGTCTAATGCAACCGAATCCATTCAGAAATATTACAAAATTGAAGGTATCCCGCGTTTCCTGGTCTTTGACCGTCAGGGCAAAATCATCACCGTAGATGCGCCACGACCTTCTAATCCCGGATTTAAAAAGATCCTTGATCAGGCACTCGCCGAAAAATAAGGGTTGATCCGCAGTTTAAACGTGATGAAATAAAGTAAAATAGATAAAAGCTATGAACCAATATATAAAATATGCACTACTTTCTCTGGGTAGCCTTTTTGCGATAGGAAGAAGTATTGCGCAAGAACATTTGCTCACCTTACAGGGTACGGTCGCTCAGAAGAAAAATTATGAGATCATGATCGTAGGCAAGGACAAAGATCGGTCTTTTCGTGTTTTTCAGAGCATTGTGGATACAAGTTCGAACCAGTTTGTAGCTGTATTTCCAGTAAAACAGGGACGTAATTATAGCATGCGTGTCAATGTGATGAAGGAAGGGCATAGACGTCTGGAACAGGATCAGAGTAAATCATTTCCGATTTCGCCGCTAGACAAAAAGCAACTGGCAGTCACTATTGATCCAGCTTTATTTTCGGATGTAAAAAAAGAAGCTGGAGCCGTATTTAAGACTATTGGACAACCCAAAAATACAACAATGGTATCGGGTACCCTACGGAATTTAAGGGTAGGAGCAGAACTTTCGTTTGAACGCGTCGATAATGGGCAAGGAAAGATCCTGCAGACGGTGTATATTGATAAGGGAGATTCAACCTATTACTTTGCTGTACCTATTCAAAAAGAAGGGTTATACTACCTCACTGCGGCGAGAGGCAGGAAAGCCATATACCTCAAGCCGGGGGATGATATTCAGCTTGATTTGGATATGACAACAGGTTCGGAAGTGTTGGCCCGTAAGACTACGGATGAAAACAAGATGATTGCACAGTGGGAAAAAATTAAGTTACCCCTGCAGAAGGCATTGCAGGTACAAAAGCCAGACCGTGATGAATTCACTCAGCTTTATCAGCCAATGCAAAAAAAGGTCGATTCTTTTTTAAATGCCCTAAGAACAGCTAATCCCCGTTTTGATCAGCTGTTTCGCACAGCTGTTAAATTAGATAACAATCTATTGGCGTTGCAGATGTTGCTCAAATCATCTTCGGAAAAGCGAGGCCCTTTTATGATGCCTTCAAAAGATTTTTTGAATGTTCCCGATTATTATCGTGATCTGCTTCAAACAAACAAGGTCGAGTCTGCTGATATATTGCAGCTATCTGAAGGATTTACGTATTTGAATCTGGTTGCTCGTTTTAGTTTGATCAATATGGACGCTGTGAAGCGGAAGCAACTGGATGATACAGAGCGCGTGGCAATCTATATGGATGCCGTACAAAATGAAGCGTTAAAACCTTTAATTCTTAAATCTCAGTTGGATGAGCTGGAGTTTTCCGTCGCCAATTACAGTGAGTTCAGAAATACGTTCCTGCCGTTTAAACGCTATGCGAATAATGCTGCCATCAAAAAAAAGTACAATGGTATTTTAAATATGTTTGTCGCCGATACGGCCTATATTGGCAAATCAGCGAATACCTTTACCATTCCTGATATGTCGGGTAAGATGGTGTCCATGCAGGATTTTAAAGGTAAAGTTGTGCTGATTGATACCTGGGCGACCTGGTGTGGCCCCTGTAAAGCGCAGATCCCTTTTCTAAAAGAGGTGGAAGAACATTATAAAGGGAACGACAATATTGTTTTTGTCGGTATTTCCATTGATGCAGAAAAGGATAAAGAAAAATGGCTGAAGACGATCAAGGAAAAAGAATTGACAGGCATTCAGCTACTTGATGATAAAGGGAAGTTTTTTGCCCGAAAATACAATATCACGGCTATCCCGCGTTTCTGTTTGATCGACAAGGAAGGAAATTGGGCAGAAATTCGTTGTCCACTACCTGAGCAAACAGCGAAATTGATCAAATACATCGATCAGTTGCTTTAATTTTATCTATCGAAGAACGCTGTTCAAGACGAGTTGACATTGAGAAGGCAATAGGTTAATGCTTGATAGCGATAGAATTTAATAACTAGTGGTCTGTCAGCGCAGTTAAACGACAAGCCAGAAGAGAATCATCTATTTAAGTTTAGTTTAGAAGCCACGTCGAGAGATGTGGCTTTTTTACGTTTCCACTTTTATATTGCGTTATGCAATGTTTTAAAAGACAATTGAATTTCCAGGGTGTAACGTCAATGAAATAATGGGTATTGCTAGCTATATTATCGATTTCAAATTTGTGTCGTCAAAACCTTTGTTCTTAAAAAAGTCTTTGAGTGGTATTCCATTTATTTTCTTTGTTTTATACCAAAGGTTCAGTTTTCTATTGAGCTGTTTATCGGGCATATAGTTTAATTTGGCTTTTTTGAAATAGTCCAAAAAATTACCGTTTACTATAC
>JAITLV010000045.1 GCA_031277685.1 Sphingobacterium sp. | reverse complement strand
CGGGAATTGAGAAAGAACCAATATTAAAAGCTTTAGGCATCGAAAATGCAGTATATGAAGAAGCTTCCGTATTATGGGCAGCGCGCATGCAGGAAGATAAAGATTTTGTCATTATAACTCAGTTTGGACAGCATTTTGCCGAAGCTGACAATCATCCTAAATTGGACAGCCTCAAACCTGATCTTGACGCACAGGGAAAAGTAAACCTCGAAAAATTAAGAACCGACCGTTATTTCTATGAAGAGCTATGTGGAGCGAGAACAGCAGCCTATCAGTATGGTTATGACGGTGGACAATGGATATTGGACAACTTTGGTGTCCCCCTTGGAGACTTTCAGTCTGTGGCCATGCAATGGGCAGATCTTACCAGACAAGAAAGTATAGCGGATGATGTTCAACAAATCCACTTTTGGTCTGACTATCAGCAACAGAAACATGCCGAATACGCTGAAAAATTTGCATCCGAACAGGGTGGAAATATCGGGGACGATGTGGATTTTTAATGGATCTTAGTGCTACATCTTATAAAGTATAATAGTTATAAAATCGTAAAGCAGCTCAACTTAAATTATGAGAGCTGCTTTACGATATTGATTCAATGCTAATAAACCTTGAAACATGCTTTATTCTGTATCATTTTATAGGTGGCAACAAAAGGAAGTATCAATGAATTGTTAACACGTAGAGATAGACATTTCAATAAAAAAGGAGACAACTATTAACTAGTGTCTCCTTAAGTGCCCAGGAGCAGATTCGAACTGCCACGCCCATACAAGCGCCACCCCCTCAAGATGGTGCGTCTACCAATTTCGCCACCTGGGCTCATATTCGCCTTTGGTACCACAAAAATAAAGATTTTTCCTTCTTTTGCAAGGCGAAAAACGCATTTTAATGCTTTATTTTACTAAATTCCTATTGATCAAGGTTCTAATTACTCCATCGACTAATCCGACACGTGGCACAATGATTTGTTTTAACCGCCCATGCTTCATAATTGTCAGAAAAATTTCGCTCGCAGGAATAATTACATCCGCCCGATCCTCATTCAGTCCCAATAAAATAATACGCTCTTTTAAAGAGAATGATGCCAAATGTTCATAAACGGCCTTCAATTTTGCGTATGATAGTGGTTTATCCACTTTTTCATCAGATAGCCGTGCTAATTTGTTGATATTTCCTCCAGTACCTATCCCAATAACCTGCTTATACATATGGGTATTACTTCGAACCCACTCTTTTAGTTCATCCCAAGTTTCCGGCTCATCCTGATTATCTAAAATACGGATTGTGCCCAAATTAAAAGATCTTGAGTTAACCAAAACACCATTCGCAAAAAGTGAAAGTTCTGTACTTCCGCCACCTACATCAATATACAGATAGACCTTATCTTTCTCCATTTTGTTATCCCAATGGCTATTGTAGATAATCTCAGCTTCTTTAGCCCCTTCAATAATGTCAATATTGATTCCATTTTTTTTAACTTCCGCCACAATATCAGCACCATTCTTTGCGTCACGCATCGCTGAAGTCGCACAGGCCATATAGTCTTCCACCTGATAGACATCCATCAGCTCACGAAAAGCTTTCATGGTCTTGATAAGACTTTCAGCCTTTTTGGGCGATATCTCCCGTTGAATAAAAGCATCGTCACCTAAACGTAAAGGAACCCGTAAAAGCGTATTTTTTTTAAAATTGTATTGATCTTTCTGACCAATGATATCAGCGATCAGAAGACGGACAGCATTGGAACCTATATCTATAGCGGCGTATCTCACTTTATATTATATCTTAAATTATTAATTAAATCATGCTAAAATAAAAACAGTTATTAAAAACTGCATTATGCAAATGTTAAGTTATCATTAATTTAACAACCCAACAACCCGATTCTCTTTTTTTATTATCAAAACACAGCTATAACATTACAAAAATAAAGCCCAATTTAAGTCAACATCCAGAATAAACAATTATGACGTTGTTAACATATAGCATTGCAGGTGGTATTAGAATCACATCACTGGATAGTTCTGCTATGATCTATTTAGACAATGAATTCCAGTACAGGTTGTAAAAGACAAACAATATTAAAAAGCAACAAAAAAGGAATATTCATTTAATTGAATATTCCTTTCTCTTATATATCCAGTCTCTACTTAGTGATGACCGTGTTCTTCAACTTTCCCACCGGCCAATTTATAGATTTCTTCAACTTTCTTCAAGGATTCTTCCGAAACATGAATAACATTGGGATTGGTGTTATGCTCTTCGCGAGATAACCTGCTGTTAATCTTAGCCTGCTTTTCCAAGACTACTGCTAAAAATGCTTTATCATTAAAGGCAGCAGTACTATCAGATCCTATTGAAGCTGGAGTTTGAAATGCAGGTACGCCACGTTGCGCGTCACCCACATGCAACTCTTTTGCTAAACCATCTAATTCAGGCAATACTGTTGCATATGCTTCTTTAATTTTCGCCGCTACATTCTTTACCTCCGCTGAAGTAGATTGTTTTGCTGCCACATCAGCTAGATTCACTAAATAGTTGCCATTCTCTCCAACGAATTTAATCATTGCAAAAGCGTCGCCATCTGCTAAAGATGCATTTGAATATTGACGCTGTCTATTTGCAGCTGTTTCACCACAAGACGCAAATACAGTACTCGCACAAGCAGCTACAATAAATAACTTATTAATCTTCATATCAATTTTGTTAACTATACAAAAGTAGATAAAATATACATTCTTCGAAACCTAATCCGCGAAAAGAAACAAAAATTAAGCAACATTCCTTCCTGCGTTTATTACACCGAATATTGTCCGTGCAATTAATTTGGAGTAATCCTCGCGTTGTGCCTCATCTAATTTATCGGAATTGAGTGCACGAATCGCATAATGCTGAATAACCAGTAATGGCAACACAATGCCTTCCCGTGCCAAAATTGACTCACGGTCTACGGGGTAGTTCTCCATTAATTTAGATGTTCCACTCAGTTTTAACAAATACTCTTTGGTAATCTGATATTCAGCATGGAGGTTTTTCCAAAATTCACCATACACTTTATCTTCCTTCATATAAGCTGTGATATCAAAGTTAGATTTGGTCATGGACATCATACAATTGTCGATCAATGTCTGAAAGAATCCCGAAGAGACATACAACTGCTGTACGTCTTTCCACAGATTATTCTTCTCAGCCCACTGCAGAGCCGTCCCTACACCATAAAACCCAGGGATATTCTGCTTCAGTTGACTCCAGGAAGTTACAAAACTGATCGCCCGTAAATCTTCCAGACGCAATTCGCGTCCAGAATTCCTTTTCACCGGTCGGCTTGAAATATTAATGGATGACAATGCTTTCAAAGGCGACATCGTTTCTAAATAAGGTAAGAACAACTTATTCGTACGAAGGTCCATAAATTTATGATGACTCAATTCGGCCAGTTTATCAATAATTTCCTGTTGATGTTTGGTCAACGTATCACCCACACGTTGTTTTAGATCTGAAATGATACCAGCATGCAGCAGCTGCTCTATATTGAATCGAGCCGTATCCAACGAGCCATATTGGCTACTAATGGTTTGCCCCTGGATCGTTAATTGAATATGGTCATTGGCAATTTCCTTACCCATGGAAGCATAAAATCGTTGTGTTTTACCACCACCCCGAGCAGGAGGTCCCCCACGGCCGTCAAAAAAGACGAGATCAACATCATATTCCCGAGAGATGGCTGTCAACTCCATTTTCGCGCGATAGATTGACCAGTTGGCCATAAGATAACCACCGTCTTTAGTACTATCGGAGTAGCCCAACATAATAGTCTGCTTGTTTCCTCTACGTTTTAAATGTGCCTTATATTCCTTATTACTGTATAAAGTCTTCATGACATCAGCAGCCCTGGTCAAATCATCCACTGTTTCAAATAAAGGCACAAAATCAATTGTCAATGCATCTTTCTTCCAACCGGACCACAAAAATAATTGGCGTAATCCTAGAATATCACTTGCTTGTTGGCAATTACTGATGATAAAGCGCTGTGCGGCACGTTCAGAACCCGAACGTTGAATTTCTTTCAGCAATTTGATCACACCAGAAGTATCTTTCGTCAATGGATCCGCATCCTCTCCGACAGAAAGATCAAGTTCTTTAAATTTTAATGCTTTTTGCTTATCCGCTTCACTCAGCTCTAAATAATCTGATGGCACCCCAGTGGCCTCCTGGTTTTGCTGAATTAGATAATGTGTTGCTTCACGAAGGATACGGCTATCCTGTCTAATATCTAACGTCGTGAAAAAACAACCAAATGTCATCACTTTACGCAGCAGATCATCAACAATCTCAACAAAGAGACCATTATGATACTCCTCCAATACATTTTTAATCGCTTTTAAGTTCGTAATGATATTATCTGTCTCATCCGCCGGATGTTCAACGGGATTAAAACTATTTTCGTAAAAAAGCGTCTGTAAATTCTCCATGTATTCTTCGACACCCCTGAACGTGATACGGCGTCTTACAATACGGAAATCACGGTAGTAGCATCTAAATAGAATCGTACGTAACAAAGCAGCTACTTTCTTTGTACTTTCGACGCTCACATTCGGGTTTCCATCACGATCACCTCCTGGCCAGAAGCCCAGTTCGATAAGCTGCTTTACCTCTTCAGTGTCAACATCCAGTTCATCGTCGATAAATGACTGAATCTCCGAAGCTACTTTATAAAATACATTTTCCAAAAACCAGGCTAAGCTTGCAGCCTCATCTACTGGCGTTGGTTTATTTTTATTGATAAATGGTGTCTTACCAAGTTGCTGCAGTAACAGGTGTATACTATGAATATCATTGGTCTTTATTGCATCAATCAAATCATTGATAATGCCTAATACCGGCCCCGGATAAAATTGAGTGGGATGAGCTGTAAGTACCAAACGGACTGAAAAATCTTTCAATTTGGAAACAATTTTCCGTCGCATATCGCCATTGCCCTCAGCATTCTTGATCAATGCCCCCAAGACATTTTCATCATCGCCCCGACCCACCATCTGAAATGATGAATCCTCTACTGCATCAAACAACACTACCTGACGCTCTATATATTGGACAAAACGAAACAATAAATCAATACGCTGCTCCTCTGAAGAAAACTCTTCATGCTGATCAAAAAAACTTTTTATGATCTCATCCGGAGTCAAATGCTGGTCAACACCCTTCTCGCATTGCTTTGCAAAAAATGGCAATAAAGTACCTGTATCTTTAACACGTTGAAAAGGCAATGTTAAAAACAAACTTTTGAAAAGCTCAAAGCGTGTCAATACCTCGTCCTGAAAGACGGCTTCATTTTTACTTTGCTTCATATTTAAATCTTTGAAAAATGGTCAAGAGAGTTTAGGTGACTCTTGAGTTTTTGTAATATATCTGAAATTACCCTAAGCACCAAATATAGCAATATTATATTTAAACAAATAAAAAAATATAAATTAATCAAAAAAAACATCAAAATATTATAAAGATATTAATGAAATTTAGTAATTTTTCGTATTCACAATTATATTATTACTCGATATAAGGAAACCTCAGGCTAATATAGCCTTATCTCGTATATTTGTGCTATACATTATGAAACAGACACAAGAAATAAAAAGTTTTTTCTATAGTCAATATTTTGCGGATGGACTCCGGATTACTATCGGATGCATTGTGCCTGTCCTCATTTTTGCCACCATTGGTCAATTTACCAATGGAACAATCGTATCCTTAGGTGCGCTTTTAGTTGGCCTGTCCGATACACCTGGGGCTCCGAGCCACCGGCGAAAAGGTATGATTGCGGGAGCAATACTGACCACATTAACATTTATCTTGACCAATATTGTCAATCAAAATGTCTATCTCCTAGCTATTTTCATCGGAGTTGCCTGTTTTATCTTTGCGATGTTCGCGGTATTTAATGGCCGCGCAGCCAACGTAGGATTGATGTGCATACTAATGATGCTAATCCATGTGCAAATTCATTACCCGCTTGATCAGGCAATTAACTACCTCGGATTCTATACCCTCGGTGGTCTTTGGTATATTGCAATCAGCCTCTCCATTACACAAGCTCGCCCCTATAGGTTAGCTGAACAGGAATTGGCAGAAACCATTCGCTATGTCGCCGATTATATTCGGCTAAAAGCCAATTTTTACGATGCTAAAATTGATAATGATAAAAATTATCTAAAACTGATTGACAAACAGGTTGAAGTAAATCAGCACCAAGAGAATGTCAGAGATCTCCTATTCCAAAGCAAAAGATCCATTAAAGATACCACAAAAGTAGGCCGTTACCTGACCTTAATTTTTAATGATATCGTCGATCTATTTGAACAAAGTATGGCCGCCCATTACGATTACAATACAATTAGCGAACGTTTTGGCCCTACTGGTATTCTGGATGATTTCAAAAACGTTATTTTAAAATACACGAATGAGCTTGACAATCTAGCTTATCAGCTCAACACGAATATTCAGCCCAAACCACTTTATGACTTTGATGATGACCTCACCCGTCTTCATGCTAAAATTGACCAGCTAGACAAGGACAACCAGTACAGCACGTTTGCTCTGCGCAAAGTTTTGATCAATTTACGTGATCTGGTCCGTCGCATAAAAAATATTTACGGCTATTCACACCTGCAGCCTGACGATATCAAAAAGAAAGAAATTGACGATGCCAAACGTTTCGTGCAGAGCTCTGCGATTGACCTGAAGAAATTTCGCGAAAACCTTACCTTAAAATCAACGATCTTTAGACATGCTTGCCGTATGGCAATCGTTATGTCGGTAACTTACTATGTCTTCGAGACAACCAATATCACCAACAACGTCTATTGGATTTTACTGACAATCATGGTTATCTTAAAACCAGGCTTTGGTCTTACCAAAGAACGAAATATACAACGTCTCATCGGAACGACCATTGGAGGATTGATCGGGGCAGTCATCTTATTGACGATACATGACCCAACAATACTTTTTGTACTGTTGGTCTTTTTCTTCCTTACAGCGTATAGCCTGTTTAGAGTAAATTACGTTATTGCAGTCCTATTTATGACACCTTATGTATTGATCATGCTCAGTTTCGTAAGCTCCAACACACTGGAAGTAACCAAAGAACGCATCCTGGACACGTTTATCGGTGGGATGATTGCTTTCCTCTCCAGTTATATTATTTTTCCAAATTGGGAGAGTATGCAGGTAAAGGAATCCATGCGAAAACTTTTGATTGCAAATTACAATTATATCTTTCAGGCGTTAAAGGAAATTGCTGGCCAGGCCCCATCAATTACAGATTACAAACTAGCTAGAAAAGCTGTGTATGTCGAAACCGCAAATATGGGCTCCACCTTTCAGCGCATGCTGACTGAACCCAAAAAGAGGCAAAAATACAGTAAAGAGGTCAATAAATTTGTCATATTCAATCATATTCTTGCCTCATTTTCTGTAACGCTGATGAATCACTTGGACGAGATGGACAATAACTATCTCAACAAAGACCACGTGAGAACGATCAGGAGAATACTAAATAGCTTGGATCAATCCATTCAATTGCTTCATTCGCTGGATTCCAATGCGGCATTTATCCCTTTGGACATCGAAATCTCCAATCATCGATTTGAAAATAGTGATATTAACTCTGCTGATGGCAAGCTATTGGAAGAACAATTAGAATTTTTATACAAAATTGCCCAGGACCTAAACAAGATTGTCCAGGATCTTCATGATAAGAGTGCAGCAGAACAAGCAGCAGAATTATCGAAGTTAGTCAGCTAATTTATCCCAAAAATTCACGAAATTTACATGCATGAGTGAAAACATAAAAACCTCCTATGACATTATCATTGTTGGAGGTGGACCCATCGGCCTCGCCTGTGCCTTGGAAGCAAAGCAGGCCAATCTCCGGTACCTCATTCTGGAAAAAGGATGTTTAGTAAATTCGCTCTATAACTATCCTCAGAATATGACTTTTTTTTCTTCGTCTGAGCGATTGGAGATTGGAGACATTCCGTTTGTCACAACCAATCCTAAGCCACGAAGAATGGAAGCATTAGAATACTATAGACGTATTCAGCAAAAATTTCAGTTGGATATTCATCTCTTTGAGGAAGTATTGGATATCAGAAAAAATGAGACTGCTGATTTCTACGTCCAAACCAGTAAAGGAAGCTACACATCAAAAAAAGTAATCATTGCCACTGGTTTTTATGATATCCCGATGTTGCTCAATATTCCTGGGGAACAACTTGACAAGGTCAAACATTACTATAATGACCCGCATTATTATAGTGGCCAAAATGTAATTGTCGTAGGAGCAAGTAATTCATCCATAGATGCGGCTTTGGAAACATTTAGAAAAGGTGCGAAGGTTACTTTGGTCATTCGGGGCCATGAAATTAGTCCAAGAGTAAAATATTGGGTCAAACCAGATATCGAAAATAGGATTGCCGCCGGAGAAATTGATGTGCTCTACAACAGCCAATTGACAGCAGTAACTGAAACAATGGCCTCTATTCAAACACCGACAGGTATGATCGAGCTCAATAATGATTTTGTCCTCGCGTTGACGGGGTATCGTCCCAATTTCGATTTTCTGAGGAAGATAGCAATTGATATCCCCAAGGAGAGCCCCTGTATCCCCCATCACAACGAACAAACAATGGAAACAAATGTTGATGGCCTATATTTAGCAGGAGTTGTCTGTGGCGGCTTAAATACACATCTGTGGTTTATCGAAAATTCGCGTATTCACGCCAAACAAATCATTGAACATATACAATCAACAACCGATTAACTGCACTGATACCGTAACCCATTTAAGAAGATTTTCATCATTTTCTTCTGCAAACTGAGAATATGATCAAATTCTTCTTTGGTTGGAAACAACATGTTTTTCATATCTTTCAATATCCCCATGCGCATACCGAATAAGGAATGCAATAAAATTCTGGCAGTCTCATTCAGGTCATCCACGCGGATCTCCTGTGCATCAATTCCAATCTTAAGAATTTTTTCAATGATTTCTACTTCGCGTAAATAAGATTCTTTGAATACCTGTTCCAATTCATCCGGAAGTTCTTTGACCATCTTCATCGTATATTCAAACAAGTTGTAATATTGATTGATCGCCTTGACACGCATATCAATAGAATACATCATGATTTCCTCAAAATTACCACCTTTATCGATAACCGATTCGATATCTTCGATCATTTTATCAATAACATATTCAAAAACAGCAGAATACAGACTATTTTTATCAGGGAAATAATAATACAGTAGCGCTTTTGAAAAATTAAGATCTTTAGCTATCTCCGACATCGTGGTTTTAGCCATTCCAAAGTGTGCAAAGCGCCTCGTTGCAGCTTCTAGAATTTTGATCCTTTTTACATCCGCATTACCCATTAAACTTATATTTTTTATCGTTAAATAAACGGTTTATACTATCTTTACCGATTATCATGCTAAAGATAGCTGATTTTTTTGAATTTCTGAAAATTAAAGTCAATATGGAATTAAACATTCAATCGAATATATCCTTAAAACCTTTCAATACATTTGGAATAGAAGAAAAGACAAATTTCTTCATCGAAGTGAATGACAATGAAACATTGACCGAAATTTTTAAAAAAGGACTTTTTCAGGAGAACTTTTTTGTTCTTGGTGCTGGCAGCAATGTATTGTTCACGAAGCCATTTACTGGCTATATTATCCGAATGGCCAGTAAAGGTATACAGTCAAAAATAGAATCGGACCAGGTATATGTCACAGCAAAAGCTGGAGAGATCTGGAATGATTTTGTCTGGTATTGTATTGAGCATAATTATGCGGGAATAGAGAATATGGCTCTTATTCCCGGTACCGTAGGTGCTTCTCCTGTACAGAATATTGGCGCATATGGCACCGAGCTGATGTATGTCTTTCATTCATGTGAAGCTTTTGACACCAAATTAGGCACATTTACAACCTTCAAAAAGGAAGACTGCAATTTCTCTTACCGGGACAGTATTTTTAAGACAGCACACAAAGGCCGTTTTATTATTACAGAGGTAACCTACAAACTTAGTCTTACGCCACAGATCAATACAAGCTATGGTGCTATTGAAACCGAACTCATCAAAGAAAACATCACACAACCTTCCATTGCAGATATAGCAAGGATTGTTTCAAAAATTCGGGTGGAAAAATTACCAGACCCAAGTACCGTTGGCAATGCCGGGAGCTTCTTTAAAAATCCAGTAATCTCCATAGATACCTTTGACAGACTATTGGCGCAGTATCCAACACTCCCCCATTACCCAATGCCAGATCAGCAAACAAAATTGGCCGCTGGATGGTTAATAGAACAGTGTGGATGGAAAGGAAGGGAATTTGGACAAGCTGGTGTCTGGAAAAATCAAGCGCTTGTACTAATAAATAGACAAAACGCTAGCGGTCAGGAAATTTATGATCTTTCTGTCCAGATTATTAATGATGTTAAAGATAAATTTGGCATTCTACTCGAACGCGAAGTTAATTTATTGTAAAGATTCAAAAAAAATATTTGATCTCTTTTAAAACTCAAAAACAAAATAATATACCCTCAACTTTACCCAAACATCAATTAATCCTAATTTTATTTACTTAAGGTTAATATGCGCACACGATTGCACGCCTTAAAATAATCTTAAAATTACATTAAGAAATCTATTCTTATCAATTTTGGCGCATTATTTGCCTCATACTTAACGAACCGCATTTTATAAACTTACTGTTTCTTAAAAAAAACAGTTATAATTCATTAAGCTATGACAAAGAATGAATTTGACACCATGGTTATTGAGCAATCGGACTCATTAAAACTCTATGCCAGAAATTTTACCAGCGATTATGAAGATGCAAATGACCTTGTACAGGACACGATCCTCAAAGCTGTAACCTATTTCAAAAATTTCAAGGAGGGAACTAACCTAAAAGGATGGCTTTATACCATCATGAAAAATACGTTTATAAATAACTATAGACGGATCGTAAAAACCAATTCCTTCATTACAAAAGATGAAGATATTTCCAATTCAAACTTACTTATATCCGCTTCAAGTAACCAAGGTGAAAGCAAGTTTGTTATGGAAGATATCCACGAGGCCCTTTCCAATCTTTCTGAAGAATACTACATCCCTTTTTCGCTCTATTTTGAAGGATTTAAATATCATGAGATATCAGAGCATTTAAACATACCAATTGGAACTGTAAAGACGCGGATACATGTTGCCCGGAAATTAATGAAACGATCACTATCCGCCTATAAAGTAGCCTAGTTTTTTCTATCTTCGCCTTCTTAACAATCGTTATGATAACAGAAGGATTACCCGAATATAGTAGAAGTCAACTCGCATTAAGAAATGGCCAGGATAAGCCCCAGGTTTGGGTCGCTTACAAGAGTTTTATCTATGATGTCAGTAACAGTAGGCTTTGGAAGAAAGGAATGCACTATGAACATTGGGCAGGCCAAGATCTAACTGAGGAGCTCAAAGACGCTCCTCATTCAGATAGTGTATTTTCTAGATTTCAGGTTATTGGAATCCTGAAAGTTTAATTAAAACTTATAGATTGAATTGAGACAGGGCTACAAATGCATTCAGACGTTTCTGTATGTCCTCTTCAGTAAGATCTACCAGTCGGTCTGTACCGAACTTCTCTACACAAAAAGAAGCCAACGCAGACCCAAAAATCAGCGCATTCTTCATATTCGTAAAGTTGACACTTTTTACTTTGGCTAAATAACCGATAAAACCACCCGCAAACGAATCTCCTGCTCCAGTCGGATCAAAGACATCCGCTAAAGGCAAGGCTGGAGCAGAAAAAATCTGATTCTCGCCAAAAAGCAATGCACCATGTTCCCCCTTCTTAATAATCAAATATTTTGGGCCCATTTCCAAAATAACCTTTGCTGCTTTAACCAGAGAATACTCACCAGATAGTTGTCTGGCTTCAGCATCATTGATCGTCAAAACATCTACTTTTTGAAGCACTTCCTTTAAATCGTCCAAAGCAACATTCATCCAGTAGTTCATCGTATCCAACACAACCAGTTTTGGCTTGTGTTTCAAACGAGCTAATGTTGTTAATTGTACCTGTGGAGTTAGATTACCTAACAGAAGATATTCACAATCTTGATAGCTATCGGGAATAATTGGATCGAAATCCGCCAATACATTTAAGTCTGTAGCCAGTGTATCGCGGCTATTCATATCATTGTGATACCTTCCAGACCAGGAGAACGTTTGCCCACCGGGAATGACCTGAACACCGGAAATATCGATACCACGATCTTTTATCATCGCAAGATTATGGCTCCCAAAGTCTTCGCCAACAACACTGACCAGTTTAATCTGATCACACAAATAGGACGCCGCTAAACTTGCGAAAGTACCGGCACCACCTATAATTTTGTCAGTTTTACCGAACGGTGTTTCAATCGTATCAAAAGCCACCGTACCAATAATTACTAAACTCATAGTTTTTTAATAAGCATGGTAAACAAAAAAACCGGCATAAAGCCGGTTTCAATATTGCTCCTGAAGCTGGGCTCGAACCAGCGACCCTCT
>JAITLV010000044.1 GCA_031277685.1 Sphingobacterium sp. | reverse complement strand
GTTCCGATAATCTGAACAGGCACCAGTTCCTCTGGAATAATCTTTGTCGCATCAAGAATGTCAAACGAGTATTTAAATTCATCAGCCTCAGGAATCAATTGAACGCCGAGATCCCATTGTGGAAAATCGCCTCTTTCAATAGCTTCATAGAGATCTCTCCGATGAAAATCAGCATCAAATCCTGAGATCTTTTGGGCTTCGTTCCATGCGACTGAATGTACTCCTAATCTCGGTTTCCAATGAAATTTAACGAACGTGCCTTTTCCTTTGGCATTCACAAATTTAAAAGTATGGACACCAAAACCTTCCATCATCCTTAAACTTCGGGGTATTGCACGATCTGACATCGTCCACATGATCATGTGCGCAGATTCGGGCATCAGTGATATAAAATCCCAAAAGGTGTCATGTGCAGATGCCGCCTGCGGCATTTCGTTGTTCGGCTCTGGCTTTACGGCGTGAACGAGATCTGGAAAGTTCATCGCATCCTGAATAAAAAAAACGGGAATATTATTCCCAACAAGATCGTAATTACCATCTTCGGTATAGAATTTAACAGAGAAACCTCGTACGTCTCTAGCAAGGTCGGTAGAACCTTTAAATCCCGCTACGGTCGAAAATCTTGTAAAAAGAGGTGTTACTGTTCCTTTTTTTAAAAATGCTGCGCTTGTATATTGGGATAAGTCAGCGGTCGCTTCGAAAATACCATGGGCTCCCGATCCACGTGCATGAACGACACGTTCTGGTATTCGCTCACGGTCAAAATGCATCAGCTTATCAAAATAGATATGATCCTGCTGTAATGATGGCCCCCGCTCACCCGCCTTTAATGTGTTGTTGTTGTCGGAAATAGGCACACCATCATTGGTGGTCATAATCTGCTGGGAATTGTCCACTAAATGCTGATCTATCTCAGCAGTTTTTAAATTCTTTTCTTTTTTCATATCCAATGCTGTTCTGGTTCATACTAATAAGGAAAATAAATTATCAATTCGAACAAAAATTATACAGGAGCCTATCATCTTTCCCATGGTAGGCTTTAATTCTTATAAACCGTAATATTTAACCTAGATCCATCATGTGAACAAAGCCAAAGTCTGAAAGGTTTGGCAAGTATTTACATTTGCCGTTTGATGAAGGGATTTGAGAAAACACCGCTGGTTTTTAAAATAAGAATAAGCCCTAAATTTCTTTTATTGAACTAAAGTGGTTTGGGCTTGGTTATCTATGAAGTAACACTTAAAATTTTTATTATGACAACCACAAAATCTATACCGGCAAAAAATGCTGCAAAAAAAACTTCTAGTAATACCGGAAAAATGAAAGACAGTGAATTCCACGAGTTTTTCGTCGATGAACTAAAAGACATTTATTGGGCAGAGAAACATTTAGTGAAAGCTTTACCCAAAATGCAGAAAGCTGCAACTAGCGAAAAACTCGCCGCTGCTTTTGAAAAGCATACCAAAGAAACTCAGAAACATATAGAAACCCTTGAACAGGTATTTGAGCAATTGGGAGAAAAAGCTGTTGCTAAAAAATGTGACGCTATGCAGGGTTTACTTGATGAAGCCGATTCGATCATTTCTGACACAGAAAAAAATACTTTTACCAGAGACGCAGGCCTCATCCTTGCCGCACAGAAAGTAGAACACTACGAGATCGCTACTTACGGTACACTTCGCACATTTGCGGAAACGATGGGACACGACGATGTAGCAACACTACTCCAAAAAACCTTAGATAATGAAAAAGATACTGACGAAGCATTGACAGGGATAGCAGGTGGCTTCATAAACGACAAGGCTGCCCAAGAATAGTTGAAATACAACAAGCCTTGGCCACAAGCTAAGGGATTTTTATGAAAACAATGGTAGGTATTTATTTGTTATTCATATTCTCAACTATATTAAGTAAAATTCATGTATGAAGGTCGGACTTAATAATTCGGCCTTCACTAATTTTTAGGAAAGGACCTAATCTAATTTATATTTAAACATTATATTTTTCAGCAACTTTCCATACATCCGAATTTTCAATACATTCTAAAACCCACGTTTTGGCTTTTATAGCTGTACCTGCAACTGTTGTATATGGAGCAACATAAAGTACAATTTGAACTGGATCAATTACTTCGATATCACCCATCGAAATCGCACCATCTAAAAAATAGATCGGTATCTCTAGATAGACACAATCCATTAATGGTCGAAAATTAAAGTTCCCAAAACTGCCTATATAGATATGCGAATCGTCAAAAGTTATTTGTTTCATAATCCTACAATGAACCGCCTTTAAGACTCGTCGTTAATATTCTTCACAAGACATATTCCTGAAGAGAAGAAAATAAGCGCCAAAATACCGACTACCGCCAAATTCGTATAGGCATTACTTTTCTTGATCAGTTCATAGCCGGTATAAATTAGTCCTACAATACCCAATACTGTGAGAATAGTTCCAAATATTCTTTTTACGTTCATGATTAATATATTATTTTTTTGAATCCTTTTTACCTGAAAATTTAGCTATTTCACCCTCAAGCTCTTGCCTTTTAATTACTGATATAACACGTCTCAATAACAAATAGATTGCTTTTGCAAAATAAATTATTGGATTGCTAAAAAAACAAAAATGGCTTACGACTGTTAGAATTATCTCAGATCAAAATTTCAAAATTTATGATCTGAGACAAGATCACTATAACTTTAAGTTTCAATTTGTAAGATTATGAATGGTATTATTTTTCATGGTACTGAGATTCATTATGGCGGCATAGCTGAGTTTTTATTCAGCCCTGAAATTGGTTATAATGCGATGCCAGCAATTATCGAATTCCTTGGCGGCGAAAAAGCTTACGCCGAAATTATCCACGTTCTTCCTTCAGAGATCACGATTACGGTGGGTGAACATTCAAATGATAAGGGAGAGAAAGTCCCTCAAGAAACCTGGCTACTTCAATATGATAAAAAAGAGGACAATTGGAAAATAGTAGAAAAATTGAAAAACATACTGGCTCGAAAGATTATTTTCTAAGTCTGAGCAAATCACAAGAAAAATAATATTGGGCTGGATTATCCTCGTCAGAAAACCGGAAACTACACAAAAGCGCATAGCGGATTTCATCCATTTTTTAACCTAAATCATAATGCACAACGGGTTAGATTAATCATTTTGTATCTTTGAAATTATGGGTTGTGGAATTTCTCCGCAAAAAAGTATATTTAGATATTCTTAGATTTTTAAGAAAATATATTATATTTACTTTAACAAAGAAGGAAATGGTGTTCTTCCTTACCCAACCGCTTTAAAAGAGCTGATGACGCCTGATTAAATTAAATGTATAACATTTTAATCAGGTCAGTATGTCAGTAAAATTCCCAAAATATGTTCGAGAATTTCCTTTAATAAGAAATAACGAAACGTTAGAAAATTTGCTGTTCTTAAAACAGGTCTACGTTTTTACTATCCAAACCTTCCTTTTCAACTACGATGTCTTTAGAAATAGAGCTAGGCGACTGGCAATGATACTATTTAAGAAATACTGTTTTTTCAGTATGATAATTCATTAATTAACTAAATCAAAATTATTATGGAACCACTAAAAAAAATCCTGATCCTTATCGATGAAACACCGCTATCTGAAGCTGTTGTAAAGTTTGGTTACGCAATAGCAGGACAGCTGAGGGCCGAAATCGCCTTACTACACGTCGAAAATTCGAGGGAATATCGTATGGATATGTATATGCTCACCGATGCGACGGAAAGTATGAAGATATTTAAAAACTCCAGGCAATTTCTTGAAAATTTATGTTATCGTTTTTCAGGCGGAATAGAAACAAAAATTTTCATACTCGAGGGAAGAGTAAAAGACAGCATACTTTCGACAGTAAAAGAATGGAATGCACAACTGATCATAGCTGGCTCGCATGAACATACAGGTTTTATGAGTCTATTTAATCAGAACCTGAGTGAAGATATTCTCCATTCATCCAGCATCCCTGTACTTATAGTACCCGAAATTAAGGGGAAAAGGCAATAGCTTAATTTATTTTACAAAAAAAGAATACTATATAAAAATATTAGTATATTTACTATAACAAAAAAAGGAAATGGTGTTCTTCCTTACCCAACCGCTTTAAAAGAGCTGATGACGCCTGATTAATTAAATGTATAACATTTTAATCAGGTAAGTTATGTTTTTCAAACTCCAAATACACCAAAATACCAGCAGATTTAAGTTTTTAACATCAAGTCTTTCCAATAATGGAGAAGACCGCCTCACTGTGCCTTTCCTCCTTTTAGGACAAGATCAAAATTGTTTAGCTGTATTTCTTTGGCTCTATTTTCCAGATTTCTTCAATTTACCAATAACAATAAAATTATGGCACTAATAAGTAAAATATTGATCGCTGTAGACAGATCGCCCTTATCTGAAAAAGTAATTGAATACGGATATTTCATTGCCCGGCAGATCCATGCTGCAATCGGTATTATTGTGGTGGATACAAGTACTGAAAATCCCTCAGATACACTCGTAGGTTACGTAAATAGCCTCAGCGAGGAAATTCAATCCGATGAAGCAGAATTTCTGCGTGCCATGAAAGATAAATATGCTGATGATATACCAACAGAATTATTTCTGATTGCTGGACCTATAACAGATTCTATTTTAGATACTGCTGAAACATGGGGCGCTCAGATTATTGTTGCAGGAAAGCCATCACACAAAGCATTAAGTAGGCTTTTTACAGGTAGCACTTCAGACGATCTCATTCATGCTACAGATGTTCCACTGCTTCTTGTACCCTTGGCTAAAACAGATCAGTAACTGATAAAGTTTATAAACAATAACTCACTAAAATATGACAATAACTAAAATCATTTCAAGAGAAGTCCTAGATTCAAGAGGAAATCCAACAGTAGAATCTGAACTTTGGCTCGATAACAGCCATGGAAAAGCAATTTGCCCGTCAGGCGCAAGCACTGGAGAGAAAGAAGCGGTTGAATTACGGGATGGTGATCCCACCAGATATGGAGGCAAGGGCGTACTGAACGCGGTATCCAATGTAAATAATATCATTGCCGCCGCCCTAAAAGGTAAGCGTTTTTCCGGTCAGGAAGATTTCGATAGATTCTTGATTGACCTTGATGGCACAGCTGAAAAGTCAAATCTCGGTGCCAACGCGATACTATCGGTTTCCATGGCTTTTGCCCGAGCAACCACAAAGCAGCAGGAAATTCCATTATACAGGTATCTTAATACCAGTGGTAATCTGGCCCTTCCGGTTCCTTGTATGAATGTGATCAATGGTGGGAAGCACGCAGACAATAATATCGATTTCCAGGAATTTATGATTGCTCCGCACAATGCTCCAACTTTTAGGGAAGCTATCCGCATGGGTGAAGAAACTTTTCATAGGCTAAAAAGCATCCTTAATAAAAAGGGATATTTTACCGGCGTGGGTGATGAAGGTGGATTTGCTCCGAACCTGAAATCCAATGAAGAAGCTATCGAAGTTATTCTTGAAGCTATCCATGGCGCAGGATATAAACCTGGACAGGATATTTCGATCTGTCTAGATCCTGCAACCAGTGAAATGTGGCAGGATGGTAAATACTGTTTCTTTAAATCAACCAAAGAGCTCGTTTCATCAGAGCAGCTCCTGAATATATGGAAACAATGGCTACAAAATTATCCGATTATCTCATTGGAAGATGGCATGGGTGAAAATGACTGGAACGGCTGGAAATCCATGACCGAAGAACTTGGGCAACATACGGAACTGATCGGCGACGACATCCTCTGTACCAATCCCAAGATCCTTCAAAAAGCAATTGATGAGAAGGTAGCGAATTCGATCCTGATCAAGCCCAATCAGATAGGTACAGTCTGGGAAACCTTAAATACAGTACAGCTTGCCTACCAGAACAATTACGGGTGCTTCATCTCTCACCGAAGTGGTGAAACTGAAGATACTTTTATTGCGGATCTGGCTGTAGCAACAGGCGCAGGAAAGCTAAAAACAGGAAGCGGCTGCCGCTCCGAACGGGTCTCCAAATTCAACAGATTGCTCAGAATAGAGGATGAACTAGGCACTGAAGCACAATTTGCAGGCATAGCGGCATTTAAGAATAATAACATATAACTCAACAATGATAGGAACACAACATCCATGGCACGATCTTTCTCCGGGAGAAAATCTGCCATTTGAAGTGACGGCAGTGATTGAAATATCGGCTGGAAGCAGGACAAAATATGAATTGGATAAACCATCCGGCTTGATTAAGGTGGACAGGGTTCTATTTTCTTCCATCCATTATCCTGCAAACTATGGACTGATTCCCCAGACCTATTATACTGATCATGATCCGCTGGATATACTGGTGATATGTACCGAAAATCTGGTCCCTATGACAATCGTACAGTCCAGAGTCATCGGGATGATGGAAATGATCGATGGCGGTGTTCAGGACAATAAGATCATCGCGGTAGCTTTACATGATATTTCATTGAAACACATCGCAAATATAGAAGATCTACCGCCTCATATGCTGCCCGAGATCAAGAATTTCTTTGAAGATTATAAAAAGCTTGAGAATAAAAAAGTTGAAGTATTGGGGTTCAGCAACCGCGAATCAGCTTATAACTGTATCAATGACAGTCTGATCTCCTATACCTCGGAAATTGTACCTCAGCTAAAAAGTAAATAACGCATATGATAAGAATGGAACATGTCAGCATATTCAGACAGCTGGTTCGGTGGAGTGTCATTGTCATTCCTATTTCGATTGCGATCGGCAGTATTGTAGCCTTTTTCCTGTGGATATTGAACCTCGCTATCCATTATAGGTTTGACCATACTTATCTGCTATATCTTTTGCCCATTGCAGGACTTTTGATTCATTTCCTTTACCAATCTGTCGGTAAATCCTCAGAGAAGGGAAATAACCTGATTATGGATGAAATCCATCAGCCCGGAGGCGGAGTACCTAAAAGGATGGCTCCTATTGTCCTTTTTGCTACCGTCATAACACATCTTTTTGGCGGGTCAGCGGGACGTGAAGGTACAGCGGTGCAGATCGGCGGAAGTATCGCACAGATGTTCGGCAAATGGTTCTGTCTCAACCAGCGGGATACCGGAATTGTGCTGACGGCAGGTATAGCTGCTGGTTTTGGTGCTGTTTTTGGAACACCGCTGACAGGAGCCATTTTTGCACTGGAAGTATTGGCTATCGGAAAAATAAAATACGATGCCCTCCTACCCTGTCTAATTGCCGGGACTGTCGGTGATATCACTGTATCCGCATGGAAAATCCACCATACCCATTATCATATCGATGCGATACCTCCTATGGACCAGTCATTCTGGCTTTCACAGTATATCCCATTTGATCTGCTGCTGCTCGGAAAGATTATCATTGCGTCAATTGCTTTTGGACTGGCGAGTTTTATTTTTGCTGAAATGGCACATCGTATCAAAAATGTCATGGTGGCTTCCGTTTCAAAAAAATGGCTTATTCCTGTTATTGGTGGATGCGTGATCATTTTACTGACCGTCATAAATGGTAAGCCTGATTATCTCAGTCTGGGAGTAGACCCCGAATATCAGGGGGCAGTTACTATTCAATCGGCATTTCATGCGGGAGGTTCAGATCCATGGAGCTGGCTCTGGAAAACGGTCTACACCACTGTAACCTTGGCAACTGGCTTCAAAGGTGGCGAAGTCACTCCGCTATTTTATATCGGTGCTACGCTTGGCAATACACTTTCTGATATCATGAACGCGCCGGTAGGACTTTTTGCAGCACTTGGATTTATCGCTGTATTTTCAGGTGCGACCAATACACCACTTGCCTGTACGCTGATGGGTATAGAACTCTTTGGTGGAGAGTATACACTTTATTATGCAATTGCCTGCTTTACCGCCTATTTTTTTAGTGGCCATTCAGGAATTTACAGCGCCCAGCGAATTGAAGTGCCCAAAATATTTGATTCCTATTTTTCGTCCGATGGATCGCTATCCGAGGCTGGAAAAAGAAGGGAACATTTCCTAAAACACCATATCAGCAGATACAGGAGGATGATCAAAAGAAAATAATCTGACCCAAAGTACAACCTGAATAAAATAGTACAATATGAAAGAGATCACAAAAAAATCACTGGGAAAACTCAAGATCTACATAGAGCCCGCTCATAAGGTCAAAGATAGCGAAGCTTCATTTTTCAGAAAAATGTTTCCAAAATCAGCGTATCTTCATATTGTCTCTGACGCTAAAAAAGATGGTATCCTGAATGCATCTGTTTACCAGACGCATTCGGGGTTTTCCCGCAAGGGAAAAATCCAACGCTACCAGCTTGAAGGAAACAATACGAAACTGGCTATATGTATCGAGCTTATCGACGAAAGGGAAAAACTGGAGAACTTCTTTTTAAAGCATCATGTACTGCTAAAAGATAAGATCATTATCTACAAAGAAGTCGAATTCTGGGAAACATAAAAAATGAACCAATGTTAAAAGCGATACTCTTAATTTGGATAGGAAGCGGGATCGGTGGTGTATTCCGCTATTTTGTACAGGATATTATTGCAAGAAACTTCCACATTACCTTTCCGCTCGGAACGTTTCTGATCAATATCGTGGGATGTTTTTTGATCGGGATCTTCTTTGGACTGACTGAAAAATTTAGCTGGATGACTGCGGAATGGAGATGGTTCTTGATTACCGGGATATGCGGTGGTTTTACAACATTTTCAAGTTTTTCTTATGACAGTATCAGTCTGCTGAGACAGGGCGATTACCTCTATTGTGCACTCTACCTGATATTCAGTGTCAGTTTAGGGCTTTTAGCTACTTACTTGGGAACACTAACAATTAAATGAAAATATTATGAATTTCAGCAAAATACTCATTGCCGTTGATGACAGTGCCTACGGCATGAAAGCTGCCCGTATCGGTTTTGAACTGGCACACCAGATTTCGGCTTCCATTGCGATTGTTTTTGTGATTGATGCTGTGAAAGAATTACCCAACCCGGATCTCGGCATTAATGAAGGGCAGCAGCATGCGATCTTATTACAGGAAGCAGAGAATACTATTCAGCAATACATAGAACTATATAATGGAGTTGATAAAGTATTTCGTTTTACCCCCGAAGGAGAACCCCATAAGGAAATACTTAATGTCGCCGAGCAATGGAAAGCTGAGCTTATTGTAATGGGAACTCACGGACGTACTGGCTTAACGAGGCTTTTAATGGGATCAGTAGCTGACTACGTTCTAAAGCATGCTAAAATACCCGTGCTGATTACACCAAAAAAAATGACTGATTAAAAAGCCAAAAATATGAAATTAGCATTTATCAGCGATATACACGCTAATCTTCCAGCTTTACTAACGGTAATGGGAGATATACAAAAACATAAGCCGGATGACATTTATTGCCTTGGAGATCTAGTCAATTTTGCTGGATGGGACAACGAGGTCATTGAAGCCATCCGCTACTACGGAATCACATGTCTCCAGGGAAATCATGATGAGGGAATAGCGTACAAAAAATCTTCCTTCCCATTTTCATTTAAAACAGAAGCAGAAGAAAAATTTGGATATGAATCAATCAAACTGGTAAATGAAAACATTACTTCGGATAACAGGAACTTCCTGCTGAGCCTCCCTTTTATGTTGCAGATACAGTTTCGTTTCCCTTTTCAGCAGATAAAAGTCGTAATGGTCCACGGCAGTACGCTTTCCAATACAGAATATATAAGGGAAGATTGTGATGAAGAATATCTTTTGGAAATGATGGATAGCGTTGAAGCAGATATTTTACTGATGGGACATACCCATATTCCCTATCATAAAAGTATATTCTGTGAAAAGACTAACCGGAAAATTTACAGGCATGCAATTAATGTCGGCTCAGTGGGAAAACCAAAACACGGAGATAATAAATCGTGCTATACATTGCTGGAAATAGATCAAAATTCAGATCTTTCATCTCCTGATACGGTAATGGTCAGCTTCCATTATGTAAATTATGATGTCGAAAAAACTATTTCTCACATCCATGAAATCGGACTATCTAATGCGTATGATGAATTTTTATTAAAATAATTTGAAATGAAAATAAAGAGGAACCACAATATTCAAAAAGAAAAACTTTTTGATGGCCCAGAAATAAACAATAACTCTTTTGTAGTGAATATGGATTTTGGTCTATTTACGCTTGAAGTTCCTTATAAATGGCAGCAGGTCAAACAAAATGGAATCGACATAGAAGAACGAAAATCGTATTTCCGAGAATATCCGGAAAAGGAATGACCGGAGTGTACATAGGCAGCCTATGGGGAAACTCTTCAAAAGTCCGATTTAATCTTCATGGTTCAAACCTGAAAGCGCAAACAGAAGAAGATCTTCTAAAATCGATAAAAACATTGAGATTCTACAAACGTAATATAGATAATAAAGAGAATTAACGCGCCCCTATTTGTACATCTCTGTTTTAGGGCTTTGACATTTTATGTAGCATTAACAGACGGTGAGAATCACTCATAGTATATACATACACGTTGTTCATTGCCCCAGTGTACCAATTTGATATTAATATCAAATATCTCGTTTATTAACTGTGCTGTAATTACCTTACTGGGCGCTCCGCTTTCTATTAACTCTCCGTTCTTCAAGGCAATGATATGGTCAAAAAAATTATAGGCAAATGCGATATCATGGATGCTCATTATCACTGTAACTGGAAGTCCTTTCAATTTTTTTAGCAATTGAAGCTGATATTTAATGTCCAAATGATTAGTAGGTTCATCCAGAATCAAACATTGCGGTTGCTGAGCCAAAGCTCTAGCAATAACTACTCTTTGTCTTTCGCCACCTGATAAACTTGAAATCTTTCGTCTTCCATAACTCGCCATATCCATAAAGTCTAGTGCCTGATGTACAATGTCGTAATCATTCCGATTCATTCTTTCGTACTTTGTTTTATGCGGGTAACGTCCCATAATCACAAATTCTACGACCGAATAGTCAAGTTCCGTAGAGTTGAACTGACCTACCACAGCAATTTGTTTGGCTAATTCGGCAAAAGAGATCTCTCCGATACTTTTTTTATTGATCAATATATCTCCTGAAGAAGGTTTTATAATTTTATAGATGCTTTTGAGCAAAGTGGATTTCCCACTTCCATTGGCACCGATCACTCCAACAAATTGCCCTCGCAAAATCTTAAATGAAATATCTTTAAGGATATGCTTGTTGTTTAATCTGACTGTTAATTTTTCGATTTCAATCATGTTATTAATTCCTTTGGATAAATATTAATAAAAAAACGGGAGCACCTATCAGTGAAGTGATAATACCGATTGGAATCTCCTGATTAGGAATAATACTTCGGGAAAGTGCATCTACCAACACCATAAAGATACTGCCACTCAGCAATAAAACTGGAAGAATGCCACTGTTTGATGTACGGCAGATGACACGTACTGCATGAGGCACTACAAGCCCGACAAATCCAATGATGCCGCATTGGGAAACAATAATTCCTGTGAGAAAAGTAATGATCAGGAGATATACTTTACGTTTTTGCTGGACATCCACACCAAGTGTTCCTGCGGGCTCATCCCCCAAACTTATTAAATTCAGAGAACGGGATTGGGTAACAAAGTACAATAGCACAAAAATCTGTATAAAGGCGAGTACGATCACCTGTGACCAATGAATGTCGGATAAACTCCCCATTGTCCAAAATGTTATATTCCTGGCTCCTTCGAGGTCTTTTGTAAAATAGATCAAAAGATTCGTAATCGCGATGCAGAGTGAATTGATAATAACACCGGACAGGATCAGTCGCGTTGTGGTAGTTCTGTTCCTGAAATTTGAAATCAGATGTACCAATACCATCGCGGATAAAGCTCCTATAAAGGCAAGAATAGAAACCCACACTTCATCCGCGATAATACCTTTTAGAGAAACACGGACTGAAATCGCTACTGCAGCTCCTAAAGAAGCCCCTGACGATATTCCCAAGATATAAGGATCGGCAAGTGGATTTTGAATCGTTGCCTGCATGACGTATCCGCATAACGAAAGTCCAGCTCCGATCAAAACAGCAAATACTATTCGAGGGAGGCGAAGATGGAGAATAATGTCTTTTAACAACTCATTTTGATCGGGCTCTGTTAAGGTTCTCCATATATCTGTGTAAGAAACTGAGACCTGTCCGAGCTTTAAAGTAAATAAGAAAGATGAAAAAAGGATGATCACCAAAATAAATATCGTACCACTGCGCGATTGAATCATAACTTAAGAAAATTTGAAATTGAACAATAAATAGGCTCCATATCATAAGTACCCCGGATCGCCTGGGTATAGTCGACTTCTATGATCTGTCTATCTTTTATTACTTTTAAATGTTGGAGAAAGGGATTAGCACAGATTTTTTGAGTAATATTGACCTTGTTCTGCCTTCTGAACCAAGTGATAATGATTTTGTCAGGATCTGAACGTATGATCGTTTCCAAAGGGATAATAAAGTAATTTGGTCCCAGATCGATATACTCTCCACCACAATCTGAGATGATTTCATCGATCAAGCACATCGTTGGTGGATAGTAATAGTATGTATCAGCTGTACCTGTATACGACAAGTGCAGTACCCGTTTAGGAGACTCCGTTTTTAAATTGGCATATTTTCGACTTATATTCCTGTTCTGCTGTATCAAGGGATTTGTCTTTGACTCAATTCCGAATAACTTTCCTGTTCTTTTTAGGTCATTTCTCAGGTTTTCAAGATTTTTGTCGACTTTGTAATTATCCAACACACAGGTGCGTACTCCACGGTCTTCCCAAAATTGAACATCACCAGTTTTATTGGATCGAAAGGCAGATTCAAGAGCAAAGATCAAATCAGGTTTCAGTGAAAGAACACTTTCTTTATCAGGCCATCCAACCGCCATTATAGGTAAATCAGAAAAATCTTTTAAAGCTTCCGGCTGATCGAGATATCCTATTCCTACAATTTTGTCTTTATATCCCAGTTTTAATAATATCTCTAACGGCGCCTGTCCCAACACGACTATTCTTTTAAAATCCTGTCCATTTTCTCTCTTTTGGGGAGCAGAACAACAATTAAAAACAAAAACCAGGATAATAAGTACTATATTATATTTTTTCATTCCGTTTTGTAAAGGGTATAGCTATAAAAATGTAATGATCAGCAGTACTGCCACCATCATCAGAGAAATATGGAAAAGGAATGCATGGATAAAAAAAGGTGCTACGATCTGTAATCCTCTGGAAGAAGTATTGACTCCTTCGTGGATAGGTATCAATGCGGGATCGACAATATAAAAATCAAGTTTTGATAGTATTACAGCCATCAAAAGAGTGATCAGAGCAATTCTTTTTTGTCTATTGTTTTTCATAAAATCAGAAATTATAGGTAATATTTAATCTGAAGTTTCGGGGAGCTTCAGGACGCCAGTAATACCAACCGCTGGAGTGATGAGCTCCGTTATAAAGGTATTTGTCCAGAATATTGTAAATATTCAGATGGATGCTGAGCTTTTCAGATGCCCACGAGACAGCGCCATCTAAACGGAAATAATCTGGCAGGCTTTCTCCCTCATAATTTCCATTCCACCAGGTTGCACGATCAAGCATATAGGTCAATCCTGTAGACATGGCAAAGTTATTAAGTACCCCTTCCCGGATCCTGTAATTCAGCCAGGTATTGATATTGTGCTTGGCATACCCGGGTACCAGCATTCCTTTTTCATATTTATTGGTCGATCTTGTAATTTTCGATTCAGTAAATGCGTAGTTGGCCATAAGATTCATTCCTTGGAAGATTTCTCCCTTAAGATCAAACTCAATCCCCTGTGTTTTAGTCTGCCCAAATTGAAGGACATAATTTTCTCCGCCAGCATTATCTGGGTCATTGGATACCTGATTGTCTTTCATGATTCTGTACAATGACAGCGTAGTATTCCATTTGCCCTTCAACCAATCTTTCTTGAATCCAAGCTCCATATTATTTCCGGTCAATGGCTTTATTTGCCCACCATCACGCAATTTTCCGGTCTGTGGAACGAAAGTTTGATCATACAGAGCGTACACATTCGTATATTTATTCAGGGAATAGCTCAAGCCGGCTCGTGGTGTAAACCGTTTATTTTCAGACACCGCACCATAATTATTGTCCTTAACATAGGTATACCGGCCTGCCAAAGTCAGATGTAACCTGTCGCTAAAAAAGGGTAGCTCATCCTGCAAATAAATACTTGCGATCCGTGACTCCAATAAAAATCCAGTACCTACCCGCTCTTTTAGAGGAATCGTCCTGTCAAATTTTCCTATACCATAATAGGGTTTCTGATAGTAGTCGCGATGGATATTGAAACTACCTATACTATCTAACAAGTTACTTTGATTAAAATCTGCTACATAGCTCTTGTTGCTAAAGTCGACTCCTCCAAGTAAGGTATGTTTTAATTTACCGGTTCTGAATTTTCCGTTAACGAATGCCTGTCCAAAAGTCATTTCATTTTTTGCATCCCATATGTAATGTATACGTTGGGTATTCCCGATATCATCAATACTCTTGACCCAAATGAAAGATCCTTTCTGATCGTAGTCGAAATAAGAAAGCTGTGCGGTCAGCTTCCAGTTTTCGTTGAATGAATGTTCCAGATTAGCCGTTATATTTTGGTCATTTATCTTCGTGGATTCTATACCCGGATCAGCTAGAGTTTTTTTGCGGTCTATTGTTCCGTATCCTGTTTTTGAAAATAAATAACCGATTCCTAGGTCCGGCAATTTGGCACGCTGTAAGATATATTCCAACGTTAAAGTGGTCTTATCATCGATTCGATATTGGAGTACCGGAGCAATATTGATTCTGCGGGTTGATTCGTATTCCCGAAAGGAATTATTGCTCTGTGCAGAAACATTCAATCTATACAAAAGTGAATGATTTTTATTCATGACTCCATCCAGATCCAGCGATGTCCTGTACAAACCATAACTTCCCAGACCCAAGGAAATGTTTCCTCTGTTTTGGCCTGTAGGTTCTTTGGTCACGACATTATATATTCCACTAGGTTCACCATTTGACATCATAAATCCAGCAGGCCCCTTTACAAATTCTATACGATCTACAAAGCTCATATCCTCTGACAGAATACCATACATCCAAGCTGTATTCATACCATTTCTGAAAGAAGCAGCCCTTGTTCCCCTCATGGTAATATAGGTATACATGTCTCCCCATTCTTCAATTCGCGCTGCACCACTTACATTCCTAGCTATTGCGTCAGACATTGAATAGATCTGCTGATCTCCTAACAGCTGACTATTCAGCACCTGAATATTCTGTGGAATCTTCAGTAAATTACCTTCAAGACGCAATGATGATGAAGGCTTCTCCACTTTATACTTATTTTTATGTCTATTGACAATCACTTCTTCTAATGTATGGTCGTCTCCCAATGTATCTGTTCTTACCAATTGATAGGTATTTTGTGCTCTTAAAGCGGATGCTGATATCACTAAAATGACGGGCATAAATAATTTGACGCTAAACATTATACTTATTATTTATAATAATTCTAAATTGATATTTATCTTTGTGCAAAGATGCTCGGTATAGCGGTTGGAGGCTATACGAGAACGGATGAATTAATAACGCAATCGGAAGTATTATGGAATATAAGATGACGATAGATACCAGTAACTATCATATTAAGGGTAATCTTGACCATTTAGGGATTTTTGAAAGGAAGGATATTCTATCCGATAATGATGGGTTTGATATTACATTAAATAATGTCTTTTTGAACGGAATCCACTTAAAATGGGGACAATATAAATCCAAAGGGGTTAAAACCTATTCCGTTGCTCCTGAAAAAGAAACAATAGTTGCACATTTTTGCCTCCGCGGATCGTGTGTAAGTGAATATAAGAACGCTCTTAACATCCAAAGAGGAGAATGTATGCTATTTAAGGAAGAAAAAGAAGAGTATTTGTTTCATATGGATGTAGATCACGGAATGGGTGAATTTTTTGAAGTTTCTTTCAGTCCCGAATCATACGCTGCCAATTATTGTGAAGGATATGTAACAGATGAAGTGCTGGATGGAAAAGAGTTGTTCACCTCCTTAGCTAAAGATCCGCTAATGTGGACAATAATCACGGAAATGTATCAACGAAAAGATAATTACTCCGGTAAACTAAAACGACTGTATCTGGAGTCTAAAGCATCAGAATTATTATTAACTCAAATAAGCTGCTTTAGTAAACAAAGTAAATACGATCGAAGTCTAAAACTTCGCCAAAGTGATATCGAAGCAATTCATTATGTAAAAGAGCTGATCAGTAAAGACTTTGACCATTTAACTATTCCTGATCTCGCCTTGTCAGCCGGGATAAACCAAACCAAGTTAAAAACAGGTTTTAAGGAAATATTTGGGCAGACGGTTTTTGGATTTCTATCGAATCTGAGGATGGATAAAGCCAAAGAACTTTTGGTTTCTACAGATATTTCCATTTCCGAAATAGCAACAATGATAGGTTACAATTATTCCCAACATTTTGTAAATGCCTTTAAAAAGCATTTTGGATGCACTCCCGGTGAATTTAGAGGGAGTGTAAAACAAACTGTCATTAGATAGTTAACCTAAATCTTAAAGCCCATACTAAGTTTTAGCATATCTCCATAACAAGGAAAATTATACTTCTCTGAAAAGAAAGTAACAGGGATAAAAATTCATTCTGCCGACAAATTGTTTTATAACAGTGAACAGGACTACCACACAGCAAAAGATGTGGATGAAGGATTTTTTGCTAAAAACTTGTTGTACGAAAGGACAATTAAAAGTAGAAATGTAAGCTATTGAAATTGTCACTACAGACTTGATTTTGTCAAATTGATATGAGCGTCTTTGTTCTTTAGCTGATGATCGGTGAAGCCGGAAGAACTTTCCTTTCAACCTTAGCACACAAAAAAATAATAAATACCTAAAAATCAAAAATGCGTGTGCTTTACTTTCCAACAATCACTCTTCGATGCTCAGTTCCCCATTCGGCCAAAGTATTAATGATTTTTTTTAACGTCAAACCGTATTCTGTTAGTTGATATTGAACCGTTACGGGTTGCGTATCGAGAACTATCCGTTTAATGAGCTGATTCATTTCCAATTCTTTTAACTCTTTACTGAGCATTTTATTGGAGATACCTTTCACATCGTTTAAAATATCAGAAAAACGCCGTTTGTTGTAATAGCAAACTGACGATATTATTGAGATTTTCCATTTGCCATTCAACACATCCATGGCATCGTGAACAGCCATAATCTGTTTTCTGTTCGTGTCGTTATTCGTGCATTCTATTTCCATCATAAGTTACCTTGTTACTCAAAAGTTACTGTTACTTTTGGTTACAAAGTTACCAAAATAAATTTAATCAAATTAACTTTGCAGAGTTAAAGAAATCGATTTCAAAAACAAACAGTTTAAAAAATTTTGACTAAAAATGAATTTTCAATCATTAAAAATTTAAAAAAATGAATTTTACAAATAAAAACGTGGTAATTACGGGAGGAAGTGCAGGTATTGGATTAGCGACCGCTAAAACATTTATTGAAAAAGGAGCAAATGTATTGATAACAGGCCGAAATTCCGATAGTCTACAAACAGCATCAGTAAGTATTAATAGCCCAAAATTGAAAACCTTGCCTTCGGATACTTCCAAAATGGCAGATATTGCGCTATTGGCAGAAACAGTTGCAAATAGCGGGAACAAAGTGGATGTGCTTGTTTTGAACGCGGGAATAGCAAAACAATATTTAATTGAAGATACAACCGAAGAGGTTTTTGATGACCTGTACAACATCAATGTCAAAGGACTATTCTTTACTTTGCAAAAATTAATTCCTCATTTATCAGAAGGAGCTTCGATTGTTCTTATCTCATCTGGGGTATCTGTCAGCGGGTATGCGCAAATGGGAGCTTACGCGGCCACAAAAAGTGCGGTCGATTCGATTGCACGTACTGCGGCAACAGAACTTGCCGACAGAAAAATAAGGGTAAACGTCGTTGCTCCCGGACTGACGGATACTCCTATGAATCAGCAAACACCTGAAAATATAAAAAATGCTATAGCAGCAGCTGTTCCATTGAAACGAATCGGACAAGCTGAAGAAATTGCTAACGCAATTGTTTTCTTGTCTTCAAACGAAGCCTCTTACATTTCGGGATCATACCTGTCGGTAGATGGAGGGGTTACCATTCGCAGATAAATATGCGATGTTTATGATATACTTAGTGCTATCAACTAAGTATATCATATCTAATCTTGGAATTAGATTGTAAAACGCTCATTGGATACTAAGGTTAGTATCCTCTTAACTCCGTTAGGCTATGAACGAATGAATTACCTTGTTATTTACAGATCAACAAATTTTCAACAATCAGATCTTATATCGGACGCAAGCAGAATAAAGTAAACAAAAAAGCGCAACGTCATGAAATAATCTCCACGTTGCGCCAAATTGAACACCCAACTAACTACCAATTTCTTTAATTCATGGGCAAATTATTAAGATTTATATTTGGTGCGGTACCATTAGCAGCCCGTGTAAAAACAGTATTTTCTGCCACGAAATCATTAAAAAAACCTCCGTTCTGCAAAAAGAATTTACCATTCTCAACTCCGCCCCTATAATCGCCACGCTGATTATTGTCTCCTGCGCCGTCAACACTAAATTTACATGATGTTGATTCGATCCATGTACCTGTTGTTGTTCTGACCCAAAAATTTGAATAATAGGCCTTTCGGCCTAAGTAGCCCATAGTATTATTGAAATTTTCAAGAAAAGAGTAAGCACCTTTTATGTAGGTTGAAATAGCCGGCCTCTTGAAAGTGGCAATATACTTCCATGTTCCTAACTCTGGAGCATAAAACCAAGATGAATAGAGTGTGCTTCCTAACCCGTCCGGTCTTATTCTTGTCAGGAATTTGTAGGTGGTCCCGGTTGACCAGTTGTATGTCCAATTACTTTTTCCGCCTGTCCCCTCTCCGCCGAAACCACTGACGACCACATCAGTTCCGCTACTCACCGCAGTAGTCTTTCCATCAGTCTCATTGCTTGGATCCCATACGGAAAATATAATTTTTCGTTGTGTAGCTGAATTGACCTGAAAGCCAAAATACCCTTGTCCAAAACCATTTGCCATGTAATAACTACCTACTGGATCCTGCCCCGCGGGAACAGTCACTTCACTGTACATCCATTCATAAGAATTACCTGAAGGAAGACTTGGCGTTAAATGTACCGAAGGACCGCGACGTGAAAAATAATAGCTTGCAGGTATGTTCGCATAGGTGAGACCAGAAGAAGCTGCCGTACCACCGATAAGTATATCGGTCATATTACCGATATACGTAGAGGTCTTGCTTATTGCCTGTAGATCTACCTTTACATAACCAGGTGCTGCAATCTGCACTGCACCTGCATAGTAATCTTTTGCCGGTGCTCCCCCTGTCATGGATACATCGAAGCTCTGTCCGTTGACGGTCAAACGGACCACACTCGTGCCCGTGGTGACGTAGCCTCTTATCCCCAAATGTAACGTCCCCGATTGTGTAACTTTAAAATAGGTACTTATCACAGCCGAAAGACTGGTCCAATTACGGAGTCCATAATTCGAATTATCAAAAATCTCTGCTCCATTGGATCCATTGATCACAAATGCATTTCCGCCCATTGGAATAGCGGCCGTCAGATCGTTGATATCGCCCTGGATCAAATTTAGGCTCTTTTTACCGATTATCTCATCCGGAGTATTCTCCTCGGGATTATTTCTCTCACAGGAGAGAAGCAGAAAACCTGCAAAACTCAAAACCGTGATATATATATATAAATATTTGATCTTTATCATTTCAATTTGTGTCATGATAGCAGTCTCTTATTGTTTAACCAACCTGAATTTTTGTGCGTTGCCTGTGTGCGCTGAATAGATTTGTATCTGCGTATCATTGGCGGTACTTGACCCATTTACATCAAGGTTTTTACCTACGGCAGATGCTGGCTCAAGGTTGTAATTGCCGCTTCCCACATAAGTAATCTTCCACCGCTGTGCTGAAGCATTTGCAAATGTGGCCACCTGAACAGGCGTGCTGTTTGCAGATCCACCGCCCCTTACTTCCAATACTTTAGTCGTATCAGCCACACTCTTCAGGGCATAATATCCACTTCCAACACTTCTCAATTTCCAGACCTGATTGGAAGATGTCGGATAATTATAAGTCCATAATGTGACATCTTCACCATTAACGGGAGGATTACCGTTGACATCAACCAACTTGCTCGGCTCTTTCGTTAATGCAGATACAATTTTGTAATTGGCTCCATCTATCAAAATACCTTGTGGCGAATAAAATGTAATCAATAATATATCAAGATGTGAATATCCCGCCAGTTTACTTGCAAGATCTGCTTCTCCGTAATAACGTGATAATGCCCAGGCATACATCTTCACACGTTCAGTGCCAACGGTTTTGGTGGGGAAGTAAGATTTCATCGCATTATCGACAGAAGCATCGTAACTAATTCCATCTACACCATAGGTATTCAGCTTGCTGTACATAGCGTCCATGACAACCTCTTGCTGCGCAGGTGTCTTGCCGCTCAAATCTGACCAATTGCAATAATAACTCACCGTCCAGCCAAGCTGCTTAAAGCCTGTCAAATGCTGTGGATACATACTTTCTATCAATACTCTATTTTTAATGGAATAGAGGCTATCCATTTTCTTCAATGTCTTTAAAAATAACTGTTCATTTGTGGCGCTGTTCAGGTCTTTACAATCCAACCAAAGCGAGGTATAGCCTGGAAGCTTCTGATTTAGGTTTGCAAAATACTCTTCCAATGTCTGTCCAGTCGCTGTTCCGGCTTCGTGTCCGATCAAACAGGTTGGTTGACCGCCTTTATTGGCAACATAGATATCCACTTCCAGGCTATTGATCCCTTCGTTGATAATCTCATCAACCTTAATCAGATCGTTGGCCCGATGCGCGCTTACAAAAGTGGGCCCAGCCAATGTCGTATTGACTTTGCCCATTTTTTTTGGCCCGTTTTCCTGAATTTGGGTAATATCTTTCTGACAGCCCACAAACAGATAAGTCATACAGGCAAACATAAAGACGGCTTTGCCAAACATTAATGTTGTTTTTCTCATAATTTTTATTGTTTAAATAGTAAGTTTATCTTTAAAAGTTAATTTTTCTAGCTGTCATCCGTCCCTCACCATGAAGATCCAGCTGATCCTCATGGAGCTCCAAAACACCAAAAGCATTTTGGTCCGCGGTTTCGATCATCCCCTCCAGCGTAATCATCGGAATACCTTTATAGGTTGCAAAATTACCGGGATGATGATGGCCTGAGATCACCGCCTTTACAACCGGATATTTTTCGATGAGGGCCAATATTTCCCGGTTATTCAGTGCTTCAAGGCCATTCTCAGGGTATAAGGGATGATGTGTGAAAACGATCACCTTTTTGGATGCTGAACGGGCTTTGTGAAGTTGTCTTTCCATCCATTTCAGCTGTTTTCCACTGATGCCTCCATTCCAGGGCTGATCATTGTTTCTTTTTGCTGTCTTCAGTAAATCTTTGAGTTTCTTCCAAGCCTGACGTTGGTCTGATCCCACTTCAGTGGCATATTCGGCAAGTTCATTGGTATTGAGCAGGATAAACAGCCATTTACCTTTCTCTACAGTATAATAAGGATTAGGCATTTTATAGGACTTATATAAATGTGCCCCATCCTCAACATCTACATAATCGTGGTTTCCTAAGATGTTGTAGACCGGTTTTTTGAGCTTGTTGAGTCGTTGAAGCGCCGGCGGCAGATCTTTTGGCCCTACATCGACCAAATCACCAAGCATGACCGTAAAATCAACCCCTTCCCTGTTGATCACTGTCACTGCCGAATCCAATTTGTCAAGTGAGTTTCGGTAAAATCGGCTCCCATGGGTATCCTTATCGGCGTATTGTGGATCGGCGATAAGACCGATCCTAATAACAGATTGAGCTTGGCCCATGTTATAAAACAGGGTGAATAGCAAGGGTAAAAATACTTTTATTCCCATCCTGGATTTTGTTTTAAGTTATTGTTCAAAGTGATTTCATTCAGCGGAATACATTCCAGATAATCGCGGTTTTCCTTAAATCCATAGCCGTTCGGCAGCTGTGTTAAAAAAGGATCCAGCAAACCGTCCGCATCAACTTTATAGTTTATTTTTGTATCCGTCCAGTCCGAGGCCAGAAATGGATATCCTTTGGGCCGTTTCCCTTTTAGCAGTTTATGGGCGGCCCATCTCCGGATATCATCATAGCGAAATCCCTCGGCTCCAAGTTCGACGGTGCGCTCGCGGCGGATTTCTTTCAATTGGTCTGATAGATTATAACCATAGTCGGCATACCTGTCTTTATTGGGATCGTTAGTAATAGCAAAATCCGGCATACCTGATCTTTTGCGGAGTAGATCGATTGATTTGGTATAATCGACTGTCTCACCGAGTTCAGCCTTTGCTTCAGCATAGTTTAATAACGCTTCGGCATAACGAAAGATGATTGCACCAGTTTCATCACTTGAACTCCAGGAAACACCACCACCTGCTAGAGCAGATTTCGGATCATTTCCTTTCCGGATCTGAAAACCGGTATTATTCAATGCCTCGCCAGATTTGTCCAGAAATGGTTTTTTAAAGGTGGCTTTACCAAAGGTATTGTCCCACATCAAAGCCCCCGGTGTCCATATCGTCTGGGACAGCCGTGGATCACAATCGGCCCGTATCTTTTCTAAAAAAGCATTACCTTTCACTGTCTTACTAAGGGTGAAATAATCGTATGGCTGACCATTCCGGCCCAGGTAATGCTGTACCTGCTCAAAAGTCATGGATATCCCCGCTGTGCGATCGGATACATAGATCTGAAATGAGTGTGACAGATCACGGTTAATCGAATAGGCTTTCCAAAGGATCACCTCTTTATTGGCAAGCTGATCTTTCAGGGAAAATAGTTTGCAGTAATCGTTTTCGGGATCATTGTTGTTATACAGGGACATGCCATATTTTGCATCCATCAATGTTTCGGCAGCACCAACAGCTTGTCGGAAGTATTTATTGGGATCAGCTCCAGCTGTACCAAATATTGTACCTTTATGGTATTTCTGCCAGCTGCCTTCAAATAGGGCAACTCTGGATTTGAAGAGCAGGGCAGCCTGTTTGGAAAGCCGATTGTTTTTACCTTTTGCTGTGGCCACAGGCTCCAGATATTCAATCGCTTTATCCAGGTGTGCCAAAATTGAGTCGACTACCGTTGTACGTGGGTCACGTGCTTTGAATAATTCCTCAGAGTCCATCTCCAATGGATCCGTATACCAGGGAACATCACCGTAGAGTCTAACTTTTTCGAAATAAAACCAAGCTTTAAAGAAATGGGCCTCTCCTAAAAACTGCTTATATTTTTCAAAAGGATCTTTACATTTCGTATAATTCTTAAAAAAGATATTGACACTACGGATATTACCCCAGGTCCAATTTCCGCCCGATGAAACTGGAGATTCGGTGCCATTCCAGACTGTACTCGGTGAACTGGAAATCTGAACATCGGATCCACGGGAGCCATCCCAACCGATCATACCGAGAAAACTGCCTACCGTATTAAAAGCTGGGAATACCGTATAGAATTGAACCGTATAATTCTCTAGGTCTTTGGCGGTTTGCCAATAGCTTTCGTTTTCAATCTGTGTCAGTGGCGGCCTGTCTAAAAAATCTTCGGAGCAGGAACTGACTAACAGTAAAATGACTGTCGTATATAATAAGGTTATGATTTTTTTCATTGGTTATTAATTGCTAGATATAATTTTCCTTTGCTACCTTTACATTCACATCAAATGATTTAAAGCGAAATATTTATCCCGAATGCCCAAATTGCCTGCGAAAACATGCCTTTGCCATCCCCAAATTCTCCCAACATTGCTGTTTCAGGATCAAACGCGCTAGGGAGTTTGGATAAGGTATAGATATTCTCGCCGGAAAAATAAATACGGGTGCGTTTTAAGCCGATTTTCTGGAGCATCATTGGAGGAATGGTATAGCCTATCTGTAGATTTTTAAGGCGTGCATAGGCACCATTCTGCAGATAGCGTGTCTGTATTTGCTTATTCTTGCTATCTTGAGTGGTATTACTGTATGGCCGCGGAAAATAAGCTTCAGTGTTTATACCAAGTCCCGAATACCGATCGCCCTCCACATCCCGATAATAATCCATATGATTTGGGAACAGGGAGGACTGATTCCATGCCCTAAACCCCCAAAAAACATTGCCATCCAGCCATAGATCACGCTTTCCGGTACCTTGGATAAGCACTGCTATATCGACATTTTTGTAGTTAGCTGTTAAATTAAGTCCAAACTGATAACGGCGTGTTGAATTACCGATGATTTTAAGGTCTCCATGATCATTAATGGTGTTTTTACCTTTATTGATCAAACCATCCCCATTGAGATCGCGATATTCAACATCCCCTGTTTGCCAGAGTTGCCCATTGATGAATTGTTGGTAGCCCGATGCATTGATCTCGTCCGCGCGCTCCTTGGTTTTGATCAGGCCAACAGTTTCGTACCCCCAGATTTCGCCTGCATCTTTACCTACATAATCCGTTGTCAGGATACCTGTCGGGTTGGTATACTTTGTAATTATATTTTTATAATCAAAAACATTAGCCGCTATGGAATAATTAAAATCCGAACCTATTTTTCCATTCCAACGCAAGCTAAAATCCCAGCCTTTGGTTTTGAGTTCCGAATTATTCTCTCTGGGAATATTTGCTCCCAATACCGCGGGAAGTGCCTGTGCTGGTCCCAGACGGTCATAGGTCAACCGTTGGTAGTATTCAAATTCGGCTTGCAGGCGGTTTTGGAAAAATCCAAGTTCGACCGCCATGTTCGTTGAACGTGATGACTCCCATGTGAGAAAGCGATTGACCAAGTTAGGTGCTGTAGTATATGCTGGTCGCATGCCGTCAATAAGCCAGCCTAGATTACTTTGTACTCCTAATAATGCCAGGTCCTGATAGGCCGCAACATTTTGATTCCCCAACTTCCCCCATGATCCCCTCAGTTTCATAAACGGGATATAATCCAGTAGAGGCTGCCAAAATAATTCTTTAGAAACCACCCATCCCGCGGATACGGAAGGGAATGCACCCCAACGCCTTCCACGGGCAAATTTGGATGTGCCATCATAGCGGACATTGGCCTCGATCAAATATTTGTCTGCATAATTATAATTTAATCGTGCAAAATAGCCTAAAGTCGACCAATGCGTGAGACCGTCGCCCACCTGCATTTCACCTGTTGCTGTTGTAAAAGATGGAATATCAGGAACAATGAGTTCCCTTCTTAACCCACTCATCGAATCCAGTTTATTAATTTCATTCTGAAAGCCAGCCAGTACCGTAAAATGGTGATCCCTTCCTAGATCTAAATTATAAGTTGTATAAATATTAAGTGCCTTATAGGTGGTATTGGATTTTTTCTTTTGAATATACGGCGGTACTGTAAGTGCTATTGGCACGAGCGTACCGTCTACTTCATCCTCATAGGCGACCTGATTAACACCTGCATAGTCAAAAATCTGATAATCTATCGAATAGTCAGCATTGATTTTCCAGTTTTTAAGGGGGCTGATTTCAGTCGCCAGGCGCTGAACCAGCGTATTATTTGTCAACTTCTGATAACCGGCTTGCATCTGCGGTACACGAGAAAGTTGCGAGTAATATCCGTTTGGTGATTTAAGAAAAACCTCGGGATGCGTTCTTAAAATCTGATGGATAATCATGCCATATTCACCTTCACCGTTGTAGATTGGTCTATCACGAACGGCATTTGTGAGCCTTGTATTGGAACTGATCTTCCACCAATCCGTAATATTGGCATCGAGTTTAGCCTGAAAATTGTAGCGCTTATATTTATCATCTACGATTTTCAGCACACCTTTTTCTGCTGCATGTCCAAGAGACAAAAAATAAGCCATGTCTTTTGATCCTCCTTTGACGGATAAATTTTCCTGCATGCGGCGCCCATTGCCATAATGGATATCTATCCAGTCATTGTTACCATTTGAGAATTGATAGGTGGACCATTTGCGCGGATTGTTGGCGTCAGGCACGGTCTCAGGTAATGTGGGATCATCGATATATGCTATAATCCTGTCTATCGTAGATTCTGAAAATAATCTGGCGACACCCTGGTTGTCATGCATCTGATTCATGGCCCGTGCAAATGTATAGGAATCCACCATCTTGGGTTTATTAATAATGGTTGTAGGCCCACCATTCATTGAAAAATCGACCTGTGGTTTCTGATTAGCTTTTCCTGATTTAGTCGTAATCAGTAAGACCCCATAAGGCGCGCGGGCACCATAGATTGCCGAAGCTGCTGCATCTTTTAAGATGGAAACACTTTCTACAGTATTCGGATCAATGGTATTAATATCTCCGGCGGTGCCATCGATCAGGACATACGGCTTACCTTGGCCCCTGATCTGAACGGAGGGAGCCGCACCGGGTTCAAAACCATTGTTTCCATAGGCAATTGTCAGGCCACTGACTGTTCCATAAAGCGACTGGGAAACATTATTTACTGGTCTATCCTGTAAACGTTTGCCATCAACAACCGCGACAGATCCCGTAAGATTAACTTTCTTCTGGACACCATACCCCACCACCACGACTTCATCAAGTTCGCGCGCTTGGTCAGCTGCCAAACGGATCACCAAATCTCCGGCAAGCTCATTTGTAACCAAGGTATCGATCGCCTTAAAACCCATAAAATGTACGGACAAAGTATCTGAAGGGAAAATCGAATGAAGTAAAAAAGTACCCTTATCATCACTTTTGGATTTGGTGTTGGCGCGCTTTAAATTTAAGGTAGCCCCCGAAACCGGCATACCGGAGGGATCGACCACTTTTCCGGAAATAGGTTTCCCCTGGCGTTGTGTCTGTCGCGCCAATGCAAACCCGCTATCCGTCTTTTTTACCTGAATACCATAGGGAGACAATAATCGTCGCAAGACCTGCTCTAAAGACTCATTTTTGGTATCGAATCTGACTATATTTATATTTTTTAGGCCCAAACTCTCCGTAAAAGAAATATCTGAGCCGGACCTCTTTTGTAGATCCAGGATAACATCCCGCAGCGTTTTTTTTTGGTAGTTCTGGTTATATATCTTGGCATTCTCCTGTGCGTATGTACTGTTCCAGGGAAAAGTGCCGGATAATAACAGCAGCGCCCCGCCAAGGCTTAAAGAAAGGTATTTATTGCTTCTTTTTTCTTTTATTATTAGTTTTTTGTTAATCATTTGTTAATTTTGTGTTGATTAAAGGTTTTACATCCATGAAACCGGATATGGGATCTGGTGAGATAGATTCCATATATTTCTGTAAAGGGTCTTACACTATGTGAGCCCTTTTATTTTTAGTATAAAATGATCTCTTTTCCCTCCTGCTTATTATTAACACTAATTTTCTTACCGGTCAATAACTGAATCTCCTCCAGCGCGGCTGTCATTGTTTTGGATTGTCGGAAATTAATATTATAACGATCCTTCAATAATTTCTCATCGGCTGTATGGAGTGAGAATCCATAGAAATTCTTAAAATTTTGGCTCAATTCTTCGAAGCTTGCCTGATCAAGTTTGACATGGTCCGATAACCAGGAGGTCTCTAAAGAATATTCAGCATTGGTCAATTTAAAATCACTAGATTTGCGATCGTAAGATATATTTTCATCAGGCAGCAATGTGCGCAGATTTTTCTGGTTGTTGTCAACTTGAACTTTACCTGTACGCACCGATACTGATGTATTACTGATATCGCGATAAGCCTTGACATTAAAACTGGTACCCAACACCTTGATATGTAATCCACCGCCATGTACCGTAAAGGGCCTCGACGGATCTCTCTTGACATCAAAGAAGGCTTCGCCATAGAGCTTCACATCGCGCAGTTGATCGTAATTGGCAACTGTTAAACCTGAGTTGGCATTCAGAATTACTTTGGTACCATCGTTCAGAATGACTGTCGTTCGCTCGGCAGTACCAGTGGTTATGGTTCCTCTATGTAGATATACTATTTTGATTGGCTTGATCAGACTGTCAATCTGCGATGCTGAAAAATATTGATGATATAAAACGGTTGTTAGCATAAACAGCAGGACGCTCGCTACAACAACATATATAAAGCGTCGTGTGTAAGTCGACCGCTTGCCTGTGTATTCAGCGGCAGCCCACACAATCCGCTGCTTAAGATTTTTGCGATCTGGAATAAAAACTATTTCTGATTCTTCGGTTTCTTGCTGTCCCAAGGATTCATACCAATATTCCACAACAAATTTCTCTGCAGCACTCGCTGTACCTTCCTGGTACTTCTTGATTAGTTTTTTTAACTGGTTTTGATCCACGGGTAATCTTTTCTAGATGTATTCTTTCTAGTAAGACAGCTGGTGATAATCAAAAGTATGTAAGGAATTAAAAAAAATTACTTGACCAGTAAAAAAGAAAGCATTACTGTAAGTGAACGGGCGAATTCGGGATGACGCTCTATTAACATGGCTTTAATACGACGATGCATTTCTGCACTGTATCCTTTCACCGTCTGCTCTGCCAATCCTAAAGTAACAGCAATCTCCCTGAGCGTAAAATCTTCATTGCGTAGTTTAAAAATCTTTTGCATGTGATCCGGTAACTCGCTCAAAATTTCCGAAAACAAGGTGTTTAGATCTTTTTCGATCAAAAGGTTGACCAAGGAAAGATCTACGACTTCAAGGTTTATCGCAAGCTTATTTTTCACATCCTGACGCAGCTTGGCCTTAGCAAAATAATTCATAATTTTATTCCGCAGGGAGACATAAAGGTAATTGTAGACTGGACCATGTACAACAATGGACTCTCTTTTGATCCAAAGATTGATGAAGAGATCCTGTACAAGATCTTCCGCATCCTGCAAATTTCCAATTTTTAGGAAAGCAGTCTGTGTCAGCTTGTCTGTATGGGTATTCACCAACATTTCAAAATCTGAAATATCTTTGATCAACAATTTTGAATTCATAATTTAATTGCTGGCTTAATTAGTTATAACATTGCTGTTCCTAATCAAACATACTGGATTTTTTTCGCATTAAAAGTTAAGTTTTCAAAACAAACGTTTGCGTAAATTTTCATTTTATCACGTTATGAATACAATTCTTATCTACGGTTATTTTAATAGAAATTTTATCTCCCAAAAAATAATAACCTGTATAACATCAAAAGCTGAAACAAGTATAATACTGAAATTTGATTGCGGAATAGACCCGGAACTAAATCAAGCTGCAAAAGGCTTTTTCATCTCATCGCTGACGAAAAAAGAGAAGTACTTTTAAGGTACTTCTAGCTATGATTTATTAGGGCTTAGCATATTAACTAATTCTTGTACAGATTCATTCGTTGGTGCAGCAAAATCTTCTATTCCATCAATTGTCTCCCGGCAAAGGGGTGCTGCCCGTTCAAACATGATATTTTCGTAGGCTGTAATAGCTTCTTTAAGGCTTATATGATCTCCACTGGTCAGGCATTTACATAGATCCAGGGCATCCAGCATGGCTAGGTTGACGCCTTCACCGTTGGGCGGCATTAAATGCGCCGCATCCCCAATGAGAGTAAGATTATTTTTAGCAGCCCACTTGGTTGATAACGGAAAATAATTCAGTGGACGCCAGGTGAAAGTTTCGCTGGCTACAAAAAGCGTAAGGAATATAGGATTCCAATTTGCAAAATGTTTATGTAAATACCTGCTCACTTCTATAGTGTTACCGAAATTTATACCACTGGATATACCCCAATTTTCAGGATACATGGAAGCTGCATAAAAAGTGAAACCACCATCACCGCGGGGCTGTACAACGAGGGAAGCCCCATCGCCCATTGCCATCAAATTTCCTTGATTAACTAATGCGTACATTTCGGGGCATGCAATATCGGGATGGTCAATTTCGCCCTGGATAATTGCAGCTCCTGAATATCGTGCCTTTAAATCTGTCAGGTATGGACGCACCATAGAACGGTAACCGTCCGATCCGATGACCAGATCGGCGTTTGTGGTCATTCCATTCTTAAATTGTAATTCCCATGTATCTTCATTTTCCTGCAAACTTATAAGCTGGCTATCCCAAACTACGGTATCAGGAAGCAGTCCGTCGATCAGGAGATCTCTTAGTGCTCCTCTATCGATTTCAGGTCGAAAATCTTCTTCTCCGAACAGGGATTCTTTATCTCGCTGATTTTCATCCATCAGGATATTTCCATATGGATCAAGCAGGCGGTATTTGTCAGCCCCTTTCATGTACTTTGCTTTAAAGGACTCCAAAAGCCCGGCTGCCTCTATCGCTTTGAGCCCTGAATCAAAGTGCAGATCTACAATAGCGCCTTGTACTCGCGCGGCTTGACTAAAATCTCTGTCATAGACATTAACCTGGACACCTTTCATCTGTAACAACCTGGCCAATGTCAGACCACCTGGCCCAGCCCCAACGATGGCTATATTTTTTTTACTTAACATTTCTATCTTTCTTAATGATACAAAGGAAGGGCGGAAAGAACGGTGATACAATGACGAGAGTCGGCAAGTCTAGGACTATTCGCGGTTTTTTTCAAGAAAGGCGGTTGGTGACATCCCCACCGCTTTGCTGAACAGCCGTGAGAAATAGGAAAAGTCATCATAGCCCAATTCAACTGCAATCTCTTTCACAGACTTAACAGAATGAAAAAGCAGCCGTTTGGCCTCTAGTATAATGCGATGCTGAATATGAATGGAAACGGGTTTGCCAGTCGTAAACTTCACACATTCATTGAGGTATGGAGTAGATAGATTTAAAAGTCTCGCATAGTCCCTTGGATTTTTAACATGCTTATAATTCTTTTCCAATGCCGTTTTAAACGCTCTTGTAATATCCTCAAATCGGGTATGGTATCCTATTGGTTTTTCCTGGGCTAGATATTGTGAAATAATGAGTGCTATCAAGGTATTGCAGCTTTCTTTTAAAATGGAATGATACAAAACCTCCGTTTTTTCCTCAGATAATTTCATACATAGGGCTGCCGAGTCTATCAGCACAGCAAGCTTCTCAGGTCCTACTCGCAATATCTCTACCGGTGTGAGATCTTCCAACAAGTTCAAGTATGCTGTCCGGATGTTTTCTTCGGTAACGATCCAGGTACTGATCATTGCCTTGTCGAATGATATCACACGATGCACCTGATGGGGATTTAAGTAGACAATAGCCGGAGCTTTAATGCAATAGGTTTGAAAATCAATTTCAAGCGTTGTATTTCCTTTTTCCTGAATGATAAACGTGTATCCTCCGTCGCGATGAGCACGTTTGACTTCAGAATCTGGAGATCCATGAAATGATCCGCGCATCATCATAATACCTTTACCACTTCCTTCAGGCAACCTGTTAATCGGAATATTTTTGTTTCTCTTACTCATTTTAAACAGACATTATAATAAAAGTCTAAAGAAAAGGAACTACTTTCCTCAATAAAACGTAAACTTTACTCTGAAGATTTCATAGATCATTATACCATGAAAAGCGTTTCGAAACTACCATAATCGGATTTCGTTTTTTAAGAAGGTATTTCTATTTCAGTGTCTGCTGACTGCCAAGAGATAAAAACTACGTATCCAATACGGAACCTTTCAATTCCAACGCCCCTGTCAATCCAATTTATGTTTTACATTTTTTTGGTTTGATAAACTAAACTGTCATCTCTGCCCTGAATATCATGGAGGGTATCTACAAGTAACATTCCAGATTTTTCAAGCACTCTAATTGATGCCATATTATCGGGTCTTACTAAGGCATATATCTCTTTTTGATTAAGGATTGAGAAAGCATATCCAATTGTCTTCAAAGCAAATTCTGTCGCATAACCTTTACCCCAATAATTTTTATCGAACCGATAACCTAAATTAAGTTTTAATTCACTACCGTAATATCTGAAAGTAATACCGCCAAATCCGATAACAAAATCAGAATGAAGTTTTTCCATGATTTTCCATGTACCAAATTTTTGACTTTCCCAATGGGCAAGAATAACCTCAAATGATTTTTTAGCTGTTTCGATACTCATAGCACCCTGTGGATTATATAAATTCGTGTCCGGATCTGAATTTATCTCATAATATCGCTGAAAATCCTGTTGTGTAGGTTCCCGAAAAACTAATCTGTCTGAATACACCATTTTGCAATCGCTTATTTTTTTGAAAGATCTAGCATATTTACGATGGCTTTGGTATATTTTTTTTTAACCTGCGGTACGACGTCACTGACAGCCTTCGAAGTTTTAGAGATGATCTGATCTTTTCCAGTAATATTATTTTTGTCCATGCTCATCTGGATTTCTTTTAGTAGTTAGTAATTAAATATATAATAACGCTGCATTTGCAATTAACATACCAAATATTCTAACCGCCCTTATAAAGGACAATCTATACAAATAACTGATTTTGAGTATATTAAATTTTGACTAAAAAAAGTCAGGCAGATTACCCAAACAATGTACTGAAAATATGCGTTTTACAAATGCATTCTGCTGTCGATGCAGAGAGGGATAAGTTTTCAGGGTGTTTGAACTTGTCAATTCCCTACAGGCTTTTAAGGTTTAAAGCATAAGTTAACGAGAGGTTTTTAATGTAGCCTTATGTTAAAAGACCATTTCACAAACAGTTTTATTTATACAATAGTTTTTTCACTCGAAGATTCGCAGCCAAAGAGTCACTGACGATGAGGAATAAACCCTAACGTTTTTTTGATTTCTTGCCGAACTTTCGGTTATACCAAATAATAAAACCTGTTACAGGCAACGAAGCTCCAATAAGACTGGCAAAAAAAGCGATAATCTTCCCGGGAAAGCCCAAGATCCTCCCTACGTGGATGTCATAGTTCATCCTCCTGATTTTGAGCCCACTACCGACTCCTTCAAAGCTCGCAGAATAATAATCCGGACGGACAATTTCCTTAACCGTGTAACGATCAAAACAGATGTTCTGATTCGCGTAATAGCTGTTCAGCTTCGGATAAACGTCAATCTCAATTGCGGCCTTCACATCGAGGCTATCCGGCATCCTAAAAAAATATCCTGCACTCCGGGGAAAACGTTTTCTGACCTTTCCCATTGCATGATCAAGTGCCGCCTCTAGTTTAAGTGTTTTTACTGCTGTACTATCAGATACTGGCGCCGACCATTCGGGCATGCTGTTGCCAGTAGTAGCCAGGTAAAGGCCATTGCTATACCACTTGATCCCATAGATCATCCCTGTGAGGGATAGAAGCAATAATATCAGCAATGCATAAAAGCCGAGGACATTATGCAGATCGATATTGATACGTTTCCATTTTGCATCCCACTTGATCTTAAAACTCTTGTTGCGGGTAGAGCGGTTCCATTTCTTAGGGTACCACCATATCAATCCCGTAATAAGTAGCACAACAAAGACCAGTGTCCCATAATTCACCACAGCCCTGCCCAATTTAAACGGCAACCACAGGTTTCTGTGTCCGGCTTCTATCCAGTAGAAAAAAAGTGTAAGGCGGTCTTCAAGGATTCGCTTATAGAGCACTTTGCCGGTGTAGGGATCTAAAAAAACAAGAAGTGGGTCATTTCCCCACTTCTTGATCAATACCTCAACTGCTGAACCGTCCTTATAAAAAACGGTATTAATAGGCTCCCCTGGATAAAGTCTGTGCACGATACCACTGATATCAGATGGACTGATGATCGCCTTATGCTGCTTATCCACAACAATAGGCGGTTCGATGAGGTCCCTAATATCATCCGCAAATACCCATACAGCTCCGGTCAGGCATACCACCAGCATAATGATTCCTGAAATAAGCCCTAGCCATAAATGCAACCAGTTATTGATTTTCCTGAACATGCTGTTAATTAAATCTTGAAATCCAATTTACATTGTCTACTCCTTTAATCTCAAGCCCTTTGGTTAAGCTGCCACTTGCGATATCATAGGTGTAAACAAAGTTTCCACTAGTAGAGGAAGCTACAGCAATATAGGCCTTTCCGTTCTCAACCAGTACAGGTGATGCATGTACTACCTTGCTTAAAGGCAGGTTTAACTTCGTTTTTGTTTTAGCTACGACGTCTACCAGATAATATTCGAAGACATCGGTTGAAAAATAGTCCTGAAAAGTTTTTAAAAGATCCGTTCTTCCTAATCTGGTAATAGCTTTTCCATTACCCAAATCCCAAAAACCATAAAACTCCCGATTGCCGGAACTGATTGCTGAAAGATCGAAAAAGTAGGAAGTATCGAATTTATTTTCTCCGGCTTTGATTCTGTATACGGCGCTTGGTTTATTTGGCGTCACAGCCCACCTATCTCCAGTGTTGGTCAACATATAGATATCACCGTTAAGCAATGCCGTCGAAGGGATGACAGCTGAAAAAGAACCCGCATAAGCTGAACGTGTATCAGTTGAGATACTCAGGTTGGTCATCGCCGGATAATCTACAGAAGCTAGATAGGATACCTCAGTTGAGGTCCAGTCTGAATTGTAAACCGCATATGGTAGATATAAACGCCCATTCCGGAGTATACAACCGTTCAAATAAATCGCCTTATCTCCTGTCGCCAGACCGCTAAAGGAAAGGTTACCCGTTTTAGTCACTGTCATATTGGACACATTAACTATGCTATAGCTCATTACATTATTGGGAGCTGTGGTAATACCATTCCAAACGATAAGTGTTTCATCGTTGATCCAATAAGAATACAGTGCTGCGCCTGTTACTGCAACTTGTCCAGACGCTGTTAACAGATTATTTTCATACTTGTATTTGGTTAACGTTCCGTTGGCAATATTATAATAATTACCTTTTTTGAACAGTCTGGCAGTCCCAGTTACTTCTGCACCTTTTCCTACTGCAGTAACCGACCCACTTGCCAGTGTTCCTGAATTAAGGAAATAAAGTGCCGAGGGATTGGTGACCTCGCCAACAATGGCATAGGCATTACCGTCCTGACTCTCGCCACCTTCCTGGCTCCCCTCTGAACTTTTTTTACATGAGGATACCGAAACGGCGAGACCTAGTACGACAAGGAACAGTTTGCTCAAGGTAGTTTTTGTTTTCATTTTAAGATGGTTTTTATAATTAAGAATGATTGAATTATTTAATAAAGTAGCGTAGTTTGACCAGAAATGACCGCCCCGGTTTTTGTAGCCTAAAACTGTCATAGGCGGTTTCATTAAAGATATTTCTCGACTCTAGGGATAGGTTGTATCGCCCCTGGTGAAAAGAATAGGTTAGTGTGGCATTATGGATGGTCTGCGTGGGAATTCGACTTTTGCCCTCCGTAAATCCACGGCTCGGCCAGTTGAGATAAAACCAGTGGGTATATTGAGTAAACCAGTTAAACTGAAGCCGGGTGTCTTTACCAAAGAGGTCATTCTTCCCTAAACCTAAATCCGCATTTCCGAAAAGCCAGGGCTGGTTGGGAATTCTGTCCTCAAAAACGGTTGAGCTCTTATCTGCATTGAGGGCATTCATATAACTACCATTCACCGTAAAGTTCAGCCAATCCTGATAGCCATATTTCAGTTCTCCATCAAAACCAGTGATATTGACCTTGCCGATATTTATAAAGGATGAATATACACCGCCCGGGACTGCATTAATAAAATCTTTTGCACCACGATAGAAACCGGAAGCTTCAGCCGATAAGTGATGCTCACCGATCTTTATGCCATAATAAATGCCAAGGTTGTAATTATCGCTTTCTTCGGGCTTCAGCTGGGGATTGGCCAGTACTGTTACCCCATCACCAAAAAGTTCTTCCACATCTGGTAAACGGTAAGCATGCTCGAAGGATGCCTTAATACCTGCTCCGTCCGTTAGCTTAAACCGTGTAGCGATTCCATAACCATAATAATCCTTACTTTGATCGGCCTCCTCTTTTACGTATCCGCTACCGTTATAATAAACAGCCGATCGGATATAGGAATGGATATGGTATTGCTTGGCAAAGACCGATGTCGTTAACCGTTCGCCAAATAACCGGTTTTGCCAGGACAACCCAAGAACACCCTTATCAAGCTTATTGGGTATATCTAATGGGTTATTTTCCTGCCCCGCCCCTTGATAGGTGTTGATTCCTGTTCTCCGACCAGCAGTAAGTGCGTAGTTCAGGTCAATTGAATTGCCGGTATTAAGCGCATAAGCTGCATTCGTCCGGATCACAAAAAATTTATTGGTATATTTAAAATGGGAGAAAGCGCCCTGTTCGGCAAAGTTTTTATCCGTGGAGATGATATCGCCATCCCAGTTATATTTTGCCGCCGAGGTATCAACGCTCGTAGTCCTGTCTTTAGCATAGGATGCAAATACGCTCACATCTAGTCCATTTAAGAACAGATCTTTTTTCTTATACTTTAAGCTGGGCATAAAAAAGTTGCCGCGCGAATGTACCTTTCCAAACACGATATCTTGTTGTGCACCCGTCTGCCTTTCCTTATAGCCGGAAGAGTAGAGCGCTCCCACGAGTAAAATATCAGCCCACGCTTTATTCCTGAAACCCATTTCTACCTGCCCCATTGTTGACCGAAAGGCATCATGGAAGCGTTTAGCATCCTTGACCTCATTTCCGCCTGAAGCCAGTCTCACCGTCACATCCCGCATCAGATAATTGTTGTCTGAATAATTGTAAAAACCGCCAGCATTAATTGTAAAACCGGTTTTAACATCGGTGTAGCGTCCACTTAAAGCTGCACGGTGGGTATTAAAGGAACCATAACTATAGCTGGCATCGAGGTATTTTTCGACAGTTTGATTGGTGACAATGTTAACAGCTCCACCCAGGGCATCTGCACCCAATTCTACCGGAACCACCCCTTTATACACTTCTATGCGCTCGGCAAGATTGACAGGAATATTATTGAGTGACATCGAATTGCCGAAATTCTCCATTGGGATACCATCAATAAAAAATTTCACCTGTTTTCCGGAGAGGCCATTGATCGAAAAATTGAAATCCGACCCCAGGCCTCCACTTTCCCTCACCCTGACGCCGGTGCTGCGGCTCAATATCTGGTTCAAATCGGAAGTGGTATTGGCCAGTGATTTGGTCTCGATCGCATTTACATTAAAGCCGCCCTGGACAAGCTTTGCCTTTTCGGTCATACCAGTAACGTCAACCACTTTCAAAGCCCGGGAATCCCTTTCTAGCATAATGTCGACCTTCGAAGTATCCGATGGCTTCAGTACGATCTCCTTCTCCTGACTTAGGTAACCTACGGCACTCACCTGTATCACATACTGCTTAAAAGAGGGTAACTTTAACTGAAAACTACCATCAGTAGCACTTACAGTTCCGATTTGGGTTGACTTAACCAATAAAGAAGCCCCTTCAACGGCTTGGCCGTTCCTATTTGAAACTTTTCCGCTGATCTGCGGCTGGGAAATTTGGGCGATAGATAGAAAATTTACGGAAAATAGAAGCCCCGTCAATAGAAATTTATTAATTTGCATTGATTTTAATTGTCATACGTTAAAATTACCCCGGTTTACGGGATTGGCCGTACTGTTACCAGCAGTGCGGCTATTTTTCATCTTTATATCTGTCTTAGCTCATTGTTTATTTTTATAGCTAGGTTTAAGGGTAAATAATCTTCCATATAGCGCTGATCAACCACGATTATATCGGGCGATAAACTACTCATTTTAAGGGCAACATAGCTTATCCCTTTTTTGCAGATAAAGCTCTTTTTGGAATTGCCAGAATCTGAACATGCAGAGGCAAAGTCCAGAACGACATCCTCAATGGAATGGTTTTCGATAAGCATCACCTCACAAAAGGAAACATTACTTGACGAGCTGTTGATCCTTGCCTTGATATCGCCTTTGGGCAACGCGGTCAGAATAAGTCCATTTATATTATGTGCCTTGGCAAACTGCCCATTGAGATTATCAATACGCACCAATTGCGGTGTAGCCTTTAAAAAACCGATGCGGTTGATTACAATGGTACTAGTAGCGATCAGTAAAAGGCTTGCCGCCACAGTGAGCCACAAGGACTTCTTCCTAAATCTCTTTACGGGAACTTCTTTTAAAAAGGTGTTTTTCTGAAGCCTATCCCAAAGCAGCCCTTCAATCTCATCTTCCTCTTTGGAACTGTGCTGGAAGAAGATATCTTCATCTGGACCTTCCAACCATGCCTCAACAGCAGCTTGTTCCTCAAGAGAACACTTGCCTGAATGGTAGCGCTTTAAAAGTTCTTCTGTAATCTGAATATACTGCATCTTATAATAACAGTCGATCTTAACGGTATTCTCCCCTATGCCTTATTTAGATTCTTTTAAAATAAATTTAAAAACGTCATTTAAACGCTAGAATGAGCTATATTTCTTTAAGTTTATTTCGGAGATGTCAATAGATAGGATGATTTTGGAGATATTTCGCCCTTGATTAACGCACCTTTTTTGAGTGTATCACTAAGGGGATCGTAAAGATATAACTGCGCTGTGCCTGCGCTACCATTAACAATAAAATAAGCCTGCTTTTCGATGTTTCCACCACTTGTTCCCCATACAAAGCTGGGCTGGAACTGATCCTTCAATAAAAGGCGTAGTGTCTGTTTATGTACATCTGCCAGATAAAAATCACTCCTTCCTGTACTGGGATAAGAAATAGTAGCAAGAATAACTTTACCAGGACCAGCTTGCGCAATTCCAAGGAGATGCATACCTTGGAGCTCTTCAGAAAGGTTAAAAAAATAGTCCTTATCGAAACTTGCCTTCCCTTTTCCAACGCGATAAAAGGCTGTTGGCGCTGTGGGATGATTGCCGTGGTAAAATACGGGTGAGGTCAATATATAGAGATCCTCATGGGCTCCTTTGAAAAAACTGAACATGCCGTTCACACCGGCTCCCGGAAAAGCTGAACGGGTATCCCGAGATACCGATAAAGGTTTCATACCTTGAGGATCTAACACAGCAAAATACGATGTATCACTACATTGATCATAATCGGCCCCGAATGAACTATAGCCTACATAAAATCTTTTGTCGCTTAAAACCCCAAAATTATCACTCAACGACTGCCCTTTAGCGACCGGCAATTTAAAGCTATCGGTTTTGAGCAGCTGCATAGACTTGGTATCAAACATAGCATAACGTGAAATATTCTGACTGCCGCGGCCACTGATGAGCATGCGCCCACTATCCAGATCAGCTGCGTAGGATATGTATTCAAACCCCTGTAATTTTACTGATTTTTTGGCCGTTATCCCTTCTTGAGTATAGGCGAATTTCTGGAGAATGCTTGTTTTCTTATCCAAACTTAGCGCAAAGCTATCACGCAAGATCACAGCAGACCCTAATTTGCCACTGATATCAACTCCGTCGCCAGCATTGATTACCGCACCAGAATCCAGACTATTAAACCATACTGCCCGGTCTTTGTCTCTGTTGCCTTTTTCTCCATTGATGATCAATAGATATTTTCCAGCATGTTGGTCTTTGGATTTCTCAGGTCTGCATGCAAAGGCTAAAAGGGGGATGATGGATAAAGCCCAATATTTTCTGTAGCTGTTAAAGCATTTGAATTTCATTCATTTCTATATTTATTCAGTCCCAATCGCAGGAATGAAAGTGCTTTGGTAATCTGGTTTTCTACCGTTTTTTCCGAAACCAACAAAGCCGATGCAATTTCGCGGTTATTGAGACCACTCTCCCTACTGAGCTTATAAACTTCCCGGCAACGCTCGGGAAGCTTTTCAACAAGCAGATTTACTTCAGTGGAAAGAAGGTTATATGCAACCTGTTTTTCCGTTACCGATTCTGACTCATTGACATATAAAAGCGAGGCTTCCATATTTCGTTCTTGCTGGATCCGTTCACGAAAATAACCAGATATTTTGTATTTAATAGACCTGACAAGATATTTTTCTATTGAATCGGAAATGACAAGTTCGTCACGCCGTTCCCATATAGATCGGAAAACGTCATGTACCATATCTTGTGCGAGATCACTATCAGCCAATTTTTGATGGGCTAGGTAATAAAGTTTTTTCCAGAATTGTCGGTATATCATTTCAAAGCTGTCTTTGTCAATGCAAAGGCTGCTCGATTTGTCAATATCTTGGGTCCTGGATAACATAAGTAAATGAAATAAGGGTCCCCAAAGTTATAATTATTTATTCTAATTCCAAATAAGGATCTGTGTAGGGGATTATGTTGTTGGAGTCGTTACTCCTATTTTTTATACCATTTCAGCTAATTTTGTTTCTGCCTGCCATAGCTGAAAATATTTACCCTTCGCAGCAATAAGTTTATCATGCGTTCCTTCTTCAATAAGACTCCCTTCCTGCATGACGCATATTGTGTTGGCGCCGATAATGGTAGACAATCGGTGAGCAATCACCAGGACAACTTTATCTTTTACCAACTCATCTATCGCTTTTTGTATCGCCAACTCGCTTAGGGAATCAAGTGAGGATGTAGGTTCATCCAAAATTACAATCGGGGTGTTTTTTAGCAAAGCACGGGCAATTGAAATACGTTGCTTTTCACCTCCGGAAAAGCTGTTTCCCATCTCTCCTAATTTCGTCTCATACCCATTCGGAAGCTGCATAATAAAGTCGTGACACTGTGCTCGTTTTGCGGCTGTAATAACCTCTGCTATAGTGGCATCAGGCTTTCCCATTTTGATGTTTTGTCGGATTGTATCGTCAAATAAATAGACATCCTGAAAGACAACCGAAATCTTATCCATCAAATCTTTTGTTTTAAAGGTGGTCAGGTCTTTTCCACCGATTTTAATGGACCCTTTGGTGGGATCGGCATAGCGCAACACCATTCGTGTCAATGTCGTTTTTCCCGATCCGGAAGCTCCCACAAATGCCACAATGGATTTCTCAGGGATATGCAGATTGATGTCTTTCAATGCATAATCGGTCGAATCTCCATATTTAAAACTTAAATCTTCAAAATGGATATCAAAACCATCGGTTTTTGCAGATACTTCCGGCTGTGGCAGTGGTTTGATTGAAAATAGTCCTTTCATTTTTTTTACACCGGCTTCCATCAGGCTAAAGAACATAGTCATAGGTACCAGAATAGAAATAACTTCTGTAAACCGTATCACAATAATCATCAGCACGATAACGTGTATCGCTTCAGAACTCCCATTTACCACAAATAGAACTGATATCGCCAAAATAATTAGAATGCCCAATTCCACTGCCGTTGTTATAATTAGATTGGGCCTTCCACCCTTTCCGTGGCCATATGCCTGTGTATGCCAGACTTTATCAACGGTTTTACCGAGCTTCTCGACGGTTTTCTCAACCCCTTTTGAGGCTTTTAATACGGGCAATCCCTGTATAAACTCAATACATTCGGTACTCAGTTCATTGTTTACATCGTTCAGATATTTCATACCTCTGTCAAACGCGGGTTTTCGCCAACGGTAAAAGGGTATGATGGCCGGAAAAATAAGTAAGATCGCCAATCCGAGTTTCCAGTCAATAAACAATGTCGTAATACCCACTGTTACCGGAATGATAATCCCCATCATCATGACCGAGCAAACGGTGAAAACAAACAGTGTTACTTCTTCCACATTAGCGCTGATGATCTCTGCAAGGTCACCAGAACGCCGACCAGAAAGGATTTGCATAGGGATGCGCCGCAATTGCATTCCCAAATTTTTGCGCAGACGATGCTGCGCTTCCACGGCATGACCATTGAAATCGTAATTGTTGGCAATCCAGCTGAGAAGCGTACTGACCAAAAAAAAGCTGACTACATACCACATCAGTTCCACGGTATGCGCGTACTCCCGGGCAATAATGCTTTTAAAAATAGGATAAAATACGGCATAGGCGAATCCTTGAAATATATAGGAACATGCCACCAGCAGAAGCGATAATTTTAATTTAGGTTTATTGGCGCCAGCGGCATTGATTAAATCTTTGAAAACCTGAAATTCGGATTTGTTGGTTGAGGACATAAGTATGGTAAATAGGGTTAATAATTTTTGATATGCCAATTGCGTGCCTGCCGATATGAAGTCCATAGCTCCCGATAACTGCCATCCTGATGGATAAGCTCGGAATGATTGCCACGTTGTATTATCCTGCCTTTTTGTAAGACTAGAATCTGGTCTGCATTTTTTATGGTTTCCAACCTATGGGCAATCATGATGACGGTCTTTTCCTTCATCAGATTTCGGAAAGCCAGCATAAGTTTGTATTCATTTTCTGTATCAGAAAACGATGTTGCTTCGTCCAGCACCAGAATCGGTTTGTTGCTCAATATCGCCCGCGCTATGGCCAAGCGTTGTTTTTGTCCACCGGAAAAATTTGTTCCGCGCTCTTGTATAATAGTCTCATAACCATAAGGCAATTGCATGATCTCCTCGTGGAGACCAGCGGCTGTTGCCGCAGCTATCACTTCATCAATGGACGACTCTTCTACCCCCTTCTTAATATTATTCAAAACTGTGTCATGAAAAATAAACGAATCCTGAAAAACAAAAGACAATTGCGACATGAGCGTTTCGAGCTGCATGTTCCGTACATCTACCCCACCGATTTTAATACTTCCTTTTTGTACATCCCAAAATCGTGGGATCAATCGTAATATGGTGGATTTTCCTGAGCCCGAACTGCCGATAATTGCGGTAAACGATCTTGGTGCTATATTGAAATTGACGTCATCCAAAGCCTTTTCGTTTCTACCTTCATAGGTAAAAGAGACATGGTCAAAAACAACTGAAGAATCCACAGGTTTCATATCCTCCTGTGATGGTATAATCGGGTCAACTTCCAAAACTTCCTCGATGCGCTTTGCACTGATTTCGGCACGAAGGGACAAGTTCATAATGGAACGGAAGGTATGTAAGGCCTCTACGAGGGCTGTACTGAGCAACAAGGAAATAATCAATGTCAAAAGACTGATCTGACCGTTCATATACCAAAACGCCCCGGCAAGCAAGACCACGATAAAAGTAGGGAGCGGATTTAGGATAAACATGGCTATGCGCATTCCTAAACCATACTCACGATAATAATCTGTCAGGATTTCCCTGTACCTTGCCAAGGCATAATCAAATCGCAAAAACGATGTTTTACCACCGTCAAAAACGCGAACAATGGGCATTGCCTGCACATACTCTATCACAGCGGTATTGATAGCTTCTTTAGATTCATTGAACTTTGTGTAAATGTCTTTGTTTTTGCTCATGATTAAAGCAAAAACCGCCAATCCCAAAACAACGATACCGATAGCAATTAAAGCAATCCTCCATTCACAACAAAATAGTATTAGCAGCGAAACAATCGGAAAAACATATGCCCGCGCATATAGTGGTGTTGCGTCCGCAACAAAGCCATGTAATGATCGTACATCATCATTGAGAACTTTCGTTAAGCCACCTGAACCTTTCTCCGTAATGTATCCCAGTGGCAAAATTGCCAGGTGACGTGCAATCTGCATGCGTAAACAAGCCTCCAATTCGAAGGCAGCATAGTGTGATCTATCAAAAGCGTTTAGGCGACTAACATAACTGACAATCGTACAAATAAACATCCCGCTAAGGTAATACGCAACTTGCGTAATATTATGTTGATAAAGTGCATTGATCAAAAAGGCGAGCAACAGCAAATTGATAATACTGAAGATTGACGACAATCCCGAGGTGAGCATAGCGAGATTGATCTTTTTGCGCACGGGCTGAATTATTGTCCATAGTATATTTTTCTTTTTCATGGCTAGTTTAAAATTTGAATGTCAGACTTCCAACCAAATTTGCTAGGGACTGAGGATTGGCGGTTTGATAACCTATCCAGTAACGCTTATTGGTAATGTTGTCTCCACGGATGCCAATGCGATACCTTTTGGTATCGTAAGCTGCATTTACATTAAGGATAAAATACTGCGGGAGAATAAAAGTGCCTGTGACATTATTTTCACTCGCATAGTTACCGCCAATACCCAATCCTAAACCTTTCATTGTACCATCTAAAAACTTATAGTTGATATTAAAGTTGGCTAACCACTTAGACCCAGCATCTATGGGCCTCGTGCCTACTAGGCTATTATTGATCTTGTTTTCTGTTATTTTAGCATCGTTATAACTAAGGCCTCCGATAAGTGAAAAACCTTTTACCAGATAAGCATTTAATTCCAGTTCCACACCTTTGCTGGTAACTTTCCCTGCCTGCGATTGCACATACTGTAAATTGTTTGTCAACTCGCCCGTATATATCAATGAGTTTTTTACCTGTATATTGTAGAAACTTAAGCTCGCATTAATCCTGTTTTGCAATAAATTCATCTTGAATCCCCCTTCCAGTTGGTTTGCTCTTTCCGGAACTGATAACGCAGTGTTTGCAGCAGTATCGGTTAGATAATAGCCATTGCTTTTAAAACTATTTTGATAATTCCCGAAAACGGAGAATTTATCCGATATGATTTCATAAACCAGGCCCAGTTTAGGTGACCAGACTGATTGATGGTAGGGCTTGGTAGGCGTTAATGCTAGCATACCCCCCTCAAAATCATTGCCTTCATACCGGATCGCCGTCATAAAGTTTAACCCCTTAACTGGTGTAATAACATTTGAAATATAGCCACTGTAAGTGTTTAAGTTACCTGTGGTATAATATAATCTTGGATTGGGTGTATTGTCGTATAGTTTTTGTAAGGTCGTCTTGTTCATCCCGGAATAATCCATGCCTTTGAATGGCACCCAGTCAAAATAGGTCGATACAAATAGCTGCTCGTCTTTGGTCCGCATGTAATCAAAACCGGCAACAGTTCTGTTTCTCACAGCTCCAAAGCTATAATCCAGATTAAAGTTTTGCTGCAGCTGAATGAACTTCCTCTTGCTATTGTCAGATGATTGGTCGGACCGTAGGATCCCAATTTCGCTGTCTGATGGATTTTGTGTAAACATGCTTTTGGGGACAATATAAAAAGCGGGATTGAATCCATCGGAAAATGAATAAGCATTACTGAAATTCGTAGAAGATCTGATATTGTCACTGATTTTATAGTTCACCTGCGCAAATAGGTTTCTTACCCTCGATTTCATCTTCAAGCCGTCTCCTAAATAGGACTGTCTATAATCCAGCCCCAGAACATTTCCCAGATCATCCATATTATAAATACCCAAACTGGGGATACTGGTCAATCCGAAAAACAACTGTTCGGGAGTTGCTTGCGTATTATAAATTTCAAAATCAGCACGGATATCCAACCGCTCATTGACTTTGTATAACAAGGAAGGAGTAAATGCTAAATATTCGTTTTTTGAATCTTTTTTCTGAAAAGTCCCACTATTTGTGTAGGCTGTATTAACACGGAACATCAGCTTTTTATCGTTAGTAAGCGGCGCATTAATATCTGCACTGACCCGATAGAGATTAAAGCCACCAGCTGTTGCCGTTATATTTCCAGCTAAACTGTCGAAAGGCTGTTTTGTGATCCGGTTTACAACACCTCCATATGACGTAATATTGCTCCCATATAGTGTTGCAGAAGGGCCTTTGAGCACCTCTACTTTTTCAATATTGATCGCGTCTATGGTTGTGGTAACTGGGGAAATAAGACCGTTCCGAAGTGAGTTATTTGAAACAAATCCACGCAAATTGATAAAAGATCCACCGTCACCTGCCCTGCTGGAAGGGTTCCACATTTTTTGAAGTCCAGTTATGTTCCGGTAAGCATCATCAATAGTAAATAATAACTGATCCTCTAAAACTGATTTGTCCAAGCTGGAAAACACCTGTGGATTTTCTATAAAATCGAGCGGCATCTTATTTGTTGTACTCGTATGCTTTCTGATGTAGCTGTCAATGATAACCTCTTCCAACAAATTATTGCCTGCATTTAAGATTACTGTTAACCCATTTACAGGAATTCTAAATTCTTCCTTTCGTGTGCTGTACCCGACGCTTGTAAATATGAGGGTTGCCGTTTTGCCATTGATATTCGAAAATTCAAAATAACCGTTTTCATCGCTAAGTGTAGATCGAGAAGTATTTTCAATCTGAATCCGTACAGACTTTAGCAACTCGCCTTTATCAGAAGTTACCACGCCCGAAACGCGGCTCTGAGCGAAAATATGGCTGTAACAGCTGCTGATTACTAGGAAGAGCATAAAGGATAGTATCTTTTTTGTCATATTAATCTAATTGTTAATAACCGAAATAATAATTTGACATAGTCTTATTTAGAAACACTCTAAATAACTTATCTTTGCAAAACTAACCGTAAATAATGAAGGAGATATAACGCAAAACAAAGTAAAAAAGACGCGAAATTCAATAATATGACCAACTATGAAAGTTTCAATAAGTACAGCAGACGGAATAGAGTTGAAATCTGAAAGCTTTTCGTTCTATGAATTAAAGAGTGACGAACCAGTACGGGACACCGTCACGAGATACCATAATAGCTATTTTAGCGGTATGGTGCGAGAAATCTCATTTGGTGGCGTATTTATAGCACACAGTAATCTTGCGTTGGATAATCTAATGATAGGGAATTTTGTCAATGATACTGAGGCAATAGAAATCCACTTTATGTTTAAGGGACACAGCTTCGTCATTGACAAAAACTCAAAAAAAAGAATAAATGTTAGCTCGAATACACAGGATATCTTCTATATGAACGGAATAGAAGGACGAACAGAAACAATAGGCTCTCCTACAGAATCTTTCCAGATTATTCTCTTACCGTCATTCTATAAAAAATATTTTCCATTTGATGTCCCTGCATTGGAAGAATTTAGAAATGCAATAGAACGAAAAGCTACTTATAATATCATCTCTGATCATCAAATTGCAATCAATTACGAAATGCATAAGGTAATAAATGATATACTACAATGCCACAGGAATGACGGATTAAAAAAAACTTATCTGGAATGTAAAATCATAGAATTATTGATCTTACAATTGGAAAGTTTCACAGACATGCATACGCCGAAAACTTCGCCCAAATCCGAAATTGAAAAACTATATGCTGCAAAAGAATATATTGAAAACAACTTGAACGAAAACTGTAAGCTGATTGATCTCGCCCATAGATTCAATACAAATGAATTTACATTAAATACGGGATTCAAAAAATTATTCGGGACGACAATATATCAATATTGGCTTGATGGTAGACTGAAAAGAGCTGCTCATTTAATTAAATATGAAAATCTAAACATCAATGAAGCTGCTTACGAAATCGGCTATAAAAATCCACAGCATTTTACGGCTGCATTTAAACGGAAGTTTGGCATATTGCCGAGTGATCTGAAAAAATAATTAGCATTCCTATTTTTTGCTTATAATTTCCCCTAGTTCAAGTCTTTGGGCATATCTGTCAAACGAGAGCTAGCGCAAAACTCATTGATTTCAATTGTTATTAAAATAGGTACCGTTCTATTTTTTATATATGCTCGGAAGCATCCCAAATTTCTTTTTGAAAGCGGAAGAAAAATGGCGCTGATTTTTGTATCCGATCAGATCTGCGACTTCACTTATATTCAGATCAGATTCGATCAATAGCTTCTTGGCCTGTTCCATTTTCGCATCATTCCAAAAAGAGAATACGGTCGTCCCAAAGAGGCTTTTGAATCCCTTTTTTAACACAAACTCATTTGTGCCGACTTGATGTGCCAATTCGATCAGTGAATGGTTAGCATCAAGATTCTGTAGTATAAATTCCCTTACCGCATGCACTTTATCCTCTTCTCTTTTTTTGATAACGCATCTCACCTCCCTATCATCGGAAAATTGTTCCAGTTGGAGCAACAAAAGTTCTATGACTTTGGCTTCGAGAAATATGCGTTTGAAAACTCCCCTTCGTTGGCAGTTCATAATTTCATAAATCAATTCGTACATCTTGTGGCTCATCGGGTTATGGCATGGAGACAAAAGCCGTGAAGTCCCCTTCTCGATTTCCTCACGAAACTTATCCATCAGTTGGCTATCCTGAGGGAAAAATTTCTTAAAAAATAGTGGATTGAGGTTGACTTCACAGCGTTGATAATGTGCGCATTCCAATTTCATATTGCCACTGATACCATTGGTATAGATAATATTGTGTTGGTTGGGTAGGAAGCTCGTCCCTTTGTCGAACCTATCTGTTGCCGATATACTTTTACCCCTTAACGCAAAATGCATCTCTACCATTTCAACATCGTTTTCAAAATCGAGTTGTATCGCATTTCGTATCATGGAATTTCCAAATCCAATACGTACCCCATCAAAATAAATTTCCCTGTAAAAGCCATTACCAAAAAACTCTTCAAGACTGGTCGTAACCTCGGTAATCCCCTCTTCGTAAACCAAGTGTTTACCTGCAAATTCTTTCTCTGCAAGAATTCGATCTTGTTCATTGTTATTTAGACGAAGATCCATTTGTGTCGATTTTAATTTATCCTTTTTGCGGAGTTTTTTATCCGTCTAGCGGAGTGTCCTGATCTTCCTCCAGCTTATCTTTGTTCAAAAATATAAATTATTTAGAATTATTCTTAATAAAAGAATATAATTAAACACATGAAAAAACATACCCCTGTGGATGGAAAAGTCCCATCAAATCAGCTTAAAATAACTATGCATATTAATTTCAAAAAGATACAGCGTGATTCTGTTGAGAACGTACTTCTTTAGATTAGTAGCTATTGTATTGTTAGCTGGGAGCAAAATAAGCTACGCGCAAGTTTTGCTCTCTATTGTGAATAGAGCTAACCAACCGATCAGCGGAGCATATGTTGATGTAAAAAACGATCAGCAGCGTATGTTCCAACAACGAACTAATGTAGCAGGACAAGTGATTATCAAAGAAAAACAAGGTGGATACACGGTTAACATAGTCCATCCATCCTATCAATACAAGAGTTTTGTGCTGAATATCAGCGGAGCGAAGGATACGCTAAAGGTTTATCTCGACGAAAAAGTCAATAAACTTGCGGAAGTATTAGTTGATAGACGGAGTGCGGTTAAAGTGCTCGGAGAATCCTACTATGCACCGACAGTGATTGACTTAAAACAACTTCGAAATACGTCAAAGACACTGGTGGAAGCCTTAAATTTAACTCCTGGACTACGAATACAGCAACAGGGCGGTATGGGAAGTGATCTCAACGTGATTATCAATGGCATCGATGGAAAGGATGTCAAAGTATTTGTGGACGAAATTCCTGTCTACCTACTGGGGCGTGGGTTTGACCTTCAAAACCTCGCGCTCCATATGATCGAACGCATCGAAACCTATAAAGGACTGATTCCTGTACAGTTTGGCTCCGACGCATTAGGGGGAGTCATCAATATTGTCACCAAAAAAAATGAAAAGAATTATTTAGGAATGGGTTATATGTTCGGTTCATGGAACTCCCATGAAGTCACTGTCAGCAGCGCTGGGTCCCCTTTCAAAAATAAACACATATTTGCCACAGTAGATGCTGTACAGCGACATTCGAACAATGATTACTGGATGGATGATGTGGATGTCGTGGTTGACGATCTGTTCAACACAATAAAGGGTCGGGCAAAAAGATTTAACGACCGATATGACTTTACCTTGGCCAAAGTACAGCTTGGCATCAAAGACCAACGCTGGGCCGATAACATCAAATTGATTTCTTCCTTTACGCGTACCTATAAAGAATGGCAGCACGGTATTACAGCCATAAATCCCTGGGGAGAGCCCTTTTCAAGAGAACATACCAATGGGATTGCACTCAATTGGAAAAAAGCAGATTTACACAAAGGCCGTTGGAATATTGATGCCACTTTCGGATACAATTTTGAACAGACCTATTTCGAAGATATTGCTGCGCGCGTCTATTTTTGGGATGGCAGATTTGCCGAAAAAAAGAATAAAGGTGAAAGCGGACTCTATACACAAGGCCGTACGCCAAAAACCAATCAACATATATATTACGCAAGAGAAAATGTATTTTTTGACCTGGGTGACCGATATAAAGTCAACCTTAATGTCCTGACCACAAAAAGAACGTTGAACGGAGAAGACAAAGCTGGCACGAGCACATACAAGGAAGATCCCTTTAAAGTACCCCAGTTACTTTTAAACAATTTTTTTGGAACGGCACTTGAGTCAAGATTTTTGGCAGATCGCCTCATTACAAATACTTCGATCAAACATTATTACAGTAAAGTAAAGGGAGTCAGCTTTAAAATTAACAATGAATTTGATAAGTTCAACAGTTCGACTTCCTCTGATATAGGCTTTGGTCAGACATTTAAAGGCATCGTAAATTCTAAGCTATCCATTTTCCCTGGATACGAATATACTGTTCGTCAACCTGATGGCAGGGAAATTTTTGGGGACTACATCACGGTCAGCCCAAACCCCAATCTCAGGTCCGCTAAAAGCCATAATCTTAATTTCAAAATACAATACAGATCATCTAACCGTAAACTTTTTACAGGGTTAGGAGTCTTCCACCGTAGTACAAAAAATAAGATTCTTTTAACTTCCTTTTCAAATGCGCTTGCCACTTACACCAATTTATTTCATACATCTACTATCGGTGGCGAATGGTTTCTGGAATATAGGTTTCATCCAAGGCTATATCTCAATTTGAATACGACCTATCTCGATTCAAGGTTAAGAGCAGTAGACGACTCGGGTATATTTACCTCTGAATATATTGGAGCCAGACTTCCAAACACCCCTTATTTATTTGGTAATTCCCAAATGTCTTACACGCTGTATGCAGGGCGTAAAAAATCTTATGTTATACGTCTTTTATATACGGGATCCTATGTGCATGACTATTTCCTCACTTGGGCAATGAACGGTATAAAAACGTCTAAGACCATTATCCCTTCCCAATTTGTCAATGACTTCTCCGTATTGGTTTATCCAATACATGAGAAATGGAGTTTGGCGGTAGACTGTAAGAATTTAGGTAATACCCGGGTGTATGACAACTTTTCCGTTCAAAAACCGGGACGGAGTATTTATGGAAAGATTACGTATTCAATTCATTAAACATATCATATAAAATCAATAAAAATGAAAAACACATTTTCGCTATTAGCTTTTATCATGCTAGCATTGGTATCCTGCAAAGATGACGACACCGAAAAACCAGCACCTGATCAGGACAGTGCGAGCTACGCTTTGATTACAAGGCCTCAAAATACGGATGGCAGATCTTACGCCGCATATATGCAGAAAATCGAATCGCCGGATGTCAGTGGACCGACCGACAATACCAAAGCTCACGAAATCTCAGCGTCCCATTCAGGAGGGGTATATGCATTTAAAAGTGCTGTTTATGTAAACGACTATCAGAATAACTCGATCAGTAAATGGACATTATCAAATGATAATAATGGTGAGAAAAAAGGAGCTATCATGGTTCCTGAGTTAGGCTTTCAGGGTAATATTTCTTTTAAAGATGAAAACACAGCCTATATCGGCGGATCGGGCAAGATCGTTATCTTTAATCCTTCCACGATGACAAAAACCGGGCTTATCGACTTATCATCGCTGTCAAAGATCGGAACGGTAACCAACTTTCCAACTACAGGAGCAAAGATCCAGGCCGAAGGTGTCACAGAAATCATAATCAATGGCAATTATATGTATGCAGCATTATATTACATGAATGACTTTAATACGTTTACTCCAGCAACCACCACATGTGATATCCTTGTAATAGACCTTACCAAGGTGAATAATTCATCGAATAACAATAGTGCTGCCTTGGTTAAAGTCATCAGCGACAAACGAGGATCCTTTACTGGTGCCTGGAATACGGGCGGTGGTGTATACTACATGAATAAAACAGAAAATGGAGATATTTATGTCCTGTGTCATAATGTATTTGGCGGGGCCAGAAATATCATCGGTAAGCCCGCATGTCTTTTGCGTATCAAGAACGGATCAACCGTTTTCGATCCAGATTATTATTTTGATCTGGAAGCAGCTTCACAGGGCAACGGCAACCCAGTTACAAATTTTGAATATTACGGAAACGGAAAATTCCTGGCCAATGTTCTTGACCCGACAAAACTCGATCCTTCCAACCCTTATTCTTTCAATACAGATGCTATTTTCCGCTGGTGGAGTTTTGATCTAAATACGAAAACAGCCACGAAAATAGACGACGAGTATACCATAGGAGGAAAAGTTGCAAAATGCTATTTCTCAAATGGGTTTGCTTATATTCCATTTGCCAACAAAACGAGCAATTACATCAATAAGATCAATTTAAGTAATCTGAGCAAAAGCAAAACCGTGACGACTACGGGCATGTCACATATCCTAAAACTAAAATAACGTATTGCTTTAACAACTGTATTGCTCATCCGTGACTGCTACCTTTTTTAACTTATAAATTCTATATCATGAAAAGAACCATGATCATACTACGGTATATTTTTGCTGCCATTCTTCTACTGTTCGGCACTATCGGGACATACACCATGCTGACAGAAGCCTATAATCCTGCAAGCGAAGGTATTCTACTGTTCGGAAAAACATTTCGCGACCTGCATGATGCAATTATGATGAGCTACCTCGGTGTCTTTGTCCGATTAGCACAATTGCTGGTCGGTGTACTTCTACTTACAAAAAAATACTGGTGGATTGGCCTTCTCTTCTACCTACCCTTTGCGGTCAATATATTTTTGATCCATATTGTTCATGATATGCCACCCGTGCATCCCGGATTTTTTGCTTCAGGAATGGTTGTATCCATCCTTAATTTTATTCTCGTATTTTACGAAAAAGACCGCTTAAAGAATTTACTGATTACCGCAAAAACTACATAGCAAGATAATCACAAGGCAAATTATCCAAACACAGTTAAAGGCAAAAGGAATTGATCTTTTTACCTCAACTGTGTTTGTTATCATTTTATCAGCGCGTTATCTAGACTGGTATTCCCGGCCAGGTACTATCCGGCATTCTTGCTAATATTACTATTCTCATTAAGGGGCTTAGATTTAAGGGCGCAATTGTTTGATCAGGACAGCCTGAAATTAATTTTTTGAAACTTAAAATGCTGTAATTGTTCAAACAAAACAGTTTCAAGAACCTTATACTTATAACGATCTATTCGTAATGATTTTAATTTTCTCTTATCGAAGGGCAAGCTTACATCATACAATTCAGCAAGATACTCGTTATAGCCTAGAGGATCATCACGTCGTAGGTACTTTTCAAATTCGTTCCAGTTTTCTGGTTTATAATGCTCCACGATGGTCATTACCTCTTCTAAGGTGCTGATTGATAGATACTCTTCTCCTTTAAATTGACAAAGAAATAACTGGTGCATATTTTGATGTTGTATTAGCACTAAACTTACCAAATTTCCAGTCAAATTTAAACATTTCCGCCATTGTCTTCTCATAGCTGTTAAAGTGACCGCCAAAGAAACCGACATAGCTCGCTCCTATATCGCTAAAGACAATGGTACCGATGACAACATTGGCAGCTATTGGAACACTAGAGTTGGTTGTGGTATGTTGAATGAATAGGTTTACAGCTATTAACTTTCAAGATGATTACTTTGTTAAGGCTAAGGTATTGGTTTGAAAGTAGGATTGGTTACGGGAAACTGTAGCCGATTTAATTCAACCGTTTTATTTTACCATTCTCTCCACTCCTCGGTAATGTCATCATCCATGGAATTATACTTCATCTTATGGCTTGCCAAAATTATTATTTCTGCAATCTGCTCCCGCTCCCCCGTTTCGATCAGGCTTTCTTGACATTTATCATTCAGGGCATTCAATTTAAGGATGGCCGATTTTACAGTTTCCATTCCTTCTTGTTTCGATTGAGTCTTATATATATTTACTGTATAGTCAACTAATATAGACGCACAGCTATCGATGTCACTTTGAGTATAGGAAGGATTTGCTTCATTCATATAATTTTCCATTGATTTTGTAAGATTTATAATCTGGTTATCAATCTCCTTGTCTCCTGTTAATTTCATTTTACCTATGTGTACTTGTGTCGCTGTAGAAATAGTTGGTTTTTGACCGCAACTATTTAGCATCATCATTGCGAATAGGACTATAAATAAGCTTTTCATATCAGTCAGTTTATTAAAATATAGACAATTAAATTTGGATATTACGCAAAACACTTAAAAATGAAGTACATATAAATTTTAAATAGATTGCAAAAATGATCTCACCTCAGATAAAAAGCAATCAGGTTGGTCTAGATGAAGTGAATGACCAGCATTAAAAATTTGTTTACTTTCTAACAGAGAATTCAGATCCTTCAATTCGTTCGCAACAGCTGAAGATATAATTCCTCTATCTCCAAATAGAAGTAGACATGGAACAGTAATGTTTCTTACCAGTTCTCTAAAATCTGGATTAGGTGGAGTAAGCACTTCAAAAGCATGTATACTGGTTTGAAGTCTTGCTTTGGCAAATGTCTCGATTGTTCTTTTTGAACGATTTGGATACCGAATTTGTGCACTCGAAATTAACTCATCAAGGGACATAGCCAAAACCTTTCGATGTTGGTCAATAACATCACTTTTATAAACTTGATGCTGCACTTCCAATGTTAGAAATGTTGGATCGGCTAAAACCACACTACGAAATAGCGTAGGCTTGTAAGTCGAAGCTAAGGCTACGGTCATTCCCCCCATCGAATGACCCAATAAATTTGCGGGTGATAACTTTAGAGACTCTATTAGCCCTATTATGTCATTTGCATGGTGTTCATATAAGTATCCGTGTCCAGATTTGCTCGACTCGCCATGTCCTCGTGCGTCAGGCATTATGATATCATAATCTTTCTCAAGAGCCGTCGCTAGATCAATCCAACATAGCCCGCTAGTCATTAATCCGTGTAATAGTATTAATGGAGGCTTATCGCCACCTGTTCTTGTATAATGAATAATTATATTGTTCACTTCACAATACGATGTAGACCAACCTGTCATTTTAATATATTATATTTTTAAACTTGAAATAATTTTTTCTATCTCTTTCTTTTCATCAGTTATCTCCGTCTCATTCTCGGTTTCAGTGTCAATTGTATAACTGCAATAAACTATTTTATCTTCTATCGCAAAAATCCAATTAAAAATCGTTAAGTCTTCATCTTCATCAACCGATTTTGAAATATAGAATACATAGCTGATATTTTGTTGATTCTCTAATATTTCTCCGTCGTTTTCATTACATATATCTGATAGATATTGCTCAGCATCAAAATTAGCACTACCTTCAAGCTTTAAAGGAGTTATTCTAAAACTTCCAGTATCTTCAGTATAAAATAAGTAAGTACTCTCATCCTCCTCAACATTGATTAAATTGGAGGGATAGTTAAAATGTATCCATTCTTGATTTGAAATAAACTGTTTATAGTTCATTGTTTTATATTATTGATTTTCCACTAGCTGTGTTTCACTTGGAATATTTAATTTTTTATATTCAGCCTCTCGTTTTTTATTTCTTGTACTATTGGGCTTTCTTTCAACTTCGTAAATTTTCCATCGATGTCTATGGAAGATAATTGCGATAAATATGGCCTTTCAAGTACTATATTTGAATGGTTCGTTAGAAACGGAGCTAGCCAACTTTGATGAAGTTGGGTATTAAATTCAGAATCAGGCAAAATTAGTAACAGTATACCACATCAATTTATTGAACTTTTTGTATATTGGTTGCATAAACCCATATTATCTAGCTTTATATATTCCCAAAATGAAAAAGATACTATCACTCATAGTTATAATTTTGTTCTGTCAGAGTTTAAGCGCTCAGACCATAGAAGAATTAAACGCGCAAGGTATAAAATATGCAAAAAAAGAAAAATTTGACGAGGCTTTTTCAGCTTTTGATAAAGCAATAAATATGTATCCTAATTCACCCGGAGCCTATGCAAATAGAGGCAACATTCACCGGTTTCGTGGAAATTTCGACCTTGCAATAGCTGATTATTCAAAATTTCTGGATTTATCCCCTAAAAACATCGATGTGATCTATGCTAGAGCAGGTGCTTATAAAGAAGTTGCTGCATTTGACAAAGCAATTTCTGACTATTCGAAGGTAATTGAAATAAATCCTGCACACCCAGACATTTATTTTGACAGAGCATATTCTTATATCAGATTAAAAGATTATGAGAATGCAAAACATGATCTAATATCACAATTAAAAATATCTCCAAAAGATTTTAAGTCGCTTGCAAATTTGATAAACGTTAAAAAGGAACTAAAACTATATGATGAAGCGCTTGTGGACTATGATAAAATACTAAATGAATTTCCTAATCAACCTGACCTCCATATACTTTATAACAATCGAGCGAATCTCTATAGAGAAACAAATAGACCTAAAGAAGCACTAGCGGAAATAGAGAAAGCTTTAAAATCAAACAAGAATTATCCTATAGGTTACTTTAATCGGGCGGCCATTTATTTAGATCTTGGTGATGAGAGCAATGCTTGTAAAGATTTTAAAAAAGCGTTGTCCCTAAACCTTCAGAAAGATCCCCATTTTGAAGTAGACAAAGATTTTGAAAAACTGAAATCACTTTGTAAATAAATGATTTTGCCAAACTCATTTAATGCAAAATTACATATATTGGATTTGAAAGAAAGGCTATTCATACTTAACCAATATTTTATGGGCAACATATTTGACGAGCAAAAGTTATACCCTTATGAAGGGGCAATAAAAGAGCATTTTGAAGATCATTATAACACCGTTTTCATTGCATTCCTCCCCTTCTTTCAACTTGATAGAGAGGAAACTGATAAAAGTAATCTAAAAAAAGCCAAGTTACTATCGCACGAAGAAGCGCTGAAGGAAATTGATTTAATAAAAAAACTTCCCGAAGCGAATAGGGAAATCTATAGCTACGACAATGACCGATACCCTGCCGATGAAGAAATTTTTAGTAAGGGTAAAGGAACACCTTGGAAAAATATTGTGAACGGCTCTTGTCTTGCAGGTTATGCGGAACTTAATACAGCCCTAAGGACTTCTATAGGTGGGCTAAACCGGAATTTTACGAGACCGGACCTCATGGAAAAGCTTAACAATTTTACAGACCACGAAAGTATCTACCACCCGACTGAAGGTGCGTTTGGTATACTTTCAAAGATGGCTATCCGTAAAGCTCTCAAACTCTTGGGAAAGAACCAGATCCTGATAACCGACGAGTTTTATGAAAACACCACAACTATAGATCTTGATCGATTAACGGAATATGAATTCTGTGATGAAATCGGCGGTAAAGATTATTACCTATACTCGGCTGATAAAGAAATTCTGTTTACCATTGAATGGGATAGCTTCTTCTTTCTCATCGCAACAGATCGTAAAAAAATGGATCAGCTTATCGCCAGCCATTTGTTTGAGGGTTTTCTCTGTAATGACAAGACAGATCATTATTGGGAATATACCGTTGATATCTAAAATAACCAATAAAAAGAATGCAATCAAAGTGTAGAAAATATTGATGGAAACCAATTATCCAGACACTTGGAAAAAGTTGCTGAGAGATCGATCTTTCCATCTTCCGTCAGCTGCATAATTTATCCTTAGCTTTGAAATTTAAAGTTTTACAGTAGTGGACATTCGATATAATGGTGTACCGACGATACCTGAATGCGATCCTTAAATGAATAGAAATATTATGAATATAAAAGTTTTTATTTTGCTGGTAGGTTCCTTAATTTCGTCTAATAAATCTCCGGCGCAGGTTAGAACCGATAATCCTCTCCGATCCGAACTTGACCATGCTGTCGATAGGGCGGCAGTGCAATATATGTCAGATAGCACCGCCCATGGACTTAACATTGGAATTGTATACAGAGGAAAGGCCTACAGTTATCATTACGGTGAAAATGTAAAGGGTAGCGGTAAGTTACCATCTGATGATTTATATTATAATATCGGATCAATCGCAAAAACTTTTACAGGCACACTACTTGCACAAGCGGTTATAGACAAACGAATAGGTCTACATGATGACATCCGTAAATACCTTCCTAGTATCTATCCAAATCTTCAATATCAGGGACATTCCGTTACGGTGGTTCAATTGGCTAACCATACTTCGGGTCTGCCGGGTATTATTCGAGATCTTTATCCTGCGGAAAAAAATAAACTTCGCGAATTAAGTTTTGCAGGACAGGCTGATTATTTATCACATTACAATGCAGATAGCTTGCTGAAAGATCTTCATAATGTCGTTCCGGATACCATACCTGGCATCAGGTATCGCTACAACACAAATGCAGTGATGCTTTTGCAATACATTTTAGAACGGGTGTACCGCCGCAGTTACGAAAAACTGATAACAGAATATTTGCAGACGCGGTTGAACCTTCATGAAATTACTCCTATCCTGAACAAAAAGCAGATGAAACTAACTGCTCAAGGTTATACCAAAGACGGTAAGCCACAATCATATGTCAACTTGGAGGGCTATTACATAGGGCCAAGTATCAACGCTACAATGTATGATCTGCTTGGTTATGTTAAAGCGCAGCTGGACGAGCTTGATCCGGCAATTCGTTTTTCTCATCAACTGACCTGGACTAGTGCTAACGGCTTTGCTGTCGGACTCAACTGGATGTATAATACGGAAAACTGTATCCGTTATTTTTACCATGACGGAAATACAAAATTGGGCTTTAACAGCTTATGTACTATTTATCCGGCGCAACAATTGGGCATTTTTATTATCGCTAATGATGTACATAGTCAGGAAAAGATCGGGCAAATGGAAAATATCATTTTTAATGCTGTTAAACAATAGCGTTTTTTATATTTAAAACATAATAACGACCTTGTATCAGGAGGTAAATTATCATTTATGTGTATTGTATCGATAAGCATCTCAGCGCAGGCTGTCGGTCAGTCCCTTGTTTTGGATGACTCAATCTCGGATATTCCTCCTCACATGATTGAAATATTACCTGAGCCACCTTATGGTACAAACGGATTTAAAAATTGGATTGTTAAAAATTATAAGATACCAACGGCTATATCAATGAACTGTATAATGGATTTAATAAGAACCTAGTCATAGAGATATAAACAAAAAACAACATTGAGAATCGAACAAATCGAAGTGTTGTCACAGGGTTATAATCAATGCAATAACTAATGGGAATTACCTATTGAGTATGGTCTTCAATTTGGGAAGATCCTTTTCAGTCAATCCGATATAAGAAGATGTCAACACTAACCTTGACTTCAATGCTTGTGGTAATTCATTTAATGATTTGTCATCGTCTATAATGATTATTTCTTCCGTTTGCAGGCCTTGACGCACAATCTGCCCCAATACCTGATCTTTCCGTGTAAAACGATGATTTAAGTGTTGTTTTACATCATCCAATAACTTAAGCGAACCTATTCGAATATCCCTATCAAGAAATATCTTTTTCCATTCTGCTATTGTATATCTAAAACGGTGCGAGCTAGAAAGGATAATTTGATCTTCTTTTGCAATGAATATCGTATTAAATGTTTCAACAGCTGTACTACTGAATATATAAAAGCCGTCGGTTGCCTGCTCTACCAGCCTATGTAGATTGGCATGTACCATGACACCGTCTATATCTAAAAAGAAAATCATATCACACGAAGCTAATAATTAATTTGGCACTTCCACTCCACCGATTTGCGATTTAATAATAAAAAATATTGGCCATAGATGGATAGTCAGCCTAATTTTGTAAATTCAACACATAAGCCATAGCATGAAACAGTTCATAAAACTATCCCACATTTCTGCCCTTACTATCCTCATTGTCGGGTGCAAAGATCCATCGCGCACAAAGACAATGGATTTTGGTCTATTTACGCTTGAAGTTCCTTATAAGTGGCAGCAGGTCAAACAAAACAGTATCGACAGTTATGTCGGCGCAATTGCTGTAGACAATACGGATACGCTTTACTTTGATCTGGGCATGTATTCAAATAGTTTGACAGAGCATAACATAGAAGTCATTACGAGACAAATGATGGAGGAAAGCGCAACAGACTCTTCGGACTATATTATTGTAAAAGATATGCCGATACTGGATTTTGATCTTGATGCAGATCTGTACAGAAAACAAAATGTATCCTGGGATACCATTGATAACAGGAGAGCCAAAATCGTATTTCCTAGGGTATCCGGAAAAGGTACGACTGGCATATACATCGGCAGCCTATGGGGAGACTCTTCAAAAGTCCGATTTAATCTCTGTGGAGCAGATCTAAAAACGCAAACAGAAGAGGATCTTCTCGAAGCGATAAAAACATTGAGATTCCATAAACGTAATATGGATAATGAAGAGAATTAACGCTCCCCTATTTGTACACCTCAGTTTTATGGCTTTGACATTTTATGCAGTATTAACAGACGGTGATTGGCTGAGGTATTTTACGCAGAGTTTAAATTTTAACCTGATTATTTTTGGATTGCAAGTTGCAGGACTTATTTATGCAGGATACCTATACGCGCAAAGAAATAGAAAGATATTCTCTATATTCTGGCCAGCATTGATTGGGTTGATCATACTTATATCGTGTGTACTCATCACGGGAAATTATCAGTTTAACAAAAATATAGATATCACCATTTTATGGCTGATTCCTGAGGCCTATTACATATCATATGATGTTTTCATAGCTGATCTCTTCAAGAGAATCCCACTCCCATTGAATATAAATTGGCAATTTCAAGCGAAATGCAGCTATGTTATTCTCTCAGCCGTATTTCCCTTGATCGGATATACTGGCTTTAAATTGAAAAAAGTACTTTCAACACGTAAATAGGAATCTATGGAAGATAATTGCGATAAATATGGCCTTTCAAGGGTTATGGGGCCAAAATTAAGGGAACTGGTACAAATCCAACTTGCTAACGAATTAAATAATTTGCTGGGCATGTGTTTTAAATTTGATTTTGACTGGTCAGAATCCTGTATAGAAGGACATTATGGAATGTTTCTGGATGGTAGCCTGGAGAATTACTCGGGTATTATATTGACTAACAAGCAAGCATCAATTAAAGCCGATGGCTGGATGGACTTTATTCAGGAAGGGGATTTCTTCCTGGCTTATTGGGATCAAATAACTGTTTGGCAAAATGATAGAGAACTATTCTCAAAAGATTTTGGAATCTCCAGCTTCGCCTATGAATTAGTTCCCGAGGAATTGCGTTGGCATCTGAAAGGAGTCAGAAATCATTAAAGAAATGAAAAATTTAAACCAAAGAGTTTGGTATGCTTGTTATGGTTCCAACCTGCTGCAAGAAAGGTTTCATTTATAGGCATGCCAGCCCCGATGTACTAGAGCTTTTCGACCTCTTCAACTGAAAGCCCTGTGCCTTTAGCAATATCAGCTATAGGTAATCCCATTTCCCTAAATGCTTTAGCAGTCTCAAGAGCTTTTTTGCGCTCCCCTTCTGCCAGACCTTTAGCTTTACCTTCTGCCAGACCCTTAGCGTGACCTAAAGCTTCTCCGGATTTCTTGGCCGAATTAAATACGCTCTCAGCATCACGCTTATGTTTTAAACTTGCTTCGTATGACATTAGTTCCTCCTCCCTTAATTTACCTATCTCTCCTATCTCAAAGGTAAGACCAAATATCCTTTTATCCAAAAATGATGGCAATCTATCCATGGTACTCAAATGTTTAAGTAAGTACAACCACTGATCCATAACTGTCTTTAGTTCTTCCGGCTGTTTATTAAATAATGGAAGCGAAATCATTTTATATCCCAATTTATCATAGAATATTTCTTTGGTCAGTTTGTCTCACATCGCCACATCATAGAAATAAGGACACTCTGCAACACAGGATATACCAGAACTTCCGTTTCTATCCATGTCAAACTCCAAAATACCAATAAAGTAAACCTCCGGTAGGTAATAATCACTACCCTTCTTCCTCGCGCTAATTGTTTATTGATGAAAACCTCACCATCGCTGCCGATACAATGTAAATCAAATACAACACGACGCATTTCCTCATAATCGCCATCTTGCTCTATAGGCTTATATCTTAGATCCGAAATTATCTTCTCTCCATGAAATAGACTATTGAGAAACTCAATTAGTAAGATTTTGTTGTCCTCTCTACCAAAGTAAAATTTCCAACCGAAATCGGTACGTGGATCTACATACCTACCCAAATGTTTTTTTTGATCTAGCCATAACCCATTAGTAAAATGCGCTAAAATTATTTGTTATTCATTTCGGCTCTATCATTATTTCAAATTTAAGTTTCTTATTGTTCTTACCTTGATATGCCGGCTAAGTTTGCAACTCCAACCGGCAAAACAGCGCTGGAAAACGTCCAGCGAAGGTCGGTAGAAAAAAATAATAACGTTTTAATCAATTAAAGGATTTACGAAATTCCATAGGGGAAATATTGGTTTTGGCCTTAAATAGTTTGTTGAATGATTGAGAGTGTTCAAAACCAAGCTCGTAAGCGATCTCACTTATGGTAAGTTCTGTTGTAGAAAGCATCTCTTTGGCTTTTTCGATTACCTTTTCGTGGATAATCTGTTGCGTGGTTTGTCCTGTCAGCGATTTGAGCAAACCCCGCATATATTGGGTTGACATATTTAGCTTTTCGGACAGCAGTTGTACCGTCGGCAACCCATTCCGTAGGATATGTCCTCCTTCAAAATATTCATTAAGAAAGATCTCCAGCTTCTCTAAAAACTGATGACTGGCTTTCTTACGTGTTATAAATTGACGCTGATAAAAACGCTCGGAATAATTAAACAGGGTCTCTAAATGAGAAATGATAATATTTTGGCTGAACTGGTCTATATTACTCTGATACTCCTGCTTGATATTTTCGATGATCTGCTTCATTTTTAGTTCCTCGTCTTCTGATAGGAATAGCGCCTCATTGACCGAATAATCAAAAAATTCATATCTTTTGATCGAAGTGGAAAGTGCCGTATTCCAGAGAAAGTCCGGATGGATCATCAGCATCCACCCGGAAGGATTCTTTCCCTGTTCTTCACGTATGACACTTAAAACCTGATGTGGAGCCATGCAGAACATCACTCCTTCATTAAAATCATATTCATTCTGTCCATACCTGTACTTGTGATCCATGTCACGTTTTACCGAAATCGTATAAAAATCAAACAGTAGGCTCTGTTTTCCGACCTTTGCTTGCTCGGTCATATCTTCATAATTGATCACACTGATCAGCGGGTGCTTCGGTCCCGGCAGACCACGCAGTTTGTGAAAATCGGAAATGGTCTTAATTCGAATGGGCTTATTATCGGACATGGAATTACCTGCTTTTATATTTAAATGGATAAGAACAAAAATACGGATTATCGGAGTTCCGAAAAATAATACGATCCTTTTAAATCTTCCAGTAAAGTCGGATATACCGGCTTCCAGCCCAGCGCATTCCTTGTCCATTCACTGGAACTCGGATTATCAAGCTTTGCAAAATGCGTAAACCAGGAAAAATGCTGCTCAGCTTCCTGAGAATTCAATGAGATCAGTGGAATATTTAGACGCTCCGCAATTTCAGCGGCTACTGTCTTAAGCTCAATTCCCTCTTCGGATACTGCATGATATCTGGTTCCTTTTTCAAACGGTTGCTCCAGTGCCAATCGGTAGAGCCTTGCCGCATCCAGTCGATGTACAGCTGGCCAATGGTTAACTCCATCGCCAATAGTCGCTGAGACACCTTTTTCCCTTGCAATTTTAATAAATAGCGGAACAAAGCCGATTTTATCTCCTTCACCATGAACAGATGGAGATAATCTAATAACGGCGACACGCACACCTTTTGCAACCTGATCGTCCGCGGCATTTTCAGTTGCAACCCTCGGATGTGGGTGATTGACACTGCGGTCCTGCTCTGTTGTAATACCATCTTTTGAAAAAAGTGCAGTGCCGGAAGTGATGAGAAAGGGCTTGTCTGTACCAACCAAAGCATCTCCTATGGCTCCGATCACTTCTTTATCCAATTCGCACATTTCCTGAAAACGCCCGAAATCATGAACAAATCCTAAGTGTATAACGGCATCAGCGGCTTTAGCCCCTGATTTTAGACTGTCAAAATCAGTAAGATCACCATAGTGGGACTCTGCTCCTGCCTCAATTATTTTTTTTGCAGATTCTTCCGACCTTGCAAGTCCGACAACCTCGTGACCTGCTCTTAATAATTCCTGTACTACAGCTGTTCCTACGAAACCTGTAGCGCCTGTAACAAATACTTTCATGTCTAATATTATTTATGAAGCAAAGTTCGGGCTCGAGTGACTGAAATATGTTGCCAAAAGTGACTTTATTGTAGCCACATCTATCATAGCACATAAGACTTGCTGCTCATCAACAGAACTACCAGGTAGTTCATAAGTCGCTCTGTCGGAATCAGCGGTATGCGGCGGAAATCAAATTAAGGATAGCGATATGCATCAATTAATGAAGACGGCTAGAGGTAATATTTTCAGGTATTTATAAAATTATATATATTGGACTTGAAATAGAGTCTATTCATACGTGAATACCATTCCTTGATTTTTTTTTGGAAAAACGATAATTTTAGTTAATTACTTTTACTATGCTACATTTAATTAATTCCAGCAGGTACTATCCGACATTCTTGCTAATATTACTATTCTCATTAGGGGGCTTAGATGTAAGGGCGCAATTGTTTGATCAGGACAGCCTGAAATTAATATCTCAGCAGTTTGCCTTTACAGAAGGGCCGGCAGTGGACAAGGACGGGAATATCTATTTTACTGACCAGCCCAATAACAAAATCTGGAAATACAATACGGAAGGTCATCTTTCTCTTTTTAAAGATTCAGCCGGCCGTGCCAATGGACTGTACTTCAACCATCGCGGTCAGCTACTTGCCTGCGCAGATGAAAAAAACGAAATTTGGTCAATAAGCAAAGATGGCAAAGTTACCGTCCTGCTGTCAGATGTAGATGGAAGGAAACTGAATGGTCCCAATGATCTTTGGGCAGACAAGAAAGGTGGAATTTACTTTACAGACCCCTACTACCAACGTGACTACTGGACCAGAAAAAAACCGGAGATAGAAGGGCAGAAAGTTTATTACCTCCCTCCAGGAAAAGGTAAAAAACCAATCGTAGTGGCTGATGATGTAGCTAAGCCTAACGGCATTGTAGGATCGCCTGATGGAAGATACCTATATGTAGCGGATAGGGTGCGAAATAAAACTTACAGGTATACCATCGAATCTAACGGTAAGCTCAGCGGACAGAAGGCGGTCATCGACCAAGGCTCTGATGGGATGACATTGGACAATCGGGGAAATGTTTACCTTACGGGAAAAGGGGTCTCTATCTATAGTCCTATGGGTGTACTGATAGGACATATTGAGGTAAAAGAACCATGGACATCGAATGTCTGTTTTGGTGGCAAAGATCGAACTGATCTATTTATCACAGCTTCAACAGCAATTTATTGCATCCCCATGCGTACAAAGGGTGTTGATTAATTGTCTGTCTTCAGCAGTTGGCGTAAACGGCAATTTAGTAAGCTCTACTTTCAAAAGGGCTTCCTACAGTTCAATATGTATCCGATAGGTTAAATGTGTCGAGGTATGATCCCTTGTCCATAAAATCAGACATCGTAAAAAAGCGGTCGATTTATCGCTATTTTTATATTTTAGAACCTTTTTACCTTCATATTTGAAAGACATTTATCGATAGATAAAAATCGACAAGTCTACCCTGCCGATCAACTTCGGGATGGATCTCGATTTCTTGCACGGGTGGGTGTTCGGACCAATTCGTAGGCCCTTTGCCTTATGGTTCGGGAGTGTACGGGTGTAATCAATCATTTATCTGCTTTAATGAAATTAATAAGGGATATTACCTTTTCTTAATCTCAAAACAACATGTTGAATTTGTGGCAAGAGGAGCAAAACAACAATTACGAAAATCACGCCTGTCAACATCAAATCATAATAATCTCTAGTAGCACGAGCCAATATTTGATGACTTATCATTTGATTGAAATAGCCTGTGGATACTACTTTTGAGGTATAGGGATCGTTTCCTAGATTCATATATTGACTTTGAATATTCTGTAAAGTAGCTGATAATTGGGGGTTGGTTTCCGTGAGTGCTTCCCGAACCTTTTCTCGAACTCCCGATTTTGCAAACAATTGAAGTTCGTTATTGAGTGCCAGACTAGCTGTAAACCCCGTAAACCTAGCCAATATACCGACAAGCGATGCATTGATCGCTATTTTGGGCGGTGCTGATGAAGCCGTAAATGAAACAATAGGAACAAATAATACTCCTGTTGCCACACCATAAATAAACATAGGTAGAATGAAATCAATTGTTTCGCCCTGTACTGAAATAAATAGTATCATATAAGCATAATAAATCGTCATTATGCCAAAGCCAACAATAATCATCCTTATCAAGTTGTACCCCATCAAAACAAATCTGGAAGTAACGAACATACTCAGTGTAGTTCCTAAAATTACAGCCGTCCATATAGGAATGGTGCTCAGCGGGTCATTCCCTAAAATTACTTCAAGATAGCCGTAAGCAAGTCCTGTACTTCCTTTAAAAATATAAAATATAAAAAGTAGCAATAGCCCAATGACAAAATTCTTTGTCTTGAAAATTTGTAAGTTGATTAATGGTCGTTTAAGCTTCAGTTCTCTAATGATGAAAAGTGAAAGAATAATTAGATTAACTACACTAAGCGTAGTGATTAATGAACTACTGAACCATCCCGATTGCCGCCCGTATACAAGGATGTATCCCAATATCAAGATAAATGACACATAAAACAGGTAGCCTATCCAATCCACCTGATACAATGGTATCTTTTTGGTAAATCGGGCTTTACTGTTCATTGTTAGGAATACAATAATTGTCAAAATGATGAGTATGACAATAAATCCGTAGAATAGCCAGTTAAAATCAAAGAAATAAATGACCACACTGGTAAAAATAGAATAAAAAGGACCGGCAATCTGTATGCTGCCATACAGTAGGCTAAAAGCGATCACGCGGGCACGTATAGACTGCAATCTTGGAAAAATCAGCTGTAAGACGATGCCTGACATCAATGCGCAGGTAATCCCTTGAAAAAACTGGCAAATAACAAACAATGTCCAATCTTTGAAATAAAAGCACGCAAAGGAACATATTGCATTAACGGCAAGTGCTATCAGTAAATATTTTCTTGGTGCAAAATATTTTACGATCCGAAAATCAAGTGCCAAGAAAGCGACGGTAGAGCCATACATAACAACCATGCCATATTGTACATCAGTAGGCTGTATGCCGTAAAAACCCATCGTTACAACCGGACTACTGTAAAAAGCAAAGCTAAACAGGCACGTCATCAGGATAGCAAATATGACGGATCTTGCACCCCATTCAGATATCCAAGATTTAAAAATCGGTATTTTATGTGCTTGCATTATTAATCTTTTAAAACATAAACATTTGCATTCATTCCTGCGGATAGTTTTCCTAATTTTTCAGGCATATCGGTCAATTTAATCCGAACAGGAATTCGTTGTATGATTTTGACAAAATTACCTGTAGCATTATCTGGTGGCAGCAATGAATAACGCGAACCTGTGGTTGGCGAAAGTGATTCGATAGTGCCGTTAAATTTTTCGTTCGGAAAAGCATCAATTTCCATGGAGACAAATTGTCCGATTTTGAAGTTGTTAATCTGTGTTTCTTTAAAATTTGCGATCACCCATTTCTCCTCGGTCTGGTTCACCTCAAAGGCTAATGTTTGCCCAGCTTGTATCAGTTGACCTTCCTGAATAGTTTTTTTACCAATCTGTCCATCAAAAGGTGCTGTGATAACGGTATATCGAATATCCAACTCCTGTCTTTGAAGAAGTGTTTCCTTAATTTTTATCTCTGCCTGTATCGTATTATGTTGAGCGCTAAAATCTTTCAATTTGGATTCCGCTACTTGTAAAGAAGCTTTGGCTTGATCATAATCTGACTGTGCAATGGATAAAGAAGCACTGATGTTGTCGAATTTTTGTTGCGTGGTAGATTCATCCGCCAGTAGATTTTTATAACGGTCAAATTCTTTATGTTGTTGGTTCAGTCTCGCTGTCGCTCCTGCCAATTGTGCTTTTATGACCTCAATACTTTTAAGTTGCGTTTCTTCGTTTGCAGCTAAAACCGGTAATTTGGCATGTGAACTCATGAGTTCCGCTAATGCAGCATCTTTTTTCAGTCCATATTCGTCCAATTCAATGACAACAAGTGTATCACCTTTTTTAACAAGCTGGTTGTCCTTATAATATATTTTATGGATATACCCTCCTACTTTTGCGTTTATCGGGGAAAGATAGGCATCAATCTGAGCGTCATTGGTCTGTTCATAGCGATATCCTTTTAAGAAATAGGTCGCTCCCCAAATAATGATGCCTATGAATAATGTGATACCAAACCATGTGGTTAGGCGCACAACAATTTTATCTGTTTTATTACTGTTCATGGTATTTGTATTATAGAATTCCGATAATTGCCAATAGTCTGATATGTGTGAGTTTGACGCTTGTTTGTGCTGTTGTCAGATTAAATTTTGCTTCCAATAAAGCATTTTCTGCCTCTAAAAGATCGGTCAACAGTGATTCTTGATTTAAGTAGCTACTTCTGATAACACGGACAGTTTCGGTAGTTTTAATTATATTTTGTGCTGCCGTTTCCACACTCTCCAGAGCCTGTTGTTGCTGTAAATAAGCTTCTTTTACCTGAAGGGAGATTTCGTCTTTCTTCATTTCCGCTTTTTCGTTAGCCTGATTGCTGACAACCTGGGCACGAGCTATTGTATGTTTACTTTTGTACAAATTATCAATCGAATATTGGAGTTTGATTCCTGTCTGACCAAATCCCCACAAATCATTGGAATAGGGATAAAATGAAATCTGCGGGTAGGTATAATTGTAATTGGAGTACAAAGAAACTTTTGGCAATAGTGTGGCTTTAACTTGTTTAATATTCAATTCGCTCCATTTGATGTCACTATTAACTATTTTGTATTCTGAAGATTTGTTAAAAGCGATGTCTACATAATCGTTGTAGTCATCGTCTGCGATGGTGTTTAATTCAATTGCATCTGCGTGTTTTATTGTTAATGCAGTGTCGTTTTTACGTCCCATCAGTATATTGAGCCGTTGTTTAGCGATTTCAGTCTTTTTCGAAACATCGGAAAGACTGAGTTCCAATTGAGACAACTTCACGGAGGTTCTTAGTACATCACTCTTCAGTACGGTACCATTTTTATGCAGACTTTCTATTAACCTTAATTGCTTTTTTTCTGCTTCAATCTCTGCATTAAGAAAATCATTGAAATGCAAAAATTTGTATAAATCAAAATAGGCAACTGCGACATTATACTTTACGTTATACTTTTGCATATCCACTTCATATTGTTTTCGCGTCTCCTCTTCCTTTTTCATGTCGATGTTCCTTTTGTCCTTACCGCCATTGTATAGGGTAAAGTTTAAGTTGTAACCTATTCCGTAACCATAACCTTTTACAGGCACATTCTGTGGAGAAGAGAATAATCCATTGTCGTAAATCAGAAATTTGGAATTGAGTTTTACATCTCCACCTACCGAAAGTTCCGGTAACAAACGGTCTTTGGCTTCCAATATTTCTACTTTACTTTGCTGATGATTTAGGTCAGCAAGTTTCAGCTGGCGGTTATTTATTTCCGCAACTTTCCATATTTCTTCCAAACTTAGAGGGTGGACATTTTCTGTATACTGAGCATGGATAGCATGTGGAAGTAATAGCAAAAGTATGCTCAAAATATGGGTTGTTTTATATCGTTGCATCAGCTTTCTCTTTATAAATGATGGTATCTTTCTTTTTCTTTAACAACCATTGTTGTAGCATTTTTTTCAACTCATCAAAAACAAAGCTTAAATCTATCATTGGCATAAAAGGACTAGCATAGGCAAAAGCCAGCAAGTAGACGTTGGTTTTATCAATTTCTTCAATTGAATGAGGTAATTTATGTTCAGATTTTTCGGCTTGCATTTCAAGTTCAAAATCTTTGTCGGGTTTTGTGATTTGATGTTTCATCATGTTTCTACGATTATTAACATAACAAAATTAGTAAGCACACCAATCTATGCTTTTATATAATTAGCCTAATATTTGCTATATTTGGCCACATGGAAATGCTTAGCCAAATAATACAAATTGTGGATCAAAATCCCGATTCCATCCTCGTGATGCGACAACAGACGGAACAGCGTTTACCTGCTCATCAGCACAATAAAGCTCAGTTGTTATTGGTTTATGGAGGAATTGCTTACCTACAAACAGATGAAAAGGATTTGTATATTCCGGCTAATCATTATATATGGATACCCAAAAACTACCCGCACAACCTGATGTTTAATACGCAGGATCTGTACATTATCAATATTTACTTTCCAGACGAAAAAGCAGCTAGTTTTTATGATGAACTGGGTATTTATCCAGTGAGTAAGCTGCTGGCAGAAATGCTCTCATTTAGTGAAAAATGGCAAGGTGATTATTTTAAAGGTTCATGGGAATTTGAGTTTTTAACTACGCTTAAAGGCATATTACCAAAGGAAAATCTCAAAAAATTCTCCATTCAACTGCCTACAACAGACGATCAACGGCTCAATGCTATAATCGACAGTTTTAGAAATCGGTTAAATGAAAATCTAAGCTTAGCTGTTATTGCTCAGCAATCGGGATTGAGTGTGAGAAGTTTGACCAGATTATTTCAAACCAAACTGCACATTACTTTTGTTCAATATTTAAAAATGCTGCGTATTATCAGCGCGATGGAATTGATTAAAGATACAGATTTGAATATGACGGAGATAGCCTATGAAATTGGATATTCGAATATATCGGCGTTTAGCAATAATTTTCATCAGCTAACCAATATGAGACCTACTGAATTTAAAATTAAATGAGAGCTGCCACTTCCTTAATTTTATGATTGAGGTATTTCTGATTCCGTAAGAACTTCGATTCCAATGCTTAAAAGTAAGGAAATGATAGCAGTGTTTTTTGATATACTCATTCCCAATAAAGTCGGGACCGCACTATATAGTGGCTTTCCCGGACATCGCTTTCCATGACTAATTTTGATTGATTCAAAACGTATTTAAAAGTCATCATTTTTCCGTTTAACTTCAACTGTATCGAATCTTTTGTGAGGATATAATTACCCTCACCCTCACCTGATTTAAATGTTCCATCAGGCAAGAACTCCGCTGTTTGATTTTGAATGGAATCAAGCCTGTTCCTACCTCCCTCATATTTTGTATAATCAAAATTCAAATAGGATCTTTTCTCCGCAACAAGCTTCCACTTCTTGTGAATCGCATTTTGCTGCATACTAAAGGATAATAGAAAGATACCAAGCAATCCAATTAAATAACTATATAATTTCATCCTAACAAATATATTAATTTCAATAATGACAATTTTGGCGCCAACAATCTTTTTCAAATTAATTCTTGATACTGAGTAGAGACTTCGCGCATTGAGACCATGCTATTCTAGGGCGAATAGACCAGTTTAGACAAAATAGTAGAAAAATAAGTAAAAATAGAATTGAGACTTCTCAACTTAATACTCAACTGGTCAAAATTGTACGAATTGAGTGGTCAGTAGTTTTCGAAACAGGATGATCAACGGGGCCAAAATATCCAATCAACCTTACAAAGTATTCTCTGTTGGCTCAAAATTTGATATTTCGTCGTATTTAGGTTTAACAACGACATTGCCTTTTAGATTGACAAGCCCTATTTTGAAAGGAGATAAGTTTTCGTTACTATTACTGAGATTGTGAAACTGGACCAAACCAAATTGGTACGAGATGTATTTTCGACCTTTGTTTTGGCCAGCATTAAAAGGTAGTTGTTGGTCCAAACCAACAAGTCCCAGTGTTTCGCCTTTGGCATTCATGAGGGCAAACAGACCATTGCCCAAGGCGGCCAGCCCCTGATCCTCGTTTTCAAAGGATAAAATCTTTTTTCCTTGGACATTAATCATGAGGGTTTCATTAGGATCTTTACTGTTTATAGCAAAAAGATGTTTATGGTCTAAAAGTACGAGCTGTTTCCAATTGTAACCCAGTACAAATTCTCCCTTGGTATTGATCACGGCGTGGTCCAGTTCCCCATCGTCTTTATTGTCAAACCTGGCTACTACTGCCATGCCATTATAAAAATCGGTCGCTTTGGCCAGTCCTGGCTTCACCACTTCTTTTCCATTTGTATTGATATAGCCATAGTTGGGATAAAACTCCTTAAAATTCTTATCTTCTTTATAAACCATCACCCTGGCTAAGCCATTGTGAAAGCTTGAAATCTCTTTATAAATTGGCGGCGTGATCATTTCGCCCTTGGTATTCATTAGCCCAAGGAGCATCTCTCCTTCTGGCAGCCAAAAGCTGAACAAGCCATTCGAAAAAGTATTATCTATATCATATTTGGCATCTGTAACTATTTCCCCTTTCAGGTTGATGATCCTCCCAATGCTATTTTTATTATATTTTTTGGAAGTATATTTCTCCCACACCTGTGCAAACCCGTTTTCAAAGGTTTTTGCATTTACGTATTGAAGCTTAATCACTTCTTCGCCTTTTACATTGATGTAGCCATACAGGTCATTTCTAGCCACCACCGCCAGTCCCTGTGAAAAATGTCCTATCTTATCGTACAGGGGCTGTACCACTATTTTTCCGCCGCTATTGATAAAGCCCCATTTACCATTTATCTCAACGCCCGCAATTCCTTCACTAAAAAAAGTGGTATTCGTAAACTGAACTGGAATAACCAATGCACCAGATGTATCGCAATATCCCCATTTGCCTTTTCCTTCATTTTTTATATCAACGGTTTTGTATTGCTCATTACGCTTGACTGAATCTTTTGGATTTACGTTCGATGGCGAAGCCAACAACACTGGGGCGGCATCAGGCACATACTTACCTATATTTACGGGCACAAGGTTATTGCCCCAAGAACCGGCATCATCATAAACGAGAGGAATTACCTCACGTCCCAAAACATCAATAAATCCATATTTTCCATCTAGGCGCACCAAGGCCAGATGCTTTTTTTCGTTTTGTGCAGATACGACGGAATTAAATCCGATCAATAGCAATAACAGCAATGAAAATTTCATATATGAAGTTGTTTATAGAAATTAAATCTACTTAATTTATCCATCCCATCCAACCATAGTCGAACGAACAGCTTTCGTCCCGTATTTCTCACCAAATACGAAACGCGCAATTGACATATTGTTATTTACCCTCATTTTTTAAGGCCGAAAAATAGTACAACTTTCTGTTGTAATATTTGAATAATTTCCGGGCCATTCTAAAATGGAATCGGCTTTTCTAAAACATTTTTTAGAAAACAAATATTTATCGGCAATCCAGTAAAAGAAATGTAACCTGCCTTTTGTGTATACTTTTTTATATATTTATTTGTTAATATTCTTAATAGAAATACTGATACAGGCTAATTTAGATATCCTGCCTATCATCGATGTGATATTGGTTGACGTATATGAGCATTCATATACGTGTTTTATCCTTCCTATTTGGACAGTATTTACTAGTCCAACATTAAAGACTTAAAGATGGAATTTACAGAATTAATTAAACTGATCTACGAAAACGACATTAATACATTAGAAAAAACGCGGTCAGCAGGTGTTGATTTCTGCAAAACCGATGTCTATGATCAGAACAATCTGCTTATAGCATATGCGGCCTACGGCTATGACAAACGATATCAACCGGAAGATCTGATAAATTTTCTTTTACACTGTGGCATAGACGTAAATCATAAGCGGAATAAACGCAGCGGTGAGCTCGCAGCGCTACATGTAGCTGTTTCTAACATGAACTATCGAATTGTAAGCCATTTAATTGATAGCGGCGCAGAAATTGATATCCGTGAAATAAATGGGAATACCCCTCTATGGATAGCTGTTATGAATTACCGCGGTCAGGAGGATATGATCAAAATAATAAATCTTCTTGTATTAAGAGGTGCTTCGCTGGATTTAATCAATTACCATGACCGTTCTGTTAGGGATATTATAAATACTATCGGAGGAGGAATTGATGCTGGGCATAACAAAAAAGAATGGGATCTGAGACACCTGCTAAAATAAATGAATCATGTTGGTCAACACTAAAATCGAAATACTATAATGAACGATAAGGTAAATATTGAAAATATCAATCTTGCTGAACGAATTCGTTTAGGAGTGCAGAAGGCTTTACGAAAATTAGCAGAAGAAAGTGTCGCAAAGGGTGAGAGCTTGGTGGTAAAAGTTGATGGTAAAGTAAAAGAAGTACCTGCAAAGGAACTACTTATGAATTTACCGAAATAGTTTCTTTATTTTGAGACTTATCACTTACTCTCAGATTTGGGCTTATCTGGAGATTTCATTCGTTGAGATCGGCCAGTTTTTTGTGGTTGGTGCCTACCCCCAGTAAGATAGAACTGAAGACGCTAAGCCATATACAAACAATAGTGTAGAAAGCAGTTTTAGTCATAAGAAGCAGGCACAACAAGGGAAAAGTTAGTAAAGAAACGAGAAGAAGTGTTCCACCTAAAACAGCGAAAGATACGTTGAGATATCCAGTTCCTCTTTTGCCGAGAATACCAAAAATCAGCCCTAAGATAGGCACTCCAAAGAAGCCAAATATCACTAAAGCATCATTCTGCGGCCAGTGTTTTACCGGAGCAAAAAACACAAAATAGTTAACCGAAAAGTACATCAGCAAAATGTACGGCAATAGATATTTGAAAACCTTGAATGATTTTCGGCTATTATTTTCAAAATCAACATTGCTGATCACCACAGGATTATTGAGCTGTTCAATTATTTCGAAACTGTCATCGCTATTTTTCTGCGCATAGCCCATTACCGAAATCGTATCACCTTTTTTTAGCGTTCTTTCGCTGTATTTTACATCGTCCACTCCTTGTTTGATATTATGAACTGTGTCTGTTTTAACTGGTAAAAATGAGAGGTTAAACCGCTGTGACGTCACCTTGATTGTTCCTGTACTATCTGTGATAAAAATGTTTTGAAATTCTTCTTCAATGGTTGCATTGTTTTCATGTTCTGTACCTGATTCACTGTCATAAGTTACGTCTGCCTTTTTATAATGGTAGCCAATACATTCTTGCTTAAAGTATGGCGTGACAAAGGTTTTGGGAGCTGTGATGGTACCGCGTAACTTAACCGACCCCTCCTTAATCGCATTGATCGGCGTCAACGCGGTTTTAATAAGTCTGATAGAAGTTTTGCTGGCAAACCAAACTATAATTGCACCGATAATCGGTACAATGGCAATCATTAAGCGGCTAAAAAAAAGAATAACAAAAAGCAGTGCAAAGAGCGCGAATATGATCAAATATAATTTCTTCATCGGAGCTTCATAATATGGCTATTAGTTCTTTGACAGTTTTCAATTGCGTTTTCTATAGTGCAAAAGATTAAACCTTTCCTTCCCAAGTTAATTTTCTTACTGTAACTCATAATCTTATTTTTTGTTTTTGTTTAAGCCAAATCTCTGGAATATATTTGGCTCAATTGTATCCATATCACCTGACTTTGTATCCATTGGATATTAGTGTTAACAAATGTATTTACAGGACCTCGGCAACATGTTTATTTTGATAATATTGACCATCCAGATTGGAAAACAGATGACCATTCAATTCAGACAATTTTGACTATTTGAATATTACGCTAAGAAGTCTGACATCCACTTTTACTTATTTTTTATGGTTTTATTGAATTGGTCAATCTAACTCTATTTTCTTTTCTGAGAGTAACCCGGACACTGGAACAAATCATAGATCGGAATTATATAAGCCAGCAAGTTCAGCGCTAGAATTTTTACAAAAAAAAGATTGGAATATACTACGGTTATTGTTTATTTGCATCACCACGAGAACAAACTACGATAAACATTTCATGCAGCAAGAGGAATCTTATACGGACCAGCAGCTTTTTGAACTACTGAAATTCTCAGATAAAGCGGCATTTATGGAAATATACGAGCGTTATCAGACCCCGCTCTATCTTTTTGCCTGCAATTTGGTAAAGAATGAAGATCTTGCGGCCGACCTGGTACAGGATATTATGATGAGCCTTTGGGAAAAACGGGAGACAAGTTCACTAAGTTCTTCATTGGAAGGGTACTTGTTCCGTGCGATACGTTACCGATTCTTCGATTGGATAGACAAACGGAAAGTTCGACAAGATTATATCTCCAAATTCCAGGTATTTTTGGATGATGCAGAATGGCAAACGGATAATATTGTTGCCGAACGGGAACTCCTACGAGTTATGGAACAACAAATCGAACAGCTCCCCCTGCGAATGAAGACAATATTCCTTCTAAATTATAGGGACCATCTCAGCACAGCAGAAATCGCCGAACAATTGAATATTTCGAAAAAGACGGTACAAAATCAAATTAACAATGCCAACACAATATTGCGGAAGCATATGGGCAGACTTTTTTGGCTGATTTTCCTATTTTAAAGATTCTTAAAAAGAATTTGACGCAATCTATCCTCTTTTTTCCGCGCTTAAATCTTTTTTTATTTTTTTCTGGGATTTTTCCCTCGCAAACCTACTGTATATATAGAAGTACTAACCAATCCATCAGATGAAAAAGAAATATGATGCTGCTACGCTTATAGCCAAATATCAAAATGGCACTGCGAATACGCATGAACGCCTATTGGTCGAAGCTTTTATGTTGACTGATCTCGAAGATGATGCTGTCATGCCTGATGAAAAGCATATAGCAACCCGTACTGCACTTATAAAGGAAAAGCTAAAAGTATATATTGCGCATGGGGAGAATTTGCGCAAACAACATACTTCACTGAAACACACCTTACTGGGGTCGCCATTCCTTAGAGCCGCAGCTGTGCTTGCGATCATATTAGGTGGCATATTGAGTGCCTTGTTATGGAAAAATGCCCCCCACTCTCCTATTACTGGCAGAAATACGAATATACAGCGAGCTGCCATAGGCCCTGGCAGCAACAAAGCTTATATAATTACTGCCGAGGGACAGACTATTGACCTCGACCCATCAACGAAAACCCTACATATTGGCCAAGATATTGGCTATGATGATGGTACAGTACTTTGGTCACCGCAGCATCAACAAAATACAGCTTCGATAAATACACTTTATACGCCGAAGGGGGGAAACTATACGGTAATGCTTTCAGATGGTACAAAAATTACACTCAACGCGGCGAGCAAGTTATCCTACCCTAGCAGATTCAGTTCCGAACAGCGTACTGTAACGCTAGAAGGAGAAGCTTTTTTTGAGGTGCATCCCAGCTCACACTTAGGCAAAAAAATTCCATTTCTAGTAAAGACTCAGTCGCAAGAAATCGAAGTATTGGGTACATCCTTTAATGTCAAAGACTACACTGACGAACGTTTAGCGAAAACAACCTTGATTCATGGAACCGTCTGTGTGCGGTTGCCAAACAGGAAAATATCCAAGCTACTGTCGCCTGGACAGCAAGCCATCGTATATGACAACAGCATCAATGCAGCCTCAGTAGATACGACAACCGTCTTAGACTGGAAAAACGGACTGATATACTTTAACGATGAAACATTAGCCAATATCATGAAAAAAATCGAACGCTGGTATGATGTCGAGGTTGTTTTTCAAAACATTGATCCGAATATCCGTTTCGGAGGAAGTGCTTCCAAATACAAAAATCTAGCGGATGTACTGCATCGTCTCGAATTGACCGGCGATGTTAAATTTATAACCAAAGGAAGGAGGATTATAGTGACCAAATAATACGAACCAATGACATAAAGTCGGAAGTGCTACTAACACTCCCGACATGATGTTCCGATAAACCTATTCAATAAATTATTTACTGGGATTTGGGCGATAATGTCTACCAAACATTGCTATCGTCCTATCAATCAAAACATACAATACAAATGTATAAAAATTTGCGCAAACTAATTTTTCTCCGGATTGTGAAGACTATTACTTTACTTATTACGGTGTTCCTATGCCAAGTCAGCGCCCACAGCATAGGACAACACCTTAGTCTAAAAAAAGACCAAATCAGCCTTAAGCAGTTTTTCGCTGCTGTACAACAACAGACAGGGTATCGTGTTGTTTACAACTCATCCTTACTTGAAAATGCACAAGCTTTTCAGGTGAACATTCAAAATAAGCCATTAGCGCATGCGCTTACAGCTATATTGGAACCACAAGGGCTGGCCTATCAAATCGAGGGGCAGGAAATTGTATTGAAGAAAAGTACAAAAAATGTCACTTCGAAAATTGTCCAATTTACAATATCGGGTAATGTCGTCGATACCACGGGTGCTCCCCTTTCAGGCGCCACCATTCGTATCAAAGATACAGAAACTGCAACTCGGACGGATCAGCAGGGAAGGTTCCAGATTACATCCGCAAAAAATGGAGTAACACTGGTAATTAGCATGCTGGGATTTGAACAAAAAGAACTTTCAGTAAATGCTCAGGGTAATAACCGAATAGTTCTCAGACCGTCCAATACGGTTATGGACGAAGCCGTAATCATTGGCTATGGTACACGTAAGCGCAGTGAATTAACGGGTTCTGTGGGCCGCGTTACCAACCTCAAAGCAGAGGAAAATATCGTCAGTAACCCAATCAGTGCCCTTCAGGGCCGTGTCGCAGGGTTGCAGGTACAGAGTACCAGTTCAAAACCTGGCGAAATGCCGAGATTTATGGTGCGTGGAGTACAGACCACCCAAGGAAGTTTAGGCGGTAGCGGGGCAAACCCGTTGATCGTTGTCGACGGATTGGTGATTGACGCAATCGGAAATCCCATGTCTCCAACTGAAACAGGTGCCAACTTTAGCTTATCAAATTTAAATCCACAGGATATCGCCTCTGTGGAGGTATTGAAAGATGCCGCTTCTTCGGCAATATATGGTGCACGTGGTGCACAAGGTGTTATATTGATTACGACAAAAAAAGGACAGTTAAATAGTAAACCGACAATCTCACTAAATAGTTATTATGGACTTACGAAGACACAGTTTGGTTACAAACCGCTGAATAGTTCACAGTATCGGTCCATGTTTGATGAAGCCAGGCAAAATCGTATAAACGATATCCAAGCTGTTATAACTGCAGGAGGTTTAAGTCCAGCACAATTAGCGAACCTAAAGGCTGAGGATGCACAGCTGAAAGGACAGATCAATAGCCTGACTATGCTAGATCATGACAACAATTGGTTGAGTCTATTGTCACCCAAACATGCGGGTACCTACAATATACAGGCTAGTATAAGTGGTGGTAACGCCAAAAGTGGGTACTACCTTTCATTTGGTAAATATGGTGAAGATAACTCCATAGGTAGTGGACGTTTTGGCCGAAATAGTGGCAAGATATCATTTGTGCAACAACTCGCACCATGGTTGGACCTTCAGGCTAATCTGCAAATTTCTCAAGCAGTATCCAAAAACATCTCCGATGACCAGTACAGTCTTTTGCAGGCAAGACCGGATACACCCTGGGAAATCAAGAAGAACGAAGATGGCACCTACGGTTACTGGTTCGGCGCGCAAGGTCATCCCATTGCTTCAAGAGCGGGAATACGTCCTGAATCTTCCACATGGAATTATGTCGGTAATTTTTCGGCAAATGCCCGATTGATGGAAAATCTATCGTTTCGCACAACGTTAGCCGCCTCAAAAAGCAATATCGAAGACATTCTTTTCTATACTCCGTTTTCGTATGAGGGACAGTATAGTTCAGGCAGCTATACTGTCAAAGGGAATAAAGGTCTGCGCTATACATTCAACAATCTCCTGACATACAACGTCAATCACAATTTACTGAAAGGAGATATCGTTTTAGGTCAGGAATATATGGAGAATAACTACTCCACAAATGGCTATAGTCTAGAGGGGTTTCCATTGAGCGAAAGTCTGTGGGCACCAGGAAATGCTTCAACATATAACAACTACTACACTTATCTCAACCGTGAGTATCTGGAAAACTCTTCGTCATATTTTTTACGGACCAATCTAAGCTGGGATGGACGCTACCTTTTCAGCGCTTCTCTCCGCCACGATGGTTCGAGCAAACTAAAAAATTTCCGCTATGCTTGGTTTCCAGCAGTGTCTGCCGGTTATATTTTGAGCAAAGATCAATTTATCCAAAGCCAATCGTGGATAGATTTTTTAAAGATTAGGGCCAGTTATGGTATGACCGGCAACATCCGACCTCTGGGCAATTTTGATGTGTACAGTCTGGCAGGTAAGCAGACTTATCTTAATGAGCCAGCTTTACAGCTCAATCCAAAACTCGGAAATCCAGATTTGCAATGGGAACGGACCAAACAATATGATTTTGGATTGGAAGGTACTTTCTGGAAAGACCGTATCCAGCTGACTGCCGAATATTATGTAAAAAAGACAGATGACCTCATTACAAATCTTCGCATACCGACATCTAGTGGTGGATTTTCAACGCAGGGAGCTAACCTGGGCGGTATGCTCAATAAAGGATTAGATCTGTCGATATCTATCGGCAATTCATCTACACAGACATCCAACTGGAAATGGCGCGTGGGCACTGATCTTAATATCAACCGCAATAAAGTCACCCAATTACGGGATAGCATCATCGGTTATGATGGTTTCGCTCCAGGCGGTCCGATGGGATTTATCCAAGTTGGTAGACCAGTAGGCTTATTACAGTTATACAATGCCACGGGCATAGATCCCAAAACAGGTGACGCGATCTACGAGGATGTAAATAAGGATGGTATCATCAATCAAGCCGATATGATCTATGTCTCAACTGCCCAACCTAAAATGTCAGGTGGCGTACATGGTCATGTATCCTACAAGAAAATATCCCTTTCCTCCCTATTTGTTTTTTCTGTAGGCAGTAAGGTATATAATTTTAGTGAACAGGAAGCGCGTCAATATGGCTTTGATGACTATGTAGGCATTATGGTGAACAAACCCGATTGGGTACTGGACAGATGGACTGCACCTGGATCGACTTCTCGATATCCAAGAGCGATAACAGGTCCACATGGAGCAGGAATGACCAACGACTGGAATTCGCGTGTGTCCACGATTTACCTGTATGATGCTTCATATCTACGTCTTAAGAATATCACTGTTAGCTACGACCTAACGTCCAATAGATTGAAAACGATTGGCATCTCCAGCTGCAGAGTTTATGTAGCTGGTCAGAATCTATTCATTATCAAAGACAAAGCACTCAATTCCAACGACCCGGAACTTGCCCAAGGCAGTGGATGGCAACAGGCCATTGCTCCTATGCCACGCGTTTATTCACTGGGATTTGACATTACTTTCTAATTCTTTAACCGCATTTAGATGAACACAACATATAAATTACAACGACAAATTATATATATTTTACTCTCCGCCTGTCTATTTTCTTGTGGTAAATCACTAGATAATCCAACGCCGGACACCGCGATCAATCTGGATAAAATACAACCTGGAGACCTCCCCTTGTTACTTCGCGGGGCCTACAAGCCCAACGCAATCTTCTATCAGCCTTATCCGATATGGGATGTCTATAGTGACGACATCATTTCGCTCCAAGGATCTACTCCGACACAATACAACCCACGTTCGTATGACGACTGTAACCCTAATATTGAGGATGGATTTGGAAATGCACGACTTTACAGCGCCGCTTATACTGCCATAGGCAACGCCAACTTCATCATCAACTATATTAAATCCAAGGGTATCACCAATATGAATGGCTTACTCGGCGAGGCACTAAGCATACGCGCATTCAATTACTACCGTCTTGCAGAGTCTTATGGTGGAGTTGTCCTGACCGTTAATCTGGAGACCGATATCAACCTGATACGCAGGGATAAAAATACGGAAGAGGAGGTTTACAAGCAGGTGATTAACGACCTGCTAGAGGCAATACCCATTTTGGAAGACTTTAAAACTGCAGATTTCATTAGCAAACCTACAGCACAGCTATTGTTGGCACGCTTGTACTTACAGCTCGATAAAAATAAAGAGGCATTTGAGCTCGCTGAAGAGGTGATAAAAAGCGGGAAGAATAATCTTGCGCAAGCTGACTTTGCTGAAGTATTCCATTACGGAAGTAAAAGCACAGAGATGCTATGGCGACTGTCAGAACCCATTACCAGTTATGAAAGAGGCGGTCTCTACACGATGTACTCTCCGCCACCGCCCTATCGTGGCTCAAGCATGGGGCTGACCTGGGTAGATCCAGCTTTGGTCCAATCGTATGAAAATAATGACATCAGGGCATCGCTCCTCTTGGAACGAAAGAACCCCGTAATAGGTGAAAACGTAACCTACCTCTTAAAATTTTCAACAGATATTGCACAACCTTCATCCAACGCTTCCATTGTGTATCCAATGGTACGTATTTCAGAGGCATACCTCATTTCCGCAGAAGCATCTGCTCGCCAAGGTCAACTTATATTGACACGCTATAATGAATTACGTAGAGCGAGAGGTGCGAGTCAAAAGACTGCCACTAGTTTTACGGGAACTGATCAATTTATTCAAGAGATTGAGGCCGAACGCCGTCGGGAATTTGTTGGTGAAGGACGACGATGGCAGGATATGAAGCGATATGGTAAAGCAATCCCCTTTTTAAAATCAAAAGGAAGAGATGAGGCGCGTCTTTATTTACCCTTCGTAACGACGGAGTTAACCAAAAACACAAAGCTCACGCAAAACAAAGGGTACTAAAAAATGAAAAGGGCTGAATCATCAAAAAATGAGTACAGCCCTTTTTATCGCTGCGCCGCCGCGAAGGTCCTTGCTGTACGATCATACACTTTACGCTAAAGCTTAGATTAAATTATCCATTTTCATAGGAAAGCATCTTGGTGAACTCAGCTACTACCTGATTTGCCAGAGATTCATCACCTAGCTTTTCAACGACTGCCCTTACTTGTTCTAAAATTTTCATTGCTCTTTGTTAAAATTGGTTTCTATTAATAGATACGGTAAACGAACCAAAATATTTTTTTAATTAATTGTTACAAAAAAGGTTATGGATATCAGCTAAAATTGGCTATGCTTATAATGCTGTCGCAGACATATAAGACCTCTTTTTATTTTCGTTTATTGTTGGAGCAATTCATAAGTCCTGCTTAATTCTGCTATGGTTTCTTCGTCTAAGCTTTTATTTTCTAGAATCTGCTTTTCTATTTTTGCAGAAAAAGTTCTTTTTATGGCTTTATTGGTTAACCAATTTATGACCTCCTCATCAATTGCTGGATTGGAAAAAGCATTTGTCAATCTATACGGGCTTTGAACATTATACTGTATATCGTTCAAAACAAAATCTTTAAAATGTAGAAGACCTTCAATACTATCTGTATTTTCCCATTCTTTCAGAAGCAGTTTGAGGTTGAAATTTGCAACACCAAACATAACCAAATAAGTACCCACTCTTTCGCTTTCTGGAGAAAAGGGATAAAAGGTCAAACACTTTCTGAAAAAGTGTACTGAAAATTCAGTAAGCAACTGTATTTCTTCTTTTGTCCATTTTTCGGGTTTGTCAAGGTCTAATCTGGCAAATACAATTTCTGTTGAGTGACAAGGAAAATCAAAGTTGTTTACAAGTTCCAATACTCTTGGTAAGAAATGCTTCATTTCCCACAATTCCCTGTCCGAATAATTTCTTGCAGATTGGTAATAGGCAGTCTCCAACAATTGACTCGATACTGTTCGTATTGGTGTATTTACCAATCTTGCTTCCTCTTCATCCGTTACACAACATGCCTTGCATACTTGTAAAGTTTTCCCAATAATATATTTTTCAAATAGACGGTATGAGTTTTCTATAAGTTCGTCAAGTTTCATTTGGTTTTCAAAAAAATAATTTGTTAACATTTCGATAATACAAATCAAATAAATTATAGAAATCTATTCCATCATACGCATATTCTATGCTACCTCCAGTTTTCTCAATTTCAAAAAATCTCAATTCCTTATCAATATATAATGGTATCTCCATAAAAATCTCGATCATTTCGGATTCCTCATTTAATGACTGAAGAAGGTAGGCCCTTTGTACGGACCATCATTTCTAAAAAAATCAATTAACTCTAAAAGCTTCATCTAACGCTGTTTTTATTATATCAAATTTATAGACTTTACAATCAATCGAAGATAACAAAAAAGTTGGGTCATCTTTTCCATCATTGAATTATTCGTAATTCAATGTCTATTAGCATATTTTAAATAGTGATTTTAGATAGATAATGCGAGTACTGAAAGTTTTTCAAGCTCCCAGTACTCGCATTCCAGAAAGTAAAGCTCGAATTATAAAACCATTCCACCGTCCATAAGGATTTCCGTTCCAGTCATGAAGCTTGCCACAGTGTTATCTGAAAGGTAAATAACAGCTTTGGCAACATCTTCCGCAGTTCCCATTCTTTGCAAGGGGATTCCGCTGATTAACCATTCGTCAAGACCATCCAATGTTTTTTCATCCAATCCCGCTTTGGTCATAATTTCCGTTTTTGTAGGCCCCGGACTTACCAAATTTACCCTGATTTTTCTTGGTGCCAATTCTGCAGCAGCGGTCTTCGCAATGGAATTCAATGCTGCTTTGCTTGCCTGGTAGATCGAGCTATTTGGTTTAGAGGTGGTCGCGACATTGGATGAAAGGAACACCACTGAAGCACCATCGTTCAACAGGGGAATAAATTTGCTCAAAGTAAAATATGCTCCTCTGAAATTAATACCCATTACATTGTCGAAGTTTTCGGCACTCATATCTTGGATCGAACCTAAAGTTCCGGTGATTCCGGCATTAATAAATAGGATGTCAACTTTTCCGAATTGCTTTTCAACTTCGGTTTTGAAATTGTCAATATCTTCCAATTTCCCTTGATCCGCCACAAAAGAAATAGCTCCTAACTCTGCCGCAGCCTTTTCAATAGCTTCTTTTCGTCTTCCGGTGATAATGACTTTTGCTCCTTCGGCGATTAACTCTTTTGCAGTGGCGTATCCTATTCCGCTGTTTCCACCTGTTACGATGGCTAATTTGTTGTTCAACTTATTCATTTCTTTGATTTTTTCACAAAGTTATAAGGGAATGATATACTTTTGTTACCAGTATCACAGAGTATATCAGTATCATCAATTATATCATTTAACTTTGTCAGTATGGAAAGAGATCAGACAGAAGAACTTAGAGCTTTACAGGATACCCTTTATTTCATTGGAGGAAAGTGGAGAATCCCTGTCATTAATTCGATTTGCAACGGCAACCGACGTTTTCGCGAAATTGAAAGAAGTATCCCTGGAATTACCACGAAAATGCTTTCGAAAGAACTGAAAGATATGGAATTAAATAAGTTGGTTAAACGAACTGTTTATCCCGATACTCCTGTCTTAATTGAATATGAGCCTACTGGATATTGCAGGACTTTCGGGAATATTATTTCGGAGATGATTAACTGGGGCAGAGAACATAGAAGAATGATTGTGGAGGATAAGGTTTAGTACGCAGACCATTAAAGTTCGTCGATAGCTAAACGGGAAGCTGTAAGTATAGTATAACTGAAATTAAAGAATAACAAAAATGAACATATATCCTTTAAAAGACGGTGATTTCAGTGTTGATAGGAGCAAAAATTTCACCTATCTTGAGGATATAGATATCGATAAAAACTTAAAAATGGCGGTCCAGCCTTTTCTTGTTGAAACAGCTGGTAATCTAGTCTTGCTAGATGCAGGATTAGGCTGGCTGGAAAACGGAATCCCAAAAATTCATAATAACATAATAGAAGCTGGTTTTCAACCGGAAGATGTCAAGCTAGTTATGTTTTCTCATTTGCACAAAGACCACATTAACGGACTTGTCAATAGAGCGGGAAATGATTGGTCGCTTAATTTTCCCAATGCTGAAGTCTATATACAACAGCGCGAATATGATTTTGCGCTTTCAAAAGATGGGAGTCTTTCCTTTGATCTGGATGTTTTGAAGTTCATTGTCGAGAATGCCAATATTGTTTGGATGGATTCTGATAAAGGAAGTATTATTTCAGAAATTGATTTCGAAGTTACCGGCGGACATACCCCCTATCATCAGGTTTTCTGGATCAAGGAAAATGGAGGGACAGCTTTTTATGGTGCAGACAATCTTCCTCAAATGGGATATTTAAATTATCAAATAGCCTTTAAAACTGATTATGATGGCAAAAAAGCGATGGAGGAACGAATCATTTGGAAGAAAAGAGCAAAAGAGGAACAGTGGAAGATCCTTCTTTATCATGATATGGAAAATGAAATAATTACGCTCTAGTAATTAACATTTTTTTTTGCGCCAAGCTTTGTTGCGGTATATCAGATACACTTAAAATCCTTTGCTCGCCCGTTGTTAACCGCAGCTGATTGAAAAACAGATAATGACCGGTCATACACCCCTCCCTCAATTGGATATTCTGTTAAAACTACTGATAACTTATGTCTATCTATCCATATTTCATCCATTTCAATTGAAGTAAAAACTCCACTTGAAAGCCGCCCTCATTCTCCAAGAAAACCCAAATTGGGGGTAATGTATTGTTCATTTTTATTGATTATTAGAAGTAAACCAACGACCGCAAGGGAAGCTCAGTAAGCCAGTTCTCGCAAATGTACTTTGTTATATATATGTGATCGGATGGAATGAGAACTTTCGCCTATTGTTTTATTATCAAATCGATACCTGCCTGTAGTACCTCATCCTGGTGCTTCCGTATCCCCTTAATAGTGGGATATATAATCTTATCGGGTACAATACCTATCCCCTGCGTTTCGCTTTTATCAGGATAGTACACTCCTATACCCGAAAAAGCAGTTGAGTAGCCCAGTGGAAGCGGGAGCCAACTGATATTGCCGTCTGCTCCTGCTGTCTGAGAGCCAACAACCATAGATCCAGGTATGGTACGGAATGCCATCACCTGAAACTCAGATGCGCTCTGAGCACGCTCGTTAACCAAAATAACGATTTTACCAGTAAAAGCTTTTGGATTTACCGCGCCTGCCCTGACCGGATCAGTGTATTTAAATAGTCCGGGACGCATACCTTTACTCGTGGAAAATCTTACAAAGTCTTTTTCTGATGGAAAGATCATATCACGCAATTCATCATGCATGCTCGCCGAAGGATAATTACGATAGTCCAAAATAAGCCCACGTTGTCCTTGCAGGCTATCTTTTAACCGTTGGGTATCTGAATCCTTAAAAACACCTATATCCACGATCAAAATGCCGCCTTTCATTTTCCGGATCGCGGGCTTGGATTCTGCATCCGAATATTTTATTGATTCAATAGCACGTGTGGGTATATAGAAAACCGATTCCTTACCGTCGCGGTGAATCTTCAACATTAATAGGGAATCTGCAGTTCTTAACATCCGACTCGGAAGGTCACGCTTTAGCGCACTTTCATTGGAAGCAGCGACATATGGTTTCAATGAATCAATCATACCGGAAATGGGTTCTCCAGCAATCTCCATAATAATATCGCCCACCTGTAACTCCTGACCATTTTTGAACTGATCATCTGACAGCCTGGTGACCACCAACTGATCCTGAATAAAGTCGCTCGTAAATCCTACGCCACGTGGGCCAAATATACCTTTATGATAATAGTCTGAAAGGTAAGAAAATGCATGGGTATCATTGATTTTCGAAAAAAGCTTGAGATAAGTTCCATCCAGTGAAGCTTTGGTTTCCGCTCCGACAAATAGCGGTATAAAATCTGTCAATACTTGGTCCCATGGTTGTTCGGATAGCTTCTGGTTAGGGTTAAAATATTGCATGGCATTCCAATATCGGAATAACCCCAAAAGTCGAAAGCCTACGTCGGCAAGCTGAACAGTTTTGTAACTGTATTCATAAAACTGGGGGTTACCAGCGCCTTCAGAATAGTCTATATATTGGTTTGGCACTACCGGTACTACACGGGACAGCGCTGTAAGCTTTTCTTTGAGATTATTGGAATAGGGCAATTTATCTATCCATTCATCGTTGGTTGCTGCGGCAATTTTTTCTGCAGCAATGGTCGATTGCTCCACAGATGGTTGAAAGGAGCCAAAATGCTGGATCCATTCACTCAAAAGATGTTCGGTCGTGGCCTGATCTTTACTTGCCAACAGGTTTGGAATAAATTTAAAAAGCTCCGTATCCATATCCCATTTCCCCGAAGTAACGGCAGGATGAAAATATTTTAACATCCCCCAAATCTGTGCTGTATGGGTTAATTTAACAATATTATCTGTTGTTAGTGAAATTTCTTTCAACTGTGAACTGAAATTATAAATAGTATCTGCTTTATTTATGGTTGGGTATTGCAGCGCCTTGGTATAGTCCTTACCATCAATTTTAAGGGTAAGATCGGCAAACCAGGCTGTCCCCTTACCGACGATAAAGGTCCCGATGGCAATACTCCGTGTTTCTTTTGGTTTTAACTTAAGCCTGACACCAAATGTTTCCCAGTCATGCGTTCCATTCAATTTCTGGGACTCCATATTCTCAACGTCAACTTTAGGTTTTAATTGGAGAAATAATCCTGCGAATCCATCGGGAGCTATATTCTCTGTCTTGATTTTTCCTTCAAAAGCAATTTCCTTCCCTTCTAGGTTTTCAGGGATATTCAGCATCAAAACACCTGAATACCCATTGCTATCGCGTACGCTACTGATTTTTAACTGTGTTTTATCTATGTATTTGCTATGTCTTTCAACGGTGAAAGAATAGCCTCGGGATTCTGCTAAGAACCAAGCTGCCGGCAGCCCATTTTTAATGATCTGCTGATCAACGTTATAGGATTTGATCTGTTGCGCATAAGTAAAAACCGAAAGAAAGACAGTCAAAACAAAGGTCAACAGAAAAGGTAATATTACTTTCTTCATAATACAGGTTTATTATCGAATACAATATAGATAATATACTTATGTTGTAATGTTAAATAATATTAAATTAGAAATCAAACGTCTTAAATTAAGATAGTACTTGTTTTCAGGATTAAAAACTGCCATATAGACGTACTTTCAATTCTGCCTACACTCCATAAACCCAATTGTGCAAACACAGCGCTACCGCAATAGTAAGATGAGCAATTCTTTAGAGAAATACTTACAACACTAATTGATAACTTTAGTAAGATTTTTGTTAGCGATTAATGTCCCTTTTCTATATTTTTATTGTTAGTATTTATAGAAACAATCGCTCAATTTTAACAATGAAAAGCATCACGAATTCAATCACATGTTCTCACTATATAAAGAGCTTGGCATTTGACTACGTTGAAACCTACTCTCTTCAACGTGGAGACTAATATGAGACTGTGATTCAAGTGCTTAAAAGATTACAAATGGGAAAGGAGAAACGAAACAATCTCAACGAAAACGAAGAAATTCGACTGATTGAACTGAATGCCTTGTTGGGTGTGACACAATATCTAATTGATGATAATGGGCAGTTTCATTTTTTCAATCAGAAAATTAATACTTTTCAATATGGTAATGAGGCAGTCTTAAAAGATCTTTCCAACGTGGATAGGAAAATATATTTGTTCTTTTCATTGACAGATTTTGAATATATTTAGCAGTGGAGGGAACTTAGTAGAATGAAGAACTATGCGAACAGTATTGCTTATGGAAAATATTTAGAACAATACAATTACATTTTTGAAAAGACCTATTTTATAAAACAAGCAATCCATTCTTTGACAGAAGACATCAAATTGATTATCGACAATTACAATCATGCTTATGATATCACACACAATTATGGAAAATCAATTAGTTGTCAACGTATAACACTACAAGACAAAACCGGTGATGAAATATTCACAGTTAGATATGCGTTCGGGAGATTATTTCATCAATATATAAAGCATTCAAACAACAATGAATACTTTATAGCTGGTAATGACTTGATGGAGTTTTCTATCTATAACATTACAAAAAGCGAAGAATATAAATTTGTGAGTGAATATCGGATTGACGAAGAATCTGATGAAGATTGTGACAATGAATTCTGGTATATAAAAGAATGGATGTATAATCCAACAAATAATCTCATTGCAATTAACGGACAAGATTTGATGAATTGTGCTACGATAACAGTTGTTGATTTTACTAATCCAGAGATGCTCCCTTTAAAGTTTAAAAATCTCCATAAGGTATTAGCTGACCAATATGGAAACGGAACCTGCAACGCAATACGTTGGACAGATAGCAATTGTTTGGAGCTCGAAGTCGGTGAAGAGAATACAAGAACCGTAAGTTTGACAGAGCAGGAAATTGTTAGCCTATTAAAGCCAAGGTAAGAACACGAATATGGTTGCTTAAGCAATATATAGGGTACAACCGAAATCACAGACTTCGAGGTCTACTCCTATTAGGCTTCTAATAGAATTTCAGGAAAATGGACGAAAAACATCAAAATCAAAGTGTTAAATTATAAGAAGTTAAGTATATAGTATGGATAACCAATTAAACGAACTGAATGTAAAAGATAGACAAAGCTTTATCAAATTTCTGGATTTACTGCGTCTGGATTTGCTAGAAAAACCTGAGAGCTGGGAAAACAAAACCTTGCCTGACTTCTTAGAAGCGTTAGCTGCCTACACGGAAGATATTTAGGGGTATTATGATAATACTGATGCGAATGTAGATGCTGAAAAAGCTGCTTGGTCAACATTCGCTGATATTTTCAAGGGTGCTAAAGTTTACGAGTAATAGTAAGCATTCAAGCTAAAAGGAATTGTTTTCAATAACTTTTTTGAGTTAGAAAAGGATGATCTGGAAAATTGATCAACATATCTGAGTTTAGCTGTTATCAGCGTAACTTGTTATATATTCGTTTTCACTAACACAAATATTCTCTAATTTTATTTCTAGGTGTGCAGACGAAAAAGTTTAACACATAGAGGAATCAATCCACAGGAAATGGCCAGGAAAATTCCGACCCTAACATAATTCAATGTTTGCCACAATGAGGTACGGTTTATCAGATTTTTTTCAAGGGCAGGAGTTTCTGCTATCTTTTGAAAATCAATAATATTCGGGGCAAAATAAGAAAGCGTCCAAACCCTTACAGCAAAATGGAATATAAATAAGATCAATAGCCAATTTCTTACCAACTCAATCTTCCAGCAGAACATTATAGCAAGGATAAATGTAATTTCATGCAGTGAATGAAATACGATCCAAAAAGTTTTAAGACTTGTTCCTTTTCCATCCAATAACAATTTAAAATTATCAGGCGGAGATGTAACCCATTTGGGAACAAAGACAAGGGTCTCAAAGATCTGTGCGCCATTTAAAAGGAAATAAATCAATGTTGTACCGCATAGCCATATTTCAGCTCTTAACATATAGTTCGTGGTTAAGCTTTCCATATTATTATTATTTATTGTTTAGGTCATCTGTTGTTTGCTTCATTATTTTCGAAGCTTCGGTAAAATAACGTTCGATAGTTTTTATTTGATCCTCAGTAAAATTTGAAAGCAAAGTTGTGGTTTTCAACTGCAACTCCTCGAATAAAGGTTTCAAAAGTTTCATACTATTCTCCATGTTTGGAACAATAATAACTTTTCTCCTATCTTCTTTTATAAACTGTCTTTCAAGAAGCTCTTTCTTTTCTAATCGATCAATTAATCCCGTTACCGCACCGGTGCTAAGTCCGGTTAACTTAGAAATTTCTCCAGCTGTAATTGATTTATATTGAAGTATAAGTCCTAAGTATTTATGGTCAGCACCCGAAAGTCCAGCCTTACGGGCTATTGCTTCATGCATAAAAATAGATGCATCCGAATATTGCCTGCTAGCGGCCTTGAACCGCGCCATTAAATCATTATTAATTTCACTCATAATCTAAATATCTTAGTTACAAAGATAAATAAATTATTTTATAAAATATTACTACTTTTAAAGGGAGGCTTCACTATTTTCAATCATGCGGATAACTGTGTTGTGTTTTCGGAGCAGTGATGTATAATCGTAACGACAATACGTTGGCCAGGAAATTGATCCAAGTCTCCCTGAATCAGCTACAATCCAAACCGACCAATATTTATAGAGCCTACTTTACTACTCCCTTGTTTAATCTCGTCTGAAAAAAAATAGCCAGTATTAAACTGGCTACTGATTTGTTTGTATAATGTTGATTTATCCGAGTCGTTTGAACAGACAAATACCCTCAACCTGTTGACTCTAGGTATAAAAAAACACCTTATCAAGCTATTCAATAGAAAAAAACGACGTTCTACCCTTTCTTCGCTAATTCTATCTTAGCTGAAATTTCATTCACTATTTTTTCGACATCAGCCCCGCTGCCTGAACTTTGAAAACGGATGAATCCTTCTTTATCAATAACGACTTTGGCAGGTATGCCCTTGACGCCATATGCAGATACCACAGATTTCTGGGTGGCCTTCATCTCGTCAAATAAAACATGAAAATTATATTGATTTGTTTCAATAAAGTTGTTCACCAACTCTTTATAGTTTGCCTCTTTTTGCCAGGTATCTATAAACAAAAAGACTACATCTCTATCGTCTGCATATTTGTTTACAGCAGCCTGCATGCCCGGGAAAGACATTTTGCAGGGGCCACACCATGTCGCCCAAAAATCCAGCACAACAACTTTTCCTTTCAAGCTTGCTAATGAAATGTCTTTTCCTTCCCGATCTGTAAGGGAAAACTGAGGTGCTTCGTTTTTTACCATTTCCGATTTCAGTTTCGTCAACAACTCTTCATTGATACGCAAATCCAGTTCTTTTAGATAACTTGTGGTATCGGAAAGATTATTATTTAATTTCGTATATAGCGGCTTTAGCTCTTCCATAAGTTCCGAACTTTTACCATTGGAAATCACTTGTCTTTCTAGTAATTTGAATGCGTTTAGGTCTTGCCCTATTGCATTCAATGCCTTTGCATAGGCTAACGAAGAGGCGTCCGAAGGCGAATTTTTGTATACAAAACTCAACACGTCGAGCGCTTTTTTTTCTTCATTATTACCCAATAAAGCTTCTCCATATTGCAGACCGATCGAACCCAAATACCTCAAGTCATCATTGTCTTTTGTCCTTCCGGTCTTCATTATTTGTAGATCGGAATAGACCGGTTCCAAACTCGTAACCACAAAGGCATATTGTTTCTGCTTATTTAATTCGCGTACGATTGGGAACATATTGCCGAGGTAATTGCTCCTCGTTTTTAGCATATCAAGATAATGACTAACTTTTTCCATATTTTTTTCTTTGGCATATTCCAACGCTACCGTTCCCATGGCATAAGCATAAATTCCCCGATTCTTCTCGTCGAAATTAGTCTCTGGAAACTTCTTTACCAATTCTTGATATAACTTCTCCTTTTGCTCAGCTGACTGTACTTCTACATCGAGTAAGCTATTGAATGCTTCGTTGCGAACAGTTAGTCCTTTTGGAAATTTTTTTGTGATCCCAGCCTTAATAGCTTCCCCTTTATCCGGCATATCCAAATTGGAATAGAGTCTACCAGCAAGCAGCTGATCGGCTTCCTTCTGGGAATTTTCCAGATACTTGGCCTCTTTGAGGATTTCAACCTTGGATTCTGCTGTATTCTTTTCGAATAATCTGTTGAGATGTTCATAAAGTTGTTCTTGTGTAACATCTTTTTTGGCGGCTAATTGTCCAAAAGCAACTTGATTGCCCAATAGTAACATGGGAACAACCAACTTCATTGATCTTAAGTTCATTTCTATTTTATTTGAATTAACAATTGCAGTAAATGGGCTAGTAAAGACGTAATATATCTACAATCTTTCCTACCCCGCTAAAATGATGGGTCTGTTGCAGCGGCCCTTGAATCGGCTGGGGAGTAAATACGTCTATTTCTCCGGAATCAACTGTCGCCCCGTATGTCCCTACGAACAACTGGCCTTCAAATTCGTTTTCATAAGAATAGGCATATTGTGGTTTTTCTACGCGCAAAAAAGTTATGTTACGATCGGAATAGGTTTTCATCAATTTGACGGTTCTGTTTCCTGCATCATAGCAATATAATCGCTTATCAACAGCATAAAACAAATAGCCATAAGATCTGCTGACTGCGAAGGCATTTGCTTGGTCAAATTCTGGCAAATTAAGTTCTTCATAGGATATCTGCTCGCCGACAGTAGTTCTATAACCGGCAGAAAAAACTCCTAAAAAGCATTTTGTATTATCGTTATTTTTGAGTACTGCATAGATTTCACCTGTATTATTGGTGGTATAGCCCATGTATATTAATTTTTTCTTAATATGGAAATCAAATAGTTTGCCTGTCGGAAGTTCCGAACAACCTAAATTGCCCGAGCGATAGTTATAAAACTTTTGATTCCCTTCATCAAAAACAATGAAATTTCCATCATATGAATTTGTCATATAAGGCGCAATCCATCTGGAGGCCTTAAATGTTTGATTGGCCGATCCATAATTATTGATAGGAACATTAAATGTTCCACCGGATAAGGATGATGTATAAATATTATTATTTGCATAAAGTGCAGTTCCGTATTCAAATCCTTCGATCATTCGGGTGGGCCTGAAATTATCTGGCGTATGATTGCCTGTTTTGAATTCATAAGCGATATTCATGGCTGGAGTATGGGTAAACGACTCAAGAGCAAACCTATTGGTTCCGCCAGCTGTGCCAACATACACCTTATCCCCAAAAAAAGGATCATTTATGCGACTAAGAAAATATGGTTCTCCGGCTAGCTTTAATGCCGAATTTGTTTTAGCCAGAATATCTCTCTCCGGACTAAATTGGCCATTAATATTAACGATCATATCCAAACGAGCGGCGGCATTGTCACCGGTCAGCACTAAAAATCCGTTTTTAAACTGTGACGATATAGTTACCTTGAATAGCTTTGAATAATAGATTCCAGTTGACTTTTCAATCATCTTATACATAAACTCATAGCTACCTGATGGATAGCCCATTTTTGCATTGCTAAGATTTCTTGTTCTGGCAATAGTGTCTGCCTTACTGGGGTCTTTGGTAATTGTTGCGTCGCCAAGGTTGACCCAGATAAAGTCATATTGTGACTCATCAATGGGTGTTCCATCACGCTTTATTTCGGGACTGATAGACAATAGGTCAGTATTGAGTACGTTATACTTGCTCTCTATTTTTTCAAGAGAGACTTCAGCAGTAGCTGTATATACTGAATCTTCTTTTTTACAGGACCACAGACCTAGCATAATAAGGAAGATGATCAGAGTGAATGTTAAACTTTTCATATTGCGTTTAATTTACAAATGCCCCCATATTGATGGGCTGGTTATTTTCATCTTTCAGTTCCTCCCCAATAGTACGCATATAATTGATCTGGATCTGGGTTTCTCTAGCTATCGCCCGCAATAAATCCCAATCATAAGTTGTCCGCGCCTTTTCGATAGCATCCAGATTCTTTTTTGTAACATCAAAGATGAGTTCAACCTTCTTACGCGAGAAAGCTCCAAGATAGGTTTCTGACGAACCATCCCACCAACTTGGCTTGAGCAACATATTGGATATCAATATGCGGTAGCTAGACAGATCCATTGTATTGAGATCCGTGTTCACAAAATGAAAATCTGTATCAAAATTTTTATTCTTTTGTAGCTTTAATACAACTTGCACTGTTTTGTTGTCAAGATCGGAAGTAGATATTATTTTAATTGGTAAGAGAGCCTTATTTGCGCCTTTAATAACCATGTAACTTTCAGGAACCATCACAAAATGTTTCCCTTCCACGGCAGTGGTTTTTGTCCTGTCTACAACCACGCTAAAGGGTCGATCTGAAGTACTTACCTTACCGATAAATTCGAGTGGTATGTCGACTTTAGTCTGTTTAATGTCATTACCCAAGCGTGCAAACGAAATTAATACAGAATCGCGAACTTTACCTGTAAGAGCATCTGCGTCATAAAAATAGATCTGTGGTGTCGCACTGAAGCTTGTTGGTTCTGACTTTTTACATGCACCTAGAAAAAGTACTGTACATATGACTAGGTAGAGGATATTTAAATTTTTCATCATGTTAACGATTATTGGTTTCACTTAAAGGAAGCGGTACCAAGTAGCTCTCTAAGGAAATAGATTTCGTTGAGCTACTGGCAGGGTTAGGAACCGATGTTTTTGCTAATCGTTTATTATGGAAGAATAATTGTCCCTCACCATAGAATTCTTTTCTGAACTCTGTATCAACGGCTGTAATACGATTTTCTATCGTCGTCTGACTAGCTAAACCTCTATTGTTGCGCAGCGTATTTAAATAAACTAATGCTTCACTATCATTGGGGGCGCTTTCAGTCAAAATCAGATAGATTTCACTTTTGCGGATCAAAGGTTGAAAATATCTAAAATCGGCACCCTTGTTTTGTACATCCTGGAACTTCACAAAAACCTTCTCGTAATTCCCTATTGTGGGTGTAAGCCATGAAAAGTATCGATAATCGCTCGGATTTTTTTCAAAAACATTATCCAGTGCCGCTTTAGCGGGTACCAAAATAGCATTGGTTGTCAGCGCTGGATTGAAACTAAGGTCATAGATCGCGTACATCTGATCATTTTGGACACCGAAAATAATCTCTGGAGAAAAAAGACGGTCAGGATTACTGGGAGTTGAAATTATGGTTGTCGGTACAGTCCATTTAAAATACTTATCCAGATCTGAAAGTATACTCTTCGCTGTGAGATAGGCTTCAGATTTTTTTCCAGCATAAAGTTCTGCGCGCGCTTTTAACGCAAGAACAGCATAATAATTCATTCTTCTATTGCGCATCTTGAAAAAATTAGCTGTCGATGTTTCGTCAATCTGTTGTACACCTTCTTTACGAACCGGATCGTTCTCCAATAATAGAGCTGCTTGTCTGAGATCCGTTAATATATTGACTACAACCTCATTGATCGGTAATAACTTTTCTGTTTTAGAGGAAGCGTTACGTACATAAGGAATAGATTCCATATTCGCATCTTGGTTCGGAATAGGACCAAATAAACGCAACATATCCAGGTGTATGAATGCCCGCATCCCAATCGCTTCTCCCAACATCAGATCTTTTGTAGTTTTGTCCATTGCGGTCGATTGCTGCAGCTTCTCAATAAAATTATTGATATTTAAAAGATTAGCATAGGCAGCCGACCAGATCGTTTCAAATTCCTTCTGGACAGCGATATCAGTATATTTGTAATTGAATAATTGTGTATAGGCATGCGCCGCACCGATGTTATAGTATTGTCCCAAGACATCGAGCGTTTGCATTGTCATTTTTCCACCGTAAAGCTCGGGTTTTGCCAAACGAAGATAGATACCGTTTAACGCTACCTGTACAGATTTTTCGTCTTTAAAGACTTCCGTTTCTAGAATCTTATCCACTGGTTTAATATCAAGGAACTTATTACAGGCAGCGAAACTACTGCAGGCGATCAGTCCTATATAGATCATCTTTTTCATATTGGTTTAGATTAGAAAGTTGCATTAACAGTGAATGAGATATTTCGGGCAAAGGGATAGTCCAACCCACGCTCGGTATTTACGGTGGATACTCTAAAAATATCGTTCGCATAAGCGGTGAGACGCAAGGTTTGAAGGCCGCACTGGGTCATCCAGCGATATTTTTGCTTTCTAAACTCATAGCCTAGACTAAACGATTCTCCGGAAAGAACATTTTCTTTCTGAATAAAACGTGAAGACATGGGTGTCGAATTTTGTATGGCGATGCTTTTAAATAATGCCAGATCCCCAGATTGTTGCCAACGGTCATTCAGCGCCCGGCGGTCTTGGTTTAGATCCAGTTGTTGTTGTGAAATATTTTCAACTTTGTTGTATAGTGCCGTATTGAAGATGGAGCCTCCGACCTTATAACGTAGGAACATACCTATCAAAAGTCCATTGAGACGAAACTGGGAACTCAACACCCCTTCGCTGACGGGACGTGTGGATCCCGATTTGACAACATCTTTATAATCATAATTGTAGGTTACGCTACCATCCTTTTTCTGGAAGACTTCCTGACCATTTGCCGGATTAATACCCAAGGATTTAACAGCCCAGATGTCATATGGACTGTTTCCGTCCATATACCGCTGTAGTGAGTTTTGCTGGTTTAAATAATTATTGATACTTGTTGTTGCTGTTCCAAATTGATCGTATCGCGCTTGGTATATATTATTCTGTAATCCGAAAGTCCAATTCAGATCACGCTCTTTGTTTTGCAGAATCGCATAATTTGTGATAAATTCAATCCCTTTTGTTTTCAGTATCCCTAAATTTTCCGGATATTGTTGCGTACCTGTTGAAGTCGGCAGATTCAATGAGATAATCAATGGATCCGTATTTTTAACATACCCGTTCAAAGTCATTGATAGCCGCTTGTCAAATGCACCGAAATCAATACCTACACTGGTTTGCATTGTCTTTTGCCAAGCCAAAGCTGGATTGCCCAATTGCACTATATAATCGCCTTGCCCAAAGATATTACTGGATCCGTCATATGCATAAACAGTTGTCGATTGAAATGAACCGAAATTTTGGTTGCCGGTATAGCCAATATTGGCTCTCACGCGTAAGAGGTTCAACCAGCTCGTCTCTTTTAGAAACGCTTCATTATGTAGGTTAATACCTGCCCCAACGGACCAGAAAGGTGAATATTTTTTGTCTGACCCGAAGGCAGTAGAGCCATCCACGCGGTATGTCGCATCCAACAGATAGCGGTTGTCATAAACATAATTTGCACTCAGAAGCATATTTGCCCGGCGTACTGTGGCCTCATCATAGCCCGCTTTGCTATTTGGACGCTGCTGATAGGCAAACGAGGGCAAGCCTTTTACACCTGTTGGAAATCCAACCAATTCCGTACTGTAGTACGTTTGAAAACTATGGAATACTTCGGCTCGCGCATTGGCAGTCAATACATGCTTTTCGTTGAATACCTTGTTATAGGTAAACATACCATTGATCTGGTAATTTTGGGATTCTTGCCGACTGTCTACATAAGAGCCTTTTTCATATAAGGTGGTATTGTCAAATTGGGTATTGAGCGGAGAGATGAACTTTGTCCCATTCATAACACTTTTACCTAATTGAAGGGTCGTAGAAAATCGTAGTTCAGGTAGGATATCATAGTTTAACGCGAGGTTATTAATGATATTCAAATCTTTTGATTTGTCGTAGGAATTCAATGAGGCATTGAAAAAAGGATTGCTGATACGATTGTAATCTCTATTATTGTAATCCAAAGCACTTACCTCGATGTATTTTGGTATATTACCCGCTGTCCAGTCGTATTTCCAATAAGGATTAAGCTGTGCGTATTGTATAAATGAACCATAAGGTGATTCTTGGCCTACACTACCTGAAATAAAAAGCTGATTGCTAATATTGATTTTACCATTTCGATAAGTCAAATCAATATTACTGCCCCAGTTTTTCCTGTCAGAACCTTTCATTATACCTTTTATATTCTGGTAATTGACTCCAACACCATACTGAAAAATTTCGGATCCACCATCGATATATAGGGAATGCTTATGGGTAAATCCAGTTTGCAAAGGTTTGTCTAACCAATAGGTATTCACGCCAGTACTAACGTTTTTAAGACGTTCGTTGTAGAGGCTATCCAGCAAAAGTAAATTATCTTTTGTTGGGCTATAGTCCTTGAAACTGCTGGTAAAACGGCCTGATTTTTTTTCAAAGTCCAGTTTTTCTGCCGCGTTCATCAAATTATAACTTCGCAGATCATATAACTGAACGCGTGTGTCGGCGGTATAGGAGACCCGTACCTGGCCGCCCTTGGGTCTAACCGTTTCAATAACGATTACCCCGTTGGCAGCCTGAGCACCATAAATTGCTGTCGATGCCGCATCCTTTAGAATACTAATCGACGCCACCCGATTCATATCCAAATCTACCAACTTTTGTAATGTTGTCTGGAAGCCATTGAGGATAATAAGTGGCTGATTTGGATCACTTGCAAAACGATCCTTTACATTATTGAGCGATATACTTGACTGTCCACGAAGTTCTATTTGTGGAAGAGCGTTTGGATTGGCTCCCATATTAATATTTTCAGGCATAACAATGGACGGATCCAAGGACTTAATGCTTTCGAGAATATTCATATTCCCTACCCGTTTTAATTCCTCACCAGAGATTGTAGCCGTAGCACCAGTAAACGAATCCTTTTTTCGATTGATGATACCGCTATTTACAATCACTTCAGAGAGTTGGTTATTTTGGGGGGCTAGTTTGACTACATATTTTGTCTGATTCTCGTTTAATATTATTGTTTTCGCCCCATAACCCAAACTACTTATTGTCAATGACTGCACTCCTTTGGGCAGCGAAAATGCAATGCATCCATTGGCATTGGATTTAAACGAGTTTCCATTGGAAAGCTTTATTGTAGCACCTTCGATGACATAATTGGTCATCTCATCCCGGATCTCGATTTGGACTTCACCGCTTTGCCTGAGATTGCTTTTCAGCTTGAGTGAAATGATACCATCTTTTATCGTGTAAGAGATAGGTTGGTCCTTGAAGATCATAGAGAGAACTTCCTCTATCTTTTTACCATCCACTCGAACCGATACCGATTTGGCAGCTTCTATCGTTGTATTACTATAGAGAAAAGAGAGACTGGTTTGACCCTCAATCTTAAGCAATACTTCTTTCAGCGGACTTTTGTCTGTATTGAGCTTGATCTCTTGTGCCGAAAGGTCAAAGCAATAGCCGTTCATTGCTCCCAATAAAAGGAGCAAGCTTATGCGTTTTTTCTTCATACTTATTTTAAGGTAAATGGTTAGTTGTTTTTAATTACAATATGTTGGTCTTTTGTTTCAAAGTAGATTTCATCTGTTGAGGAAAGCAATGCTAATAAAGTTTTCAATTTATTATCCCGGCGAATTCGTCCGGTTAAACGGATGTCTTTTTTTAGATAGCTGAGGTCAAACTCCACATTGTACCAGCGTCCAATCTCTAGGACCATCTCTGAAACGGGGATATTATTGAAGTTGAAATATCCACTTTTCCATGCAATTGGATCGGCATCAGCGATATCTTTGACTGGAATACGTTGAGCATTTCTCTGTATCACAGCCATTTCACCAGGTTTGAGCAGCGTGCTGGCAAATTTATTACTCAGTTGAACCGAACCTTCCAAAAGTGATACTAGATTATCTCCCATATTTGGATATGCGCGAACATTGAACTTTGTACCTAATACTTTGATCTCAGTAGTTCCTGTTTTGACAATAAAAGGTTTCTTTTTATCATGTGCGACTTCAAAATAGGCCTCTCCTTCCACGCTAACCTGACGAGTTCCGCCCGTAAATTTTTCCGGATAATTGATTTTTGAATCTGAATTCAGAAAGACCTTTGTTCCATCGGGTAGAGTTAAATCAAATGAAGCTCCTTTAGGTGCTGTAATTTGAATATTTTTTATTTTAGCTGCATTTCCTACAATCGTGTGCGATGTTAAATCATGTATTTTCAATTCCTCTTTGCCACCATCTACAGACAACAATGCATGCCGTGATGCGGGTTGAATCATAGCGATATTTAAAGACTCCGTCTTGTCATTAATAATAGAGTAAGTGCCTATCCCAAGAACTACAAAAAATATAGCTGCTGCAGCCCACATCCAGATCTGTAAGGATCTAACTTTTGGTTCAGGCTTGATACGGACAATGAGTTGGTTCCAAATTTCCCTTTGAACATATTCTTCATTGGGAGCTTCCTTTAGATCATCCACATGCTTTTGATACCATTGATCGACCACAGCATGCTCTTGCTGCTGCAATGAATTTTGATTATATTTTTTAAACAGGAGGCGAAAAAAATCCTTCATAGCACAATTGATTAGTGGTCTTTAAATAGATAAACCGGCAAAGGTGGCCATGGTAGTAGAAAAAAATAAAAAAAATTATGGCATTAAGATCAATAGCAGAATAATGGTCATCGTTGAGGGGATATTCATCTCCTTTTTTAGTAGCTTGATTGCATTATTAATTTGTTTTTTCACCGTTTTATCTGAAATATTAAGTTTTTCAGCAATTTCTTTATGGGAAAGATGTTCATTTCTGCTCAGTTCAAATATCACTTTCATTTTTGATGGAAATAAGGCGATTGCCTGATCCAGCTTTCCTTTGAGCTCAGTGTAATTCAATTGGTCAATTGTCGCAAAATCCAGTTCTTCAAAACTATGCTGTAAATATTCCTGATGTCTTTTATGAAGCTTGGCGCGTTCCAGTTTTTTGAAAACCAGATTCTTATTTGCGGTGTATAAGTAGGCAAAAATAGAATCAGAGTCCAGTGTGATGTCTTTTATCTTATTCCAAAAATTGAGAAATAATTCTTGGGTTAAATCCTTGGCTTCTTCTTCATTATTCAAAATTGCGTAAGCCTGCCTATACATTTTAATCGAATAACGTTGATAAAGAAGTTCAAAAGCGGACAAATTACCCTTTCTCACCTCTTCTATGAGTTCCTTATCGGTGTTATCATTGTCCGGAATTTTGGTTGTCCTTTTCATAATCAACCAAATTTATCAATTCTTTCAAAAATTCAAAATTTTAATCCTGTTACCAGCATAAATTAGGATCCCGCTGCTGAAATTTATAAAAATACAGTAAACTTGCTTGAGCCCTGTAAAAATCCGTAACAATCGGCCTTGGGAATAAATCCGCCTGACAACCAGTAACAAATTCAACATCAGTATCGTCGTTTACAAATGTCTTATTAATGAAGCTAGTTCATAGCTAAATAAAGATTAAAATCTATTCTCATTTTATAAAATGAGTGCTGGCAGAACCGCCTATCGTTCCAAAGAAACTTTAGTATCATTTTGCAAATGAAGTTTTTATTCAAAATCAGGCCAGTCATCAGTACGGAATGGTGATACCGGTAAACCTTTGGTATTAAAAAGATTGGGGGTGGCGCTGTTGGTAAAACCAAAACGGACAGCTTTTGGTACTTTTACCTGATCGGCAAATACCTGCAACTGCGATCCATCTAGCTTATAGCTTGCGGGGTAAAACTTCCGGTCTTCACCGGCGATATACAGATCTGTGATTTGCTTTCCGCGGACGAGTAGTTTGCCATCTAGATCCGCAAACGAAAGGATAATCTTGTTACTTTCTATCGTATAATCCCGCATAGTAGGTGATTTATAATCCACCAAAGGCTGTGCATAGACTTCTGCCAGGGCCAGATCCGTGAGCCGGGACGCTACCGCTCTTTTTCTGATCGGATGAATATTCTTTAAGTCATCAACAAGATCGGTGATGACCACCATACCCGACCGAGGCAAATTGCGGGCTGTCTTTGCCTGCTGCTCGCGGAGTAGTGCCGCATAAGGTTTTTTATATTGTGGATAGGCATAAGGCGCAATCTGTACAAAATAAAATGGAAATTGATATCCCCAGGCCTCTCGCCAGGCACCGACCATCGTCTGGATCAACTGATCATATCCTCCATATGCTATCGTGTTATCCTCTCCCTGATACCAGAGGGCACCAGCTATTGTATACCCCGCAAATGGCGCCAACATGCTATTCCAGAGCACTCCGGGCTGATACGGTTTTCGTGGCGCCAGCTTTTGCAGTGTAGCATAACGCGCCAGTTTTTCGTCAGCAGTTATCTTCTCCTTTGGTGTCCAATATTCTGCAGCGGTACCACCCCAACTGGCATTGATAATACCAACCGGTACCTGGATCTCACTCGATAGTTTTTCTGCAAAGAAATAGCCAATGGCAGAAAAGTCTCTAACTGTTTCCGGCGTACATGCTTTCCAGCTGTCAAATATATTGTTCTGTGGAGTTTGGGCAGCAATATTACTGACCTGTAGCAAGCGGATATTCGGATTGGTTGCTTTCGGGAGAATATCCAGGATCTCTTGGAGCTTATTGGCTCCGGACCATTGCATGTTGGACTGACCGGAACAGAGCCAGACTTCACCGATCATGATATCTTTAAGTTCCAGCTGCTCTTGCTGCGTGATCAATTTAATGCTGTGCGGCCCACCCGCTTTCGGAGTTTCCAGCTGTGTACGCCAGGTAGCGTCACCGCTAACAACCATTGACAGCGTGTCTTTGGACCAGGATGAGATCAGCTTTACCTGCTGTCCAGCCTTTGCCCAGCCCCAGATATTTACCATTGACTGCCGCTGTAGGACCATATGATCCGAAAAGAATGCGGGGAGTCGCAAATTTTGCGCATATGCCTGACTTAGTATTAGGCAACAGGCGATTATACATCCTAATTTCTTTTTCATCTGTTTTCTATTCGTTTGTACGCCCAAGAGGAGCCGTTTGTCCTTCAAAAATCCTGTATGCTATTTTACCTATTTTTACCATTATTTTGGGTATGGGTATTTTACTGCGCTTATTTTATCGTATCGTTCTTAACTTTCACCAACAGTAACGACAACGCAGCTAGCAGCAACCCGATGGCTACAACCTGATAGGTAATCGCCAGGCTCACATCGGCATCTTTCAGAGCGCCCCCAACATAGACCATCAATCCACCAACGATGGTGCTTAAAAAATTCAGAAAGCCATAGGCTGTGGCGCTGTAACGGCTATCGACCACCTGCCGCAAAAGCGGCATCAGATTGGCATCATTGAATCCACGTGCCAATCCAAAAATAAGCATCGCGAGGATCGCATAGGTAAAGACGTCTGTCCAAGCCATTAAAAACAAAAAGGGTGCACCGACGGCAAAGCCAAGAACGATCACATAAAGCCGGGCGCGTTTATTCTGGCGTTGCCAGCGGTCAGCCAGTAGGCCACCCGCAATTACCCCTACAAAAGATCCAATCTGCATATAGCCCGTGGCCGAAATACCCGCTTCACCAAGATCGAGGCTGAATTGCTCTTTCAGGAATGTGGGAAGCCAACCGTTGATCAACCAGTTTGCCATGCCAAGCACCGCAAAATAGACCATAATCACATAAAAGGAAGACAAGCGAAATAAACTATGCAGGATGGCTTTGAGCTGCACCTTTTCCACCTGTTCCGGTAGCGGTTCACTCGGAGACGGCGGAGCTGTCCGATCACGCAAGCTATAGGCCAATATTAATGCGTATACAACACCAAAAAGGCCGAATACATGGAATCCCTGACGCCAGCCCCAATATTCGGCAATATATCCTCCAAGACCACCCATGGCCATTCCCGTATAGAGTCCACACATATGCAGTCCCGTTGCCAAGGAGCGTGTGCGGCCACTATGGTAATCACTGATCAGTGCCAAGGCAGCAGGAATATAACAAGCCTCACTGACCCCCATCAAAACACGTGTCAATAATAATTCAGGGAACGAGCGCGCGTAACCTGTCCATAATGTAACCGCAGACCAGACAAATACTGAGAAAAGAATCACTTTCCGACGGGAGTACCGATCAGCCATATAGCCGCCAAAGGGACTCACGATACCATAACACCATAAAAAAATGGCGGTCAGCAAGCCGAACTGCGCATCACTTAACTGAAATTCGCTGAGAATCGGATCGCGCATCGAAGTCATCAGCAGACGGTCAAAATAGTTTAAAAAAGCGACCACCCACAGTAAGATGACAATGAGCCAGGCGTAGCGTTTTGATGTCGTGTTTATCATTATTTTGGGTTTATACTTGTTCTGTTAAAGCAAGATAGTTTAATGGATTAGGGTTTAAGACGAACCATTAATATACAGTTGGTCCGTACTCCGGGTCGCACCTCGCCCATCGGGATAACGATTTTATCATCCATTTGTACCAGGCCTGTCGTCACCGGAGGCGATATCCCCGTTTCCGGATTGTCCGCTTTAGCTTTGTTTTTGCGGGCAGGAACTTTGCCAGCATCTGCCCATTTGCGTCGACGGATATCGTAAGCCAGGATCTGATCGGAGAATCCGGGATGCCCCTCTGGACTTGCTGAAGCCAATGTGCCATCATCACCACCGAAAATCAGGAGTTGTCCCGACTTGGCGTCAAAGGCAGCTGGGCTTGGTGCCGCCGCGACAGCATGGCTGAGTGTTGGCAGTTGCTGCCAGTGTCCATCTGCCGCCAACAGATAAGCGTCTTTCAGATACTTCCGTTTGCCATTGACCAGTGTTACGCCCGAAATCACAGCCAGCCCACCATCGGCGTTTCCTGCGACGGCAAGCATGCGGCCAGGCCCAGGTATCGCTGCTACTACCTGCCAGCCTTTTTCGGGATGATCCAGGTTCAACCGCCAGCAGGTATTGGTTGCCACCATGGCATCAGGACTATTTATACCACCGAGGATATACCAGTAGTTTTTGATAGCAACCGAGGCACAGTTGGCAATCGGAGCCGGAAGATCCGGTAGCCGTGTAAAGGTTCCCGTATCGACCGAGAGCTCCAGGCGATAGGTTGCATTGAGATGCCCCGACTGATCACTACCGCCAGCAATATAGATACAGTCTTGATACGAAGCATAGGCTCCATAGCCCATCGGACGGGGCAACAGAAAGGAAGCTTCACGTGAAGATCCGTCCCTATTCAGAACAAAGATCCGGCGGGTCCAGACCTTCTCGCCACCTTTCCAGGGCGGAACTCCCGAAGGAAAATTGGCGCCGCCCATCGCGTAAATCCGATCCTGTGCATATCCGACATAAGCACCGGCATATCCCATTTGATCAATTACCTGCCCAGTTGTATCCCAAACGAGCTGATTGTGTATTGACTGCGCTGTTCCTTCGCGATATCCCATAAATAAAAAAGAAAATAAAAGAAATTTACTGATACGATGCCACATGATGCAAGAATTTCGACTGTTCTAATTCGGCCAGCAACTGCTGCTCATTGGCTTCATCCAGCAGTGTCAATGGTAGCCGCGGTTGCCCCAGATCTAATCCGATTTTTTTCATAATAGCGCGTTGCACCGGAATCGGCCCATATTTTACAAGTAGTTGCACCATTTGCACGGCTTCAAAGTGCAAGTTACGGGCGGCCTCATGCTCGCCGGCATTAAATCGACGGATCACCTCCAAGTACAAGGGGGCAGCGTAGTTATAAGTACTGCCAATAGCGCCAGTCGCCCCCACTGCAAGTGCCGGCAACAGCAGTTCATCGTAACCAAATAGGATATCGTACATACCCCCTTTATACTGCAGGCAGGCCTGGTATTCATGTAAGGTTGCCGCTGTGTACTTGATCCCCTGAAAGGTCGAGATTTTCTGCTCTGCCAATGCAAGAAAGCGGAGCATGTCTATCTGCAAACCTGTGACAGCCGGGATATGATAGTAGTAAAAGGGTGTGTTGGGTGCCGAAGCTGCAATTGCGGCCATTGCATCGACCAAGTTTTCTACCGATGAAGGTTTGAAATAAAAAGCCGAGACAGCAGAAATATAATCCGCACCGATGCTTTCAGCATGCGCTGCCAAACGTTTGGCTTCGGCGATAGAGCTGTGTCCCACATGGACAAAAGTGAGTATCCGGCCGTCAATGGCCTTGATATAGCTTTCGGCGACCGTCATGCGTTCCGCTGTCGAGAGGCTCGGTCCCTCGCCATTGGTTCCACAGATAAATACCCCGCGCAAGCCCTGTCCAACGAGATGCTCCGTCATGGCCGGAATACCGTTTAGATCGATATTTCCGACGCTGTCATAGTTGGCAAAGGCCGCAGCGATCAAGCCTTTTATTTTATGTTTTTTTTCCATTTTTTCTAGCAATATTTTATGTTATAACAATTCTTTTAGCGGTATCTGCTGAAAGATCAGATCCGCTTGGCTACTCTCGTACAGGACACCTATCGTATGCTGATCCACCGAAGTAATACAGGAATAGCCCCGCCCCTTGCCTTCGTCGAGCAAAACCTTGGGCTGCCATGAGTCGCCATTGTCTTTGCTGACCTTTAGGGTGATATTGGCACGTACAAATTTGGAATCGGGATTACAGAAGATCAATAATGAACCGCTGTTTCCTCCAGTCTGATAGACATGCTTGTGGATACTGGCCATACAGGTCGGTTCGACCAGCGCCTTGTGCGAAGTATGATGCTCGGTCCAGGTTTCGCCCAGATCCTTGGTCACGGCGATGGCGCGACCATTGTCGTCCCCCTTGTGGGTGGCGTTGTAGTTTGACCGCATATTTAACATGATTCCCCCGTTATCCAGCTGAACAGCCATGCATTCCGTTGTCGATTCCGCCAGCGACGGATTGGAAGTTTTCCAGGTTTGGCCACCGTCTTTACTGTAGGTGATATTGGAAAATGCTTTGCCAGTCTGGTCACGTCCCTGGCTTGGTATCAACAGTGTACCATCCTGCAGAGTGATGCCATGTCCGGGTGCGGGTGCCCAGAGCCACCATTCCGTCTGTTTGAGATGGGTGAGATTGACCGGTTTGGACCAGGTCAGGCCATTGTCTTCACTTTTCACCAGCAAAAACTGAGCAGTCTGTTTGATCTCAAATCCAGGTTGTGAACCCTTGTTTTTCCATTGATGATTGTGAATTTCGCGGCCATCTTTTATCCCAGGATACCATGTACCCGTTTCATCAAGTACACCGTACATCCACAACCCGGCGACATAGATCGTTCCGGTTCGCTCGTCGAGCAAGATATTCGGGTCGGAGACGCCATTAAATTTTTGCGGCAGACCACCGAATGTGCCCATGTCGATCGCGATCTCCATCGGCAGCCAGGTACGGCCACCATCCGGGCTGCGCGATACACCGATATCGATATCCCCTTGCAGATCCCTGCCCAGCTCCCTACGGGCATCATATACCGCGACCAAACTACCGTCTTTGGCGGTAATTATCCCTGGAATGCGGCTTGTATGAACCCCTTCAGCACCAGGATGGTGCACGGCGACAGCAGGTCTATAGAGACTGAATTTGCCAGAAAGCAAGGATGTAGATGGTAGCCCGGCGAGGGACACCTTCTCTATTGCCACCTGAAAAGCCCGATCCAGCTTTTTGAAAGGATGCACTTTGGCTGTTACCCACAAGTAATTGACACCTTCTGCCAATGTCAGGGGAACCTTCATTTTTCCCGTTCTTCCTTTCCATTTCTGTGCAGCTACCAGCTGGCGCGCAGCAGCTGGTGCGCTCGTCATCAAGGTGCTGTCCGTGCCAGCAAACCAGCAGCTCAGACTATCAATCTGTACTGCAGCTAGTGCATCAGCCTTTAGAATAAGTTCCGCATCAACCTGCCGCCGCTTGTCGGCTGTAAATTCCAGCCGCTTTAGGATATTGATTGGCTGATCTGCTAATACAGGTAAGGTATAGTGGCGCTCGACAATCTTAACCTGCGCTTCTGCTGCTATAGCAGCCAGCAGCATGACCAGGGCTAGCACAGGGCTATATATTTTTGTGGTTATTTGCATATTTAGGTACTTATGTACTACATATTTGGTTAAAAAAACTTAAGAAGCGATTAACGCTCCCCAAGAAATTCAAGATGTGGACGTAAATGTTCGCGCATGGCCTTTGAAAAAGAATCGCGGTCACCATTTTTCAAAATCTGCACCAAGTCGCTGTGCGATACTTCTGACTTAATGCTATGATGACTGTTGCTTAGTACAAAACCAAAGATCGGCATCAACATGGTTTGAAAACGTTTTAGGGTCGTATTGCCTGTTATTTCGTACAGTTTACCATGAAATGCAATTTCCTGGCTGATTCTAAACTCTTCGAGGTCAGCATTTTTATCTTTCTTCACAATCAGCTCCAGTTCGGCGATATCTTTATCCGTTTTGCGCAGGTAAAGCAGATCAGCCATCCCCAGTTCCAGGACCAGCCGCAGTTCAAAGATATCTTTCATCGTATTTTCGTCCATCAACTGCGGATTCAGTACTCGTTCAAACGAACCTAGGATATCCGGTGAAGACAGCACCATACCGCGCTTCTTTTTGGTTTCGATCAGACCTAGCATCCGCAGGCGGCTCAGAGCTTCACGCAACACATTGCGGCTGACGTCAAGCGCCTCGGCGAGTTCCAGCTCAGTCGGCAGCGTATCGCCTGTTTTTAATTTCTTGTTGGAAAGATATTCTCTTATGCGCATTTCAACTATATCAGCGCGGGTACTCGTCGCTATTGGGGTAAGATCATTTATCATATTCTAAGCAAATAAATCATTTATTATGTTCTACAAATTAACAAAAAAAGAATAGCAATCCAAGCGCATTAATTGTAGCCCTCGGTCTGTTTGATATTTGGATTTGTGTTTATCGAACTATCGTGTACAGGCCACAACAGGATATTCTTTTTGGACTGCTGATTTTTCAGGCTCTCCACTTCATTGAATACGACTCCAAGCCGAATCAGATCCCACCAGAGTTTGCCTTCGGCCACAAATTCCTTTTTCCTTTCGGTAAGTATGGCGATATTGATCGCATTGGTAGGAAGTCCAATGGCATAAAAATTATCTGTTCCATAAGCCCGTTTCGCAATCTTATTCAACTGCTGTACTGCGAGCTGTCCATTCCCCAGTGCATTCTCGATTTCGGCACTGAACAAAAGTGCATCCGCATAGCGGTAGACAACCAGGTCCGCATCAAATATACGTGTGGCGTTCACCCATTTGCCCGCATATTTATTGATCCACTGGAAAGTCAGGTTTTTATCTTTGTCAAAGGCCGTATCAAAGCTGACTTTCGTCCGTGTGTCAGCTGGATTTTCTGTCAGAAATGCCTTGTAATTATTCGTCAAAAAGATCCACTGCTGATGCGAACCGACTTTAATAGGGTTCTCAACCAGACCCGGTGTGACATATTGTATCGGCACCAGAAAATCAGCGGGGTATCCACCTGTAAATTCATCCTGCGTCATGCGCCAGCAAAAGATCACTTCTGGATTTAATTCTGTGGCAAAGATATCTGCGAATTTCTGCATCAAGGTATGTGTACCTGTCAATACCTTATCTACTGACTGTTTGGCCATGTTCAGGGCAGCTGCCCCCCCATTCTGCTGTTTGGCCATCCAGAGGTAATAATCAGTCTTGAGTAGACGGATAGCGTCCAGGTTGCCATACTGCGCTTTTGTGGCAGCCGTAGGCATCAGTTCCTCCGCCCGGTCCAGATCCTCTTTGACCAGTTGGAATACGGCCTGTACAGGCTGACGTGACGGATAGAGATCGTCCTGACTGGCTGACTCAAAACCAGCGGTAAGCACCGGTGCATCACCCCAAATCCGGCCGATCCAATAATAGCAGAACGCGCGCATAAAATACGCTTGTGCCAGGTATTCATTCTTCTTTTCGACAACAGCAAAGCTGATTTCCGGAACATGTTTCAGGATCAGGTTGCAGTCGTTAATCGTGGTATATAAACTATTCCAGTTTGCATTGCCATGCGTACTATTGAGCTGGTTTAAGAAAGCCGTGCTGTAGGTCGCATTGGTTTCAAGCCCGGCACCCCAATAGCCTGTGCGGTATTCACCCCAAAAAATATACCCTGTCGAGAAGGTATTGCGCATGCGCACATAGGCACCTGTTACGGCTGCCTGGGCATCACTTTCGTCTTTCCACATCGAATTGGCATTGATAGCCGCTTTCAGGTCCACATCCAGTTTGTCTGAACAGGCCGTTCCAGACAGCAGGCCGAGGAATACCATTGCTCCATATAAAATTCTTTTTGTCTTCATTTTCGTTTCGTTTATAAGGTTAACTTGGCGCCAATCGCAATTTTACGGATGGCCGGATAGTTATAATAATCGTTGCTATAGGTCGTGGACGCGCCTACTTCGGGCGATATTCCCGTTCCCCGCAATGCAGAAAAATAAAAGAGGTTCTGACCTGAAACCGATAGTTGCATGGAGCGGATACCGATGCGTTTACTCCAGCTGTCCGGCAGTTGGTATAGGAAAGACACTTCACGCAGGCAGAGGTAGTCTCCTTTGTAATTGAATACGTCGGAAGTCCGGGAGAAATTACTGTTCCCCGTATCGGGATCATTGGCCGTAAAACGTGCATACTTCGACTGATCGCCAGCCCCCTTCCAAGTCTGGTTGACCTCGTCCACCAAAGTATAGTTGTTGGCAAACGTATTCATGAAATAACGCATATAGGCCGTATGGTTGATCGAATGCCCTAGTGCCCAGTCAACAAAGATATTGAGTCCGAAAGAACCATAACTAAAGTTATTGGCCAGTCCACCCGTGGTATGTGGTACGCTAACACCGAGTTCAAACTGATCCTTGCTGCTGATGACGCCATCGCCATCGCGGTCCTGCCATTCATAGTCACCGGCCAGTTTGCGCCCTTTGATATTCTTTTTGTCCGTTGGACTCCAACCACGGGCCGACTCATCATAGCGGGCGGCGGCGGCCTCTTCGGATGTCTGCAAGATATGATCCACCTTGTAGCCGAAGTAACGGTAGAGCGATTCACCCTCTGCGGTGCCGCCAAAAGCCGAGCCATCCGCCAGCTGAATCCCGCCGATCCGGTTTTTGTCACGACCATTGTTGGGGAGTTCCAACACCTTGTTTTTAACAAAACTCAAGGTCAGCTTGCTATCCCAGCGAAATTTGCCTGAACGGATATTGTCACTGGCAATTTCAAAGTCGAATCCTTGGAAACGCACTTTACCAACATTGGTCTGTACCGTAGAAAAGCCCGATGTATTGGGCAGTTGCACGCTAAAAAGTAGGTTTTTGGTGATCTTGTTAAAATAGTCTGCCTGGATATTGATTCGATTGTTGAACAGCGCAAGATCAAAACCAAAGTCGAACTGTGTCGACGTCTCCCAGGTCAGGTCGCGGTTGGGCATCGTGGAGGCATAAATGCCAGCCGCACCATCGTAACGAATATCGGTGGTATATTTGCCCAGCGCATCGTACAGACCGATGGAATTATTTCCCGTCTGCCCGTAGCTAGTACGGAATTTTAGGTAGTTAACCATCTGTTGATCATGCATAAAAGGCTCCTGTGTCACCACCCAACCGGCTGAAACACCAGGAAAAAATCCCCAGCGGTTTTCTTTGGCAAAGAGCGATGAACCATCGTAACGAAAGGTGCCCATCAGCAGATACTTTTGTTTGTAGGCATAATTAGCGCGACCAAAGTAACCGATCAGAACCTGTTGCCATATATCCTCATCGGCTCCCGTTTTATTCGGCCCGGCCGAAAGCGTGGGTACCTTGTCCGAGCTGGCACCATTGACTGTGGCGTTAAAGGAATTAAAATCCGTCTGCTGATAGGAATAACCACCCAGCAGGGATAGTGTATGATCTCGGCTCCAGTTGGCATCATATTTTAACAAAGCGTCCACTTTGGTCCGGTCCAGCTGGGACTGACTTGCTTTGGTAGTACGCAAGCCCGAAAATTCATGTGCTTTTTCAAAATAATGGTAGTTGACCAGATCTGAGTAGTTCGATACCTGTACCTGTGCTTTAAGTCCAGCTACAATCTCATAATCTAGGCCACCGATCAGCGATAAACGTCGATCTTTGGTACCATAATCCCGAGTATAGTCCCACCAGAGCGGACTTGGGGAGGTCGCGTTGTAACCGGGTGTCGGCCGCCCGTTGTCAAAGTACATCTTCTGTGTTGCCGGAGTCGCCAGGCCTCGAGCAATGACGTTGGTCTGATTTTCAAACTCTTGAGAATTGGTCAGGGAATAATCAAAGGCCGTATTGAGTGACAATTTCTTGGAGATAGTCACATCTCCCTTTCCTCTTGTAGAGAACCGGTTGTATCCCGTACCCAACGCTACACCGGCATCATCCGTATAACCGGCACTCGCCGCATAACGAACGACCTGGCTCCCCCCATTGACACCGACATAATAATTTTGCCACCCAACATTCCTAAAGAGCAAGTCCTGGTAATTGTTATCCTGAAAGATCAGTGTTTTGCTCGGATCCAATGGATCCGGCATACGCTGATAACCAGCCGGGGCAACCTCACCCGCCTGCAGATAACGTGTGGAATAGATCGAGTTGGCATCATTGCCCGAACTGGCAGAATAGCCAGAACTCATATTATAATTAGGATTGGGACTTAAGGCCACGGCAGGCCGCACGATCTGAATATAATCACGCGCGCTCATCATATTCATCTTTGATTCAGGTTGCTGAAAAGCGTAGGTGGCATCGAAGGTGATTGTCGTCTGTTCAGCTGTTTTTCCTTTTTTTGTGGTAATCAGCACCACGCCATTTGACGCCCTGGAGCCATAGATCGCGGTCGATGCCGCATCTTTCAGCACCTCAATAGATTCCACATCATTGGGGTTGACACCCGAAAAGGAACGTTCGACACCATCCACCAATACCAGGGGATCATTGGTTTTATTGATTGAAGATCCACCCCGGATGCGAAACACCGGATCTGCCCCCGGACTATTATTCGATTGATACACGCGAGCCCCGGCTACTTTTCCTTTTAGCCCCTCGCCTATGGTGTTAACGGGAACATTTTCCAGCGCTTTGCCATCCACTTTGCTGATGGCTGTGGTCAGGGTGCGGCGCGACTGAGTGCCGTATCCCACCACAACGACCTCATCCAGGCTTCGGTTGGTTGCAGTAAGTTCGATGCTCAGCGGACCACTGGTCGACACTGGCCGGTCAAATGGCTGATAGCCTACCGAGCGAAACTGCAAAGTATCCGGCAGCCGCTGTAGCTCAAGCCGGAATTTGCCGTTGGCGTCGGTCTGTACCTGGCTGCCCGACTGTTTCCCCATAACGGTAACGGACTGTAAAGGTTTCCCCTGTTGATCCCGAACCGTACCTTCGATACGCTGTTGCGCATATAAGGACGATACCAGAGCAATTTGGGTACCCACAATTAAGCTCGCTTTTTTGCTTGTCCAAATCATAATCTATGGTTTTTAGATGTAAAAAACTTATGCAAATGAGCGCTCCCCTCAGACGCTCCTCAAACGATGACCTATCCTAAATTACTCCAAAGCAGCACGATATCCCGTTATATTTAAGGCTTATGATTGGTCATAGTATCTACCTATTTGGTTATTCTATTTATGTAGAATAGTTGTTATGTCCTACATAAAAGTAATTAAAAAAATAGATAATCCAAAAAAAAAACGATTCTATCACAGATCAGTTTGAAGATAGCCATAACATGCCCCCAATTATTGATAGAAATCTCACGAAAATTAAATGAACCACAACAATTAAAAATCGCAAAAAATTAGAAAAATTGGAAATGGTATATTTACCTAGGATAGATAACCCATCAATTATTTGCATTGCAGAACTAAAGAAGCCATATTGATGTTCTCCGTGCGGGTCAAGGGTATTCTAATGCAAAACTCAGTTTGAAATTAATATGTGGTAAGATGGAATATCTTTTTGTATTACTGCTCCTTGGAATTGCAGGCGGATTGTTTATTTGGTATAAAACTAGACGAAAAAAATACGTGATAATATATGCTGTAGCGATATTGACCCTGCTATTTCTACCTTGGCTTCTGTTGTTCATAGCAGCGGTTTGCGATACACAATTTCGAGATTAAATGACATTCAGCTATTAAACATTTTACGCGGATATAAATTTTAAAAAGCTACCCTAATCTATAGCTAAGATATAAACTTAGCATTAAATAGTTGGTAAGACTTATTGTACTATCCGCTAAATCATTTGCCTTAGCAAAAAGATGGCGCTCCTACCATTCACGCATAGTATTTCCTATGTGCAAACTCGAACCACAATATGGCGTTATAGGAATATTTTGACCATTATTACTAAAGTACTTTTGGATGCTACCTTCATCGGTCATGAGTGGGGTACTAATTTTAATCAATGAATTATCCGTAACAACCAAAGTTAAGACTCAACATTTTCCCATCTTTGGATTGACCAATTACAAGAGTGGATGTATCCTTCAACAACGTACTTTTATGCTTCAGCATTTCCAACGAAGTTATTTTCTTACAGTCTTTGGTCATAATATACGTATCTAGGTCTACAATATAAGTCCTGATTTTGGGATTTCTATTAACAATAACTCTCTCATCAACATTTTCGTATTTGACTACCACGAAATCGAGGTCAACATATACAATTCCGTTCCTTTCATAAATGTTCTTTATGTAGGCATTTATTTCTTCCTGATCTTCACCCAAAGGGATCTGTTCATTATTCAAGCTATCGGCTGGATCATCATATTTAGAGGGGTGAATTATATCATTTTCTATTTCCTCGGATGCTTCCCTTTTAGCAGTCCTCTGCGTTGTATTTTCACAAGATTGAATTGTAAAAACAATTATCAAAAGTGTAAATAACTTGATCATTTTAAAACCTTTTCGTAAACTCATCAATAGAGAATAAATATGGTGACTACTAAACCTCAACACAAGAGATAATTTAAACTACGAAATCTTTGCCCGGCCTCGAAGTTGTAACAAATTCAACCTTTGACTTCCAATATAATCTGACATAGCTAAACGACTATAAATTTTGATCAGCAGTGAAAACGTTAAACTAATATCTGATAAGACCCGCAATTCCAAATAAAATAATAACAACACTTATTATGAAAAAAATGATTCCGCTTGGATCTCTATTGGATGCAGATACTGCATGGCTGGTAATCACTACTTTTTTTGACAATCCCAGGCATCCTCAGCCGTTGAGTGGATGGATGCAGACCAACTGGATTGGGATGATATTGAATAGAATAGCATTATTTATCTCCAGATGGCATTGCCGAATAATCAAACAGACCACCAAAGATATCGCTCAATTTTTGTGCATAGGGATCGTCTTTTAGCGAAAAATTTTTGACTGCTATATGACCAAGTGAATAGCGCGTGTAGATCGCATCTTCAGTTAGGATGTTGTTATCGACTACCACTCTCCCTTTAATATCAGAAAGCTGTTTCAGAATATCGCCGTACATGGTAATGTTGGGGAATCTTTCTTTCAAAGCCATTGTTTCTATAATAGCCATTGATAAGATTTCTCTGTAATGACTTTGTGTCCTATTTGTATGTAAACGTCTGTACATGGGATTAAATATATGAAACAAAGATAGATACTTTAGCAATTCGTCATAGCTGGATTTTCAGATCTACAACAGACTCAGGAACATCTCTTAACTAAATCTCCTATCATTCCCTCTTTATTAAAGCCGACATAAGACGGAACAATAACATACTCCGTGTATAATATGTCGAGGATGCCAACATGTACGATATTAATGATCTCACAATTATGACTTTGCCCTATAAAATTAATATTTTCAAAGGAATTTTCGACAAAAAGGCTTGTGCGTTCTGCTAGGATCTAACTACCAAGATATACGGCAAATTCGTTCAATTGATCTTCCAGGAAAATTTTTTGCAGTTATAAAGGTTTTCAAATTCAATTGATGTTATCCAATCATATTTTCCATCCTCATCTTGATATAAAACTAAATTGTCATCTTTAATATTTTCAATAAACGATGATAATTCCGTAACGCAAGTTGCTAAATCATCTAACACATAACATGGAATGTGACTATGAATATCGGTTTTTCCATCTGGATCTTCAATTCCAATAGTTATTTCAGTATTATATGTTGCAATCCAAATTGAGAATATTCCGGATTCACTTTTCAAATCACAGTCAAAAGATCCGTCATCTTGAAATTTTACTGCCTGCGTAAACTGTGTATAATTTTCTTCCAGAAATTTAAGTATTAATTTTGAAAATTCTATTTGTTCCATTTAGCACTTGATTTCTAACAATATCATATAACTCTTAAATATACGTAATTTGTCAAATTGAAAAGCTTGTTTTAAAATCAAACATCACTTATCATAATCTATAAGTAACGATCAAAATAGCACCACTCTATTTTCAAACTGGTGGAATTGACCCATCTCATCTGTACTGATTACTATTAAAAAATCTGTACCGTGTATTTTTAATAATAGACTATAAATTTGTGTTTAAATCTCCTGAAAAGGAAAATGGTAAAGTATAGTGCAAACATTAGTATTTAGCATGGAGGGTATAGTTTTACGTATTAAATGAATATATGTTTATCTTAAATATTACATAATGAATGGTTTTAACACAAAGAGCGTATTTATAATTGGAGTTACAGGATATGTTGGCGGATCGGTCGCAGTCAAATTATTAGAAAAAGGTTTCAGGGTCTATGGTTTGGTTAGACATGTGGAAGACATCGAAAAGGTAAAGAATTTAGGTGTAAAACCTGTACACACAAAGCTTGATGGTAACCCAGAAGGTTATGCCATTTTACAAAAAGTAGAGATTGTAATCAACGCCGCCGATTCAGACGATGCTTTCCTAATCGCTTTCATCTTAAAAGCTTTAGAGGGAACTGATAAGATGTATATACATACATCGGGAGGGGGTATCGTTGGAGATAAAGCTGAAGGGAAATATCCCAGTGCAGAAATCTATGCTGATATTCCCCAATTTCCCTTATTAGAAAGAATGGGACGGGTTATTATTGATAAAGAGGTAGTTGGTTATAGTAAAAAAGGCATTTATACGGTCGTTATCTGTCCTACCTTAGTTTATGGCGCCGGGAGAGGAATAAAAAAGGAATCTTCTCAGGTTCCGGCACTTATCAAAGCTGCGGAAAAAAGTAAAAAAGTTGTTCTAATAGGTTCGGGCGCCAACCGAACTTCCAATGTACACATTGATGATTTAACAGATTTGTATGTATTGGCTATTGAAAAAGCCAATTCGGGAAGTTTCTTCTTTGCTGAAAATGGTACAGTTTCATTCTTGGAAATAGGTTATTCTATCATTTCTCGGTTGGGATATAAACAGGACGCTATTCAACAGATTTCAATAGTGGATGCAATTGAAATCTGGGGGCCAATAATGGCACACTTCGGATTAGGTTCAAATATCCTTGTCAATTCTGACCGAGCCAGGAAAGAACTGGGATGGCGCCCTAAATATAATAACCTGTTGCAAGAAATAGCTTCTAATTGAAAACACATTATGGTATAGATTTCGGATAAAATGGCTCTTCCCCTCTTTTTTACCCATCCGTATCCCATGAAATTTCAAGGCTTCTGATAAGTTTCAATCTTTTGCTCGCCAAAAGAACACCAATTCTTAGGTTAGGGTAAAGTTCTTTTGTACAAAAGATTGAAACTTTTTAGGGGTTCTTTCTAGCACACGCTGGACACCATTACCTATTGTCCGATTCCGGCCATCCAGAATCTCAGAAAATGCAAAAACAAGGTGTTTCGCAGCTTCAGCGGGCAATCCATGTTGAACAAGCAGATCAAAATACACATCTCCGCTAACAGCACGGTACTCTACTGACTTATCCATCTGTTCAGCAATCATACTGACAGCTTCTTTGAAAGTAAATAATTCATCACCTGTGACCTCATAAATCTGCCCATCGTGTTTCTCCTGGAGTAGACAAGCAACAACTACCTCTGAAAGATCATCAAGATCTACAAAAGGCTCTTTCACAGTGTCTGCCATAAAAACAACTTCCCCGGTTTGAATACCGTAAGAAAAGTGCCCTTCAGTAAAATTTTGATTAAACCATGCTGAACGGACAATCGTCCAACGAAGAGCTGAATTTTTAATTACATTTTCACAGGCCAAAACAGATTCCTGTCCCCTACTTGAAAGTAAAACCAATTTTTTAACTGCTGCATTTTTTGCGTACTCCACTAAGGCCTTGATTTGATCTTGTGCTTCAGGTATAGAGGTGTCTGGATGCACAATAAAAATAGCATCTTGACCCCGCAATACATCAGACCAATTACAAGTATCGTCCCAGCTAAATAACAATTCGCTTGTTGTAACATTTTTTAAATCGCGCACAGTCGAATAAACATGTATGCTATTTGATTTTAATTTTTCGACTACGCGACGACCACTCTTACCTGCTCCGCCGATCACTAATACATTCATTATCATATTTATATTTTATTTATGTACATTTCTTATATTTATAAAGTAAAATTAAACAAAGCTTTAGGAGATTGCGGTCTTCACTATCATCGTGTATAGTAATCATCATCTTTATGTATTCAACTCAAGGTACTGAACATCAATGCCCTCTTCAAAATTCAAAAACACTTTTGAAGATTCAAGACGCACTGGAATGTCTCCAAGGTAAATAGAAACTACGGATCATAGCAGTTTTATTAACGGGTCCCAAACGATTTAAAGAACTCTCGCTGGAACTTCATACAATTACAGATCGGATGTTATCTAAAGAACTTAAAACGATGGAAAGCCAGCTGTTGATAAACAAATTAAAAAAATCAAAATTTTCTATCGAAATGGAATATGGATTAACCGATCATGGCAAGAGTTTACAATCTCTCATCGAAAATCTCATTCATTGGGGAGACGAGCATCGGGATCTCATAATAGACAGATGGCGTGAAGAATCCAAAGTTTAAAATAGCCACTTCCAATAACTTATTCATTAAACCTATATAGAATCCAGATTTTCGATACCGATTCTAATTTGAATAGCATATCAGGGCTTGATATTTTACAACTAATTTAAATTGATATTTCGATACCCATTGGGCGTATAGCCTAGTATAGTGAAGAATTAGATCGAATAGAGATCGACTTTGAAGAAAACATGAGATTTCCAGCGACATTTCCTATTCCAGTTGATTGCAACTCATATAAATGAACATGAATTTCAACAGAAAGCAGTAAAATTGCACCGATACATCTGAAATGGCCCAACTATTTCGTAAAAAAATTGTTTGAGACTGTTAAAGCATTTTATTAATTATTCTTTGTTTTTGGTTCGTGAGTTACTTCGTTGGTATCAGGAAATTTACGCCCGTTTGAAACGCAATTCCGCCAAATCTATTTTCGGTTGCAAAATTTTGCGTTACTCGAGCCATTATACCGATTTTATGAGGTACAAGCCAATACGATCCGAATGCCCCTATTCCTGCATTCTGATCAGCAAGAAAACTTCCTTCCGTTCCCTTGTCATCGGACACTTGTTTGGAATAATTGCCAAATAATCCCACTTCGTCTCCCCGAGAATTCAATAGATACGAACCACCAAAATCAAACGTAAGATGACTTCCTTCCTTAAAATCAGTGTTTTTTTTGCCACTGATTGATTTCTAATGTAGGAGCAATACTTAAATTGATCTTGGACGTTGGTTTATATTTAAGAGCACCACGTATATTATGCGACCAATAACCATGCCCGCCATTATCTAAACTACCATGCTCATATTTCCCTGTGGGCGCCCATAGGTCATAATTTAATGCATATTGAAATTTTCCCTGCTTCCATGACAGCCAGATTGGCTGCACATACATGTCGCCAAACCCTAAACTCTTATTCGTAAAAACATATCTTCCGGGACCTGTCTGCTGCGAATAGTAGTCCAAAGCAATATTGGCGGTAGGACTGTTTACTGTCTGGATAACCATCAGTCCCCAATTAGCGCCCAATATCTTCCCCTTTCCTCCATATATTGCCATCAGGATAAAAGAATGAGTGATCACCTTTTGTTCGATTTGTAAAGCAGTAGGATTGCCAGGAACTGGATTAATCAATTGATCTGTCTTTTTGCCCTGACCGTTGAGATAATTCATATTGGCATAACCATACCAGACTGGTATAATAAACCCTTCATGCGGAGCAAAATAATCGTTGGGATTAAATGATGAACCGTTGTAATGCCCTTGACCGTAAACTTCCAGCCCCGAAAGGATAAATAAAAGCACATAAAATATCTTTTTCATATGACGCCTCATTAATCTCTTTTAAATACTGTTTGCCCCTCTTTAATGGTTTCAATGACTTTGATATCGCGCAGATTCTGAGGAGCAATTGTTAGTGGATTTTGATCTAAAATTACTAGATCGCCTAATTTCCCTTCTCTCAAAGATCCTTTTTCATCCTCTTCTTGATACTGATAGGCGGCGTTGATCGTAATAGCTTTCAATGCATCCATTACATTTATCCTTTCATTTGGCCCCAATACCATCCCCGAACGCGTTGTCCGATTGACCGCGGCATAAACTCCCGTCAATAGATCTGGCGGGGTGACCGGACTATCATGATGAATCGTAAACAAAATACCAGCTTTTTTTGCCGATGCGGCAGGACTAATAAATGCTGCTCGCTTTGGCCCAAAAACACTTTGGTAGTGCCAGTCTCCCCATAGATAAACATGGGAGGAGAAATATGACGGGATTACACCGATTTCCTTTATTTTGGCAATATGATCTGGTCTGCTATTCTGGACATGAATTAACGTCGCCCTGATTTCGGGTTTATAGAGCCCTTCCGCTTTCAGTCTACCAATTACCCGAAGCGCCTGATCAATAGCCGCATCACCATTAACATGAAGCTGCGCTGTAATATGGTTTGTAAAAACTGTTTTCAGATCATTATATAGATTCTCGTCAGAAAAAATCGGGAAACCTCTGTAGTCTGCAGATTGTCCTTCCGGTGGGATCAGGTATGGTGCTGTTAACCAAGCGGTCTTCCCTTGTGGTGAACCGTCATCTGAGAATTTGAACCCGCCAAATTTTAACCGTTTTATGTATTTCATGTAGTTCGGTTTAAAGGATTCCCATTGGGCTTTATTTGCCTCAAAATCGGGGAAGTAGACGACATCTGCCTTTAAGAGGTTCTTTTCGGCAGCTTCTTTCAATAATCCTATACTAACGCCCATGGAGCGTCCATCACAGATTGTTGTCTGACCGTAACTAAGCCATTCATCCTGCGCTTTGATAAAATCTTTCATGGATTGTGATAATTCACTGCCAACCGGCTCGGGTTTGGCCATCATTTCGGTTAATTTTACTAATGCCGAAAAAGAGACATTTTCCTCTAGTTTACCATTCAACCGATGATCACGAGCATCTCTGCCATAATGTCCACCTTCTGGATCTTCGACGTTTTCGGCAATACCTAATAATTCCAACATCGGGCTATTGACGACACTGGCGTGCCCTGAGGCGTGAATGACAATAATCGGGTTTTTCATACTGACAGCATCCAGTTCCTTACGGGTAGGGTGCCGATGTTCGCTCATAATAGCATCATCGTATCCATTTCCTAAAATTGGAACAGAGGAAGCAAGTTTTTTATGTTGAATAAAAGCTTTTAAGGTGTTCTGAAGATCTGGAATGGAATTCACGGTACCATATGGACTTGGCGAGAGGTCGATAGCTTGTTCCATGCCTGCACGCGAAGTAATATGACCATGCGCATCAATAAAGCCCGGAAGCAATGTTTTTCCCTTTAAATCTATCTGTTTGGTATTTCCTCCAATATAAACATCCGCTTTGTTCCTGGTTCCCACGAAAATGATCTTTCCGCCTTTAAGTACCAATGCCTCGACCTGTGGAAACTCATCATCCATTGTAATGATATTTCCACCGAAATAAATGACATCACCTTTATCCTTATCGCTTTTACATCCTAAAATAAAAATAGGTAGAAGAAAAAATAGATATTTTGCAATTGGTTCCATTTTATAGGCTACTTTTAGTAGTATAACCTATTAAAGTAGTTAATTGTTTTTACTTGATATCACGATCGTCTTAACTGTCTTAGCTTGCGCGATGCAGAAACGCCTAAACTATCTTATGATTGTGCATGGGAATGGCTGAGCGTTTATGATGAAGTTCCGTGACTTTCCTATGAAGTCTAAAATCAAAAAAAGAGCTGTTAAAATAGAGACGTCATTTTGCTTTAATTTTATCTCTATGCTTTAAACCAAATTTAATTAAGGCATTGACAACTTCCTCTGTGTCTTTAGCATATGCGGTAAGCGCATAGGAAACGGTCACAGGCTTCGTATTATTAACCGTTCTGGTAATCAGCAAATTGCCTTCTAATTCCTGAAGTTCTTTCGATAGAACTTTTGGGGATATTCTATGGGCCATTTCTTGCAGATCTTTAAACCGCATTGTGCCATGTACCCGCAAATTTTGCAGGATACAAAATTTCCATTTACCACTGAGCAATTCAATGCTATCTTTTAATGCCAATATAGTTTCTTTATCAATATCACGTTTTTTATTGCTCATATGATAGTTACTTTCCTAAAGGTAATGAATAGTATATATTTATTGAATATCCAATAGTTTTGTTGAACAGAAATAAAAAAATCATTATGAAAGTAACAGTAATTGCAAATATTTCGGCTAACGGAAGAATTTTAATATCCGATAACCCGCATCATCAGCTGCCACCGGAAGCAATGGAATTTTACGTACAATCTGTAAGACAGGTTGGAAATGTAGTAATAGGATTGAAAACATTTGAAAATTTTCTGAATTTTCCGGAACAAGTAAAAGAACATTTTAATGGAATAGAAATTATCATATTGTCCGATAAATCGTATACGGTTGATGGCTACAAGACTGTAGCAAGTCCCGAAGAGGCTATTGAATATATGTCTGCACAAAGAGTGCAGGAAATAGCCGTTGGAGGAGGTGCAGGTACTTTTAACGCTTTTTTTAACAAAAATTTGGTTACAGGTATTTATTTTAACATCAGCCCTATAATCACTGGAGCAGGTGCAATTTTAGGAAACAATGAGGAGTTAACTTCAACGTTCGAATACAAAAGTCAGAAACTTAAAAACGGTTTTCTTCAATTGCATCTAACCAAAAAGATTGAATAACAATAAACCAAAGATATCTCTCAAAAATAGTTAAATGCCAGTTCCCAAACAATTAGTTACAATAGCAGTGTTTTCATGCCTCTGTCGATATAATTGAAATTAGGATGTATAGGCGTCTGGTTTGACAATATGCATATTGACCAGGAAGAAGGAGCAACATTCTTTGATTTTGATTTCTATGGTGATGTTTTTTATGTTTCGACATTTCATATTTTTTATTCCAGTTGCTTGCAATTCATATAAATGAACAAGAATATCACCAAAAATCAACTAGTTTCTTAAAGGGGTAGGAAACTGTTACCACAATAAGTACTGAAGAAAAAAGAATGCCTTGATTTTGCCTGTTTGGCAATTATGACCTATTACATCTGTGTACAATGTAATAGGTTCGACTATTGGACTAATATCTTCCTGAATGAAGAACATTTAAAAGAATGGTTGGAAATTCAATAAGATGGATTGCCACTATAAAATTGAAATAAGATAACTATTAACTTTCAGTTTGTCATCCAATGATGATGTCCTAGCGTTACGTTCATGTTTTAAACTTGCTTCGTTTGACATTAGTTCCTACTCCCATAATTTACCTATCTCTCCTATCTCAAAAAGAAACAGTGTTTCTTTTTCATTGGCTAAGCCTTTTCTTTATCTAGGAATCATCTAATAAGATATGTCCATGCTCGCCTGGACAATCCCAGCCGACAAACTTATCTTATTATAATTCTTTAAATTTAAAAGAAATTTCGTGACAACCATAGTTTTTAAGTAATTTTAAATAACAGACAAACTGAAGTGATGGCTTATAATAATGAACTTGTAGACCGAGTCCGTGAAAGACTTGCAATGGAAGAAAATATTGAAGTTGAGGAAAAGAAAATGTTTAGCGGATTATCTTTTCTTGTAAACGGTAAAATGTGTATCAATATCAGCCATAACAATCTGATGTGTCGCTATAGTGCTGAGCTGGAAGATGATGTTTCAGAAAAAAAAGGTTTCCTACCGATGATTATGAAAGGAAAGCAACTAAAAGGGTATTGTTATGTAGAACCTATCGGTTTTCAAAAACCTGATGATTTTGAGTATTGGATAAAAATCTGTCTTGATTATAACCCAACTGCGAAAGCTTCGAAGAAGAAATGAAAATGAACTTGAGTCAGTATAATGTAGATAATATAACAACCTTAAATGGACGAGCTTGATGATTTTACAATTACCGATGGCAATTTAAGATAGGAAAATCCTTAGTCATTAATTTGATTGAGAATGTATTCAATAAACCTATTTGGAAGCTTATTTTCCCGCAATAAAATGGTATGTAATACTTCCGCAATCAAAACCATTGTTTCACCAGAGCCATCAAATAAGTAAGCTTTTTCTAATATTTACTTTTCAACTTTTCCAAATTTAATTTTCTCCAATAACGTTGGAAAAACAATTAACAGGAGTGTCAGAGCTACAATGAAACCGCAGATCACCACAATCGCAAGCAGTTGGTGCATTTGAGCTCCTGCCCCTATTCCCAAGGCTAAAGGCATTAACGCTATAATAGCACCAATAGCCGTCATCTGTTTAAGACGAAGACGGGTACTGATAGCATAAATGATTGCTTGTTTTTTTTGTCTTAGTTTCAAGGGTTTCGTGAAATTGCAAAAAGGTAAAAATAGCATTTTGCCCTATAATTCCCACCACCGTAAACAATGGAATAACCAGCCGGGAGCTTGATTCTTTTGCTCATTTGTTCTCGAATATTCTTTATTGTTCCGCCAAGATCACCGTTGTCAAGCCTTGCCGTTTCGATTATCAAACCGGAAAATCTTTCACCTCATGCTGATATTCGCATATTAAATATTCTGGATTACATACAGGAGCATATCCATTACCCCGATCGTTTGAAAATTGGAAGCATAGCCCAACAATTTAATTTATCACCAACTTATCTCGGCAGCTATTTCCGCAAACAGTGCAATGAATCCATACAGCAATATATTTCTTGCTACCGCATCCGACAAATTGAACATCGTTTACGTTTCAGTGATAGAAGAGTACATGAAATCGCAGCCGAATTTGGTTTTGCAGATGAGAGCCATATCAACAAGTTTTTTAAAAGACATAAAGGATTAAGTCTTAAAGCCTATCGCATAGGCTTGCCCACCTAATGTTAAAAAATACGATCGCGACTCGCTTCTTACCTAATTGTGAATGTATTTTTTTTGCACTAAAATACTTTTTGGTGAACCAATTATAGTTTTGGAATTTTCAATATCGATATTAAAATATTTCACATATAAACCTATGAAGTTCTGATAGTTAGTAACATCTTCACTTTTACCCAAAATCATATAACGTTTGCCCTCCTTCTGTTCTATGACAAGTCTATTCGTCAAATGGGTAAGTCTGTTGATAAAGAAGACCGATGTCTTTATTTCATCTTTTTTGAATTCATATCTATTCTTACCGATAGACGCTACCATCCCATTTTCGGACCAAGCAATCATTATCGCTTGTTCTCTCAAAAAAGTCCATTGAGAAACATAATACAATATCAAAAAGAAAACAGCCATAAAAGGTAAAAAAACTATAATCATCAGCAATAGTCCTTTAGCCCTGAAAAGTATCTGAAGGGCTTCCATATGAGGCAATAGTATCTTATAAAGAACTATGGCATAGGCCATATAAGTTATAACAACTGCTGCAAAAGACATATATACAATAGCCATTGAAAGTATTCTACCTGAAAAAGAAATTAGCAAATCCTGTGGCTCCTCTATTTTATCAATATACTGTTTAAAAGATGTTATAGATATTCCTTTAGGGTGCTTTCTCAGAATTATACTCGACATATTTTTTTTAATACTGAATGTTTTCTCGCCGGTAAATCGGAAATCCTTTCTTTCAATCAATATTTCGTTTTGATTTTCGTCATATACTATAAATTGATCATTATTCGTTGCACTGATATAGAAATCTTTTCCAAATCTATTGAGTAATACCTTGTACAAAATAAAAAACAGAAACATATAAAATGACAGTAGTATACCTTGTGGAATATATTCTCCAAAATGATTTTCCAGAAAATGCAAATGAGTGCTCAGGTATTCCCAGCCAGGGATGAAATAAGAAAAAACTCCGCATAATATTACCGATACAATTAAAATAATTGTTCTTTTAAAAAAGTCAGAATATGTTCTAAAGATGAATTTATTAACCGTCATTATTAAGCTTTTTTAGATTCTAATCTTTACTGATACCCATTATACCAGCTCCAGCCGTATCATCCCTGCGTCGATATTGTTCCAGTTTTCTCATTTTTTTTAAACCTCCAATTTATCGTATTATGCTTGCTGATACAATTCAGTTATCTTTTTTAGTATACCTTCTCGCTCTTCCTCAGAAATTTTGCGACCATTATCACATCGATTTATACTTAGGGGATCGATCACCGCAAACCTAGCTGATATATCACAGGTTAAAGCACTATCATTTTTTTGAAAAAACAGTTCCTCCCCTCGACCAAGTATTTTAATTTTATAAAGGGTTCCCCCTCTTCCTTGATCTCATAATATCCAGCGATAGTCAATTTTATTTCTTTTACATTGTTCATATTTGGGCCGTTTATTCGATAATCAAAATCAGTATGTACTTGTTGTTATAAACGCTGTCCTATCACAATTGATAACGGATTTTGGTTAGTCCAATCTCTGACATTAATTATGAAATAAAATTCGTCAAGATCGGCTCGTAGTGTTTTATAACCAAACTATTTTTCATAAGTTAGATATTTTCTGACATTTTCTCTATAAGATTTCTCATCCCACATCATTTCTTCTGAACGTACAGAAAAATTAAAGACAGGAATAGGATTTTCTGATGTACCTTTATTGCCTTTTATTTCATCCGAATTGATAATAACAAATATCCGACTAGGAATATTGTTATTATCAATTTTCAGAAATTGGTTATCGGCTTTGTTTTTTTCGTAATAACATAAATCATAATATTTTTTCCCATTAAAAATCTTAACCACGTTCTTTCCGCTTCCGCTACCAGTTCCTAAACCATAATCTCGTCTCTCCTTTGAAATTAAATGAACGCTATCAAGTTCTATTTTTTTAGAATTGCTTATGTAAGTATGAATGTCCACAAAAAATCCTTTAAAGAATCCATGCAACAGATAGATAACTAAAAGAGCTACAAGAGAAATAACGGTAATTTTTAACACATTTAAACTTTTCACTATACTGATAATTTAATGAAATAATTTTCTACCTAAAATACCTGAAATAGAACATACTCGATTTTTACACTATTTTTCTAATCGTTTTATAAAACATTCCTCTGTTGTTAATCCAATCATATTTATAATACATTAATTATTGAATTTTACGTAAGGTTTGTCCATGAATAGATACTCTCTGGTTGCCACGATTCTGAAATTTTGGATTTTTTCAGTTTTTTAGATATTTCCCTTAGTTAAAAGTGGAGATAGCACGGTTGCGAATTTCTTCTACATTTAACCCTGCTTCTTCTAATTTTTGGGAGGCCTGCTGTTCGATTAAATCCTTTAACAGAATAAATGTCGAGTCAAATTGTACATGCTTGCCGATCACAAAAGACAAATCATATTCTATCTCTTCCCAGGTTGAAATATCGGCATGATTATGTTGTAACTGAACTTCTAATTTATCAATCGCATTAGCCACCTTTGCTTCAAAGGTTTTCTTCTCTTCAAATTCATAGAAAAGATCATAGATATCTTGCCCAATACTTGTTATAAGCATTTCTTTGATCTTAAGGATAGCTCTCTCTTCATTTTGTTGCTTCATTTTTTTGATTTCCGGATTGCGGATCTGATCCAATACTGAGACATCACCAGCTTCGGCCTCAACTAGATCGTGGATAATAATCATTTTTAACAAACGAGATAAATCAACCTTCTCATCTAGAAGTGGCTCAATCAAAATGGCCATCAGCGACATTCGCCAGGTATGCTCAGCAACACTTTCCTGGCGACCATTGGACAGCCAACTATGCCGTAGTTCAAATTTTAATTTCTCTGCCAATTTTAGCACATCCATGATCGCGGATAATTGTTCTAACTTTATTTGATCACTCATATTATTTATATTAAAATTCTTTTCTGTTTTTATCCTATTTCTAAATATCATTGCTAATTTAATATTTTCTATACGTGGGTGATATGGTTTGTCGATAAAAATACAATTCATTACGACAAAAATTTAACCCTGAAGGTAAAAAAACACACATACGTCTAGATTTCTTCATCTAAAACATGCTTAGACAAGACGATAATCGGAATAGGATGTGATGAAAGACTTTGCCCAAAAACATCCTATACCCAAGGAGCATCTTCAAAAATAAAAATGTCATAACTGGATTTTAGGGAATGTAGGGTGCAACACCAACAGTCTCATTGAATCAAAAAAATCACATATCATGCGGCTTAAAAAGGTATTGTTACCACTCTTGCTTTATATTTACCTTTTTCAATCATAAATAAAACTGCATAACCACCAGCACCATCACCATTCTCTCCTGAGATATATAAAACATCATTTAGATCATCATAGTAACATGCTGCAAACTCATAGTTTATATTAAATAAGTTCTCAATCTCCTTCGCTGGTATTTGGATCTCCTTACCTTTTATTATAGCTTTTATTAATGTATAATGGCTTATTGGAATTCCACCATCCGTTCCCCATACGTGCTGCCCTCTAAATTTGTCTACTACAGTATAATTTTCATATTTAGTCGATGAAAAGTATTTTTTATTTTTTTCATAATCAAACTTGTCTGACTTCATCTCTACAGTTACATCCTTTGATTTAAATGTTGCCCCCATACTATCAAAGAAGGTATTGCGAATCTCGTTATAAGATTCTATAAGTTTAATTCTTGATTTATGTACATATCCAGTGATATCCTCTTTTTGATGATCGATGTAATAAATACTTACCCAATTGCCTAATTTTTCATCCGGGAATGCATAGACAATTTCATCCGTATCAATTTTTGAAACAACAGCGCTATTGACTGTCGTTTGCTTCCTAACATTTACATAACCGTCTTTATCAATGATTTTTGCAAATTGTGCATTGGCAAAATGGCTTACCGTAAGAAAAACGAGTGCTAGTAAATATCTCTGGTTCATTTGTTGTCTTTTTTGTATAAAACTATATGCTGCAATATTAATTATTTTCTTTCAATTGCTTCAGATCATTGATCGTCCACATTGATGTCTCGTTTCAATCACCACCTTTCGGGAACTCGTACGCTCCATTGCATATGCACATTCCATTACCATTTAAGCTTGTTGATTTAAATTGCTGTATAGTTTGCTTTCATAAATTTAATAATTAAAGATCAGCATAGTATATAGATAAAAATATCCCTGATATTGGTGGTTTTTAGGGTAACCCGGTTACCACATAAGGACTACCTGTTCAAAAGGATCAACCTATACCAAGTTTATTCAGAAGAACTAACTCTTATCAACTAGCAGGAAATACCATGTTAATTTAGATAAGCTGAATGAAAATATCAATTATTTTGCAGGTTCAAACATTACTAACCTATTCGGAATACATTTATTTTTCAACCATTTAAGAGGGAAAAAAGAGTATTAACCGCCAACATCAAATATATTGATAGTAATAAAAAAGATCTAATTTTTGGAGACAATCCAACCTATCCACCAGAACATATTAAAATTTATCGCGTATTGCCTAACGGTCAAACAACGACTATTAACACTTCCATTAACACAGTGTCAAGGCTCCTTACCGTCAATCTGGAAAAAGTAGAAAATGGTACATTTTATATCGAACTTAAGGCAGACGTAACTGATAAAATAACCTATACCGCCAAAATGGACGAAAGCAAACCATGTGGAGATTATAAATTACTTGACTTAAAACACAACGATGTCTTGGGACAATACGACAGCAAAACTCAAGTCTGGACATTGAAAAAATAGCACTGTTGTGATTGCCCTAGAAAATACGTGGTAGTAAGTCAAAAATTGAATCTCGAACCCAACTTTGACCAGACATGTGTGATATATTTAGCAATGGGATAAATGATCTGGCTATGAGCACTATTACTATAGTGTATTTTTCTAACTTTTTTATACTTTTAAAATTTCAACTTTATAAGTCCACTCTGCATAATCTATTAAAATCTCGAGATTATTGATTTTATTTGTTAAGATATTTTGGAAACGTAAAAATTCTTTGTTACGTCTTTTTAATTCTGTTAATTCAGATTGAAGTACAATAATTTTCTGTGCTAATTCGCTGTTATTCTCTTTAGCTCCTGGATTTTTGTCGGAGCTGATTACGTTATTATCCAGCTTTAATTGATCTATTTTGATACATTCACCTATGCTATGTTTATCGATATCGTTGTGATAAGTTTCCTTGTTTAAATCCTGGTCAATTTTATCAATATCTTTTACAACCTTTATCCAATGTATTAATGTTCGTTTGTCTTTAATTCGTGTTTGCTCAAGTGCGTCTTCAACTGATAGTTTACCTAATAGTACTTCTCGCACTACCAATAGTATTTTTGCCTTCCTCTCATTCATAATTCACAATGTTAACTCGCGTTTTATCGGGCAAAAGAGATATTGAAATATCATTTGTTAACCTAAATATTAATATATAAAAATCCGTGCTGCCTCATTATAAACGTTAGACAGCTAAATAGCGCCTAGGGGGACAAAAAGGTAATAATAAATATTATTTATATTAATTATTTGGTATTCAAACATACCTAATAACAACTAAACATAGTGTACTAACTAAAGCTCACCACCAATAGTGTCCCAAAAATATGCTAAATTCAAGGGGAAAAACCTGTAAATATGTAATCAGACAAATTTGACAGCGAATTTTACTAATGTGAGACTTGAAACAGACAAATTTACGGATGAAAAAAAGATGCCTTGATCCTCGGATACTGGACTGTGACATGGCTTATAAAAAGAATATTCAGGATCATCTATATCAGAGAATTCATCTGCATAAATACAGACTGTAGTTAAAGTAGAATAAACAAAACAGAAATTATTATGAAAAAAGTTTTAATTGCAGGAGCCACGGGTTGGGTCGGTAAAGAATTGAGTAAAGCTATAATCTCTAGTGCAGATTATACGTTAGTAGGTGGACTATCAAGATCCAATGCAGGAGCTGATTTAGCTCATATTTTAGGAATAGACCATGCTCCAATTCCATTATTTGACTCTATTGCAAAAGCGCTGGAATCCATAACATTTGATATTTTAATTGATTTCACATCCCCTAAAATTGCCATGGGAAATATTGTATCTGCCATTAATAGTGGAAAAAATATTATTGTTGGTACTTCTGGTCTTTCAGACGAGGAATATGAACGAATCGGTTCATTGGCGGATGAAAAAAAAGTTTCCGTATTAGCCGCGGGTAATTTTTCGATAACAGCGGTATTATTGCAACGATTCTCGGAAACAGCAGCAAAGTATATCAATCACTTCGAAATAATAGATTATGCATCTGAAAAGAAAGTTGATGCTCCCAGTGGAACAGTTGCTGAACTCGCTTATCGTCTGTCAAAAGTTCAAAAACCAACTTTGGACGTGACCATTGAGGAAACGATTGGTGTTAAAGAAACCAGAGGCGCATCAATCAACGGTATCCGGGTCCACGCTATTCGTCTTCCAGGCCATATTCTTGGTGTGGAAACAATTTTTGGTATGGAAGATGAAAAACTAACAATAAAACATGAAGCAGGAAGTGGTGTTGCCCCCTATTTAAAAGGTATTTTTATTGCCTTAAATAAAATAAATACATTTAAAGGACTTAAACGTGGCCTGGATACGATCATGGATTTTTAATTCTTTGAAACAAAACTTTAAATTCGATCTAAAAGTGAACCTAGTGCTTAGTGTGCGGAAACTTGAGGAGGATGCAAGCCAGGGGAAGTGCTGTAAGTCATGATTTCCGTACCATTAGACTTTCTCACAATCTCTTTTGTATTTCTAAGTATTAATGTATGGTTTCCAAGTTTGCTATAGGATACAAAATCTCCGTCTGGAGCCTGTTTGCAGATGACAAACATATGCCAGCCTGTGTCTGCCGGAAGTGAGATAATTACTTTTCTCCCAGACTTCAATTCATTTTCAATGGTTTGAAAAAGACTGTCGATTGGAAAGGTCGCATCCCGGGGTAACACAAATTTCTGGGAGAAAGTAATGCCATATAATTTTTTATTATCAAAGTTATGGAAAGAACCATCAGCTTTATTCTGCCAGTCTTTTTGTAAGTCGTAAAAATCTAAATCTACCACATTATAATACTTTAGTACCATTTCGACAGCTGATGGAATGCAGGACATTTGAAAGATTTGATTGTGATGATTTACGACCGTGTCAAAAAAATCACTATTATCGTTTTCTTGCGTTTGTGATTTCGCATGGAAAATAACCGATGTGGATATGAATAGGACTAAACTGATGAGAATCTGTTTCATAATTTAAATTATTTGTTTTTTATCAATCCTAACAATGTGGTGTTCGACCGTCAGAACCTTGCTCTAGAAATATCTTGACTTTATTGTTCTTACGAAAGATCGACAGACTACTAGCCTGTCATGTAAAAGATGCTTGCATTTTGCTACAAACGGGAAGGGATGCTGTATGTCATGATTTCCGTACCATTGGACTTTTTCACAATTTCTTTTGTATTTCTAAATATGGTGGTATGGCTACCTAGTTTGCTGTAAGAAACAAATTCACCATCTGGAGTTTGTTTATCGATGACAAAGATGGGCCAGCCTGTTTCTACCTGAAGTGCGACAATTACCTTTTTACCAGATTTCAATTCATTTTCTATCGTTTGAAAAAGACTGTCTATCGGAAAGCTTTCATCCCGGGGCAAATTAAATTTTTGGGAAAAAGTAATTCCATATAATTCCTTCTTATCAAATTCACCGAAAGAACCATCCGTTTTGTTTTGCCATTTAATTTGTAAGTCATAAAAATTAAAATCCACTACTTTGCAATACTTCAGCACCATTTCAATAGCTGAAGGAATACCTGAAGGCTGAAAGATCTGATTATGGTTATTTACGACAGTATCGAAAAAATCATAATTATGATTTTTTTGTGTTTGAGCTTTGGCATGAATCATAAACAATATGAATATGAACGAACTAAAAAGAGTCTTTTTCATAATTTAACTTATTTCTGAATAATGGAGAGTCTACAGGACGAATAAAAAACTGTTCGTTTCAGCGTGTTTTTAAAGCCTAGAAACTTTGATCATTCATTATATTTTCTTTAAAAGGGGCATTCCAAACCCCGCTGTAGATGGTGGTATCAGTTTACCGTTCTGGATCTTGTAGCCCGAGAGATCAACCTCCTCCGACGTACTCGTTACCCCCTCTATAGTGACTGTATTGCCCAACCCTCCTGCTAGATGCGCTGTATAGTAGGTTTTGAGCACAGAACCCCAAGCATGAGGAGAAGCCTGTGCGCCCATTTTCTTCAATGCTGGCATTAATCTTCTCCAATTCGTGAAGCCTAGTCCTTCAATATCAGTAAGATGAACATCCAATAATTTCTTTTCAAAGAGTTCCTTGAGTAGGGCTGGATTGGGATCTGCTTCGCCATCTGCCAATAGCGTGCCTGTTCCTCCTGCTTTTATATAATCTCTCAGTTTTTCATAATCGGTAACGGTTTCATGAAAGGGTTCTTCTATCCAAAATAAGTTGACCGATGGAATACCTTTTAAATATTGAATGAATTGATCTACTGTAAAACCATTGTTACCATCGACTAAAATGCCACAGTCAGGGAACGCCTTGGCAACGGCATTCGTTACGTCAATATCGCGCTGGAGCCCTTCGCTGAAGGGCATCCATTTGTATCCCCGCCCAATCTTTAGCTTAAACTGTCTATAGCCCACCCCATAATCATATTGGCACTCCTCCAAAATCCGGTCGATACCTGCAGGCTTTTCTGATGGCTCCAAATCGTCAAAATAGATCATGCCACTGTAATAGTCAGTGGTATATGGTTTCTTACGCCCGAGTAGTTCATACACGGGTTTCTGCAAGATTACCCCCGCAAGGTCATGTAGGGCAATATCAAAAGGAATGTATCTTTCGTTTAAAATGCCAGCATTGCAAGCAAAAAGTTCAGCTACTTTCTTGCCGATGAGCTCCTTTTCAATCTGTTCAGCGTCTCGTCTGGATCCTCGCAATGAAGCCCAACCTATGGCACCTTTGTCTGTCCTGATCACACAGATTTCTACATTGGGGCCATAGCCGTGCAGATCCAATCGGGCGTTCTTTCCCACAAGACGCGGATATTTCATCTGAACGGTCGAATATTTTATTTCCTGTACCCGGTGGTATGAGAGTTCCTTTTCCGAAGTATTGCTGTCTAAGCTAGCTTTTAAAGACATGGCATTTCCTGTATGAGAGCACAATGTCGCTGAAGCTATGCTCCAATTTAAGGCCTGTAAGAACGTTCTTCTTTTCATTTTTGGTTTATTTTTATCTTAATTATCTACCGATGACTTCCCCTATTTATCGTCAAGAAAAGTCTTTACTGGCGCACCAGCCTTTTTCCAAAGGATGTGCCAAAGCAATGAAAGACTGCATTACCGATTTTTAAATCTTCATTGGTTATCTACTATTTTTTCAAATATTATGAGTTATAATTTAAAGTCTTACAGCAATTATTGAAAATACATTAAAAACAAAAAATTTACTAGCCTTTCTATTTCAATTTACTGTCGAATTTTATCATTATCATGCGAAGTGTCTTTGCCAGCTCGGTGCCCTCGTAGTTTTAGCACATGGGTAACGAATCTGGAAATGAAAAACAATATCCCTGATATGATCCATTCTCGAATACGATAATTTCACCATAACAAAGAATAAGCTACATTCTATTTTTGACATTATCTCAAAGACATTGTTTCAGGTGGCTTCCATGAGTAAGCCAGTGAGTGCTTATGCCGCTATGAAAGAGATAAAACTGGGTAAACTAGCTCCCGATACAGATGTGAACAAATACTTAAGATCTTGGCGAGTTGTTGATAATGAATAGGCCAAGGAGAAAAAG
>JAITLV010000031.1 GCA_031277685.1 Sphingobacterium sp. | reverse complement strand
AAGTTAGAAAATATCATGAGTACTCAAAAAGGACCTATTTCTCAATTTATTGAGCATAATTACCGTCACTTTAACGCAGCTGCATTAGTAGATGCTGCAAAAGGTTACGAGGAACATCTGTTGGATGGTGGAAAAATGTTGATCTCCCTTGGAGGTGCAATGTCGACTGCTGAATTGGGTGTTTCTTTGGCAGAAATGATCCGTCAAGATAAAGTACATTTTATTTCTTGTACTGGGGCTAATTTGGAAGAGGATGTGATGAACCTCGTTGCTCACTCTCATTACAAAAGAATTCCGAATTATAGAGATTTGACAGCGGAACAAGAAAGAGAATTGTTGGATAATCACTACAACCGTGTAACAGATACGTGTATCCCAGAAGAAGAAGCTTTCCGTCGTTTGCAAAAACATCTTGAAGATGTATGGCATGCCGCTGAAGCAAAAGGTGAGCGTTACTTACCACATGAATTTTTGTATCAAGTAGTTAATTCAGGGATATTGGAACAATACTATGAAATTGATCCAAAAGATTCATGGATTGTCGCTGCTGCTGAGAAAAATTTGCCGATCGTATGTCCAGGATGGGAAGATTCAACGACTGGTAATATCTTCGCTTCAAATGTGATCAAAGGTAAATTGAAGGCAAGCACAGTTAAATCAGGTATTGAGTACATGATTTATTTGACTGAATGGTATCGTAATAATTCTGCTGGAAAAGGTGTTGGTTTCTTCCAGATCGCAGGCGGTATTTCCGGTGATTTTCCAATCTGTGTGGTTCCGATGATGTATCAGGATTTGGAGTGGGAAGAAGTGCCTTTCTGGGCTTATTTCTGTCAGATTTCTGATTCAACGACTTCTTATGGATCTTACTCTGGAGCGGTTCCAAACGAAAAAATCACTTGGGGTAAATTGGATATTGATACACCTAAATTTATTGTAGAATCTGACGCAACAATTGTAGCGCCTTTGATTTTCTCTTATATCTTAGGGCATTAATCTCTTCTATAGATCAAAGAGGAGTGCGGAATAAAGAATTTTGCTCAAGCAAGTTCTTTATTCCGCACTCCTTTTTTCTTTTACTCTTTTCTTGCTTATCTTTACTTTTTACTATTTCCTTTTCGAATGATGAGTAATTTAACAACAGACAATCCGGTAGCCCTCCAAGCCTTAATGGACGAAACTATTTTTGCCAATGGATTTGACTTTCAACCGGAATTGGAAGCTGCATCTAAGGCGAAGGATACGGAATATGTTGCCGTTGGAATTCCTGCTAATGATCATCTTGCTAAGTCATCAACTGGCAAAAATGACAATTCAAATGATGTTGGGCATGAGGCCAATAATCCCGGTCTTGTCAATGAGCTTGAGGTATTGGGCGGCGAATTTATTTATCAGGGCAATAAAGATCAGGGCATACTATTTATCTTGCGCTATGAACAATATCCCTATTTTTCTCCAGCAGCGCTGGAAGCATTTGAAAAGACGATCGGTGCCTTAAAATTAACGAAGGAAACTGTCGCTGTGGTTAATTTGGCTAATACACATAATCCTAATGATTTTAAACGTATTATGCAGTTTTTTGAACCGACAAAGATTGTTCTACTGGGGGTGGAACCTGCATCGTTAAAGCTTCCGTCGATCGAACACAATTCTTATATGAAAGGACGCATAGCGACAGTGTTCAATACCTTCAGTTTCGAAGAAATGTTTGCTGATATCAATAAGAAGAAATTATTTTGGAACGAGTTTAAAACATTTATTGTTTCTTAGTTTCTAGAAGTCATAATTCAAGATGGCAACAATTGCCATCATTTAAATAAGATTTTCTACTTTTGGCCATATAAAATGAAAGAAGATGCTAGAACTTGTGTTTGCAACAAATAATGCCCATAAATTGGAGGAGGTCCAAGCAATAGTGGGGGATGCTTTTGTTATCAAAAGTTTGAACGATATCGATTGTCAAGATGATATTCCGGAAACAGGAGTAACATTTGAAGAAAACGCCCAACAAAAAACAGACTATTTGGTGAACAAATATGGGCTTTATTGTTTTGGTGATGATTCTGGCCTTGAAATAGATGCATTACATGGTGAGCCGGGGGTATATTCGGCACGTTATTCGGGTACTAGGGATATGGAAAAAAATATTGACCTAGTTCTTGAAAAACTGGGAGAAAATACTAACCGTACAGCCCGGTTCAAAACGGTTATTTCCTTATATCTGAATGAGCAACAACATTTTTTTGAAGGTAGTATCGAAGGAAAGATTATTAAAGAACGTCGCGGAATAGATGGATTTGGTTACGATCCGATTTTTATTCCAGCTGGGTATGATTCAACTTTTGCGGAAATGAGTGCCGAAGAAAAGAACGCGATCAGTCACCGCGCGATTGCTGTCGGTAAACTTGCGACTTACCTAAAAACAAAATAATACGTTGGATAAGGCTTTAACTGATAGAATTTATTCCATATACTAAAAGAAGCGGGGCGAAATAACTATTTCGCCCCGCTTCTTTTTTATCTACTATTTTACTTCTTTTTGGAAGCTTGTGTGCTATCCGGTATTGCGTTTGTCACCGGTTTGAGCATAGTTGAATCCTGTTTGACAACTGCTTTATCTGTCGTTGGAGTGATGTCCTTTTTTACAAGTCCCTTAGCTGCGGTAGCTTCGGATTGGGATGTTTTGGTTGTACCGCTTGTTTTACTTGAAACAGCTTTTACACCAGCTTTTGTGTCATCCCCTTTCTTGTCCTCACCCTGTTTTTCATCTTTAGGTTTGGACTTCATTTTTCCATTTTCTTCTGTTTCTTTTTCTGCCGGTACGGTAAATGACGATTTTGAAAGATCGCGTTTCCTATTTAACAGATCTTGTTTTGACTTAGGCCGGTCTTCGGGACGCCATGTGAAGTTTGGCAGAAACTCTTTGTCAGCCGTGACTTCAGCTATTGGATAGACTTTGCCATCAACTTTTCGGATAGAAACGTATTCTTTTAGTTTGTTGTCTTCCATTAGAATTTTGAAGCGGCTGCTCCGATCATGAACAAGTTCTGTCGTTACATTCGTTTTCTCATCTATATTATAAAAGATATTCTCGGCATTTCCGTCCACAAAAAGCCGTTCCATACGATTATTGGTAAAGAAACTGGTGATTTTTCGTCCTTTTATCTGATTGAACTTTAGCGAATCACTCGTGGCATTGACCATAAATGCATTGCCAACTAACAGTGAATTATCCAGTTTCTGATTTTTCACTTGTAAGAATATAGTGTCACCAGATATTTGTGAGTTTTCTGCCCACATCATTGGTTTTCCCATTAATCTAAACATCGAATCCTGCATGCCATAGTACATGGAATCTGCAACTGCCTGAAGGTCGGATTTGAACAGTCGGGCATTGTAATACGCTTTTAAAATTCTGGTTCTTGCGGTATCTTGCGCTATGGAATCTTTTTTTCCATCTTGTGCATTTTTCAATGCTGCTCCCATAATCTTATCTGATTCCCCTCCTTTCGGGATGATCGCTTTTTTTCGCAATACACTATCAGCTTTCAAATTTTTCTCAATTTCTATCCGATTTTGATCGGCGACAATCGCGGGTTGTTTTTTCGGAATATGCAGCCTGTTTGTACTGACAGTATCAGGTGATTTTTTTACCTCTTTGTTTGGGATAGGCTTCTTGATTTCCATTTTCTGCAAGCTATCTATGCCTTTCGTTAAACTGTCAGTCGCGTGTTGCAAATTACTGGTTGAGTCAGTAAATGAGGAGATTGAGTCTTTATCCCCATAGTCTACTTCATTGTCTTCTTCGATAGCCCCGCCTTCACGATCCAACTTGAAATCCCGTGCTACATAATCTCGCCGGAAAATCATCTGAGAGAATAAGGTATCGGCTGTCATGAAGACAGAGTCCATCTCAGCGTTTCCCTTCAATTTCTCATCCTTGTCGATGACATTTTTATTTTCTGCTACAGTTTTTTTAGGATCCTTATCAGTAAGAACTTCTATTTTGCTATTTTTTTCTTTGTCTTTCTGTTCTTCTTTTTCTGCTTTCTTTAATTCTTTGGCTTCTTTTTTCAACTCTTTCTCAGATTTTTGCTGAACTGGAGAGAATGAAGAGACAGAGTCTTTTTGGGTGGAGTCCTTTTTTACTACTGAAATAACCAAAGGTTTATCCGTCATAGTGATGGATTCATTTTTTCCGTTATACAGACCAAATCCACCATAAGCATAGAATTTGTCCAATGTATCCACAAAGACAACATTTTTCACAGCCTTACCGATGCCAATTTGTCTGTCATAGAAAAGGCTGTCTCCCTTCAAAAATTTAGTGCCTTCTGTATAAAGATTGTTTTTTGAAAAATAAGCTTGGCCAGTAGCCATATGATAGCGGCCTTTCTCTGTATACAAATTTTCCCCCTTGTTTCCTTTCATATTCGTGGGGCCATAAAAATCTGTTATTCGCGTATTGCCGTTATATTTCATGGAGTCTGTATAGACTTTTACATTCGTAGATCGGACAACAACTTTTTGGTTAAAATAGGACTCACCGGTATTTTCAAAATAAGTAGCACGCTGGCTGGTGATCGTATCACTTCCCGAGAGAATACGGCCACCACTATAATAATTCCCGATTTTGCTACGCATGTTATAAACAAGATGGTCGGTGGTCAGTATTGATCCACTGGTACTGACCATACGGACTGCACCGGTCAGTGTCGCCAATTGCATGGCTGCTTCATAGTGCAGTTTATTGGAAAATATTTGTGTTCCATCGGGTTGCGTGATGATTACATTTCCATAGGCTTCAAAGAATTGTCGACCCAGTTTATCATTATGTAAATATCCGCTATCAGACGATAGAGTTGATCCAACATGTTCATAAACGGGACGGTAGAAAACAACGTCACCGTTTTTTCCAGTAATAATATGGGACGAAGAAAGCAGCTTTAATTCGTCCTGTTTCTGAGCTTGGACCGTCAAGCCAGTTAAAATAAATACAATAAGGGTAAAAATGTATTGTCTCACAAGGGCAAAAATATGGATTTTAATTGCTACTTTATTGGATTTCACAAATTTTAAGATGTGAATTTATCATTCAGACAAAATATACCGTAACTTTGTTATATGAACGTGCTGGAAAGATTAAAGGGATATATTGAAAAGGAGCATTTACTGATGCCTCATGATAAAATATTGCTTACGGTCAGTGGGGGGAAAGATTCGATGTTAATGGCACATTTATTTGCTAAAGCAGGCTTTGAGATCGCAATCGCACATTGTAACTTTCAGTTGCGGGGGGAAGATGCTGAACTGGATGAGGCCTTGGTAAGAAAGTTTGCTGTTGAAAATGGGATTCCAATATTTGTCAATAGGTTTGACACGAAGACATATGCGAAGGAAAACCAAATTTCAATCCAGATGGCTGCCCGCGAGCTTCGCTACACCTGGTTTGAAAAGCTACGGGAAGAACTTCATTTTGATCGAATTGCGGTAGCCCAGCACCTCAATGATCATATTGAAACCGTATTGCTAAATCTTTCACGTGGAACTGGTCTACAAGGTCTTCAGGGCATTTTACCCTTGCGGGATCGGATTATTCGGCCTCTTTTATTTCTCAAGGCAAGTGAGATTGAATATTACGTTCAGGAATATGCTGTTGCTTATCGGGATGATCAATCTAACTTTTCAACCAAATATGCCCGCAATAAGATACGAATTGATATTATTCCTCATTTCAAAAAGTTACAACCGGATTTTGAACAGATTTTTGAACAGAATATCACCCACTTTAAGGAATCTTATCAATTATTGCAGCAATTTGTCGAGCCGATCCGGAGTAGACTTTTTAAGACAATGAGTGATGGCTGGGTGGTGCGTAAAGAAGACTTAGAACAATATCTAGACAATTTACCGCTACTGTATGAACTGTTTTCCGGTTTTAATTTTTCTAAGGCTGTATTAAGCGATTTGCAACAGGCATGGAGAAGAGAATCGGGACGTATTTTTCAATCGGATTGCTATCATATGCTTTTGGATAGAAATGAACTCTTTATTAAAGAAAAGGAATTTATATCTTCTGACGAGGCAATAATTACTTCTGAAACATCAACAGTTGAATGGAAGCAGTATTGTTTTCATGCAGGAGTATCTACAGAACTTACGATAATAAAGAGTAAAGAGATTGCAAAATTCGATTTTGATCTCTTGGTCTTTCCATTGACGATTCGCTCATGGAAAGTCGGCGATAGCTTTTATCCTTTGGGTATGGATGGGCGGAAAAAGCTGAGTGATTTTTTTATCAATAAAAAGATCAGCTTATTCGAAAAGGAGAATATTCCTGTTATAGTGAATGGAAATGGTGATATTCTTTGGCTAGCCAATTATCGAATGGATAATCGTTATAAGATTACCTCCAATACAAAAAAAGTCCTTACTTTAGTTTGTAAAAGTGATTAAAGCAGAAGTTTACTGCATCCATACTAAAAAGAAGAAATGAAAGAAGGTGTACTCTATTCGGAAAATCAATATTTAGGACGTGACCGTGTTTGGATAAGCGTACGTTTGGTACTTGTGCTATTCTGCTTTACGGCATTTTATCTGAATTTGGACCATTTGATTTCCAGCCAATTGTTTTTCATCGTCGGAGTTGGGATTATCATTACATCTATTGTTATGATGTATATGGTTTTGTTTCGTATAGAGGTTTTTCAGGACCATATCCTGATCAGTGGACTCTGGTCCACAAGAGTTGTAAAAATAGATTTAGCTTCAATTTCGAAGGTTGAAAAAGCTCCTTATAGTACATTCTTTTTTAATAACCCGGTTTATAACCTTCATACAAAAGGAAAGATTAAGTTTTTTGCAGGTGGAAAAAATGCGGTATTCCTAACAGATAAAGATGGATTGACCTATGTATTGGGTACCCAACGGCAAGAAGAGCTGTATCGTACAATTTTAGAGACAAAAGGAAAGTTGGGAAAGTCTTAAAATTTGTTAATAATTTCTTATCTGACAATTTAAAGACAACAGTTTATCGAGTTATTGGTTAAATTTGAGAAAATAGCAACGAATTAACTATGGCATTTTTAAAATTTATACTTATTACAGTCGCTGTTTACTTTGTAGTAAGATTCTTATTCAAATTATTTTTACCGTTTGCGATGCGCAAAGCAGCTGAAAAGTTGATGAAAAAAGCGCAGGAACAGGGGGGAGCATATAGCGGACAGGGACAAGGTGGTACTTTCTATTACGAATTTACGGGTCAAGGACAGCAAGAAAATAAAAAATCACAACCAGAGGGTAAAATTCAGGTTGACTATATTCCACCGAAGGAAACTCCAGAACGTAAGGGGGCAGAAACAGCTGGTGAGTTTGTCGATTTTGAGGAAATAAAATAATTTTTAGCGGTCCAAATAGCGTATCTTTGTGGCTATGTGGCTCAAGCAACTTTCTGTTCTAAACTTCAAGAATTACTCGGAATCTTCATTGGAATTTCTCCCTGAAGTAAATGCTTTTACAGGGAATAATGGTGTTGGTAAAACCAATCTATTGGATGCGATCCACTACTTATCACTTTGTAAAAGCTATTTTAATCCCATTGATTCGCAACATATCAAATCCGGCAATGATTGGTTTATGGTGCAGGGAGAATTTGATAAGGAATCGAATAGCGATGTTATTTCCTGTAGCCTAAAAAAAAAAAAAAAAAAACAGTTTAAAAAAAATAAAAAAGATTATCCTCGATTGGCTGATCATATTGGGCTTTTCCCTTTGGTCATGATATCTCCCAATGATAGCATAATCGTTACAGATGGTAGCGAGGAACGCCGAAAGTTTGTGGATAATGTGATTTCGCAAACTGACAATAAATACCTAGATACCTTAATTATCTACAACAAGTTTCTGATCCAACGAAATAGCGTGCTGAAGCAAGCCCGTCAGACAAATGTCTTGGATCTAGGCTTAATCGAAATTCTTAACTTTCAACTGGAGGAAGTCGGCAATATCATCTTTGAAAAAAGAAGATCATTTATGGCAGAGTTCCAACCTGAATTTGATCGACACTATCAATTCCTAACCGAAGATGCTGAATCTGTCCAACTACAGTATGAATCTCCGCTAATGTTGGATTCTTTCCTAAATATTCTGGAGAAAAATCTGGAGCGTGATCGTATACTGGAACGCACCAGTCAGGGAATTCATAAGGATGATCTGATATTTACCATCCATGGTGGAATGCCACTGAAAAAGTTTGGTTCCCAGGGCCAACAAAAATCATTTCTCATTGCTTTGAAACTTGCGCAATATTCTTATCTACAACAGAAAAAGGGATTCAAACCTTTGTTGCTTTTGGATGATATTTTTGATAAGCTCGACGATCGTCGTACCCATAAATTAATGCAGATGGTCTCTGAGGACGATTTTGGGCAAATTTTTCTAACGGATACAGATTCGAAAAGAATTCAACGAATCTTT
>JAITLV010000026.1 GCA_031277685.1 Sphingobacterium sp. | reverse complement strand
GCAATATTCCTTTGACAAAGTTTCGAAGCCAATGTGACCAACAAGTTAATACCCCAATTTAAGGCCTTAAAACATGAGATTGCGGATGGCTATACAGTTTATTAAGATACAAATTAGTCAGAACAAAAAGGAAGTAAACAAACAGATATCGCCATCTTTTTAAAATTTCCTTATAAGTCATTAGAATTCACGATATTTAAAAAAAATAAACACCCTACCAGTATCTGTTTAAAACATTGGTTATCCAATAGCTGGGTAACCTTTTTTTTGTAAGAAGCAGCCATGAAGCTGTCTCCCCCGTTACGTCATATTGAACAATACCCAAACACAGCTTGAATATTGTTCGACGGTCATTTAAATAATATAACGCACAAACGATTACAACAAAGCAACAAAAAACGCGCAAAGCAGTAAAACGGCACCCGATTGGCTCACCTAGATTAATACTTGGATTAATACTCGGCCATCCGAAATCGGCTCACTATGACATCGTCTCAAAGAACGCTCCCCTTCCCCGATCGATCTGCATAATAAGTGATAGTTTTGTTGCGAAATTGATTGAACAACTGTATTTTTACAGCGGTGAAAAGATTTTTTCTTTACATATTTCTATTTTTGGTCATTGGAGAATCAACGATGCTGTCCCAGCTGGCGAAACTGCCCAAGCTGTATCAGCATTTTACAATCCATAATGAGATAGGTCCGCCCATAACCTTTGTGGAATTTCTTTCCATGCATTATTGGGGCCAGGATCTTCCTGACAACGATGAGCAGGAAGACATGAAACTGCCCTTCAAAAAATATGATCTAACAGCATTTTCATTTGTCTTTGTGTCCAACCATAAGATTTATTATGTTAGGCCGCATCAAGTCGCAGTGGATAGTGCTTTTGGTTTGCCTAAACCGAATAATTATTCCCGATCCTATATTTCCGCATTATTCCGCCCGCCTCAAGTCTAATTTATATTAAATCAGCATGTTAAAACAACCTGATTTTTCAAGTTGCAGGTCTTTTTTTGTCCCAAAATGAGGTTTGCACGATTTCTTATAATTTAGATTTTACTAAAATGCTTAATAGAATAATACAATTCTCAGTTCGAAACAAACTGGCGATTGGTCTTTTTATATTGGTATGGGTCGGCTATGGCATCTACCAATTGACCAAGTTGCCTATCGATGCCGTACCAGATATTACGAACAATCAAGTTCAAGTTATCACGACCGCGCCCTCTCTTGGTGCCGAAGACGTTGAGCGACTTATCACCTTTCCCGTGGAATTGGCTGTCAGCAATGTTCCCGAAATCAAGGAAAGTCGAAGTATGTCGCGGTTCGGTCTATCTTTAATAACCATCGTATTTGAAGATGGCACCGATATCTACTGGGCGAGACAGCAAGTCACAGAGCGTCTCGCACAAATTGAAATAAACGAAAATGCAAGTGCTCCTACACTTGCTCCCGTCACTACAGGACTTGGTGAAATCTACCAATATGTCCTCAAACCTCAAAAAGGTTATGAACAGACCTATTCGCTGGCAGACTTGCGCGCCATTCAGGACTGGACTGTGCGCCGTCAACTTCTCGGAACTCCCGGAGTTGCAGATGTTGCTACATTTGGTGGAGAACTCAAACAATATGAGGTTGCTGTAAACCCATCCAAACTGAAAGCCTTGAATATCAGCATAAGCGACGTCTTTACGGCACTCGAAAACAACAACCAGAATACAGGCGGAGCCTATATCGAAAAAGGCCCCGCAGTATTATATATCCGAAGTGTTGGCTTGACAAAATCCATAACCGACATCAATAAAATTGTGGTCAAAGATAATGGTGGCGTACCGATCCTCATCCATCACGTTGCCGAAGTCAGGTTGGGCTCAGCTATCCGTTATGGCGCACTAACAATGGCAGGACAAGGCGAGGTATGCGGTGGTATTGTCATGATGCTCAAAGGTGGAAACTCTTCCGATGTGATCAAAATCGTCAAAGATAAAGTCGATCAAATTCAGAAAACACTCCCTAAAGGAGTTCTTATCGAACCCTTCCTCGACCGCACGAAAATGGTAAACAACGCCATTGGAACGGTAGAACACAATCTCTTGGAAGGAGCTCTCATTGTCATACTGGTTCTTGTGCTGTTCTTAGGCAACCTGAGGGCAGGTTTAATTGTTGCTTCGGTCATCCCGCTATCCCTACTCTTTGCCATCAGCATGATGAACACATTTGGCGTCAGCGGCAACCTAATGAGCTTAGGAGCACTCGACTTTGGTTTAATTGTCGACGGTGCTGTTATCATTGTTGAAGCCATCCTACACCATATTCATTTTTCAAAAAAATATAAGGGCATCGATAGTTTATCCCAACAGGAAATGGACCAGGAAGTGACTTCTTCAGCCTCCAGAATGATGAATGCCGCAGTTTTTGGACAAATTATTATCTTGATTGTCTACTTGCCTATTCTTTCGCTTACTGGAATCGAAGGGAAAATGTTTAAACCGATGGCTCAAACGGTAGCATTCGCTATTTTAGGCGCTTTCATTCTATCTTTGACCTATGTACCAATGATAAGCTCACTGGTGGTGAGCAAAAAGCTCAATCATAAACCCAATATTTCGGATCGGATTATGACCAGTCTCGAACGGGGTTATCAAAATGCACTCACTGGTGCACTTGCTATCCGTAAAATACTCGTTGCCATCACAATTGCACTTTTCGCTATTTCAATCGTTGTATTTTCAAAAATGGGGGGTGAATTTATACCTCAATTGGAGGAAGGTGACTTTGCTGTAGAGACAAGGCTGCTCGTTGGTACCAATCTCTCGACAACTATAAATGCAATTGATCGGGTTTCAGAAGCCTTAAAAAATCGTTATCCTGAAGTTGAAAAAATTGTGTCGCGGATCGGAAGCGCAGAAATACCAACAGATCCAATGCCTATTGAAGGTGGTGATATGATCATTGTCTTAAAACCAAAGTCGGAATGGAAAAATGCTAAATCATTTGTGGAGTTGGCAGGTAAAATGTCGGCAACAGCACAGGAAGTTATGCCCGGGATAACGACAGGCTTTCAATTTCCTGTACAAATGCGTTTTAATGAATTAATGACGGGCGCAAAACAAGATGTCGTGTGCAAGATTTATGGAGAAGACCTCGATAAATTGGCAAACTATGCGCAGCAATTGGGCGATATTGCAAAGACAGTAAAAGGAACTGCGGACTGGTACATCGAATCAGTCACGGGAATGCCCCAGATTGTCATAGACTACAACCGGGATGAGATAGCAAAATATGGTCTCGATATCGCTTCCATCAATCGTACTGTTAATTCGGCTTTTGCAGGAGCTTCCGCAGGCAAGATCTATGAAGGTGAAAAAAGCTTCGATCTTGTTGTGCGCGTAGGTAATGAAGGTCGCCGTAATATTGAAGATGTCAGGAATCTCCAAATAACGACCGCCAAAGGGATACAGATTCCACTTAGCCAGATTGCACATATTGATGAAGTGGAGGGTCCTAATCAAATCCAGCGGGAAAATGCGCGGCGCCGTATTATCATGGGCTTCAATGTCAGGGGGCGTGATGTGCAAAGCATCGTGGAGGAATTGCAGCAAAAGGTTGCTGCCCAGCTTAAAATGGATACAGGCTACACATTGACTTATGGTGGTACATTTGAAAATCTGCAACAGGCCAAGGCCCGCCTGAGCATTGCGGTGCCCATTGCCCTACTTTTAATTTTTGGGATGCTTTACTTTGCATTTTCGTCGTTAAAAGATGGCGCCTTGATCTACACTGCAATTCCCCTGTCGGCGATTGGAGGTGTTTTTGCCCTGGCACTTCGGGGGATGCCCTTTAGTATCTCGGCAGGCATTGGTTTCATTGCGCTATTTGGTGTTGCCGTTTTAAATGGCATTGTCTTGATCTCGGAGTTTAACCGTATTAAAAAGGAAGGGATTATTACCGACATGCAGGAACTGATCATGATGGGCACTCGCAATCGTCTCCGCCCGGTACTGATGACCGCCGCCGTGGCTTCCCTGGGATTTTTACCAATGGCATTGAGCAATGGTGCAGGTGCCGAAGTACAACGTCCACTGGCAACGGTTGTTATTGGCGGTTTAATCTCAGCAACATTCCTTACCCTCTTTGTTTTGCCCGCATTATATCTGTTGTTTAATAAATCTGACAAAGCCTTTAGCAAACCAAATTCGGCTGTAACCAAAATAGTCCCTTTGGTTCTATTGTCTTGTTCCTTTTTTCAGGATGCTCAGATTTCGGCACAAACGATCAACAGTACTCAGCATATATCTTTAGCGCAGGCCATTCAGCGGGCAGAGCATAATAGTCCGCGTATCCAACAGCTCAGGATCAATGAACAAGCTAAGGAAAAATTGGCCAAAACCGGATTCGACCCATCTAAATTAGCTATTTCAGGCGATTACGGTCATGTGAATAGTGCGTATACCGATAATCGCATCGGTATCAGCCAAACGGTTAGTTTTCCAGCTGTTTATAAAAAACAGACAGCAGTCTTAAAAAACGAGCTCTCTTTGGCGCGTGAATCCACCAAGTTTAATCTCCTGGAGATTCGCACCGCCGTTAAGAGTCTGTATTTCGATTATCTGGCAATGGGCAAACGAAAGGAGCTCTTGTTACGCGCAGATAGTCTGTATCGTATTTTTGAAGCAAAGACAAGCAAACGCTTTGAAGTTGGCGCAGCAAATATCCTGGAGCAAACCGCAGCCCAAACACAGCGTCAAGAAATCAATAATCAATTAAAGCTGCTTCAAAAAGATATGAACATCACCCTGAACAGATTCAATTTCTTATTGCAAGACAGCATTCGTTTTATCCCAGCCTCCGACACAATTAAATATCAAGAAGTTATGTCGATTCACCCGGACTTATCCAGTCAGGCTGAAGCACTTCCAGCCTATAAGATTGCGCAACTTCAGACACAGACAGCACATGCTCAATGGCAACTGGAGCGTTCAAAGTTGCTTCCTGAAATTACAATAGGATATAATAGTCAAACGTTGCAGGGGGTACAAACCTTCCATGGTCAGGAGGTATTGTATCGTTCGTCCGACCGTTTGAGCTACTTCAGCGCCGGCATCAGTGTACCCCTATTTTTTGGAGCGCAGTCCAATCGAATAAACGCGGCAAAACTCGCATGGAAAGGTCAGTTGAAAGAACTTGAATACGTAAAAAGTGAATTGAAGACAGAATCAAACAATGCCATCGAGCAGGTTGAGAAGTTTAAAGAAGTACTAAAATATTATGAAGATCGTGGATTAAAGCATGCAGATACAATTTTTGTAACAGCAGACAAGCAATTCGTCAATGGCGAAATAGACTACCTACAATGGGTCATTCTTGTCAACCAAGCCATTGGCATACAAAGCGAATACATCAATACATTAAACAGTTACAATCAAGCTGCCATCCAATTAAGTAAGTTATACAATGAATAAATCGTTAAAAAACACAGTATACAGTCTGATCCTTTTGTCCTTCGTTGCCTGTGCTCAAGGAGAAAACACCGAAAATAGCAGGCCAGCGCCCGTGGCAGATTCTACACCTCTAGCGCAAAGTGTTCAACTTGAACCCAAACAGATTGCAGCAGCCGGTATTGTCATCGGGCCCCCTACAATCGAAAATGTCAGTGGCAAAATTACATTACAGGGCCATGTCGCTGTTGCGCCGGAAAGCACTGTGAGCCTAAGTTTTCCCATTGGTGGCTATATTAAATCGACGACTATGCTCCCTGGAAAACCCGTGCGAAAAGGTCAGGTATTGGCAACTATCGAAGATATGCAGTTTATCCAGCTCCAACAGGACTATTTGACTGCACAGACAAATTATGTGCTCGCCGAAACAGAATATAAAAGACAATACGAGCTCAATCAAAGCAAGGCAAGCAGTGACAAGGTGTTCCAGCAGGCCAAAGCAGATATGGATCGTGAACGTATCCTAATTCACTCATTGGCGGAAAAACTGCGTTTTATCGGAATCGACCCTAAAAAGCTAAGCACAACAAGTATAAAAAAAGAAGTTTCTATCGTGTCTCCAACCAATGGGTTTATCACAAAAGTCAATGTCAGTGTTGGTAAGTACACCGCACCTACAGATGTCCTATTTGAGATTATCAACCCATCGGACATCTATCTTTCCTTGCAAGTTTTTGAAAAAGATCTTGCAAAAGTAAATGTTGGAAGTACCGTTTCTGCATATGCCAATACGGAAGTCGCTCGAAAAATTCCGGCCACAGTCTTTCTTGTCAACCGCACTTTTGATGAAAATAGAATGGCCGAAGTGCTATGCCGTTTTCAAAAATCCGATGCTATTTTGACCCCTGGGATGTTCATGAATGCCGATCTTCATATCAATAATACCAAGGCAATGGTTGTACCAGAAGAGGCTATCGTACGTTGGCAAAATAAATATTTTGTATTTGTACAACATAGCGCTGGTTCATTTCAAATGAATGAGGTAAAATTAGGTATCCAAGAGAACGGAAAACAGCAGATTCAGGCCGATAACATTCAACCTAACACACAATTAGCACTAAAAAATGCTTTCGCATTACTAATGAAAGCACAGAATAAGGAAGAGTAAACCATACCTTTTGGCAAAATCAAAGCGCTAGGCCCTATTTATCAATCATGTACGAACGATAAAGAGGGCCTTTCGCTTTCAGCTAAGTTACCTGACACTCCTTTTCTGGGCCAATTGCACTGCACTGAGATCTGCTTAACGAAAAGCTGCGCAGTTTTTTTTGTTAAAATCTTCCGTCTGTATTGACCTAACAAATTTGTTGATTAATAAATTCAGGAACTGTTTTCTATGGTAAAATCTTTAGATCTCTTAGCGCTTTTAGTGTAATTTCTTTGCGGCACCTTGAAAAATCGGGTCTGTTAAACTTACGATCCTGAATAAGCCGCGTTGCAAAAAAATAAACGTTTCCCTTCCGTTCAACATAGCCTACCCACCATCCTGTGTTGATATGATTGGCCATGGTCCATCCTGTTTTAGACCGAATCGTATAATCATCGTTGTTTTCCGAGATCATGACAGTTTTAACAATAGCCATATTTCTTTTCGAAAACGGCAAATCTCCATCATAAAGCCTTTTTAAAAATTCAACCTGATTGATTGGTGAGATGCCCATTGGACCAAAATTCCAGAAGTCGGCGTCTGATTCTGAAAGATCAACATTCCCGTAATTACAGGCATTAAGAAATTCCCGATAGACAGAACGATCAATTTTCTTCGCTATCTCAATGAAAGCCCAGCCTGCGGACAGGGCAAATGCTTCCTTAACACTGATGTCTTTGTAAATATTTGGTCGATAACCATATTTTAAGGTATCTGTCGATCCTGGCCATCGAACAATACTGTTCTCATCTTTGATTGTCTTTGTCTCCAAAGCAATCAACATATTGATAATTTTGAAGGTTGATGCGGGTAGCGTCGGAACCTGCGTATTCATTGTATCGGACAAGACCCAGGTACCTTCATTATTATTGTATATCGCGATTGCCCCTGCTACATGACATTGTTCAAAATAGGTTTGAAAATCAGATCTGATGACCTTCTTATAAACACTTTTAGTTTGCGCCGACAGGGTAACCGATCCTACAAGAATTGATGCAAACAAAACTGATTTGAGAACGAAGTGATACATGCTATTTAAATCCATACATTAAAAACTATTGAATGAAGCCCACCTCATCTTCAAAAATATAAGGCGTCATGCCTTTTTGAACATGCAAAACCCGCCATCAGGCAATACGAGCCGAGTCGTTATCATCTGGACAATCTTTATACTCACTATTTGAAGATATCCATATTTTCATCGTAGATAGGACTCTTCATATCCAGAAACTTCAATACACTATGAAATACATGATTTTGCGTCAAAGTTTTATTTGGTTTCAGCTGTTTAGAGTTATCAGATACCCACACGATAAAAGGAATTTCGTATTGTTCTTTTGGAGCGATACTCATTGGCAAGCCATGCATATAGAGGTTATTTTCACCTAATGATTCGCCATGATCCGAAACAAATAACATCGCGCTATCATATTCTTTTAGTCCTTTAAGGTCTTCAATCAAATTGTGTAAAATATAATCCGTATAAACGACTGTGTTATCATAGGCATTAATCAATTCTTCTTTCGAACAATTACCTAGCTCCACACTATTACACACAGGCTTAAACTGTTCGAATTGAGCGGGATATTTCTTGCTATATGTTGGTCCATGGCTTGTACTTGTATGAAGGACAACAAAAATTTTATCCTTTTTACTTGCTGATATCCTTTCTTTTAAGCCTCTTAAAAGTACCTCATCATATGCACATCCTTCGCCTTTGCAGGTTGTAGCGAGTTGATCGCTTGTTTCATATTCTTTAATATGTACCGGTGGCTCTCCCCAATTACTTGTTCGCCATATCACATCTACATCATTCCTATAGAGGTAATTTGGCAATATTTCGTATAAATCATCCGTATTTTTATGCTCCAATAAACACTTTACTCCCGCTGTCGTGTAGGTAGAACAAGAGGTTGCATCAAAATGATAAAGATTCGGTGTCTTTGAAAGTAATGGATTTGTATTTTTCGGATATCCATATAGCGAAAAATTGCCTCTTCGAGCAGATTCACCTATAACAAGTACGACAACCGTCTTCTTGTGGTTAGTTATCATCGCATCAGGCAATAATATCTCTTTTTTATTTTTTTGATGTTCATGAATGTAAAAGCGTGAAATGTTTACAGTATAGGACCAAGGCATTGCAAGTGCACCCAAAGTCTTTGAATTCTTATCGATCCAAAGCCAGTTACTTGCATTGGCAAATATCAAAATGACAATAAATAACAATGAAACGGAGGAAGTGATTAAGAATTTTTTTGGTTTATCCTTTACTATTTTAGCTTTAATGATGAAGATACTGGGTATAATACCAAGAAACACGAGATAGACGATCAGTTTCAGGGAAAAGAAACCACTAGACTCGGAGTATCGCGTGTTCAATATATTACCGATCATCGTTTCATCTAAAATAACGCTATAGGTATTCACAAAATAAACGGCGACTGAATTGATTAGAAAAAACAATACAAGTATAGCTTTCCCGAAACGACGAGAAAGGGAAAAAAATAGATAAAGTACAAAGGCATTCATGGTCAGCATCAAAACCATCAAACTACC
>JAITLV010000326.1 GCA_031277685.1 Sphingobacterium sp. | reverse complement strand
AATCTATAAACAGCCGTCTTTGTTTCTTTGTTTCAACGGGTATAATCTGAATCATATACGATTAGATTTTATATTAATGTTTCAACTTCAGCTTGTTTGAATACTTTAACCATCTTCTCAATAGCCTCGTCGATTTGGTCATAAGTATGTGTCGCCATCAATGAAAAACGAATCAAAGACTCTTCAGCAGGCACTGCTGGAGAAACAACCGGATTAACAAATACACCATCATCTTGGAGCATTTTAGTTACCCAGAACGTTTTTTCATTGCTACGAATAAAGATTGGCAAAATAGGACTTTCCGTAGCACCCAAATCAAATCCATGATCTAGTAATTGTGCTTTGGCGTAATCTGTATTCTTCCACAATTTCTCGATGTGCTCGGGTTCATTTTGAATAATTTCCAATGCCTTCAATGTTGAAGCTACCGAAGCTGGTGTCATTGAAGCACTGAACATCACAGAACGTGCATTGTGTTTTAAGAAATCTATCACATCAGCATCACCTGCCACAAAGCCGCCTAAAGATGCCAAAGATTTACTAAAAGTACCCATGATTAAGTCAACATCATCATTGAGCCCAAAATGGGAAGCCGTACCAGCTCCTTTGTGCCCAATAACACCTAGACTGTGCGCATCATCTACCATGACCGCAGCGTCAAACTCATTTGCAATTGCTGTGAGTTCCGGTAAGTTGACAATATCACCTTCCATACTAAAGATACCATCCGTACAAATAAGTTTTGCACTATCCTCAGGTAATCTAGATAATTTAGCACGCAAATCATCCATATTGTTATGACCGTATTTGATCACTTTCGCAAATGATAAGCGACTACCATCAATAATAGATGCATGATCACGCTCATCTAGCAAAATATAATCATTACGTCCCATCAGACAAGATAATGGACCAAGATTTGATTGGAATCCAGTACTAAAAAGAATTGCGGCTTCTTTACCGACATAAGCAGATAGTTTTTCTTCAAGTTCTACGTGAATATCCAACGTACCGTTTAAGAAACGCGACCCAGCACATCCAGTACCATACTTTTCCAAAGCATCTTGCGCTGCTTTTATAATACGTGTATCCGTCGTTAACCCTAAATAAGAGTTAGAACCAAACATCAATACACGTCTACCATCGATTTTTACCTCGGTATCTTGTTTTGATTGAATAGGCCTAAAATAGGCATATAAGCCCTTTGCTTTTAACTCCTCTACAATCTTAAATTGCGATATTTTTTCGCCTAACTTTCCTTTACTCATGCGATAAAAAGGTATTTCTAAAACTATTTCTAACTTTTAGATGTTATTGTAACAAACAAAATTCTCGAATCGGACTTTTATATAAAAAACTCAGCTTTCGAATAAAAATCTGCTCTATCCACAATGTAAGTTGAAATTCTACGTTGTATATATTCACAATAATTCCAAAAAACGTTGCAAACATACGAAAACATAATCTGACTTCCACTTAAATTTAGTCATATTTTTAACACATCGCCCAAAACAGTTAATTTTATTTTAATACTCCGCTAACATCTCCCTCACAACTATACTATAAAATAAGACAATTTTAATAATTATATTTGCGAACTTTAAATTATCCTATAATTAGTTACATTTAGGTTCATTGCACTAGCAATGGTATAGACTTACTAATATACAACAATATATGGCTTTATCTTCAGATATCAATATAAAAAATAAAAAAGCTTCTTTTGAATATCATCTACTAGACAAATACGTCGCAGGAATTCGACTATTGGGAACAGAAATAAAATCCATACGTGAGGGAAAGGCAAATATTAACGATAGTTTTTGCACATTTTTTGCCGACGGCCTTTACATTCGTAACATGCATATTGCGGAATATTCCATGGGCTCTTTTTATAACCACGAAGCAAAACGTGACCGCCAGCTCTTACTGACAAAAAGAGAGTTGAAAAAATTGAAAGAAAAAGGGGAAGAAAGGGGTTTTACAATTGTTCCACTACGCATATTTATCAGCTCACGTGGTTTTGCAAAAGTTGAAATTGCATTAGCACAGGGTAAAAAAGATTTTGATAAACGAGAAAACATCAAAGAAAGGGACGTCAAGCGCGAACTCGATCGTGTCATGAAATTCTAACGAAGTTATTGCGCCAGGGCAAATGCTCCTGGCGTAACACCTACCCTATTCTTAAACAACCGAACAAAGTAATTTACGTCGTTAAACCCCGAACCAAAACAAGATTCCTTGACATTTCGTGTTAAGCGCAGCAACTGCTTGGCTCTGTCAATACGCTGCTGAATAACATACTCCATAGGACTAAGCCCCAATTCCCGATTAAACATCCGGGTCAAACTGGCCTTACTCATATGCGCAACCTTCTCCAGCAAATCTATAGATATCTTCTCTGTAATGTTCCTCCGTATAAACTCCTGGAGATGCATTAAAACTTTATTGGGTGACTTTCCGAGCTTCAATGCCATAAGAGACTGTGATTGAAGCAGTCGAATCGTAAGCTCCTTAAATGTTAGATCTGCCAAAACATCCTTCAACGAATTCTCACTTGTAATAATCTGAAATAATTTATTCACCAATTCGGCTAGCTCAGTAGAGTTGTAAAGATGAAAAAGCGCTGGATCAATATGCCAGCTATCCAGCTGTTCTTTTGGATAAAACTCGTTCAAATAGTTTAACACGGCTGCAATCTTTTCCTTACGAATGGTCAGCGCAGTACACTGTGTCGGCTGATCCAGTGTCGCTTCCGGAAAATCAATGTGCATATTAACCATTGCGGGCAATACGATCATCTGTCCAGGTAGATAATCGAAGGGCTTGATATTGTCCAAATGCATGATTTTCCTCCCTTGAATCATATTAATCATCACCAAATCGTCAAAGCGCAGCGGCACATGTTCTGAGACAAGATATGTTTCGTATATATTCAATTCCAAACTGTCCAACGTAAAAGCTCGTCGGTTTTCCACTAATGTACTGAGTTCTTGTCCTTGAGAAAACGGTAATGTATGGATCAGCCTCTTATCTCTCATATTGTATCAACTAAATATAATTGGAAATCAATCAAATATAATAAAAAAAAAGCGAAGTATTGTTTTAGATCGAGCTGAAACAATGCTGCTATGCTTTGCTCCAATAATGCTACAATATTGAATAATTGCTGGCTAACTTTGATAAGAAGGCATTAAAAATAATTAATAATAAATCATATGAGCGCAATTAAAAGACCATCGTTCAAAGAACGGTATGACAATTACATCGGCGGCAAATTTATTGCCCCAATACAAGGAAAATACTTTGACAATGTTTCACCAGTAGACGGTAAAGTGTACACGAAAGTCGCCCATTCGACAAAAGAAGATCTTGATTTAGCCGTTGATACTGCAGCTAAGGCTTTTGAAACTTGGGGCAAGACATCCGCAACTGAACGGAGTATTATCCTTAATAAAATTGCAGACCGCATCGAGGCCAATCTGGAATATATTGCCGCAGTAGAAACTATTGATAACGGAAAAGCAGTACGTGAAACTCTAAATGCGGATATCCCATTAGCGATTGATCATTTTAGATATTTTGCTGGAGTAATCCGTGCCGAAGAGGGGTCAATCACTGAATTAGACAGTAATACAGTTTCGTTGATCGTGCATGAGCCCATTGGTGTTATTGCTCAGATTATTCCTTGGAACTTCCCAATTTTAATGGCAGTATGGAAGCTTGCGCCTGCACTTGCTGCTGGAAATACTGTTGTTTTAAAACCAGCAGAAAGTACACCGGCCTCAATCCTGGTACTAATGGAAATCATTGGCGATCTGATCCCAGCAGGTGTTATCAATATTGTCAACGGCTTTGGATCTGAATTAGGCCGAGCCCTGGTGACCAATCCGAAAGTCGATAAGGCTGCCTTTACAGGATCCACCGCAACGGGCCGGTTAGTCATGCAGTACGCAACTGAAAACATAATTCCAGTCACTTTAGAGCTAGGTGGAAAATCGCCAAATATTTTCTTTAATTCGGTCATGGACGCTGATGATGCTTTTTTAGACAAAGCTATTGAAGGCGCTGTATTATTTGCCCTCAATCAAGGGGAAATATGTACCTGTCCTTCACGTCTGTTAATTCAGGAAGACATTTACGATAAATTTATTGCCAAGGTCGTCGATAGAGTCAATAAGATCAAAGTGGGCGATCCATTGGATCCCACAACTATGATGGGCGCCCAGGCATCAAAAATTCAAAAGGACAAAATTATGTCTTACATCAACCTAGGCAAACAAGAAGGTGCGGAAGTGTTGACCGGTGGGGACGAAAATCAAGTCGGTGCAGGTTTCGAAGAGGGGTATTACATTAAACCGACCTTATTCAAAGGCCATAATAAAATGCGTATCTTTCAGGAAGAAATTTTTGGACCAGTCTTGGCTGTAACGACATTCAAAGATGAACAGGAAGCTATTGCTATCGCCAACGACACCATGTATGGTCTGGGTGCGGGTGTATGGACCAGAGATGCACATCAGCTTTATCAGGTGCCACGCGCGATCCAGGCGGGCCGTGTTTGGGTGAATCAATACCACTCCTATCCTGCTGGCGCACCATTCGGCGGTTATAAACAATCCGGCATCGGTCGGGAAAATCACAAAATGATGCTTGCCCATTATCGTCAGGCAAAAAATATGTTAATTTCATATAGCAAGGAGAAGTTAGGCTTCTTTTAAGACTCAACGCACAACGGGTGACGGAGAAATTCGTTTATTCTTCATTTATCAATCCTTTTTTACCATGGTCAACAGAATAGATAGTACGGACAAAGCTAAAAGTCTGATTCACGAACTTGAAGCAAAGCATGGTGCATTGATGTTTTATCAAGCAGGGGGCTGTTGTGAGGGTACCCAGCCACAATGTTTTGAAAAAGGAGGTTATTTTCCCAGAATGCATGATGCCATGATCGGATTGGTCGAAGGATATGAGTTTTGGGTAGACCGAGATCTATTTGAATATTGGAAGTATGCCCATTTTACCCTTGATGTACTTGAAGGCTTTGGACCGGGTGGTTTTTCCCTAGAAACACCGCTCGGTAAAACATTTAAGGTACATTATAGACTTTTCACAGCGGAAGAATTAGAAGACCTTAGCCCGATCAAACGGAGCGAATAGTAAAAACAGGTGGAATAATCCACCCGTTTTTTACTATTTTCTGATTCGGCTCAAACGCAGGGCAAAATAATCCGTCTATGTTATATCTAAACCTTCCAAAACGGGAATTGGCTGTTTGTTTTCATCCAAAGCAACAAACGTAAAAATACCCTCAATCGCTAGCTCGCGACCTTCTTTATACATGTGCTCCAAGAATATTTCCACTTTTACCTTCAGGCTGGTACGTCCAACATTTTGGACACGCGCAATTGCCTCAATAATACTTCCCGAAGGAATTGCTTTATTAAAATCTATACGGTCAGTGGATACAGTCACTAGGGTTTTGCGACAAAATCTAGTTGCGGCCATAAAAGACACTTCGTCCATGATAGACATTGCCTTACCACCGAATAAGGTATCGTGATGATTTGTCAAAAACGGAAATACTGTCGTACATACGTGTGTTTCTGATAAATCAATACGTTCTTGTAAAGTCATTTATTGTTTATTTTAATGGATTTAAGAGAGCACAAATGTAAGGCTATCCAAAAATAGTTGAGTCATTTTTATCCAATATTTTCTTCAATATTCACCCCTATTCCCTTCAGTAACAGTGAAGCATTAAAGATCTTACATTCTCCAGTTTTGAGTTTATAATCAAACAGCATCTGGCCTTCATCAACCTGAATATCAAAATGATAATTTTTAATTTCTCCGGGAAATTCCTGCTCCAAACTCGACAGTTGTAAGTCGTGTGTAGCCACCATACCTTTACCGTCCAAGTGTACCAGCTGTTTAATAATCGCTCGTGACCCGAGGTATTTATCGACCGAATTTGTACCGCGCAGCATTTCATCAATCAGAAAGAAGCTGTCTGTATGGGAAGCGACTGTATCCAATATAAATTTCATACGATTGAGTTCAGCCTTGAATGTCGATGTACTTTCATTTAAATTGTCCCGGATCCGCATATAAGATATCAGCTTATAAATTGGCAACTGAAATGATTCAGCAGCCACACTAGCTCCCGCATAGGCCAAAATTGCATTGACACCGATCGTACGCAAAAATGTGCTTTTTCCAGCCATATTGGACCCCGTCACCAATGCTACCCGATGATCAATACTGGTATAATGGTTAGCGACAACCTGTTCACTGGGAATAAGTGGATGATAGATGCCCTGTGCCTCAATTTTACTGGCAAGTGGATCATCTAAAATAACCGGATAGCTGTACGTAGGATGGTTTCTTTTCCAGATCGCTAGGCTATTCACTGCTTCAACTTTCGCTAACGTATCAAATGAATTCAGAATTTCCTGTTCATACTTATTTTTCCAATCTATGATTGCCAGCACCTGTCTGAAGTCCCACAATAAAAAAAGGTTCAGAAACAGACCAACGAACACATTATTGCGTGCATCTAAATTATTGATGAGTACCGCGAGTTTTTTAAATGCTTTAGAAATAGGCTCCGCGTGGCTACCTGGCTTTAACTCATTAGCCAGTTCCTGTAAAGATTGTGATTTCCAGACATGACCTTCAATCGCTTGTATCGCATCAGCATAGGATCCCAGTATGCCCCCAATCTTATCTATTCTTGAAGAAAATAAACTCACACTCCCCGCTTTGGCTAAAGCCCAAAGAATATGAAACAGGCCCAATATGGTCGCAACTGCCCCTAATTTGGGTATAAAGAAGCTTCCTATAAGCGCCAGTGCAAATAAAATCGGCCCAACTTTGACATACATACGCATGAAAGCATTTCCAAAACTAAAATTCCGATCCTGAAAATAGCTGGACAAAAACGTTTTAATATCTAGCTTATGATTGAGATTTGCCAATAGCTTTGCCTGAAAATCCCAAATCCATTCCGATTCATTTTCCAATTCTATCGAAGCTTCCTGGTTACGCACGATCTGTTCTTTATCCAGCGGTGCATCTAACCAGGAGGCCAACAAATCAATTCCCTGTTTTGTTGTTGACCGATTCAATTGGGCAAAGATCGAATAGGTTCCGAACACATCCATATCCGAACTATACGGATGATTCCCATCCTCAAACTGCTCGCCATGTGCGTACATGTTTGGCTTTCCTGCCGCAATAGCTTGCTCATTTGACAGCACTTTCAAATAGGCTTCAAAATAATTCTTCTGAAGCTCAAGTTTACTCTGACGGCGCACCAAATACGCAAATAGAAACAGTAAAGCAAAGAAACAAAAGAAAACTAATGGCAGGCTTTCCAATTGAAAGGTGTAAAACAGCAATGCGCCGCCACCAAGAATGACAAACAAGCGGGTTAAACTCAAGGTATTCACCTGCTTATTTAATTTTAAGACCGTTGATGCAATTTCCTGTTGTTTTTGGTCGTATAATACAGCTATTGAATTCATTCGTAAAATATTTTATTACTCCATCAAAGCGATGGCATAAAGCTGAGCTAAAGTCACTAAAATAGCCATCCCGGATCTAAATAGCACGGTGCAACTACCAGGCTTGGTCGCCTACCAAAGGTACGAAACGAAACGTATCTAATTCAATTCGATCAAAGTCATTTTCTCCTACACGAATTATTGTCACCATTTTTTGAGACTTCTCATCGCCCACCGGAATAACAAAAATTCCGCCTACTTTCAGCTGCTTGAGCATAATCTCAGGCACAAATGGTGCTCCTGCGGTTACGATAATTTTATCATAGGGAGCGTGTTCCGCAATACCCTTGGAACCATCACCCAGAAAGAATTTCGCTTTATATCCCATATAGGGTAGTACTTGAATCGTTCGTTGGTATAGGCTTTCCTGGCGTTCTATCGTATATACTTCGGCTCCGAGTTCAAGCAAAATACAGGTCTGATAGCCAGATCCTGTACCTATTTCCAATACTTTATCCCCTTTTTTCACGTGGAGCAATTCAGATTGATAAGCAACCGTATAGGGTTGGGAGATCGTCTGGCCATCACCGATCGGAAAAGCAATATCCCGATAGGCCTGATTCCAGAACGTTTCATCAAAAAAGAAATGACGTGGTACCTTTCCAATAGCTTCCAATACCTTTTGGTCTTCAATACCTCTTCCTTTTAAATGCTCGACCAATTTCTTCCGTGCACCTCTTTCCCGATAATTATCAACAAACTTATACGCCATGATGTTTCAAATTTACTTTTAAAAAGGGATATTTAACCGAACTATTCGCAAATCATTTAATGTCAAGTCAATACACGACAGGAAACAGCGGTTGCAGACTATAGGACGTGTAGAAACAACCTACAATCGCAACATTATAAAGAAGTTGCAGCCATTTTACCCGATCAGGAGCTGAGCAGTTGGCAGAGGCGCTTAATTTTATTTAAGCACAAGAATCTACTGCTAATAAGGATCGACATCTACCTGAACACGAACCCCACTATTGGCCTTATCAATTTCAAAATCCAACAAAACAGAGCGGATCAACTCCTTTACCTTAGCAATGCTGATATTCGTGCGCTCAATCTTGAGCGTAATTGTTTGGATGAAATTATTACGTACCCGGGAGACCAGTGGCGGCTCGGGGCCTAATACCCTCGCTCCTAGCTGTGGACGTAGGGCCGCTGCAAATCGATTCGCAGCATCATAGCATTTTTGAAAATCTGTATGTTTTATATCAATGCGAATCAGTCGATAAAAGGGTGGATAGAGATAATTCTTCCGTTCGGTAATTTCAGTCATAAACATCCCCTCATAGTCATTGTTAACAACCTGTTCCAAGACCCTATGATTCGTTGTATAACTTTGGATAATTACTCTACCGCCAGCTTCTCGACGGCCGGCCCTGCCCGCAACCTGAGAAAACAGCGAAAAGGAACGCTCATAGGCACGAAAGTCCGGAAAATTAATAATCGTATCCGCATTCACAACTCCAATTAAACTGACCCGTCCAAAATCCAGTCCTTTCGCCACCATCTGCGTTCCAATGAGCACATCAAACTCATGTTCATCAAAGGCCGTGATAATCTTGTCAAAGCCATATTTTCCTTTTGTAGAATCTAAATCTAACCGACCAATACGAATCTCAGGCATCAGTAACTCCAGTTCCTCCTCTACCCGTTCTGTGCCAAAGCCTTTACTTTCGATATGCGGCATACCACAAGCGGGACAGACCCGAAGTGGAGGTTCAACATGCCCGCAATAGTGACAATGCATCATATTAGAGCTTTTGTGATAGGTTAAACTGACATCACAGTTGACGCATTTGGCCACAAAACCACAAGTATTACATTGGATCATGGTGGTATGACCACGTCTATTCTGAAACAGGATAACTTGTTCCTTGTTTTTCACGGCATCCTCAATTGCTTTCAACAGCATTCCTGAAAAATACGAGAACATATTTTCCTTTCGTCCTTCTTCGGGAATATTGACCAATTCAATACTTGGCAATTGTGCATTTCCATACCGCTCCAATAACTGCACAAATCCGTACTTTTTTGCTTTCGCATTATAGTAGCTTTCCAAAGATGGTGTCGCCGAGCCTAGAAGTACCTTCGTCTGATGTAAAAAGCCCAGGTAAATAGCTGTATCGCGTGCATGGTAACGCGGTGCCGGATCAAACTGTTTGTACGAACTTTCGTGCTCTTCATCAACAATAATAATTCCCAGATCCTGAAAGGGAAGGAATACAGAAGAGCGGGCACCAATAACAACTTGGAATTCATCCTTCATCACCTTGTGCCATACTTCTGCACGTTCATTGTCATTGAATTTTGAATGATAGACCCCTAGCTTATCACCAAAGTGCAGTTTTAATCGTGCCGTAATCTGCGCCGTCAATGCTATCTCTGGCAAAAGATATAATGCAGATTTTCCTGCTGCTATAGCCTGTTCGATAAGCCTGATATAAATCTGGGTCTTCCCTGAAGCCGTCACACCATGCAAAAGCGTGACCTCTTTCTCTTCAAAACTCTGCTGAATTTCGTCATAGGCCCGTTGCTGGTTTTCATTAAACTGAAAGTTAGCATCTAATTCAACATCCTCGCCTTGAAATCTCGATACAACTTTTTCCTTTATTTCAAACACACCTTTATCAATCAATGCCGTGATAGCGCCATTGCCGCAACCCGATGCTTCAACCAACATAGGACGTGTAATCTCTTCTGTTTTTTTAACCAGCTGCATAAATGCAAGAACAGCATCTTGTTGCTTCGGTGCGCGATTGAGGTTATCCAACAATTCCCGCTTCGCATCCTCATTTCTAAAGTCAGGAGCAAAACGTAAAAATGCCTTGGTTTTGGGTTTATATCGCTCCGTTATTTCTTCCGAGATAAGGACAATCCCTTTGTCAAATAGTTGCTTCAATATCGGAAAAACAGTCTTTTGCCCCAATAACTTCACAATATCATTGACTTTAAGTTCTCCTGCTACTTCAAGCGCCTCAATAATTAAGTATTCTTTGTCCGAAAGCGTCGAACGATCAAATTCTTCTGTTATGGAAGAAACGACTTTTGTTTCGCTCGCCAATTTTAATGCTGCCGGAAGCGCTGCTTGCATGACTTCTCCCAAACTACACATATAGTAATCCGCCAGCCAATCCCACAACTTAAATTGAGCGAGATTGACAATGGGTTTGTCATCAATAATATCTAAAATATACTTTGCCTCGTATTTCTGCGGGGCTTCTTTGCTGATCGATTTCACGACAGCCGAATAAATTTTATTTCGCCCAAATTGTACAATAACCCGTACACCAACTTGTACCCGATCATTCCAGTCAGCCGGAATACGGTAGGTATATGTTCGTGCTAAGGCCAGCGGTAGAACCACATCAATAAACAAGGTATCTCTTTCACTAAAAATCGTGGACTGTGGATTCGACATAATTTTTTATTATGGGATAAAAATACAAAAAAAGCCGCACAAAGACTACTGGATCGAGCGCTATCAACAAGAAAGCCTTCTCAGATTTTTGATCTTGGAAGGCTTTTTATTTCAGTGGCCAATAGGCCTTATTTCTATTCAAATAGCGCTATGATTTATTCTTTAGTGCTGCAACAAATAATGCAATCCAGCCGATAATCAATGATAAGCCTCCTAAAGGAGTTATAGGCCCTAAGATCGCAGGGTTCCCAAAACCAGTTACCTCCCTAATACTAAGAACATATAAGGATCCCGAAAAGAACAAAATACCAACGATAAAAGCAATAAAGGAGACCTTAATCGAGTAGGTTTTTGCTCGCGAAAAAGTTGATAAAAAGAGTAATGCAAAGGTATGATAGAAATGATACTGATTTGCAGTTTTCCAAGTTTCGATATGATATGCGCTAACCTTTCCTTCTAGACCGTGTGCACCAAAGGCACCTAATATTACAGCTAATGCTCCCAGCAACGAAGCGGCTAAAATGATTTTCTTATTCATTATGATAAAGTGAATGTTGAAAACGTGTTTCTCCGATAAATGTATTAAAAACCGAACAAATTAAGGAATATTTTGTTAAAATTATATTACAAAGCCCTATTATCGGGATGATTTTATAGCGCTTCCCGCATATTTTTATTAGGTTTGTTTTACAGATGGAAACAGCACAGGCTAAATAGCGCTGACCGCGCTATTACCATACAAACAAATCGACTAAAACGTGTTCATTTATACCATTGAAAATGCGCACTCTAAATATTTACTCTGATGAAAAAAACAATAATCATCACTATTCTATTGTTCATAGCTGTTATTGCGGCAACGATTTATCTTTTCGGAGATTTTAATAAAAACAACAAACAAGATTCTAAAGCTTTACAATATCTACCGGAAAATACATTGGCTATTGCATCCTTTGCAAATGACCAAACCGTAGACACAATATTTAATGATTATGAGTTATTTAAGGCCATCCTAGGTCAGGGAAATTTTGGCAATCTCGAAAAATTAAAAACTGAATTGTTGCATAGTGAGCAATTAGCTCCTTTCGTCAAAGGACAACAGATATTGCTATCTTTTCACCAGGAAAAGGATCAGATAACCCCACTTTACAGTGTGCAAGTAGGACAGACACTGGATAACAACACTTTAGCTACCCTTATTGGACAAGTAGGAAAAGAGTATAAGGTACAATCTTTTGACACACTGGGTCAGCGTTTCTTTGGTCTCAATAAAGGAATAAAAGACAGTACGCTATATTGTGCCTATTCCCATGAGATTATTTTTGCGAGCTACTCAAAGCAGGTTCTTGCGCAAATTTTCGATAGGAATGTAAAAAAAATAAATACAAAACAAATTGAATTCTTTGTCAATCACAATAATAAGAACACACCACTCAGTTTATATTTTTTTAATGAACAGTTATCTCAGATTGCCCGGATACTGATGAAATCCAAATTTGGTAATTACCTCAATTTAGTAGACTCGCTTAAAGGTCAAACCTCCTGGAATATGAACTTTAAGCAAGATGCCTTTATCTTCAAGGGTGAAACAGATCTAACGGGAAGTAAAAATAGTTATCTTCAACTATTTGCCAATCAAACGGCTCAGGTACAAGCCTTAGGAAACTACTTACCAAAAAATGCGGCATCGTATATTGATTTCAGTATCTCGGATGGACATAGCTTCCGTTCAGGGCTTAAAGAATTATTAATCCAGCAAAAAGAATATGACCGCATAAATAAAAGTATAAAGAGTCTCGAAGATGACACCAAAATCTCATTTGATAGTGTTATCACACCTATTTTTAATGATGAGTTTGCATTGGCTGAATTAGACAACCAAGATGTTCTTGGGTTAATCAGTATATCGGATTCTAGCTTATTCTCCAATAATTTTAAGAAATTCAGTTCATCCGTAGGCGATTCAATCTATCAATTTAAATATTCCAACTTATTATATGCGTCTTTTGGCGAACCATTCAAAGGTTTTACAAGACCATATTTTACCATTGTTGACAATATCATGGTTGTCGCAAGCAGAACTGGCATCTTACGTGATTATCGCGAATCGTTCCGTGAAAAACAATTTCTATCTGGAACAGCGATCTTCAAAAATCACGCAGCACTTCAGAATAGTCGTAGCAATATTACGTTTTATCTGGAGCCCAAAGCTGGTAAAAGCAATATCCTAGATAACTTAAAATCCGATTATGCCAAAAATTTCAAAGATGAGGAGCAGTTTGGTTTTCAAAATTTTTATTCCTGGTCATATCAGCTGAGTGGTAATCAAGGAACATTCTCATCCAGCTTATATGGACTCTACAAGAGTGATACGCGTCTTGGTGGAAAACCGGAATGGACTGTGCAACTCGAAAATCGCATCATCAACAAACCCTGGATTCTCGATCAAGATGGTAAAAGTAAATTCATCATGATACAGGAACAAGATCATACTGTACATGCTTATTCTCCAGATGGAAAAGAGCTTTGGCAGAACTTATTTCAAGGGGAGATCTTGAGCGAGCCGATCCAGCTCCAGGATCTGAGCATAATCATGGTCACAAAAAACCGGCTATATCGCATCAATCCCGATGGAAAAAATGTGAGTGGCTTCTCTATCGAATTACCTTCTACTGCAACATATGGTGCTACCATATCCAATTTTAACAAAGAACAGCGTATTTATATCCCCGCAACCGATCGTATCCTAGCCTACAGCTTAGATGGCAAAAGAGTAGAAGGATTTGAGAATAATACAGTAGACGGTCGTATTCTTTTTGATCTTAAAACAACAACTCTGGGACAGACCAATTACATTATTGCGGGTACCAGTACAGCTGCTGTTTATTTCTTCAATGAAAATGGCAAGATTCTCCGCAAGCAAACCTTGGATACAGATGGTGAAAGTGTCAAAAACCCAATTGGCATGATCGCTGCTTCAGATGAAAAAAATTCCTTTGTGTATGTTGCCGATAATAAAGGGAGTGTTTTCAAAGTCTCTTTTGACGGTGAAACTAGAAAAATAAAACTGGGAGACTGGGGGAAAGATGTCTTTTTCAATTTTGAAGATATCAGTGGTGGTGCCGATCGGGATTTTGTTATTTTATCCAACAATAGGTTAAATGCATATAGCTCAAGAGACTCCTCTTCGTACTTTGAATATAAATTTATTGAAGACGTAAGTAACCGACCTCTTTTTTTCAAACGGATAGGCAAATCAGATGTCATTGGTGTAGGTACAGACAATCGGATGATTTATGTTTTTGGCTCAGATGGTTTAGTACAGGAAGGATTCCCAATGGAAGGCTTTTCAAAATTCTATTATGGAACTATTAACTACGGCGACAATGCCAATTATTTGATTTGTATGAAAAAGGATTTCAAGGTTTATGCATACAAATTTTAAAACACTGTAAATCAATTTTTTAAAACTAAAACAAGAGACAACAAGATGCAAAAGTTGTTTATAAAAAATTTGTCTAATCTAGATTTTTTATAGTAGGTTTGCAGACTTAATATGACTATGTTAAAATCGGAAGAATTAAAAGAATTATTGGCTGAACCAAAGCGCATTGTAATCACCACACATTACAAACCAGATGGAGATGCATTAGGCTCATCGTTGGGATTATATTTTTGGCTGATTGCGAAGGGACACCATGTCAATCTAATCGTACCATCGGATTTCCCAGCATTTTTAGACTGGTTACCTGGTTTAGAAAACGTACAGATTTATACACAAAATATTGATCTACATAATCAACAGATTGAAGCTGCAGAATTATTATTCTGCCTAGACTTTAATGGTTTGTCTCGAATTCATGAGATGGGAGACCCCATACGTCAGGCAACAGGGATCAAATGTATGATCGATCATCACTTGGATCCAGAGGGATTTGAAGACTATGCATTTTGGGATCCTTCTGCTGCTGCAACAGCGCAATTAATCTATCGTTTCTTGGTCACTGAGATGCAAGATCCAGACCATATCAGCGCTGACATGGCGACCTGCCTATATACGGGTATTATGACCGATACTGGCTCATTCCGCTTTCGCTCCACCACCTCAGAAATTCACCGCATTATTGCGACTTTAATTGACTGTGGTGCGCAAAATTGGGCTATACATGAAGAAATATACAACAGCTCTTCAGAAAGCCGTCTGAAATTTCTCGGTTTTTGTTTACTCAACCGTCTTGAGGTTATTCATGAGTACAATGCAGCAATCATTCATGTTACCAAAGAAGACCTCAATCAATTTCAGATCATCACTGGCGATACAGAAGGTTTAGTCAATTACGCACTTTCCATCAAAGGAATTCGATTAGCTGCGTTAATTATTGATAGAAATGAACAAATTAAACTATCTTTGCGATCGATTGGAGAAGTTCCCTGTAATGAAATCTGTAAATTGTATTTCAATGGGGGTGGCCATCTCAATGCTTCAGGCGGAAATTCGAAAGACAGCCTCGACGTTGTGATCGCGAAATTCAAATCGATTTTACCAAATTATAAAGAAATATTAACAAAATAAGATATCGTAACATACATTAGAAAATGAAGAAAGCAATTCTATTTTTCGCGGCTGCCGGTCTTTTGATGACGTCATGCCAAAAAT
>JAITLV010000145.1 GCA_031277685.1 Sphingobacterium sp. | reverse complement strand
GCTTTTACACTGTTATTTGCCGTCCAATGCACAACAACCATTTTGGGTTGTATTGTCGGTGCAGCTTGATTTAAGCCATGTCTATTTTTCAGATAATCCAGAGACAACTGTATACGCTCCTGATTCCAAGTGATGGGCTTTTGTACAATCTTAGGGGACTGGGCAAAAAGAAAGATCGACCACAAGCAATTCAATAATACCAAAAAAGAATTTTTCATAATCGAAGTTATAAAAAAGGCCCGGTTCAAAAAAATAGAACCGAGCCTTAAAGTACTCTTACAAAAAATTACTCTTTTGTATCCCACCAAACCGGATAAGAGAGAATTGTACGTTTATTTGCCTCAGGATTAGATTCCAACCAATTATTTACATTATAATTCCGCTCATGTATACACTGCTGAATTCTTCTAGGCCAATATCTTTCATTATTGGGATCTGCTGATGCATAACACTCCTTAGCCGCTGCATCAACCTCAAATGGTCGTCCAAAATCGGGGTAAACCACACCAAACTGCGGGTCTGGTGCTGAATAATTAAACCGCCGCATATCATTCCAATTTTGAACGGTATAGGACATTGCAATTTGTTTTTGCTGCATAATCTTAGCCATTGTCAATTCGCCTGCACTTTGGGCAACCCCCTTACTATTGAGAAAGCTTGAAATCTCAGCTTCAGAAATCACCTCTTTTCCGCGAACCTGTGGGTAAGTTTTCAATTTAACGTTCATTGCTTCCATATGCGCACGAATACCAGCCCGATAAGCCTGCAGCGCACCGGCCCGGTCACCTTTTCTAAATAGAGCTTCAGCTTTAATAAAACACATCTCATGATAACAAAGCAGATGTGCCGGTGCATCGGCACGGATATAAAAACTACCGGTCGAATTGATATTAATTGCAGCACTATTGAAATTAGGATTACTTTCACTCATCCCATTATAACGACTTGCTATATAATAATCATTTTTATTATCGGTGAAATTGGCAATCCAGTCCAATCGGTCCGAATAAACAGAGATATAAACTGAGTCTCCTTGTCTGACAGGCGACACACTGGTCGTATACCAACGATTTGTATAAGCCCCATTCGCCTTCAACTCTGCTGTAGTCGCACGCACATAGCCAGATGGATGGGTCGTTGCAGCATCTTTCTTTGTCGCCATAATTTCATAGGAAACTGGCCCATTAACACGGATATTACTATTTATCAAATCAACTCCTTGAGACAATCGCCATTCCTTTGTTCCGGTAGAATTATAAAATTCACCGCTTGGGATCATGCGTACAGCCCGGGGATCCTGTACCTTAGAGCCTCCCGTAAAAGAGTTCAGCAATAAATCAGTATACCATTTAGACAAACGATTCCCAGTTGCACCTAGATTGGAGAATTGCATAGCCGCAACTACACCCGCCTTATCAGTCTCAGATGTATTGATTGCCTCCATGACAGTATTATCCATAACAGATTGCGGTGCTTTTTCCAACGCTTTTAACACCTCATCCGGATTATAAAAAGATTTCTTGGTCAAATTGTTCAACCACCTTGCTTTCAGCCCATAGGCCAATTTCAACCATTTTTGCGTGTCCCCACCATTCCAGATATCACCTTTTGACAAGGGCATCGCTGAGTTTGGCTGCGCCTTAGACAGATTTTCAATAGCTTTGTCTAACATTGCCAGACATCCGTAAAATATGGTTTTTCCATCATCGTATTTGGGAGAGATATCATCGCCCAATGCCTCTGTATAAGGCATTTCCCCATACATATCCTCCATCAACATAAATCCCCAGGCGTGAATCAGCTGTGCCGCACCGACGTAATTCCAGGCCTGCTCTTCAGTTGCCTTATCAATCAGGGGCTGAAGATTGGATGCTGTATATACAAACCAAGCCTGATATGGCCATGTTGTGGACGCCAATGGAAAATCCCAGCGGATAATTGCATCATTATTTGTTAGTCCGGTTATTTTGGTCGCGTTTTGAGTAATCCAGGACGCACGCGTACCGGACGATTCGTAAGCGTCCACAAAATTCATCTGTATAGATCGCAACCGTAATTCCGGCGTCGGCACTTTATCATTTGCCTGAGTCGGATTATCATTGATATCCAGCCATTTTTTACATGAAGTTAGATTCAATATTGCGAGTGCACTCAGTGCTAAAATAATTCTTTTCATAATCCAAAATTTAGAAAGTAACATTCAGACCAAAGGAAACCCCAGAAAGCGCTGGAATACCATTATAATCAATACCAACAGAACTAGAGCCCACAGCTCCCGAGCCTGCAGCTGATGTTTCAGGATCCATACCTTTATAGTTTGTCAACAGCCACAGATTTGTACCAGTAAATGTTGCTGTTGCACCTTTTATCCCTTTCACCCGTTTTACAAGAGATTCAGGCAAAGAATAAGAAAGTGTCACACTTCTCAACCGCAACCAGTTTGTTTTTGTCATATAATTGGCTGACTCCAAATTGTACGCACTTTGCCAATAATAGTTATTAATGATATAGTCGCCACTAACATCTTTCTCTCCTATCTTATACATTTTTCCAGCCTCATATTCAAAAGTTTTCGGAGCAGAATAGACTGGATTATTACTATCCCCCCCTGTCTTGACCACCCCGGTGATCGACAGTTTATCACGGTCCTGTGATCGCCCACTCATTCCCAGGGTTGTCATATAATAGTCAGTACCATTATAGATATCACCTCCTATGCGGTAATCGAACAGAAAAGATAAATTCCAATTTTTATATTGAAAGCTATTATTCAATCCGCCAAATAATTTAGGCTCGCGATTACCTATTTCGTACGTATCCAGCCCATCAGAAGTAGGCATACCAGTTTCAGAATTAAGCACAAGCTGTCCATCGGGACTACGCAACCATTTCGATCCTGATATTGCCATAAAATTCCCTCTATTGAAAGAAGCCGCCTTCGCAGTTCCGACCTGAACATCTGTTACATATAAAATATCCATCCCATCAAGGAGGTTTTCCACTTTACCTTTATTACGGGATGTATTCAACATAATATCCCATTTAAAGTTTTCTCTTTTGATTGGAGTAGCATTAATAGATAATTCCAGTCCTTTATTATTTATATCACCAGCATTTGTCCACATGAGAATATACCCAGTAGCTTGGCTTGACCGCGGCTGCAACAATTGATTGATACTGCGATTTTTATAATAGGTAAATTCTAAACCCATTCGATTCTTCAGGAATCTCAGATCCACACCATATTCTTGTGCTTCTGTAATTTCTGGTTTCAACCTATTATTACCTTTCAACCAATCATTACGAAATCCTACCCCCTGACCTTGATTATATAGTGTAAATTCTGGCCCAACAGTATAGGTATTTGTAACATAAGGAGAAGCATCTTTACCTACCCTTGCCCAAGATGCACGCAACTTACCAAAAGTCAGGATATCATTTTTAGGCATCAATTCAGTAAAAATAACACTACCTGAAAGTGACGGATAATAGTAGCTGCTATTCTCCACAGGCAAAGTTGACGCATGGTCATTACGCTGAGTCGCTGTAAAATAAGCGATATCCTTATATGAAGCCCTAAACTCGCCAAAAATACCCACTAAACGATTCCTATTAATTGATTGTGCGATATCTCGGTCGGTATTTACAGTATTCGTAGGCACATAAAAGCCCGGAAGAACAAAGTTCCACGCTTTTAATCCATCAAACTGCCGCGTTGTACTTTCTGCCATTGTACCCAACATCAAGTTAAAATCAAAGTCATTTACTTTTTTCTTAAAGCTTGTCATCAAATTTGAACTCAAATACTGATAAGTAGTGGTATTCTGCGACATCAAACCATTCAGATATCTGAATTCAACTCCTGATCCAGCAGTTGTCAGCCGACTACCATTCTCAGTATAACGGTCAAGTCCAACGGTATAAGCCAAATCCCACCATGACGTAATATCCAGTTTAGCATTAAAGGTCCCCGTGAAGCGATTAACCTTACTTGTTCTTGGCATTTTATTGATAATCCAATAGGGATTGTCAAAATCATTCTGAACCAGATCATAGCTGAACATCCTATATTTCGAACCATCTTCATTCAGATAATGCTTCATATCTATATCTCTTGGCCAGATATACGCCCCCTGCACTGCCCCCTCCCCATTCGCGCCGTAGAGTCCACTAGAGGTCAACGAACTCAACTGATCAGCGATGGAGTAGGTCATGCTGGTTCCGATTTTTAAGATTCCATACTTCTGATCAGCATTTAAACGGAATGTTGTTTTGTTATAATCAGAGTTCGGGATAATACCTTTTTGTCGGAAATCAGAAGCAGAAAAATAATAACTACCATTCTTATACCCTCCAGACACACTTGCCGAATTATCCCAGGCAGTTCCCGTTCTGAAAAAATCTTTAACATTGTTATACATATTCTCGCCTGCGCCAAACTTAGCACCCCAGGATCCCATCGTTTTTGTCGCATCACCCTCAAGCAGGCTGCCATCCAACTGATATTCACCCCTTTTATATAAATTCTGTTGTTCTGGCAACCTATTAGCCCAGTTCGAAGTAAATCGAGATGTTACAGAGATAGACGCTGTTCCTTCCTTTCCCTTTTTTGTTGTGATCATAATCACCCCAGCCGCGGCTCTCGATCCGTACAAAGCTGCTGCTGCAGGACCTTTTAACACGGAAATATTTTCTATATCTTCGGGATTGATATCCATCACACGATTACTGTAGACAGAATTTGTGGATTGAGCACCATCGAAACCACTATTTCCATTAATGCTCGTATTATTGTCATATATTAATCCATCTACCACAAATAGAGGCTGGTTATCTCTTTGCAGTGAAGTACCCCCTCTTAAAATAATACTCGCTCCCGCTCCCGCACCACCACTTGTCTGCGTCACATTCACACCTGCTATTTTTCCAGCAAGTGAGTTGATTAAATTGGGTGATTTGTTTTTCATCAACTCAGCACTACCAATATCCTGAACAGCATATCCTAGTGCTTTTTTCTCTTTCTTAATCCCCATCGCTGTCACAATGACTTCATCCAGCGTTTCTTCACGGCCGGTCAACGCAACATTGATAACATTTGCGCTCCCAACTAATTTCTGACTTTCGGAAGATCCCAAGGCTCGAAAGATAAGAATATCACCCGGTTCTGCATTAATAGTAAATGTTCCGTCCGAATTTGTCTGAGTGGAAATTGATTTCCCCTTAATTGTCACGGTAACATTAGACATTGAAGCCCCATCCGACGCGCTGGTCACTTTTCCCGAAATGGTTTTCGTTTGCGCCCATAAGCTTGATGAAAGCATCACACCTGAAAGAATTAATAGCAATTTTCTTTTCATGTTAGGTATGTTTGGTTTATATAATTGTCTCAAAGAAGATCACACTCCCCTGATTGTTAGTTAACTGTCGCTAAATGTAAAACTATTTTACAACAAATGCAATATCATGCAGTTAAAACCCATAAAAAAACGCATAAAACTTTACAAAACCGAGATTCAAAGCTTTTAACCTAACATAAAAACGCAAAATGTAGCAAAAAAAATACAAGACTATATCATAAAACCAATTAAAACTCTATATTTATGGTATATATAGACCACAATAGGCAAACCTATGCATTTAAATCTGACTTTATGACAAAACACTTACTAAACAGCAAATTACCTTATCGTTATTACGCGCTTTTAGTGATGTTAGGAACAAGCTCCTTAGCATTTGCGCAGAAAAAAAATTACACGATCAAAGGCAAAGTCACAGATTCCCGTACTGGGCAATCCGTCCCCGGAACCACCATTAAACTCAAAGGAACAAACCAATCTGTCAGCACCAATGCGAATGGCGAGTTTACACTGACCACCTCCATCGATCCCGGGAAGTATGAGCTTTTGCTCTCGAATATTGGTTATGCCCCTAGCACCACCAATATAGAACTGGGAAGCCAAACAACGCTTACCCTAACACCTAGCTTACAAGAGGATTTAGTCCGTATGAATGAGGTAATCGTCATCGGCAACGCCGTTGGAACTAGCCGCAAAGTGCTAGGCAATGCCGTATCCACCGTCAATGCCAAAGATATCGCCAATAGTAATGCGACCTCCATTGACCAGGCCTTAACAGGAAAAGTCGCCGGAGCTCAAATTTCACAAAACTCGGGAAACCCTGCTGGCGGTATCAGCGTACAGTTACGCGGCCCAAGCTCCATTGTCGGCGGTGGAAGCCCGCTATATATTGTAGATGGTGTCATTGTCAACAACTCCTCTACAGAATTACTGGATCTCGGTGGATATAGCCAAAACAGATTGGTAGATCTTAATCCCGCCGACATCGAAAATATTGAGATTATCAAAGGCGCAGCTGCAGCTGCAATCTACGGATCACGGGCAAGCAATGGTGTGGTTCAGATCACCACAAAAAAAGGAAAAGAAGGAAAACCCTCTTTCACGTTTAGTACCAGTCTAAAAACGTCTTCCCTACGAAAAAAACTTCCGTACAATACCTATAACAAAACATTTGTTAATACCACAGCCACCGACCTGACCCAAACGGATGTCACAAGATATGACTATCAGGACAAAATTTTCCAAACAGGGATTGGCACAGACAACAATATGTCTATATCCGGGGGAACAGCAGGCACGAAGTATTATATCAGTGGCAATTACCTCAATAATCAGGGCATCATCAAAAGCTCCGATTTCACTCGCGGTGGACTACGTGCCCGTTTGGATCAGGACCTCAACTCCTGGTTAAAACTAGGCGCCGGGATGAATTATGTATATAGCCATTCCAAAGAAATGCCCAATGGCGGTATGAATGAAGCCTATGGTGCACTAACCGGATTTATCTTCAGCAATAACTATATTAATCCTGAGCGCGATCCTGTAACGGGCTATTACCCTTCCACAACTCCAGTCGCAGTTGTAAAAAGAACAAACCCCTTAGAAGCTATTAACAATTTCAGATTTGCACAACGTACCAGCCGATTTATTGGAAATCTATCATTACAGGCAAAACCTGTGGAAGGGTTGACATTAAATTATATCCTCGGATTTGACAATGCCAATTCACTCGGGACAGCGTACATTCCTCCTGGAAACACAACGCCATCTTATACGACAGGATATGCGCAGCGTGCTGATTTAACCACATTCCTGCTGAATAACGATTTTAATGCGTCTTATCAGACAAAGATTGGGGATTGGCTGGAATCTACTTCCGGTGCCGGCCTGACTTTCCAGACTGAAAAAAATATGTCTACCAACATGAAGGCTACCCAAATGGGATATGGTGGCGAAACTGTAGACAATGGTGTTGTTGTTCCAAAGGAATTTCGCTCGGACATGAATATCTTTGGCGCATTTTTCCAACAGACTTTTGGAATTAAAGAGAAACTTTATCTGACGGGGGCTATTCGTTATGACATGTCTTCTGCCTTCGGCCCAGACAACCGAAGCCAGTTCTATCCCAAACTAAGTGGAAGTTATGTTGTCTCGAACGAACCTTTCTGGCAGAATTCTAAAATCAATGAAGTCGTGTCCAACTTCAAAATTAGAGCTTCTTACGGTCAAGCCGGCAATCTTACCGCCTTGTCTCCTTTCGACCGATATACACTCTTCAATCCGGTAACGGTTAGCGGCTTAAACGGTATTATTGTCAGCAACAAACTAGGCAACGAAAACATCAAACCTGAACGACAAGAGGAATTTGAGATCGGTACCGACCTCAGTCTTTTTAAGGACCGCTTAGGCCTAGAATTCTCCTACTACAAAAAGAATGTTAAAGACCTGCTATTGGATGTCAACCTCACTCCGTCAATGGGCTATACGACACAATTTGTCAATGTAGGAACAATGAAAAATAAAGGTATAGAGGTCATGTTAAGAGCAGTGCCCGTGCTGAAAGAAAATTTAAAATGGAATATTACAGCTATTTATTCCCATAATAAAAATGTCGTAAACAATGTTCCAGGAGGATTACTCATGTATACCGCCGGATTTGGTCAGGTCGCAGCAGTCGACGGGTACCCTTTAGGAGCTTTCTACGCAACCTATTTTGCCCGCAACGAAGACGGCTCTATCTACCATAATCCAGCGGGACTACCGACTACAGCCAAGGTCGGAAAAGACAGTAATGGAGTTCCGAGCGGGGCTAACCTAAGGAAAGTGATCGGTGATCCCAACCCGGACTGGACAGGCTCTTTTATCAACGAGATCAATGTCGGTTCAAAATGGACCTTCCGCGCACAGCTGGATGCTGTAATCGGTCAAGATGTCTTTAATTTTACCCGACGTGTAGGCGACAGAGATCTATACGGTGGACTTGCTGGCTATGAACCAGAGTTGAGAGGTGAGGTCCCAAAAGGAACTTCAGCAGCATTATTCTCCATTATGGAAAACTGGATTGAAAAGGGATCATTTGTGAAGGTTAGGGAAATTTCGGCTTCCTATAATTGGACACCTGCCAACTCCAAAATTAAAAATATACGTTTTTCGCTAGCTGGCCGAAATTTATTCTCTTTTGACAATTATAGCGGCTGGGATCCAGAAATTAACGCTGCAGGTCAAAACAATGCTGTCCGTGGATTCGATTTCGTCGAAGTACCACTCCCTCGTCAAGTAATCTTAGGCGTAAACCTTTCATTTTAAACAATCATGAAAAAGAAAATAAATATCATAACGATCCTTGCCGCCTGTCTTAGCATGACGTTCAGTAGCTGTAAAATGGATCTACCCAATCTGAATCAACCATACGGAAATGAAGTGCCCAAAACTAAAGATGGTATCTATGCGCTGAGTGTCGGCTTACGTACATTGTATTCAACAGATGTCATTGCAGCAACCTATTTCTATCCAGCGGTCACATCAAGAGAATTGAAAGGGGTCGCTACATTCACAAACACCCTTGAGTTAGAAGCGGGGGGCACAGATTTACCTACGGCAAACGGAAATATATTGACCTATTGGTCAGTAAACCAAAAACTGATGGGAATGAGTGAGACCATATTGGCCAATGTATCCAATATCCCCACAATCACCGGAGGAACACTATCGGCACTCATCGCACATGCCAAATTATACAAAGCCATTGCATTGGGAAATCTTGCTACTGCATTTGAACAAGCAAATATTCAGACCGACTTAGGTGGAAAGACAGCCTTTGTACCTCGCCAACAGGTATTGGAAAACGCCATTAAATTGTTGAATGAGGCGATCCAGGAGATCCAAACAACACCCGTATCTTCCGAATTCAACTCAAAAATTGCTGGCTCCTACTTTAATCTAACCAATGTGCTATATGCATTCGCGGCACGGTACAATCTTATGGCCGGAAAATATGCGGAAGCCTACAACTTAGCTGACAAAGTTGACCTGACCTCAAAAAATCAATTTCAATACACTGCCCTAGCTCAAAATCCGCTATGGCATACGACGATTAATCTAAAATATTACGTTGCCCGCGAAAACCTCGGTTTACCTGCTGGACTTTTTGACGCCGCCGACAAACGTATCGGTTTTTACACAGGACTCATAGAAAATGTACTGAGTCTTAAAGGATTCGCCCAAACACAGAACGGAGAAGTACCTATCTATCTACCTGATGAGATGAAACTGATTAAAGCTGAAGCATTATTGCGGAACAACGGCTCATTGACCCAAGCACGCGATCTGATCAATGAAGTTCGTACCCAAACCACTGGCGACCTGTTCAATGTCAATGCAGGACTGCCCGCATACACTGGAGCGCTCAACAAAAATGACCTTCTGCTCGAAGTCTATAAACAACGCTGTGCGGAATTATTTATGTCAGGTTTACGCTGGGAGGACAGCAGACGGTTTGATCGTCCAGCCCCACCACAAAACACGACAGAACGCAACCGTAATTTCTATCCTTATCCTGATCAGGAAAGAATAGGGAATCCAAACACACCTGCAGATCCAGCAATCTAAAAATAATGGGCTATCACAATATGATAGCCCATTATTTTTTCAATATGATCTTTACATCATAATGCGCCCGAATATAAGCCTGTTGTTCCGAAGAATCCGTCTCCAGATCATGAATTGCACGATCACGCTCTTTATCCACTTCCATCTTAACAACACAGCGATAAAATCGAAATACATCCTTCTCCGTCTCCAAGATCAATCGCGGAACACGGGCAGGTTTACCCGTTTCATCCTTAGCGACCATGGTAAAATAAGAGGAGTTGCAATGCTTTGTTTCACCTGTCTGGATATTCATGGCTTCCACCCGAATCCCCACTTCCATAGACGAATTACCCACGTAATTAACGGATGCAATTAATGTGACCAGCTCTCCCACCTCGATTGGCTTCAAAAAATCAACCTTACCAACAGAGGCCGTCACGCAATAATGTGCTGAAAACTTGGAGGCTACCGCAAAAGCAATTTGATCCATCAAAGACAAAATATATCCTCCATGGATCTTTCCCCCAAAGTTCGCGTTGGAGGGCAACATCAACTGTGAAATTCGGATCACCGAGTCACTAACGGTTTTATATATCTCTTCCATATCCCTAAATTTACTCCGGACAGATCGAATTTCAAAACAAAATCACTGTGTACCACGGGATTTCCTTATTTTTGATCAAAAAGAGACAAACCTTGCAATCCATAGGGGAACTACACCTTGCACAAAGCATACACAACCCGATAAAAAAAGCAAAAGGGATATCCGAAATGCTCAGATACCCCTCCTACCATATAGTACAAAAAATCTTTATTTGACTTTTTCAGCGATGTAAGGACTTTCGTTGCTCAAACGATCAACAGCCTTTACCGCAACATATTGCAATTTTTTATTGCTCAACACCGTCGGCACATCCTTTGTTGTAACTCCCGGTTCCAACACTTCATATCTCCATTCACCGCCATAATTCAGGTATAACACCCATTTCGCAACCTGATCGATTTGCTGGTGTTGCCATTTTATGAACATATTATTCCCCTGCGGTGTCAGCAATAGAGTCGGCTTCAACAGCGGATTTGCATTGAGCCAAGGGCTTGTTGGAACCAATGCTTTAAATTGATAAGGCCCATCGACAAGTGCCTGCGTCATTGCCGGATTTTTGTTTAGTCCGGCCAGACTCCAGTGAATAACACCATCGCGATTATCCGGTAAAATATTACGTGCTGCAGCAACCTGATTGACAATCTCCTGCACATATTCCGGCCCGCGCCTTCCGACTGTGTTGATACCCGGCCAAAGGTGACGGCCCATTGTATTTTCACTTTCCCACCATTTCAACAAAGCCGTATAGCTTTGTTTTGCCGGTTGGATCGGCCAATAAAGCTGTGGCGCAAAGTAATCAATCCAACCTTTGTTCAACCATAGTTTAGCATCTGCATATAACATATCGTATTGACTTGAACCTTGTATACCTGCAGGATAACCAGGTTTCCAGATTCCAAACGGACTGATCCCGAATTTCACAAAGTTCTTTTCCCTTTTGATATCCTTGTAGATCCGCTCTATAAAGGTATTTACACTGTTTCTTCTGAAATCACCACGTGACAAGGTACCACCATTACGTTTAAACTCGTTGTAGCTGTCTGAATCTGGAAAATCTTGTCCACCATTGTATTCAGCGTAGGGATAGAAATAATCATCGAAATGCACCCCATCAATATCATAACGTTTAACAATATCCATCACGACACGCGCGGCATGATCCTGTGTAGATTGTTTTGATGGGTCAAACCAATAATAACCCTGTTTTAATTTAACAACAGATTCTGGCATCTTACGTGCCATCGAAGCTGAAGTGACAGCCCCACCAGCGGTATGGTGTGCACGATAAGGGTTTAACCAAACATGAAGTTCGATCCCTCGTTTATGCGCCTGCTCGACCCAAAAATCAAGTGGATCATAATAGGGTGATGGCGCCTGTCCCTCGGTTCCTGTCAAAAAATAAGACCAAGGCTCGAGATCACTTTTATAAAAAGCATCTGCTGAAGGACGCACCTGAAAGATTACTGCGTTAAAATTATTATTCTTCAGAAAATCCAGGATACCAATTGCTTCCTGCTGCTGCTCTGCAGTACTCAGGTTATTTTTGCTAGGCCAGTTGATATTAGCGACAGAAGCGACCCAAGCCGCACGAAACTCACGCGGTACAGGTGGAAGGTCAACAACGATATCCTTCTTTTTTTCAACCACCTTCTCTGCCACCGGCTGTTCTTTTGCCCCTATTGTATTTTTCATCCGTTCTCTCTTCGGCACCGAAGGTGGATCTTTTTTTACAATTTCAACATTGGTATTCGTATTCACCGGTTCTTGCTTTTTATTTTTCTTGGATGAACAAGAAGACAAAAGAAAGAGTGCCGTAGTTAAAAATAATAAGGAACGTTTCATCAAGCTATAGAATATTGTATTTTTTTTTCAAACTAACCCCCAAAACTAAGCTAAATTTCAATAGAAAAGAAATTTAGCCGTCGCCCATCCGTTTTAAGAAGATATTTCTATCGGATGAAAAGAAGCAGCATATATTTCATTATCAGATTACAAAGCATTCCGATTCAATTTACGAACTCATGCTATCTGGAAACTCGTGCTATTCGGAGATCAATAACGCAGTTCACCTTTAAAAATAACATGCTCCAATACGAACGCATCAGTAAACACGATAATATTAGCCATACTGCCAGCATTTAAGTTACCGATATCTGTTCTTCCCAAGAGCTGCGCTGGATAAGTCGTAGACATCCGTATGGCTTCAGCCAGCGGAATGCCCACCTGCTCTACACAATTTCTGATACCTTCAAACAGGGAAATTGCAGCGCCAGAGATTGTACCATCCGGCAAGGCATAATATCCATCATTTAATACATGTTGATATATTCCTTTACTGCAGGCAGCAACAGCATCTGTAATCATAAATAAACGATCCCCCATTTGCCACTTAGCGATCTTTACAGCTTCAAAACTCACATGATGTCCATCGACGATAATACTTGAACAGGCCTTATTGTGGTTGAAAATAGCGCCGACCAAACCAACCTCGCGGTGGTGCAATGGCGACATGGCGTTAAACAGATGTGTGCTTGTCGGTATGCCCAGATCGTAGCCTCGTGTTCCCTCCTCGAAAGTCGCATTACTATGTCCGGCACTCAGCAACAACTGATACTCCTGCAGATACGCAAGCAGATCATCCGAGATACATTCTGGGGCGATCGTCATCATCTTGACAACCTTATTTCCTTGCAGTAGATCATCAATCCGTTCCTTTGTAGGCGCAATAATCAATTCTTCTGGATGAGCTCCTCGTTTTTTGGAATTCAAAAAGGGGCCTTCCAAATGCAAACCCAGGAAGGCATCATGATGATAGCCTTCCGCAACACGGATAGCCTCTTTGAATACGGGAATTGTATTTGTCGCCAAGGTCATCATATAAGAGGTCGTGCCCTTATCAATTAACCCATTGGAGATGCGCTCCAATGATGCCAATGAAAGTTCGGCAGAATAGAGATCCGAACCATCGCCATACAATTGCAGATCAACCAATCCTGCGCAGATATTAGCACCCTTGACATCAAGTAGCTCATATCCCTCCGGAAGATTTTTATCATCTGCTATACCGATTATTTTCGCTTCATCCAGAAGCAATGCTTTTTTTTCTAAAACTTCCGTGCCGGTATAAATCTTACCGCCGATCAATGCTGTTTTTTTCATCAAAAAATTAGTATAAGTTTAGCTGTTTGACAGTACCATTTTTAGTCTTTTCGCAAGCTATGTATTGACTTACTATTTAATTAAGTCCCAACAAATAGGTTCTCACCTAAAACCTGACATCAAATCCCCAGCCGGAACAGGTGTATCTCTCTTTCGGTGATTTACATCCAGGCATTGCTGAGGGTAAAAATGTACAACGTATGCTTCCCTTGTTAAAGTTAGGATTTGTCTGTACGCTATCCCAAAGTTTTTGCTTTTTAATTTTAACTTTCTAATTTACTGTCGTAACTTAGTTCCATGTACTTTTTCAGAAAGCGCAACGCTGACCGACCCACCAATGGCAGTATTAAAGCCATGCATATTATTAATGCAACGGCAATTATTGTCTTTTTATTGGGTTTGATCTATAAAATATTTTTTTCATCCTAAACAAGCAACCATGTCAAAAAAAGAGATCTTCAATACAGACAAAGCTCCTGCGGCAATAGGCCCTTATAATCAAGCAATCAAAGCTGGGAATACCCTCTATGTATCTGGACAGATTCCGCTTGTTCCAGAGACGATGGAACTGATATCATCAGGCGTAAAAGATGAAGCACACCAAGTATTAAAAAATGTGGAGGCCATCTTAAAACATGCCGGATATAGCTTTCAGGATGTTGTCAAAGCCTCTATTTTCTTAAGTGATATGGGCAACTTTAGCCTGGTTAATGACGTATATGCCGAATATTTTAAAGAAGCACAGCCCGCACGTGAATGTGTGGCCGTAAAGACATTACCGAAAAATGTCAATGTTGAAATATCGGTTATCGCCTGGAAAGATTAATCCGTGGAAAATAACAACGAAACTGTAAGCCGCGGAAAATATCTTTTCGCGGCTTTTTTGGCTCCCTTTATCTGGGGTTTCATGTCCATTCCCGTCCGTTGGATAAGGGATTACCCCGCAGAGGACATTCTATATTTTAGAATAGTCACAGCGCTGGCTGTGCTCTGGCTCTATATCCTACTATTCCAGAGAAAGACATTATATGCCGATATTCAGAAATTCAAAGGACTAACCAGTAGGGATAAAATCCGACAAACCAGTCTTATTGTCCTGGCATCCTTATTGATCTTCGGAAATTGGTTTACCTATATCTATGCCGTCAACCACGTCAGCATCCAGTCCGCGGCGTTGGCGTACCTGACCTGCCCATTGATTACCGCAGCTGCAGCCTACTTTATCCTCAAAGAAGAGCTTCAACCCCTGCAAAAGATAGCGCTACTGATTGCTTTCGCCAGTGTCTGTCTACTGGCAAAGGGCTCATTGAACGATGTTTTATGGGCAGCGACCATCGCCACCTGTTATGCCTTCTATCTTATCCTACAACGTGTATCTACCGGTTTTAATAAACTGAATCAATTGGTTGTCCAATTAAGCATCTGTGCATTATTTGTCATTCCTAAACTGATGTATAATCATCACGATATTCCTTTCAATCCCATATTCTGGAGCACAATCCTGTTGATCGCCGTAGTATTCACGATTATCCCCCTTTTTCTGAGTATGTATGCGCTGATCGGTATTTCATCCACGACAACAGGGGTATTACTCTATATCAACCCACTAATTGCATTCACCTTGGCTGCAACCTACTTTCAGGAACCCATCCCATTCATTAAATATGTAGCTTATGGGATAATATTGGTTGCAATCATTCTTTTCAATAGTAGCAATTTCCGTCAGATCAGGAAAAATTCAGCAAAACCGTAGCGAAATAGACCGTGCAGACGCATCGATATCATAACCAAATAAATACAAATCATAAACCCAAGGCCCTACACCAAAGTTTAAATCGCTGACCTGCGAAAACGGCAAACCAAAGGTCACCTATACATGGAACCAAATCTACACAGATATTCCAGCTTACTATCATTTAAGTAACCTAACCTGAGATGATGATAATCTGCATTGTTTCCTTTTGACAAAGAAACAACGCAGATTAAGGATAAAAAATGACAAAACACAAACACCTAACAAACAACAAGTTAAATAATAACACCCCCCTTTTGTATCAACTTTGTTTCCTAAAATTTTTGATTTTTCATCAACAGTAGTAAATTAGTATTTAATTAAGGGAATTCACACTTTCCTTAATCCCCATCAATTAGGGTATTGAATAGTACACAATAATCATTTATTTCGCTCTCCAGCCAAGTTCAATATCACTCTCCCTAACCGACATGCTAAATGGAATTAGCCCATTACCGCGGAAAAAGACTACTATTGTGAAAATATGTATATAAAAAACTGAATATAACACATATACTACATGAATAACAAATTATACACTACACTAAGGATGTTGAGTATTGTTCCGACAATGCTTTTTTCAGCATCTTTACTCCATGCGCAAAGCAACCAAGTGAAAGGGACGGTTGTTGACGCAAAAACAAAAGCTCCACTTGTAGGCGCCACCATTAAAGTATTGGGGACCTCAACAGCTAGTTCTACAGACAGCAAAGGGGCATTCCAAATCAATGTCGACGATAAAAATCGTATTCTGAATATCAGCACGATTGGCTACGAAAATAAAACGGTCACACTTGGACCAGGCGAAACAACAGTTACTGTAAGCCTAGATGAACAGACGCAACAACTGGAAAGTGTTGTTGTCACCGCATTAGGTATCAGCCGTGCACAAAAATCATTGACGTACTCAACCCAACAGGTCAACGGGGATGAACTGAACAAGGTAAAAAGTACAAACTTAGCCAACAATCTAAACGGTAAAGTAGCGGGTGTCAATATCGCTTCCAGTTCCTCAGGCCCAGGTGGTTCGGCCAAAGTGGTCTTACGTGGTAACAAGTCAGCCTCCGGTAACAATCAAGTATTATACGTTGTCGATGGTGTTCCGATCAATAATCAAACCTTAGCAAGCCAACCAGATAACGTTTTTGGTGGTCAACGTGATGGTGGAGATCCAATCTCACTGATCAATCCGGAAGATGTAGAAAATATCTCTGTACTAAAAGGAGCTTCAGCAGCAGCATTATATGGTAGTCAGGCTGCTAATGGCGTGATTTTAATTACAACCAAATCTGGCAAACAAGGCCGTACGGTAATTAACTTTTCATCAAGTGCGCAAATAGAACAAGCGGTATCAACGCCGAAGTTCCAAAACCAATATGGTCAAGGTTCTCAAGGTAAAAACAGTAACACGAGTGTGTTTAGTTGGGGAGATAAAACGAATGGTACTAATTATGATAATGTGGGTGAATTTTTCCGTACAGGAAGTAATTTCACTAATTCACTGACGCTATCAGGTGGTAATGAGAAAAATCAGACCTATTTTTCCTATGCAAATACCTTGGCGAAAGGAATATTGCCCGAAAATGACCTGATGCGTCATAACTTCAACCTCAAAGAGAGTGCGACATTCTTTGATGATAAATTGACTGTAGAAGGAAGCGCAAACTACATTACGCAAAAATTAGACAATGCCCCTACTTCAGGCTTTTATTTTAATCCATTGGTTGGAACGTATCTATTACCACGGAACTTAAATATCGCAGATTACAAAAATTACGAAACCTTTAACACAAGTCGTAACCTTAATGAACAAAACTGGTTCAGTTTAAGCGACAGTCCTACGACACAACAAAATCCATGGTGGATTGTCAACAGGAACCCGACACGTTCAACGAGAAACCGTTTGCTTTTAAATGGTAGTGCGAAATATAAGATAGCACCATGGATCAGCATTCAGGCCAGAGGAAGTGTCGATCGTACTTCGGAGGTTTGGGACCGAAAAGTCTACGCTAGCACACCAAATCCTTTAGGAAAAGTAAATGGTAATTATAATTACACAAATACTACCATTACACAGCAATACGGTGATGTCGTTGCCAATATGAACTTTAATGTCAGTGATAAATTTCAGATCACTGGATTAGTTGGAACAAGCATTACCGACTGGAAAACTGAAGGTGTAGATTTTAATACAGGTATTGAAGGATTAAACATTCCAAATCTATTTACTATCCAAAATACCAAAACACCGGTCAGTTCAACATTGTCTGCAAACCGGAGACAACTACAGTCGGTATTTGCCTCGGCCAATTTAGCTTATGACAACTGGGTGTATTTGGACCTAACGTCCAGATGGGACTGGTCAAGTACATTGGCATACACGGGTGAAAATCCATACTTTTATCCTTCTGTTGGTTTAGGTTTGGTATTGAATGAAAAACTAAACCTTCCGGAATTTGTCAATATGGCCAAAATCCGTGGCTCATATGCACAAGTGGGTAATGATTTGCCCCCATATATTACTTACCCAACGAATACCCTGAACCCTTATGGAGTCATCGTCGTAAATGACATCGCGTTCTTGAACCCATTAAAACCGGAAAAGACAGCATCGCTGGAAATCGGTACCGAATGGCGTATGTGGAATAACCGCCTGAATGTAGACCTTACTTACTACAAAACAAACACAACGAACCAGTTCTTCAAAATTGCGGCAAGTAATGCATCGTTTGCCAACTACTTTGCTGTAAATGCCGGAGATATCCAAAACCAGGGAGTCGAAGCATTAGTTTCATTGGATGCAATCAAAACGGACAATTTCACCTGGAACACCAGCGTAAACTTTACGTACAACAAAAACAAAATCATCAAACTTGCAGATGGCATCTCGGAATTTACACTAACGGGTGAGGGCCGAAATAACTTTGCATCTAAACTCGAAGTAGGTGGTTCTTTTGGCGATATCTATGGACAGGATTTTGTACGCGACGATCAGGGCCGAATCCTAATTTCCGAAGATGGCATTCCACAGAAAAACAATCAATACACCAAAATGGGCAACTCCAATCCTATCTGGCAGATGGGCTGGAACAATAGTTTTAATTACAAGAACTTCAATTTGAGTTTCCTTATTGATGGCAAGTTTGACTATGAAGTAATGTCTGTAACACAATCACTGCTTGATGGTTACGGCGTATCCAAAGTGACAGGTGATGCCCGTGCGAATGGTGGTGTAACGATTAATGGTGTAACACCAAGCGGTAAAGCCGTTACAAAAGTGGATGCCGAACAATGGTATACCTCCACTGCTGGTATGGGACCTGTGAGCAGCCAATATATCTATGATGGGACCGTCGTGAGATTGCGTGAACTGACTTTTGGTTATGACTTTAATATTAAAGATAGCTTCTTCAAAAAACTTCGTGTCAATGCTGTGGGACGAAACCTATTCTACATATCCAAGAAAGCTCCTTTCGATCCTGAAGTAACGATGTCTACCGGAAATGCGTTGAGCGGTGTTGATATTTTTATGATGCCAGCAACACGTAACTATGGTCTAACATTAAACGCAACTTTCTAAAAGAAAAACAATGAAACTGAATATAAAAAACATATCTAAATTCTCCTTGATCCTCTTGCTTATCGGTGGGACCATGAGCAGCTGCACCAAGAATTTTGAAGATTACAACAAAAACAATAATGGAGCTTCGGATGGAGATCTAAAAGGTGATGGGCAAGATCTTGTGATTTTCTTCAAAAACTCACTGATGTCGATCTACAATTTTTCGGGTGGTGGAGACCCAAACTCGTATCAGGTGCAACAAAACCTGAACGCAGACGTTTTTTCGGGCTTTTTCATGTCGCCAACACCTTTCAATAGCGGCCAAAACAATCTAAACTATGCCATGGTCAATGGCTGGAATGGAGAAGCTTTTAAGGTACTCTATTTAAATGTATTACTATCCATCGATAAGTTACAGAAAAATGGTTTAGCCGAAACCTACCCCGCGCTATGGGGAGCCGCCTTGGCAACAAAAGTGGAAGCCGCAAGCCGTGTTACGGATATCTATGGACCTATCCCCTATAGCAAGGCCGGTCTCTCAAACACACCTGCTTATGACAAACAGTCTGACGTGTACAACAGCTTTTTCAAAGAACTTGATGAAGCGGTAACTGCATTAAAATCGTATAAAGCAGATAGCCCAATGGCTGCAAAGATTGACCAGATTGATTTGGCATATCCCAACACAGCTAATGAGGTAAGGTTCAGGAACTGGTTGAAATTTGCCAACTCATTGCGCCTACGCTTAGCGATGCGTATCGTTAAAGTTGATGCAGCTTTGGCGAAAACACAGGCGGAAAAAGCTTTGGATCCGGCTAATGGTGGAGTTTTGGAAAACAATAGTGAGAATTTCAAAATTACTATTCCGGCAGACGGAACCTTCAGCAACCCGCTTTGGTTTATTTCCAAAAATTGGGCTGATACACGCATTAACGCCAGCTTAACTTCTTATATGGTTGGACTGAAAGATCCTCGGATCTCGAAATACATGTCTCCTGTTACACCTACAGCCAAAGATACGGCCCTTTTTGAATTCAAAGGTAGTTACATTGGTATTCGTACGGGCGCTGAAAGGGTCGAAAAGGATAACTATGAAAAATTTTCCGCTTTAAATACGGAGGGAAATACACCAACTTTCACGGCGACAACAGCACCAGTACTAATGACTGCTGCAGAAGTTTACTTCTTACGTGCCGAAGCGGCTTTAAGAGGCTGGAACAATGCAGGTGGAACAGCACAGTCACTTTATGAAAAAGGAGTTGAAACTTCCTTCACGCAATGGGGTGTAACTTCAGGATTGAGTACCTATTTAAATGATAATACGAGTAAAGCAGCAGGTTACAAAGATCCAACGAACAAAGCCAACAATGCAGAATCACCAAGTGCATTAACCATCAAGTGGAACGAGGGTGCAACCAACGAGGAAAAATTAGAGCGCATTATTACACAGAAATGGTTGGCGATATTCCCTGAAGGACAAGAGGCATGGAGCGAATTCCGTCGTACGGGATACCCACGTCTATTCCCTGTTGTTGTCAACAATAGCGGTGGATTGATCGACACTAAAATACAGATACGTCGCTTACCTTTCCCGCAAAACGAGGATAACGCAAATAAAGCCGAGTTACAGAAAGCAATTGCGCTATTAGGTGGTCCCGACAATGGCGGCACCCGCTTATGGTGGGACGTCGCAAAAGGTAATTTCTAGAAAATGATCTTTTGCTATATGAAGCGGCTTAATCTTTCGATTAAGCCGCTTTTTTGTTCTTGCGATATTATTCAGAAAGCATTTAACATGCAGGAGATCCTGTTTATGCTCCAAGTTCATTGCCTATCCTACATACCAACATCAGCTATAGTTATAAAAAATCTCATCCATGAGAAATTTTTAACAATTATTGTAGCAAATGCTCAGAATTGACCGTTAACTTAATAAACCAAATGTGCAATTATGAAAAATCTGTCAGTCCTGGGTATCACTTCCTTGCTCGCATGTACCATGTTGTTTGTCGTGTGTAAATCCGAATCCCATCTCGATAATCCCTATAAAGAAAAAACCGAAAAAGAACTGGAAACGCTTTCAAATGAAAAATTCAGTAAAATTATAGCACTAGCCAGCCCAAAAGAATGTTCCAATACCGATGACTGGAAAATAATAGATATCCAAACCATCTGTGGAACAAACCATATCCCATACCACCGTTCAGTTGACAAGACGACTCTACAGAACATGATCAACGACTATAATAGGCTGATTGAAATATACCGGCCCATGATGGCACCAAAGATCAATTGCATTCCCTATCGAAAACCGCTCGATGTCATCTGCAAAGAAGGAAAAGCGACAATTAAATATGAGTAAACAGATTTAAACATACAAATAGTACAAAACTAGATTAACCGAGCATAAAGAAAACAACCTGCCAGACCGGTTAGCCAAACAAGACAAAACCAGTCCGAGACAAGGACAGGAAGCCCTTTATCAAAGTATTTAAGCCCTAAAAATTAAATTTTTCGTATTTTAGCCATTCGAGAATAATGGCTGAATTAAGTTTAATTACCCCGATAGAATACCTCAAAGGTGTTGGTCCCCAAAAGGCAGATGTGCTCAAAAAAGAGTTACAGGTATTTACCATTGGTGATCTATTGACCCAGTACCCTTTCCGTTATATCGACCGGACAGAATTCCACAAGATCCGAAAACTGCATCCCGATATGATGGCGGCCCAGGTTTTAGGGCGTTTGGTTTCATTACAGCTGGTGGGTGAGAAAAGAACCAAGAGGCTCGTGGGTTCATTCAAAGACGAAACGGGTTCCATGGAGCTCGTTTGGTTCCAATCTATCCCTTGGCTTCAAAAGTCATTGAAAGTAGGTTCAGCTTATACAATTTACGGCAAACCCAGCGAATTTAATGGTCAGCTGTCCATTACCCACCCCGAAATGGACCTCTATAATCCACAGGTCAAACAGGTAGGGAATATGAGCTTGCAGCCAGTTTATTCCTCTACAGAGAAGCTCAAAAAATTCAATTTAGATACCAAAGGCATCCAACGCTTGCAGCAGACCGCTTTGGAGACTGTATTTCGAAGTATTGGCGAAACTATTCCCCAAGAGATCCTAACAAAGCATCAGTTGGTTTCCCATCAGCAGGCTTTGGCATCCATTCATTTCCCGGCCAACCAAAAGGAATTGAACCAGGCTATCAAGCGGATTAAATTTGAGGAACTATTTTTTATCCAGCTCAAACTCCTCAATAATAAACAGCTGAACACACAGAAATTCAGGGGGCAACGCTTTAATATGGTAGGCGAAAAGTTCAATACTTTTTTTAATGAGCGCCTTCCATTTCCATTGACCGGTGCACAAAAACGCGTTGTTAAAGAAATCCGTATCGATACCAATACCGGTGCACAGATGAACCGTCTCGTGCAGGGCGATGTGGGATCGGGCAAAACTGTTGTCGCCTTAATGAGCATGCTTCTCGCTGTAGACAACGGTTTTCAAGCCTGTATGATGGCACCTACAGAAATCCTGGCGACACAACATTACCATGGGTTAAAGCAACTGGTCGGTGATGACCTCGTCAGCATCAAGCTACTCACGGGATCCACTGGCACCAAAGAGCGCCGGCTGATCCATCAGGCGCTTGAAGAGGGAACACTCGACATCCTGATCGGTACCCATGCACTCATTGAGGATAAGGTACAATTTAAAAACCTTGGCTTTGTCGTCATTGATGAGCAGCACCGTTTTGGTGTAGAACAGCGCGCCAAACTCTGGCGCAAGAATGTCATTCCACCACACATGCTGGTCATGACAGCAACACCTATTCCACGGACCTTGGCAATGACCATGTATGGTGATCTCGACATTTCTGTGATCGATGAACTGCCTGCAGGCCGTAAACCGATTAAGACAGTGCACTTCTTTGAAAGCTCCCGCCTGCGAATGTTCGGTTTCATGCGTGAAGAAATTGCCAAAGGAAGACAGGTCTATCTCGTATATCCACTGATCAAAGAGAGTGAAAAACTTGATCTGATCTACCTGGAAGCCGGCCTGGAGAATTTACAGCGTGAATTTCCACTTCCCCAATATAAGATCAGTATTGTACACGGTAAGATGCCTGTGAAAGATAAAGACTTTGAAATGCAACGTTTTGTGAAACACGAAACACAGATCATGGTGGCAACAACCGTGATTGAAGTTGGTGTCAATGTACCCAATGCCTCAGTAATGGTCATCGAGAATTCCGAACGATTCGGTCTTTCCCAGCTCCATCAATTACGGGGACGCGTAGGCCGCGGTGCCGAGCAGTCCTTTTGTATCCTGATGTCCGGCAACAAGCTCAGCAAAGAAGGACGGCTCAGACTAGATACGATGGTCCGTACCAACGATGGCTTTGAGATCGCCGAAGTTGACCTGCAGCTACGTGGGCCGGGTGATATCTCCGGTACACAGCAATCAGGCGTACTTGACCTCAAGATGGCCAACCTAGCGACAGATCAAGCCTTATTGACCGAATGTAGAAACACCGTCATTGCCATATTCAAAGAAGACCCTATGCTGCAGAGCGAGAAAAATCAGTTACTCCGAAGCTTCTTGGCGCGGAAATCAGACGGCATCGCCTGGGACAAAATCTCCTGATCACTGCTTAGACAGCATGGAGCAGTCAAATGCAAAACAATAAAATTGTTCGGCGCATCCAACTAACGATGCCATCACCTGCACAAATCAATGCCCATGAAGCTATTGGGTGCAGTCCAAATCCTGATGTACCAAAGCGTTCAAATCAGTACAGTAGTCTTTATGGCAAAATAAGCCGATTGGTTCAAAGATCTATTCGCCGCAATCAGCTGGTAAGAAGACGGTAGCATCTATTCCAGGGACAACTTTTCAAAAGCATTGCATTTCGGTGGCACTGCCCAAGTCATACACAATCTTCGCCAGTGGGACTCCATTCCCTTAAGACCCGATGATCAACATGAAGGTAAACAGATCGTCATAAATAACTTATACAATAATCCCTTGGTCAATTCATTTGTATATAAAATCAAAATTATTTAATTTTGCATCATTATGAACATGATATAGAAAATATCCCCTTCTTTTACTAGGCAAAAGATGGCGACTGACCGCTTACTTATTTTGAGTTGCCCTGGTAAGCAAATCACAAAAAACTTATTGGTTTTTCTTAAATTCACCTTTTCAAAACAACAATTAAAAGTGGAAGTATGATAAGAGATTGACGATCGCTATGCATGATTAGCCGAACGCGCTCCATACACTACGATATACTTAATAGTACAAAATGGCCAGAATTAAAATACACGATACAGCAATAAAACCCGAAACAGCCGTCTTGGTGAGTGTCATTACTCCAGGCGTGACTGAAACAAAAGCAAAGGAATATCTGGAGGAACTCGAATTTCTCGTGCAGACTGCTGGTGGTGAGACCAAAGGCATGTTTACACAGAAACTAGGTTTTCCGGACAGAGCCACATTTGTTGGTAGCGGAAAACTCGAAGAGATCAAAGCCTATGTCGAAGCTGAAGAGATCGACATTGTTGTCTTTGATGATGAGCTGTCCCCTTCCCAATTGCGCAATATTGAGAAAGAACTGAAGCGTAAGATCCTGGATCGCTCCAATCTGATCCTGGATATCTTTGCCCGACATGCAAAAACCGCACAGGCAAAAACTCAGGTGGAGCTGGCGCAGCTGCAATACCTATTACCCCGATTGACCCGATTGTGGACTCACTTGGAACGTCAGCGTGGGGGTATCGGTATGCGGGGACCCGGTGAGTCGCAGATTGAGACCGATAGACGGATTATCCTGGACAAAATTTCCCTGTTCAAGGAAAGACTAAAGGCGATCGACAAGCAAAATGAGACGCAGCGCAAAAACCGTGGCGAGATGATCCGTGTCGCATTGGTCGGTTATACAAACGTCGGCAAATCAACGATCATGAACATGATCTCCAAATCCGATGTATTGATCGAGAACAAACTCTTCGCAACTTTGGATACCACTGTGCGCAAAGTAGTGATCGATAACCTTCCATTCTTGCTCTCAGATACCGTAGGATTTATCCGCAAACTACCACATCATTTGGTAGAATGTTTCAAATCTACATTGGATGAGGTAAGAGAAGCAGATGTATTGATCCACGTGGTAGATATCTCACACCCGAACTTCGAAGACCATATCCAGGCCGTGAATGAAACCTTAAAAGACCTGAAAGCCTTAGACAAGCCAGTAATCACGGTATTCAACAAGATTGACCTGTACAAACCCGCAGTTGAAGAAGGACATGATGGTGAAGAGGTAGAAATTACATTGGACGATTTCCGCAATTCATGGATGGCAAAAAACTCCGATCCGGCGATCTTCCTTTCCGCAACGAACAAGACAAATATCGAAGAGTTTAAGCAAAAACTTTACGATATCATCGTGAAGATGCACAATGAACGTTATCCATACAACAACCTGTTGTATTAATTAGACAAAAATGATGATGGATCGTCATCGATGATCCATCACCTTAAAAAAATAAGCAATGAATAAAGTAGTGCAGTTCCAAGACTGGGGACTTGTAGACTATCAAGAAGCCTGGGACAGACAGGAATCCATTTTCAAGGGGGTACTGGATATCAAACACGATAATCGGGTCAATGCAACAACGACAAGCACACCAAACTACTTGATTTTTACAGCCCATCCCCATGTGTATACGCTCGGAAAAAGTGGGCATGAAGAATACCTGCTTCTGGATGAGAAAGGCCTGGAAGAAAAAGAAGCCAAGTTTTATAAAATCAACCGCGGCGGCGATATCACCTACCATGGCCCGGGGCAGATTGTAGGTTATCCAATTCTGGATCTCGATAATTTCTTTACCGATATCCACCTATACTTAAGGACATTGGAAGAAGCGATTATCCTGACCTGCGCTGACTATGGTGTTCAAGCGGGCAGATACCCCGGGTTTACCGGAGTCTGGATTGAACCGGACAAGCCTACGGCCCGCAAGATCTGCGCCATGGGCGTACGTGCTTCACGTTGGGTGACCATGCATGGCTTTGCCTTTAACGTCAATACAGACCTCGATTATTTCAACAATATTATCCCCTGTGGGATCGACGACAAAGACGTGACCTCATTAAAACGGGAGCTTGGCGAAGAGGTCGATATGGATGACGTGAAAGAAAAACTTCGTGGCCATATCGCCCGACTTTTCGAAATGTCAATCCTATAGATCAGAAATGACAAAAAACAAATAAGGACCTGCTGAATACAGGTCCTTATTTGTTTACAATACTTATAAGGCTGAAAAATCCTTGTCAGATACATTTCTTTATTCCTCACCTTATGACGATCCGCTAACAATAATACATGCATTCATAGCGAAACAGTTTACCATCTTTAAATGTAATGATGAATTGTCCTGCATCATTATTTTGCATACGGTACACATGCGGTTCTTCAATCATATTCGCAAAGACCATATCACCAAAATGCTTGATAAAATCCTTTTCGTCGTAATTGGCATCCATACGCTGATCCCCAAGTACTAAGATCTCACCGTTTGAAAAATATAGTTTATAGACCGTACCGACAATCTTCTTTTTGTAGTTCTCCTCAAAGGCGACGATCAGATTCGGAGTTTTATAAAAGTAGCGCGGTTCCCAGCCACATTCGGGCATATCCGGTATATCAGCCACCCGCTGCATTTTCAATTGATTCATCTGAGCATCCTTAATTTCACCGTCAACAAGAGACATTCCCTGCCAGATAAAATGGAAGTCAAGCGTCTTCATCTTTTTTTCATACGCGTTATAACCAATGTATTTCTCCAACCGGCTTGCCAATAACAGTTCAAAATCAATATCAACTTTTGGATTTTCCTGCCCATAGGCAGCATAGGATTCCTTCCAATAGGACAGAGCTGGTTTTAGATTTTTCGACTCCCGCCAAGCCAGCTCGCGTAATCTTCCTACCTGCGCCAGTTCCTTTTCTTGATCCTTGCCTTTCACCGCCAAATAATCTTTCAGCACTTTATCGTAAGTCAGTTCAGCTCCCAAAAACTTCAGTTGCACATATTCAGGATTTTCATGAAAATGATCACCGATATAGACCCAACCATCCGCATACAATGGCACATAGTCAATACATAAGAGCTCATTGAGCGAAGCGCGACGGACAGCAAGGCTTGTTGTGGTCGGTGCCTTCCGTACACGGAGTTCAGCGACCTGTACATAATAATGCGGGCACTGATGTCCTTCTACACCCCGATAAAAATACTGCTTAGGTTCGTCCGCTGATTTTTTTCCGTTCATGAATTTCTGTAGTGGCTGGCGGTCTATAAAACCGATATCACCATTATTGACCTGCACTTTATACTGGGTTTGGGTCGAATCAAGTAAGTAGACAGCTGCTTCGGTGGAAAACACCCCCAAACGATCATTTTTATTTTCCGCTTCCCGGTAAAGGTATCCCCAGCGCGATACATACACAGGACGTTCAGCTCCCAGCTGCGCCATGCTTCGGTTCAAAAAACAACTGTATAACATACAGCACATGAATAATACTTTTCTAAACATATTATAGCTTAATTTTCTTTAAATAGCGATACAGGTATCCATCAAAGTCGGCTAAATCCCTTAACCCCCATCCTTAAGGGCAGCTCAACATTTTTAGCATAACAATGGCATCTCTGATACTTAACAAAATTAGGCAAAAAAGAAGCCAAGGAAATCGCTACAATCAGCTATTTCGCGAGCGAAGAGCAAGTCTGCTCCGATTTCAAGCATCGAGCGATTGTATTATTGAAAAAGAGCCCGTGTATCTGCACCAAGAGATCAGTTTCACAACCCCTATGTTAAGTTAACAAGTAAACCATGATGACAACAGCCGTATTTTCATTTGAGCAGTCTTCTAGTCGTTCGGAAAGGAAAAAATAACCGTTGTTTTAAAAGCTCTTGGGGTAAAGAATGTCTCCGTTGAAGAAAAAGAACGCTCATTGGAACTAACTCCGTGGACTCGAGAAGGAAGGAAGGAAAGATTTAAAAGAAGGAAAGACGATTACGGTAACTTCCAGAAATGTATGGGACAATATCAAATAGAGCTTTCGGTAAAAACTCAAAAAGATCTTGTTCTGGGTTCTACTTCCGATTCAGTAATACAACCTGTCCCTCCAAAGCAGAAATTGTCTTTTCCTGCGCTTTGATTGTCTGCTCCAATGCAGCGACCAATTGTTTGGAAACTGACGAACCGTCGGAACTTGTAGCAGCAATCTGCGGTTCGGGGCTAACGGTTTCCGCGCTACGCATCATTTTGCCTTCGCCCAACAATAACCAGGCAGGACTAATATCCGGATGGTGGGTCAATATCGCAATCATGGCATCCGAACTCAGCGCAGTATTTTTCTGTCCCCCTTTGAAATTGGCGTAGGAAAGCCCCACATCCTTAAAAAATTCAGTTTTACTGATACCCTTTTTTTCAGCGATCAGTAATACGCGCTCTTTTACGTTCACAATTATTCTACTTTTTAAGACGCTATTATTTTAAACCAGGTCACAGAAAGTCAGTTGCCCGTTTGTGCAGGAGCCTATCTCCGCAAAAAACAAGCCCCGCTAATTCCTATTGATTCCAAGTAATTGAATAACTTATTCCCATGAAAATAATAATCAATCAGCGTTCCGTCTTCGATAAAAAAACAAGAATTCCTATTAGAATCTATTTATTTCGTAGCGATTCAATCTCCCTCTCAAATGAAGACAATAATCGCTCCAATGACATAATTGTCTTCTCCTGAGATTTAATAGTGATATTTTGAGAAACGATCAATTGTTTTAATGTATTAATTTCCACATTAGTGATTCCCTCCAACTCAGCTGTTAGATACGTTTCTTCACCATCCTTGGCTAAAACAGGCTTAAGCATCTCCCCCTCGCCTCTCAATAACCATTCCGATGAGTATTTGGGATATTTTTCAGCAAGATTGACTAACCACTTAGCTTGAACATCAGTATTATTTGCCAGTGCACGTGTAAAAACGCCCTTACTAGCCCCAATAGATGATTCCAAAGCGGA
>JAITLV010000077.1 GCA_031277685.1 Sphingobacterium sp. | reverse complement strand
TATGAATAAAAAAAAATAACTATCTTTGCATCCCCTCTAGTATGAAGCTCGGGGGATATGTTGAATACATAAAATAAAATTAAGAAATGGCAACTAAAATCAGATTGCAAAGACATGGTAAACAAGGACGTCCTTTTTACCATGTAGTCGTAGCGGATTCTCGCGCTCCACGTGATGGTAAATTCATCGAACGTATTGGTTCTTACAACCCAAACACAAATCCAGCAACTATCGTTTTGGATTTTGAAAAAGCTTTGGATTGGATGAATAAAGGTGCTCAACCTACTGACACAGCTCGTGCTATCCTTTCTTACAAAGGTGTTCTTTACAAAAAACACTTACAAGGTGGTGTGAAAAAAGGCGCTTTCGATGAGACTGCTGCTGAAACTAAATTCACTGCTTGGACTGAAGCACAAGAAGCTAGAATCTCTGGTAAAAAAGATGGTTTAGCTCAATCTAAAGCAGATGCTAAAAAAACTGCTTTAGCTGCTGAGGCGAAGAAAAAAGAAGAAAAAGCTGCTGCTGTAGCTGCTAAAAATGCTCCTGTAGCAGAAGAACCTGCTGCTGAAGAGACTGAAGCTCCTGCATCAGAAGAAACTGAAGGTTAATTCTTTCATAAAGTATTCGAGAAAGCCGACTCAATCTTGAGTCGGCTTTTTTTTAATGAATGAAAATTGAATAGGTGCTAAATATATCGCGGAAGCTGATAGGAAAAGCATCCCAATACTAATATCTCAATACACAATACGACCAAAATGACTATCGATCAAAGTTTTTATATTGGCTATATCAGCAAAACCAGAGGGCTTAAAGGCGAAATACAATTGTTTTTCGAATTTGAAGACTATGAGAGTTTGGATATGGATGTCGTTTTTTTGGAGGTGAACAAGAAGCTTGTCCCTTATTTTATCGACGCTATAAAACTGCAGAAAAATAGTACTGCCTATGTGACATTTGAAGATGTCGATCACATCGACAAAGCACAGGCTCTCGTCCGCAAAAAAGTGTACCTTCCCAATGATAAAATGCCAGAACGGGATCCCGATGATTTTAGATATACGGATTTAATTGGCTTTTTAGTGATCGATGAAAATCATGGTGAATTAGGCGAAATTACCGATGTACAGGAATTCCCACAACAATTTGTTGCTACAGTTGATATGGACGGTAAAGAGTTGATGTTTCCGTTATCAGATGATTTGATTCTGGGTATAGATGGTGAAGAGGAAATTATAGAAGTCGAATTGCCTGAAGGTTTAGTGGACCTCTATAAGGAATAAAAGCGACGCTCTTATTACCCAACAGTCACTTTTTGAGATCGCTGCTTGTCGCTGACTCTGATAGATTTTGTTTATATTGGTACGAAAGAATTCATCTGTTAACCAATGTAAATGATCTGTTTTGAAATCCTTATTGATACTTATTGCAACATTTTTTCTGTCCGCGTGCACTTTCTTTGAAGGGAACAGGGAGTTTCCCATCGGAAATTACCAAGTTATTTGCGGTTATACCGCTGAGACCTATCTAAAGGCTCAAGCTGATCATCCACAAAATATCGAAGCGGATTTGCATTGTGATCATCCACTTTATTATCGTTCTTTTCTCTCACTCCGGGATAAAGGGCAGTTTGTTATCGCTATAGCTGATATACTACTGTATGGAAAATACAGATTTGACGGAAATAAACTTGAATTGATAGATGATAAAAAGGGCGTTCTCTCGTTGGATATTATTCAGGTGAAAAAGGGCTTTGTACAATTGAAAGGTGATTTCTCCCAGTTCAATTCAGCTCATTTGCCAAATACTGAACGATTATATATCAATTTCGAATTGGATAAGACACCGATTCGCGAACAACCTGGTAAATTTGACAGTGAGGTCAATCTTTGGCGTAATATTCCTGCGAAATCCGAGAATGAAAAGGAGATAAGAGCACGAACATTAAATTTTCTGGATTATTCAATTGCCTATTTTCAGCACATCTCAAATTCTGGTATTCATTATGATTATAAGATCGATGGTGTTGAGTCTCCGATTACTTATGCACAAAATGGAATTGTATTAAAGGAATGGGAAGATGTTCCCGTCTCGTGGAAGGAGCTATTTTACAACGAGGAGAACGCATTGCTGGCCTATAAATTTTTGCTGAATGGTTTTAAGTATGGACAACAAGAACAGTATAGCGTCAAGGGGCTATTGCTCATCACTTTTTATTTGAAGAATTTACGTAACTCACTAGTAACTTTAGGATAATTTGAGTCTCGAATAAGCTGAAGGAAAAGCACCTTTATTGGTTTATTTATAGATTTTCGAAAAAATATTTTTGTTGTTTGGTTTTTAAAAACGATATTAGCAACGCTTATAGAGAAAGGCCGAGGGACTAGACCCAATGAAGCCTTAGCAACCTGTATTGTTCAAGGTGCTAAATTCTACCCTGCTCCATGTGGGAAAGATAAGTTACATGCAGATAGACATATCCTCGACTTGTGCGTTTCGATGTAAGCCAACCCAAACTAAAAAAAAGTTTTTTAATGAAGATTATCGATCATATCCAGAATGCTAAAGGAAGAACATTGTTTTCTTTTGAGCTATTGCCTCCTGCAAAGGGACAGGGCATCCAGAGTATTTTTAAAACAATGGATGAACTGATGGAATTTAAACCACCTTTTATAGACGTAACCTATCACCGGGAAGATTATATCTATAAGGAACATGCAAGCGGACTGTTGGAGCGTGTATCTTATCGCAAGCGACCAGGGACAGTGGCAATATGTGCTGCTATTATGAATAAGTATAAAGTAGACGCAGTTCCCCACCTGATCTGTGGTGGCTTTACCAAAGAAGAAACTGAAAATGCATTGATCGACTTAAATTTCCTAGGTATCGATAACGTTTTGGTTTTACGGGGGGATGCACGTAAAGGTGATGCTGATTTTATTCCAACTGAAGGCGGACATGCTTTTGCAACGGATCTATTGGAACAGGTTACGGATATGAATAAGGGGAAGTATCTCCACGAAGATATTATTACATCTGAAAAAACTGATTTTTGTATCGGCGTCGCTGGATATCCTGAAAAACACTTTGAATCGCCTAATTTCAATACCGACTTTAAATACCTGAAGCAAAAGGTTGATATGGGGGCTGAATTTATTGTAACTCAGATGTTCTTTAACGTAGAAAAATATAAAGAATTTGTCACCAAATGTCGGGATAATGGTATTCATGTGCCTATTATTCCAGGTCTTAAACCATTGACAACCAAAAAGCAATTGGTTACATTGCCGCGGATTTTTCACTTGGATATTCCAGAGGAATTGAGTGATGCGGTCGCAGCATGTAAAACAAATGCTGATGTCAGACAGGTAGGCGAAGAATGGCTTGTACAACAGTGTCAGGAGCTTATTAAATTTGGTGCACCAGTATTGCATTTTTATACTATGAGTAATCCTGGGCCAACGAAAAAGATAGTTGAAAAATTAGCTTAAAAATATTGGAAGAGCGAGGGGATAATCCCTCGCTTTTTTATTGAACCTATCCCAAACCTATAGATCGATACTGGTGAAACGAAGGCCTATTTATTTGCTGTTTATATTCCCAAGGCCCAGTGATCATTTTTGTTCGTAATAACTGTATTTCTCTTTTCACGATAGGAGAATCCTATTTCAAAAATACATTGAGTTAAACGTGATGTTAAATAGTGTTAATTAACATTTTTAAATCGAGATAACTGTTTAATTTAAAGTACTAAAAGGAATTATGATAGACCAATTGACCTCATGACGTACAATAAATTAAATACGCTACTTGGTTTGACTTGTGGCCTCGTTGCAACGCTTGTCTACATTGCTACCGTGGAAAAGACAGTGAGCTGGTGGGATTGTGGTGAATTTATCGCCTGTGCCTATAAACTGGAGGTTGCACATCAACCGGGGGCTCCGTTATTTCTGCTTATTCAGAATATTTTTTCCAATTTGGCTCTTGGTAAGACAGGACAGATCGCTTATTGGATGAATATTGGTTCGGCAGTGTGTAGTGGTCTGACGGTGACCTTTTTGTTTTGGACAATAACGGCTATAGCCAGGAAAGTTCTAAAGAAGCCGGAGGAACCAACCTTTTCTTACTTCTTACAGTTGTATGTTGCTGGTATTGTGGGAGCAATGGCTTTTTGTTTCAGTGATACATTCTGGTATTCAGCAGTGGAATCCGAAGTGTATGCCATGTCATCACTTTGTACGGCGGTGGTCTTTTGGGCAATTTTGAAATGGGAAGCACGGGCCGATCAGGATGGGAGCGACCGTTGGCTGGTCTTTATTGCTTTCGTCATGGGACTTTCAATAGGTGTCCATCTGTTAAATCTACTGGCGATTCCAGCCATAGCAATGGTGGTCTATTTTAGAAGGACTTCAACAATTAATTTAAGGGGAATTATAAAAGCATTTTTATTGGGTATATTGGTCTTGGCCGCTATTCTCTGGGGTGTTATCCAATGGTTGGTCGGTTTTGCGTCCAAAATAGATCTATTGTTTGTGAATTCGCTTGGACTAGGATTTGGTTCAGGCATTTTCTTCCTATGTCTACTCTTGGGAAGCGCCATGGTCTATGGTCTTTTTTATTCCCACAAGAAACACAAGTATACACTAAATACAACCTTATTGGTCTTTTGTTTTATTCTTTTCGGCTATAGTTCCTATACCATGGTATTGATCCGAGGACAGGCAAACCCATCTTTAAATAACAATGCCCCTGATAATGTGTTTTCATTTTTGGGCTACCTTGGGCGCGAGCAATACACACGGGAACCTTTGATGAAAGGGCCATATTACGATTCAAAACCGATAGATGTGAAAAGTAAAGCCGGTTATCGGAAAGATGAGTCTAGCTATACGCCATTTATGCAGTTTGATAAGTATGAATTTGATCGAGAGACAATTTTCCCACGTATCTATAGCCAGGATGCAAATCACCAAGCATATTATAAAAGTTATCTTCAGCTGAAAGAAGGTGAACAGCCACAGTTCTCCGATAACTTTAAGTTTTTCTTTCATTTTCAATTGAGGGAAATGTACGCACGTTACTTTCTGTGGAATTTTGTAGGTAGGCAGAATGATAGACAGGGATATGGAACATATACAGATGGGAATTGGCTTTCGGGTGTGAAAACATTGGATAATTGGCGTCTCGGTGGGCAATATGACCTTTCGGAATCTCAGAAAAATGATCCCAGTCGAAATACATATTTTTTCTTGCCGCTATTATTGGGGATAGGGGGGGCGATTTGGTTATACAGAAACAACAAGTCTTACACCTTCGTATTAAGCTTACTATTCGTTTTCACAGGTATAGCGATTGTCGTTTATCTCAATCAAACACCATTGCAACCTCGTGAACGGGATTATGCTTATGCCGGATCGTTTTATGCTTTTGCTATCTGGATTGGTCTAGGAGCAATAGCAATAGTACGCTTTTTTAAACGCTTCCTTCATGGCCGTTACGCGCTGGCGGCTGGATTATCATTTGCATTATTGGGTGGGCCAATTATTCTGGCACATCAAAATTGGGATGATCATAATCGTTCAGAGAAATCTCTCGCACGCGATATAGCCCGCAATTATCTTGAAACCTGTGCTCCAAATGCCATTTTATTTACCTATGGCGATCATGATACCTTCCCTCTATGGTATTTGCAGGAGGTGGAAGGGGTTCGCCAAGATGTACGGATTGTTGTTTTGAGTTATTTAACTGGTGACTGGTATATGCAGCAGGCTAAGCAGCCAACCTATCAGGCTGGAGGACTTCCGATTACGATCCCAGCTGAAAAGACAAAAAAAGGTATTCGTGATTATATCCCTTTTGTGGATAGACAGTTGGGTGAAGCAGTGGATATTCAACAGCTATTGCAGTTTGTTACGTCTGATAATCCAGATTACAAAGTGCAGCTGAATTCTGGTAAACTGGAGAATTATTTTCCATCGAAGAAGGTTAAACTAACCGTTGATAAAGAGGAGGTCATAAAAAAGAATGCTGTACCAACTTATTTTCGCGATGCAGTTGTCTCAACGATGGAATGGGAGATTCCTGGGGATAATTTAACTCGCGCTGATTTGACTTTATTGTCTCTTCTTGAAAATAATCACTGGGATAGGCCGATCTATTTTTCGAATATGCTACCTAACGATATTATGTTGGGACTGGATAAATATCTTGTCAATGAAGGATTTGCGTCAAGGTTGATGCCGGTTGCTGTGCCCAATGAGCAGCATACAGTAGGCAGTGTTTCAGCTTTGGTCGATGTTGAAGCCCTATATGATAATATCATGTATAAATACAATTGGGGGAATACGAAGAATGCGGCCTATTTAGATACAGACTCTTTTCGATTCAGTAGTATGTATGCCCGGGATATTTTTGGAAAGACAGCTCGTTTGTTGTTAGAAAAAGGTCAGGTTAAGCAGGCTGGAGAAATTGCTAAGAAAGCGTATGACCAATTGCCAGAACGTGTATATGCAATGTCGGATGCGATTAATTATGCGGATATTATTGACAGCCTGTATCGTTCTGGACATAGACATTTAGCCGGTAATGTCGTCGATAGAAATTTGGACTACGTTTCACAAAATATGGAATATTTGCACCAACTGGTACTGGATAAGAAAAATCTGGGCTTTGAATGGAGTGAGATACAGACGGCGCTTGACTCTGTTGACCGTTACCGGAATATCTTATTGGAAGCGAATGATAGCAAGCGGCTGGCGCGTGTCGATGGGCTTAGAAAACAATATCAGCAATGGTATGGTACAGAATAAAATGATAGAGGCACCTTGTGGTGATCAAAGGTGCCTCATATTATAAAGGGAGCTCAACAGAAATGTTAGAATTTCATGCCGAATCCAACCCCTAGAAGGAATGGGTTGATATCAACTTTTGCCGGTATGGATAGGTTGGGCGCTAAGTTGGATGCATCCACATTGACATCCGTCTTCAAGAGAATATACTTTGCGTCCAAATTGAGAAAGTATTTTTCTGAGAGTTTGAAATCAATACCAAGTTGTGTCGCAAATCCAAATGCGTTATCATACTTCACGTTCTTGACTGTAGGACCTTCATTTGCACTATAGAAAATAGTGTAGTTTATCCCCGCGCCTACATAGGGTCTGATATCGCCATCGGGAAGAAAATGATATTGTGCCGTCAGGGTTGGCGGCAGGAGCCATACACTGCCGAGATCAACATCTGTTGATGTGCCACCACCAATTGCACTTAGGTCTGAACCTATCGTGTTGACCTTGTGTTTTGTTGTTCCTAAAATTAATTCCGCTGCAATATGCTTTGTAAAGAAATACGTGAAATCCAGTTCGGGGATAAATTTTGTGTTGATCCCAATATCGCCCCCTATGGTGTTGATGTTTGCGGATGCGTTGGGCATGACCGCTACTCCTCTAAGACGCATCTGCCAGCGTTGTTGCGGGCCGGTTTGTGCTTGTAAATTGAATACGCTTAATGTAAGAGCAAAAGCAAAGAATAATAACTTTTTCATGTCGTTAATGGTGTTTGTTGCTGTAAAATTATTCGTTTTAGCGCGCCGGATGAATGACGATAATCAAGTTAAAAATTGAATGAAATGATTTATGGGATAGGAGAAAAGATGTATCTTTATGATTTGTGTTTTCTCGAAATTTAGAAAAGCCTGTGCTGTCCGTAGCCTTGGGATAGGTATGGGTAGTTGATCAAAAAAGTGGAGGCTATTTGACCGTATAAAAAAGGAAAAGGCCGGAAATAGCTCCGACCTTTTCCTTTTTATAGCATGGTTGACTTAACCATTTTTCTTCACTTCTTTTCCCCAGGAATCTTTCAGCGTAACCGTACGGTTAAAGACCAGATGTTCTGGAGTTGAATGGGTATCTAAGGTAAAGTAACCTAAACGTATAAATTGATATCCTTTACCTGGGGTAGCATTAGCCAAGTCTGGTTCTATAAAAGCACGTTCTACAATATGTAGACTCGCTGGATTGATAGATTCTTTGAAATTTTCCGCTGCAGCAGGATTTTCATCATTGAATAGTCTATCATATAATCTCACTTCAGCTTCCTTTGCATGTGGAACAGAAATCCAATGGATTGTTCCTTTTACCTTTAGTCCAGATGTATCTTCACCTGATTTAGAGTTTGGAACATAAGTACAATGCACTTCTGTCACCTTTCCATTTTCATCTTTGACGAAATCGTTACAAGTAACAATATATGCGTGTTTCAGACGAACAGAAAGGCCTGGGCCGAGACGGAAGAATTTTTTTGGAGCATCTTCCATAAAGTCATCACGTTCTATCCAAAGTTCTTTGGAAAAAGGTATGATCCGAGAGCCTTCACCACCCTCAACTTCTGGATTGTTTTCACCGACTAGGTCTTCTATTTGGCCATCAGGATAGTTGGTAATCACCAATTTGATTGGATCAAGAACAGCCATTCTGCGCCAAGCGGTTTTGTTTAGATCCTCACGGATACAGAACTCCAATAGACTGACGTCAATCATGTTTTCACGTTTTTGAACGCCAATTTTGTCACAGAAGTTGCGTATGCTTGCTGGTGTATATCCCCTTCTTCGCAAGCCAGAGATGGTAGGCATACGTGGATCATCCCAGCTTTCAACAAACTTTTCATTGACTAATTGCAATAGTTTGCGCTTGCTCATGACCGTATAGGTCATGTTTAAACGGGCAAATTCATATTGTTTGGACGGGAAAATTTCCAGTTTATCAATACACCAGTCATAAAGTGGGCGATGCGGAATAAATTCAAGCGTACAGATCGAATGCGTTATTTTTTCAATAGAATCCGATTGTCCATGCGCAAAATCATACATTGGGTAGATACACCATTGATTGCCCGTACGGTGATGGTGGGCATGTTTGATGCGGTACAACAATGGATCACGTAGGTGCATATTTGGACTGGCTAAATCTATTTTTGCACGGAGTACTTTCTCGCCATCCTTATATTTTCCTGCGCGCATATCTGCGAAAAGGGCCAGATTTTCTGTTACGGATCGGTCACGGTAAGGAGTCGGAACACCTGGTTCAGTTGGGGTGCCTTTTGCAGCTGCAATTTCCTCCGCTGTACTGTCGTCCACGTAAGCAAGTCCTTTTTTTATGAGCTCAACAGCGTAACTGTAAAGTGTTTCAAAATAATCTGAAGTATATAATTCTTCCGCCCACTGGAATCCAAGCCATTGAATATCTTTTTTGATACTTTCAACATACTCGGTATCCTCAGTGACAGGGTTAGTGTCATCAAAACGTAGATTAGTCTTGCCATTATACTGCTGTGCCAATCCAAAATTTAAGCAGATGGATTTGGCGTGACCAATGTGGAGGTAACCATTTGGTTCAGGAGGAAAACGTGTCAATACACGTCCGCCATGTTTTCCTGTACGAAGATCTTCTTCGACAATTTCCTCGATAAAATTTAATGATTTTTCTTCACTCATAATACAAAGTTAATTATTAGAAGTGAGATATTAGCTAGGTGATGATAGATATTCGGCTTGGTATGAGTACGTAATCAACCGAAAAAAGAATGCTGCTATTATGATTGTTTACAGCGTTTGGATCTAAAATAAAAAAGGGACGAAAATTCGCCCCTTTTTACCGATTCTACTATTTGTAAGCGAATACCTTTCCAAGGGATTCATTGCTTGTAAAAGTACAATTTTGATCGATCAATTGGCCTGTTCCGATATTGATTACCATGCCATGTACAGCAAGAGGCTGCCCATTTTTCCAAGCATTTTGGATGATCGAAGTTGAACAAAGGTTGAAAACTTGTTCTTTGACATTGAGTTCAACTAAACGGTCCGTTTTCTTTTCAGTATCTTCGATGCCGTCAATTTCTTCACTGTGTAAACGATATACATCCTTGATGTGGCCCAGCCAGTTGTCAATGATGCCATATTGATTGCGGCTCAACGATGCCGCGACACCTCCACAGCCATAGTGTCCGGCAACGATAACGTGTTTTACTTTTAAGACGTTGACTGCATAATCCATTACGCTTAATAAACTCATATCTGAGTGGATGACCATGTTGGCAATGTTACGGTGCACAAAAACTTCCCCTGGTTTTGTACCGGTCAGCTCGTTAGCAGGTACACGGCTATCTGCACAACCGATCCAGAGAATTTCGGGGTTTTGACCTTTTGCAAGTTGTTGGAAACGTCCGGTGGTATCATTTTTTACGAAATTCATCCATTCCTGATTTCCTTTAATAATATTGTCAAATCCTACTTTTAAATCTTTATTTTCCATATTCTTTTTTATATCTTTTTTGCCAAAGGGCGCTTTTTTAATGTTATAATAACACAAATTTCTAAATTTATTGTTTTCTTGAAACAACTTTATTTTTTATAAACAACCTGTAAAAGTTCGATTTCCTTGCCTTTACTTTTTGCGTTCTGTTCAAAGTCTTTAATGACTTCAATCACATCCTTATCGATAAATTTACTAAATGTCCCATCAATACGGATCTTACTGACTGACTTTGGTAAACTATACAATTTTTGTTGAATAGGAACCTTATTCAAAAATGATACTTCCTCTGCTAATGTGATGACAGCCTTGTCCTCTTCATTGTCTTTTTCGATGTTATACTTAAAGGCATTTTTCATGTTTGCCCGTAGGATATAGAATGTCGCTACAACGATTCCAATTCCGACACCCATTAGTAAATCTGTCAACACAATGGCAGCAATTGTGACAAAAAATGGAATGAATTGATCCAATCCTTTTCGATACATTGAAGTAAATAGACTCGGTTTAGCCAATTTATAGCCTGTGTGCAATAGAATGGCCGCAAGACATGCCAAAGGAATCATATTTAACATAGTCGGAATAGCCAACATGGCAACAAGTAGCCAAATACCATGCATAATGGCTGATTGTCTTGTCTTTCCGCCCGCATTGACATTGGCCGATGAGCGTACAATAACAGAGGTCAATGGTAAACCGCCCAAAAGTCCACTGGTCATATTCCCGATTCCCTGTGCGACTAATTCGCGGTTAGTCGGCGTATTACGTTTATAGGGGTCAATCTTGTCGACGGCTTCAATACTCAATAATGTTTCGAGACTGGCGATGATCGCAATGGTAAATGCAACTATCCAAACATCTTTGTTGACAATTTGCGTGAAATCAGGTAAAGTGAACAAGCCTGTAAATTCAGCAAATGAGCCGACAATTGGAACAAGGACAAACTGTTTGTCAAGTAGCTGAAAGGAAGAGCCCTGAAAAAGATAGGCTAAACCTACGCCAACGATCACAACAACCAATGGTGCTGGTACCTTGTTCAATCTCGGAATCGCTGGCCAAAAGATTAAGATCGCTAAGGATAGGGCACAGATCAGTAATGCGCCAAAATTGATCGCCGAGGCAACCGTGTCGAAATATGCTCCTATACCATGACCATTGTCCAGTTCGAATGCATGTGATTCAACCAATCCCAAAGCCAATGGGATTTGTTTCATGATAATGGTAATACCAATGGCGGCCAACATGCCAACGATAACTGCGGAGGGAAAATAGTTTCCGATCATACCCGCTTTGAGGATACCTAGGATCACTTGTACTAGCCCTGCGATGACAACCGCAAGGAGGAAGGTTTCATAAGCGCCCAGGCTCTGAATAGCACCTAGAACAATAACTGTGAGACCAGCAGCTGGTCCACTTACACTGAGTGGTGATTTACTGATTGAAGCAACAACGATTCCACCAATTACACCAGTCAATAATCCTGCAAACAATGGCGCACCTGAGGCCATTGCAATTCCCAAACATAATGGAAGTGCCACCAAAAACACCACAACACTAGCAGGGAAATCATATTTTAAGTCTCTTTTCGAAAGTTTCAGAAAAGCCGACGTACGAGTTCCAAACATAAAATTTGTGTTTATCTGTATAATAAATCTCCTTGAAGTCGCCTATAGCGATAACACCAGGTCCCTATTGTAGGTTACCTCCATGTTCGTACAGGGCATTCTCAGAAAAAATCAATAAGAAACCGCATACTGGAATTCAGTATGAGGGTAATTGAAATACATCCCGCGTCAGGATGTACTTATTAACAGTTAGGAGGCGGCGTTGGAACCGTAGGATGGAAAGCTAAGATGCTTTTCTCGTTTTTTAGATAATTCTTTTGTTTTCCTTGGTTCTCAACTAGGATTGTTTCAAATACAATGGGTTCTTCTGTTTTTGTATTGAAAAATTTTGAGGCAGTTTCAAGCGTATCAGTGCCTGCGCCGTTATTGTTCTCGATTTCTATCTGTAAAACAATTTGAAGGATGGTATTTTGGTCTAAGCTATTGGAAAAAATAGGCGATATAGAGATGGCCATCTTTGTGAAAAAGATGATCGCACATAAGAATGCTGCCACAAATCTAAATCTCTTATTTAACATTTTTTAGTACCTTTAATGGTATTGTTTTACATCGTAAAAATAGTAATTCTATGTTAATTTCAAATTAAAAGTGCATAAAAAATGAATTTTGGCACGAAATTGTGACGAAAAGATTATTTTTTTGAAAGTTTTCAATAGTGTTTATGAATTATACATATTAAGCCTTTTCTATGGCAAATAAAGAACAATTTATCGAGAAGGTTCAAGCTTCTTATAACCCCAAGGGGGCTTTTATATATCTAGGAGCTGGTATTTTAGATGGTGAAATTTTGGCGGATGCAAAAGTCAATCTGGCGCTAAAAATGATGAATCGACATGGATTGATCGCTGGTGCTACAGGAACAGGTAAGACGCGGACACTCCAATTGATTGCCGAGCAATTATCAGATGCCTCGGTACCGGTATTTATGCTGGATGTAAAAGGCGATCTTTCGGGGCTAGCTGTTCCCGGTGTGACCAATCAGGCATTATTGGATCGAGGGAATGCGGTAGGAGTACCTTTTGAACCTGCAAGTTTCCCCGTAGAATTATATTCGCTGTCTGGGAATAAAGGAATACCGATGCGGATTACAATAGACGATTTCGGACCTGTCCTGTTGGGAAGGATCCTTGAATTGAATGAAACACAGACAGGCGTATTGGCGGCTATGTTTAAGTATGCGCAGGATCATCAAATGCCATTGATAGATTTTTCGGACACTAAAAAGCTATTAACTTATCTTTCTGATGGCCCCGGAAGCGAGGAGATCAAGAATGATTATGGTAAGATTAGCTCGGCAAGTTCAGGAACGATTTTGCGTAAGATCGTTGCGTTGGAACAACAGGGACTAGCGCATATTTTTGGAGAAAAGGAATTTGATATCAACGACTTATTTCAAAAGGTTGATGGTAAAGGCATAATCAGTTTATTGAATATTTCCGATGTGCAGGATCAGCCAGTACTTTATTCTACATTTTTGCTGAGCTTGCTTGCGCAATTATTTAAGAATATGCCCGAAGTAGGGGATTTGGACAAACCAAAGCTGGTATTTTTCTTTGATGAAGCACATCTTCTTTTTAACGGAGCTTCTAAGGCTTTTTTAACACAGGTAGATCAGATTATCCGTCTAATTCGTTCGAAAGGAATTGGTGTATTTTTCTGTACACAATCTCCGACAGACGTTCCAGAGTCGGTATTGGCCCAGTTGGGAAACCGGGTACAACATGCTTTGCGGGCTTTTACACCCAATGATGCCGAAAATCTGAAAAAAACGGTAAAAACATATCCCAAATCAGCGTTCTATGAGATTGATCAGATCTTGACTTCCCTGGGTACTGGTCAGGCGCTCATTACGGTGCTCAATGACAAGGGGATTCCTACTGAAGTAGTGGCAACCCATCTGGTGCCGGCCCGAGCCGTAATGGGCCCTGCAGATGATGCGACAATTAATCAGCTTATTAATCAGTCAGACTTAAAGGCAAAATACCAGGAAAGACAGGAAAACCGTTCCGCTGCTGAGATGATTGATGAAAAAATGCAAGTTGTGCAACAGGAAGAACAGCGGGCAGCAGCTGAAAAGGAAGCCGCGAAAGTCAATAGACCAACATCAAGGAGACAGACACCATTAGAAGCCGCACAGCGTACAGCGACAACGACGCTGGCAAGAGAAGGAGTCAAGCTGCTGGGTAAATTGGCAACCGGACTATTGAATGCATTCTTAAAGAAGAAATAACATTAATTTTTTAATAATTTTCGTTCCAATACGCTATTTTTAACAATTGTTTGGTACTTAGCTAAATTTGCTTTTAAGGGCAATTTTAGCTAAGTTTGCGAACGAAAAGAAAGTTCTATTAACGCAATTTAAATATGAGTAAACCAACCCTTTTGATTTTGGCAGCAGGAATGGCTAGCCGGTATGGTTCTTTAAAACAAGTAGATGGTTTTGGCCCACACGGTGAGACAATTATTGACTATTCAATCTATGATGCCATTCGTGCAGGATTTGGAAAAGTTGTATTCATTATCCGGGAAGAATTCCTGGAAAAAATGAAAGATGTTTTTGATAAAAAATTGGA
>JAITLV010000006.1 GCA_031277685.1 Sphingobacterium sp. | reverse complement strand
TTTTTTTTGAAATAACTCTTGACAAAGTGTAATAAACACACTATCTTTGTACTATCATAATTTAGGTTTATAATTGGTTATTTAAGGTTTTCATTCTCCCCGTTTGAAAACCTTTTTTTATGCCTTTTTTTTCACCAACTGTTATTTTTATATCTGCTTTTTTGGATCGCCATCCTTGTTAATGCCCAAATTACTTTAACCCTATTTCTGGAAGAGCCTAGGTTGACAATCAATTCCACATTTATTCAGTTAAGTTTGCTCGCGCCTTGAGAACAGCATGCTGGAGAGCACATTCTGTGGAATAAGAGATACCGCCCTTTTAACCATTGGCGCGGTCCTTTATAAATAATTAAGATAAACACTAAAGCAGTTACATAGGTATATCAACGTTTAACTAATCACAATTTTCAATCAATGTTTAAACAGTAATTAGTCACTAATTATTCAGTCCCTACTGAGTCATCACTGAGCAAGCACTGAACGAGCACTGAACGAACACTGAACAAGTATTGTCGAAAGAGATAAATTAGTACCTACTTGATCTCCATAGTTGCTTCGAAAAAATCGCATTACTTCCTATTCATTCTTGCATGCTACAGAATCCCTTTGGTATTACTAAGCTTGGTCGTGGAATTAGCCCGCATGGTTAGTTATCCGCAAAAGGTCTGCAGTGGATAGAACGGGATCCACTATTGGTCAGTATCAAAAAGAAGACATTCTAACTGATACACGCACATTTGAATTCAGAATGTAGTAAACAAAATATCGATTTACTGATGCGATTTAAGGGCTATAAAAAAAACAGCGAGACAACCGAAGTTGCCTCGCTGCATAAAAATAAACATATGAAACTAAAATTTTCCTGTTCGTTTATCCCACCACATCTGTTCACCCCACACATAATCTTTTACTTTAGTAGCGGCCGCTTCCACATTTGCTGTATTGTTTACATATTCACTGTTCGGATATGGTACACGCCAAGGTTGATCGTTATGATCCTTTCCATAAATGGAATTAAGGGATGGATAATTTGTTGATGGAATCCCTGTTCTTCGATATAAACTCCAAGCTTCGTAATTCTCCTTGAACAGTGCAACCCACATATCCCACCAAATACGTTCCTTTGTATTATTCCACTCTCCTGCTCCTTTTAAATACTCATTTGTAGCGTCTTGAGAAATACCATTTTCAGCCATGGATAAATTCACTGCCTTTTCATAGGCATCTTTTGCTGTAATCTTGACGTTGTACCCCAACATTGCGGCTTCAGCTAAATTATAGTAGGTTTCACAAGATTTAAAAAATGGTACGGATCCAGCAGGATCGCGTATATACTTATCACCAATCCAAGAAATAGTATCTAATTTTTTAGGTCCCGATGTTAATCCATTTTGATAACCAAGATATGCTCCGACATTATTTTTTGTCGCTATCGTAGCTATTCTAGGATCCGCTGTTTCAAGCATATGGTCAATAAAAATATCAGACAAACCCCAATTGTCAATGCGTTTTCCATAAACTCCGGAATTATACCATGGTTCTAGATATGGAAGTGCTCCGGGGAACTGAACCGCAGTATTTTCTCCATTGTTCTCAATCAGCGGATATTTAGTTGGACTGGCTGCAATTTCTTCTATAGTGGTTTTAGCTAAACTAGATGATACTCCGGAAATACGTATTGCCATTCTAAGCCGTAATGAGTTACAGAATTTTTGCCATAAAAGCATCTGATCTTTGAGAGATCTATCTTTGTTCCAGTAAACAATATCGAATTCTCCAAGTTCATCTTCACCAATCCCAGCAGCCATTTCATCAGCGATACTTTTCAGATCTGCCATCACTGCAGGATAAATATCCTCCTGTTTGTCGTATTTTGCCAATAATATACTCCCATCTTCGGGCTTACCTTTCAATGCTTCAGAATAGGGAACATCGCGCCATCCCTCAGTTAATAAAAACCACATGTAGTCCCGCCAGATTCGGCTAACTGTTCTGATATTTTTATATGCATCTGCTTTTGCTTCTGTCTTTGCAAGAATATCTTTAATTTGTGTATTGTTATAATAACAATTATACCATCGATTACCATATGTATTATTCGTTGGATTTAATCCACCCAGGTAATCCATGTATTGAATCTTAACAATATATCCTGCAAATGTTCCATATCCATCGATATCACCTCCAAAAGATTCCGCAGTGTTACGGAGTATATTGGTCAACATATTTGCAGGTGGAACATCCGGTAAAGCATCGGGATCAGTATTGATCTCGGCAAATTTTTTAGTACATCCAGAAAAAATCACCATAGAGATTATGACTGGCATACTTAGTTTCTTTAATAAACTTTTCATAGTTTCTTATCTATTTTAAAATAATAGAATCGATTTTATTATTCTCTAATTCTGTTAAAATGAAAATCCTAATTTAAGTCCGATACTTCTCGAAGAAGGAACTGTAGCTTGTTCAAAACCTATTCCTCTGCTATCACTGGAAACACCGCTTGTTTCTGGATCAAGGCGCATCGTGTTTGATTTATGTACCCAAAGCAATGCTAAATTAGAACCGATCAAAGATACATTGGCACGTTTGATCCCTTTAATCCTGCTATAAATATGAGAAGGAACAGTATAGGTTAGATAGGCTTCACGTAATTTAAGGAATGAGCCATCAAAGACGTAGCTTTCTGAAATTCCGCCTGATTCGAACCAATCTTGAGCATTGGTCTCAATGGTGTTAGTTACCCAGCCACCATTACCATCCGACATAACAAAACGCTCGTTGGTCATTACATCCTTACCAGCGACAATTGCTCTTTCGCGAACACCGTTTGCTGCGGTAACTTCTGCTACCCCTGTTGTATAGGCATGAGCCATAGTCTGGGACCAAATATCCCCTCCTTTTCGGAAATCGAGCATAAAACCAAAACTGAAATCTTTATACCTAAAATCATTTCGGATACTTGCTAAAAAATCTGGAGTGACATTACCAATGACTTGACTTGCCTTTGAAGCCACTAGACCACTGCTATTAACTTTAATAGCTCCTTTCATTGGGCCGTCTTCAACGCGATCATATCCCGTACCTTTCAATGCGCCCCATGCCTCACCGACTGTTGCTGTATTTGCGATTCCCCAGGTCCAACCCACTTGATAGGTCTTTAAATTCAATTCTGGATATAACTCTAAAATCTTATTTCTATCTCTAGAAAAATTAACTGTCGTAGTCCAATTTAAACCATTCTCATTTTTTAAAATGTCGCCTCTTAATTGTAACTCTACCCCCTTGCTTTCAATATTACCCGCATTCAATACCATATTACTAAAACCAACTACATTCGAGGTCGTCACTGGTAGAATTTGTTTTTTCGCATTTTTATGATAATAAGTAAAATCAGCATGGATACGATCTTTCAAAATACCAATCTCAGTTCCTACCTCCCATGTATAAATCGCTTCTGGTTCTAAATTGTCTATTGCAAATGTCATACTCTTATACATTTGTGCTAAACCATTGAAGGCATTGGGTTGGGCATAATAGTAATTCCCATTACGATAAGGTGTGGTAGCATTACCTACCTTAGCAACGTTCAAACGTAATTTCCAAAAAGACAACACGTCGCTTCTTAGATTAGCAAAAGAGGTGGTTGGAAGCCAGCTTAAACTTGCCGAAGGATAAAAAAATGATTTTGTTAATGTGGATGACCAATCATTACGGGCTGTTGCATCTAAATACAATTGATCTTTCCAACCAATGGAAGCCTGACCATAGATTGAATTTGAACGATTGTGTGCATGATCCATATTGGTAACAGCATCGCCTATTTTATTTGTGATCGTATACACACCTAAAACAGTTAAACCACTGGCTCCTAAACTATTTGATTCAAACTGATTATCCCTATAGTTTAAACCAACCAATCCCAAAACATCGAAATCACCATATTTTTTATTAAAATTTGCGAGAAAATCAGCATTAAATTCAGAGTTACTGCTCTTAATTTCATTGAAACTTCCAAGCGGGTGATCGTAGTTATAATAATTCCGTTCGAAAATATTTGTATGATAGTAGTCCAAGCCTACTCGCCCCTCAAATTTTAGAAATTCGAAAGGTTGGTAGTACAGGGATGATTTACCAAAAATGCGATTTGTCTTTAGGGAATTCAACGAATTATACATTGAATAATAAGGATTCATATGATAATTGGAATTCCAATTATAATAGGTGTAATTTCCCTGTTCATCTCTTTGATTCCAATTTTTCTTCAAATCTTGCATGTCAACTTGACGCCCGAACCAAATCAAACCGTTCATAGGATTAGCACCATCATACCCCTGCATAATTAAGTTTCCACTTTCAGTCCGTGTGAAAGTAGACATGATATCATATGAAAACTTATCATTAATTTGATAAGTATTATTTAGTTGTGCCGAATATTTTTTCTGATCGGTGTTAGGTACCGTTCCTTTTTGATCACGAAAAGATAAAGAGGCACGAGTTGAAGATCGATCATTTTTTGCCAAAAGAGAAAGGTTGTGATTCTGCGAATAGCCCAATTGAAAAAAGTCTTTTACATTATTCGGGTGCGATATCCAAGGCGTTGCCTGTCTTACGCCATTCACTACTGGACTGTTAAACTGAGGTAACTGTAGTCCAATATCCAACCTCGGGCCCCATGATTCGTCAAAACCGTCATTAATACCACCTCCGGCACCATTGACATAAGAAAACGAACTATCTTGCGCAAACTGTTGATATGTTATTCCCTTACCTTTTGCCAGTAGCCCATAGTTATATTCATCACCTCTAGAACCCTGGCCATATAAATTCTGATACTTAGGAATTGTAGATGCCTGATCTACAGTAAAATTTCCATCATAAGACAATACAACACCATTTTTTGCTCTTTTTCCTGATTTTGTTGTAATCATTAGTACTCCCTTACCAGCCCGCATACCGTATAAAGCTGCAGAGCCACCCTTCAAAAGGGTAACACTTTCAATATCTTCTGGATTGATATCATTTAACCCTGATCCGTAATCCACCCCGCTATACGTGTTATCACCTGTACGTTGTGTCGTATTTGACATTGGTACCCCATCTATTACCACCAATGGTTGTTGATCAGAAAGTAAAGAGGTATTTCCACGTACTGAAATCCTTGCTGACGCCCCTACAGCTCCCCCAAATTGATTAACTTGGACGCCAGCAACTTTTCCAGATAGTGAACTTGTAAGATTCAACTGACCCGCATCTGTCAATTCTTTAGCTTTAACTTCCTGAATTGCTGCTCCTAATGATTTTTTAGAGCGCGTAATCCCCATCGCTGATACGACTACTTCGTCTAGACTCGTTTCATCAGGTTCAAGCTTAACCTGAATTGTACTCTGATTGGTTAAGTTAACTTCTTTACGACCATAACCGATAGCCGACACACTTAAAGTACCAGCTTGCTTATAGTTAATCGTAAATTCACCATTTTGTCCAGTCTGTGTTGCTGTTCCATC
>JAITLV010000292.1 GCA_031277685.1 Sphingobacterium sp. | reverse complement strand
TCATGTAAAAATCGTCACCCACACGGATCACATCAGGATCGGGCCAGTCGCCCCAAAGCAAAGGGTTGGTGAATGTACCATTACCATTGTCAGGACTCCAAACCTGCTGTGCCGACACTCGACCAAAAAGTGATAGTGTCAAGGCTAATGCAAGCCCCAGTTTCGTGGACGGCTTACCATAGCGCTTCGTTATAATCGTATTCATAGTTATTTTTAATTCCTTGATATTAATTATTGAAATAGGGTCACTTCAGCCAATCCTGCGCGCCCTTCTGAAACTTCCAAAATACTGACCCGTATAAATTTCAGCACCTTATCCAATTTGACCGGTTTAAACTCCCAGCCCGTACATTCTTTTTCATACAGTTCCTCCCATGTCGTCCCATCTAACGACCCTTCAACTTTATAGCGATATTTCGAACTATCTTTCTGCAAACGTACACGAGCACCGACCACCTTGGTTGCTTGGTCCAGTTCAAAGGTGACAACCTGCGGGAACTTATCCTGATCCGCAATCCACCACGAATAGTCGTCGCCATCGATCACCTGAGTGACCGGAAAATCAGCATGTGCAGACGTTGCTGTCAGCTTTTTGAATTTTACCTTTGGTCGGGCCAACAGTTCTTTGTCCCATTTCGTGGGTTTAATAACCGTATGATCTTCTTCCTTTCCGCAAAAGACAGCATGATCACCATCAGGGATTTCCCTGGATGTAGGTCGGATCGATCTGATCGCTTTGCTTCCGCTTTCCAAGCCTGGAGCTGTTGCGCTGATATGAATTGTCCCACTTTTTTTGCTGGTACGCACAAAAGCAAATCCAATTCCGCCTTCAACGACCTGTGGATTTACTGCGATACGCGCCGAACCATCCCCTATTAAGTATCCTTCACCTGTAACCTGAATACGGATCGCTGTCTGTGCATCATGCAACAGGTTGCCTTCTTTGTCACATACTTTAAAATACACCGGAATCATATCGGATCCGTCCGCAACTGGCTCAATGCCATATTCCGGCACCAGGACTTCAATATGATGAGCTGCACCGGCTGTATGCACAGCATGTTGTGCGACCACTTTGCCTTTTACATAGGCTAATGCCTTCAGTTCACCGGCTTCATATCCGCCTGCATCAAAAACAAAACTTGGACTACCGCCTTTTCCCACGATGTACGGGTAGACCTTGGCTCGTTCTTCTCGGGTTTGCCGCGCAATAAACTTTCCATTTCTGTAGAGTTCAACTGCTTCACAATTTGAATAAATCGTGATTTCTGTACTTGATGTCTTCAGTTTTTCCGGCGAATTATAAGAGGCAATAAATACCATAGGGCCTGTAAAGACGTCCTTTTGATTCAGCCGATAGGGACGCATGCTCTGCATCATGTAATAGGCAAACTTAGGATATCGGTTTACATCGACCACTCCTGAATACATCGTCTCTTCCTCGGCACCACGGGTATAATCGTTATAACTCCACATAAAGTGCCCCCCCATACGCGGATTGGCGTCCAACATACACCAATCGAAATAGCCATTTCCATTCAGCTGATGTAATCGGCTGCGCCCCTGCCGCATTTGTTCATATTCGTTTTCCGTCAGGCTTACCCTTGGCTTTTCCCCTACACCATCGCCCCATTCCCGGGTCAACAAAGGTTTAACGGCTATTTGATCTTCAAGATAATTGCTCATCACGTTACCATCTTTGGGGTATTTGGACACCTGTTTGTAGAAAACATCATAATAAGGCTCCGTTTCTTCATGACTAAAATAATCACCGGCGGTATAAAACTGATCCCCGGGATATTCGGCATGTGCAGCTTCAGCAATACGCTTCACCACCGACAGGGGGTAACTGGTTTCATTTAATGCGGTCTCCCACAGCATAACAGAAGGTCGGTTTCGATCACGACGGATCATACTGCGCGTTATGGATTCCAAACGATCTGTAAACTCTGCTGCCTTATTAAAATACTGCCATCCCGGAACACATTCGACAACCAAGAGGCCATGGCGGTCACAAGCTTCCAAAAATGCAGGGTCGTGTGGATAATGCGCTGCCCGAACAGCATTATACCCACCGCGTTTCATATCGATCACTTCCCGTTCCTGTACGGAATTGGATGCTGCATCCCCGACATAGGGATAGGCTTGATGACGATTGGCCCCAACCACATAAAGATGTTCGCCATTAATAAAAAAACCACCATCTTTGGTATACCGAATCTGGCGGATACCAATTTGCTCAGTACGGCGATCCACTTCGACACCATTGGCAAGGTACACCCGATTTTCCAGGTTATAACAGATCGGATGATAGGGATGCCACAATTGAGGATTTTTGACTTCTATCAGTTGGTCTATCCGCCGACGTTCTTGTGGTTTCAGCTCAAATGGTAACTGCTGCTGGCCCACAACTTTTCCTTGGGTATCTTTCAGTAAGGTCAAGAGGTACCCCTTCTTGACCGCTTTATCCTCATTTTTCAACTCCGTATTTACAGCAACAGTAGCGCTGCTCTTATCCACCTTCGGGTAATGCACAAAAACACCCGAATTTTGGGTTGCATCTGGTTCCAATTCATCGGTAATGCGCAAGGGATCGGAAACTACCAATTTGGCATCCCGATAGATTCCGCTATAATAATAGAAATCAAGTCTATCTTGTGGCTTACCCGGAGGTGTCAATGGATCGTACTCAGCCGACACCCGAACTGCAATCACGTTATTTGTCTGATCAAAATGAAGCTGATCCGTGATATCCAACGTAAAGCCAACATATCCACCACGGTGCTTACCAACGCTTTTACCATTGACAAACACCTCACAGCTGTTCATCACACCTTCAAACTGCACAAAGACCTTCTTACCACGATACTGATCAGCGAGCTTGAAATAGCGTCTATACCAACCTATCCCATCGTATATCGCATCACCACCGTTGTGCTTCTTCTCAAGCTGCATCACATGTGGCAATACTGCCGGGATCCATTTGGAGTCATCCAAACCAATACCTTCCCCACCCTTAAGATCGCCACGATAAAAGGCCCAATTCGTGTTTAATTGATACTCAATACGGCTCGTTGGCTTTTTCCCAAAACTCTGGAGACAGGATCCCCATACCAATAAAAGCAGGATTGTTAATGCTGTTAAAAACTTATTCATTCTTCATAAGTATTGATTATTTATTTTTTCTTACCTCAGCAGTATTAGGATAAGGTACGATCTCCAATGCGTGTAAAAGTGCTCCGTTTTCTGTCTGCCTCAGCCCAAAAGTGAGTACATTTTTCTTTGCACCAAAATTCAGCCAACATTCCGGAAGAAAAAATTCACGTTGAGGTCCTGCCTCCCAATGACGTCCAATATTGTGTCCATTGAGCCACATATAACCGTTGCCCGAAGCATTGACCTTAGCCATCCAGGGCACCCATAGGTCTTTCGGGAGTTTGTCCAGATTAAATTCAACACGGTACCAGGTAACGAGACCGTCCTGTTTACCCTTGGGTTGTACTTGATTACCTTTGCGTGGAATTTCATTCTTTGTATCCAAGGAAACTGTAGCCCAGCTTGTATCATCAAAATCGGGTAAGTTCCAGCCTTGCTGCACACCGGCAAGATCTGTCGAAAACTCCCATTCCAAAGGATGCGTAAGCGCTGTTTCACTTAAAGAGAGTCCCCCTTGATGAATTCCTGCCAACTCTTCCATCGGTACATAACCATGTGCGTGGCCCAGGTTTTCGTAAGCCACAACAATCTCATTTTCTCCAGCTTTCAATAAGCCGGCAACATCAAAGCGGTTGTCGTATTCGTCCGCGCGAATACGCTCAAAGGCGTTGCGCGTTGTCCAGCTTTGCGCATCGGCACGGTCTGGAAAAAGCCGCTTGGCGGGCTTTCCATTAACGAGTACCGATACAATATCCCTTGTATACATATTGAACAGTAAATAATGTTCGCGTTCAGCTTGTTTTGCCGTCAGGACCACATGGCTACGATAGCTACTGTATCTAAAATCGTTGATGTCCATATCAGAAAGACTGACCAACTGTGGCATCGTGTTCCAATCGGCCTGCCCTAAAGCGTCCTCAGCCTTACGGGCTGTACTGACACGGACTCCCGCCGGTACGTTGGAAGGCCGTTCAATCATAGCAGCCTTCTTGGGCCACCAATCGCCCTTATTTGCCGATTGCCCTTTTGCCACAACCAATATTTTTGATTCCAACCCCGCAAGATCATAATCTACTTCAATTTTCTCCATTTGCTGAACCTGATTGACCAGCTGATCATCGGTTTTGATCAGTACTTTCTCCCCATTTTGATTGACATTATAGATCGGATCTTTCACAAGGTTGACGCTGTTTGGCAATAGGGTTACTTTTCCCTTGATTGCTTGTTTAGGGTCCGTATTGTGCAGAAATATAAACTTTGTACCATCACTGGCCACTCTCACTCCTCCAAATAATGATTTTGGCGCACCTAGCAGTTCACAAGGACCTCCCTGCGTGCGGACGAGTTTGGATTCAAATTTTTGGATGAATGCACCTATTTCTTTAGCAGCAAGGTATTTAGGACCTACAGCACCGTTCTCATGAATCGCTGCATTATAGTCATAGCTCGTGGTCATGCCCCTTGCTCCCCAGCCATCAAAATGTGTACCACCAAAAAACATATAGTAATTGATACCTGTTCCACCTCCTAGCATAGTCATTAAACCAATAGCCTTGAAATGCCGATCGTCGGAATAATGTTCTTCACTCAATCTCCCCGTGACCAGCGAAAACCACCCACCTTGTAGTTCAGTCACAAACCCCGGAGCATCAGGTTGCTTTTGGCGTAGATCCATCATGCGATAAGCGCAGCTTGGTGCGTCCGATGGCCCGCTTACATAGTAATTATCACAATCGAAAACCTGCGATAGTTCCGGATCTTTGCTCCCTCTTGTTTCATTGGTCAAGCAGGTAAAAACCGGAATATCCATTCCACTTTTCTTCACCGATTCATTGAGGGCCTTCAGCACTTTATCTTTTCCGGGACTCCAATGCGCATCATATTCATTTTCAATCTGGATCATGATAATCCCTTTTTTACCCTTTTCCTTACGTGTGATCTGCTCAGGAACCAGCTCTTTACATACCGCATTAAACCAATGCTGGGACCAGGCAATATGCTGTTCGTCATTCCCTCGCAACCAAAAACCTTCCAGATTGTCGGGGCGGTATTTGGCTAGCCATCTCGGGTAACCACCGCCGGAAAATTCAGCACAAATAAAAGGACCGGGACGAACAATAGTATAAAAACCAAACTCTTCCTGCGCCATTTTTAGCCATCTTTTGAGGTCGGAAAAATCAAATTTGGATTGGTCCTGCATATCTCTTGGAATATGGCGTTCATGCCAATTCCAGGGTACATAAGTTTCTACCGTATTGAAACCCGCTTCCTTTATTTTTTGAAAACGATCACGCCACAATTCCTCTGGACAACGAAAGTAATGGAAAGCCGCGCTATAGATATAAACGTCTTTTCCCTCAATGGTCATACAGGATCCATCGTAACGAATCCGCTCTGGCTGGGCAAATTTTTTGACCGGTCTTGCCTTGTCATCACTTTGTGCGAGTACTGCGGAAGAACAAAAAATGATACAGCAGAAAGTCAAATGCAACCCCAAAAAGAGCGTCTCCTTTCTGCTAAAAGTTAATTTGAAAATATTCATATTTGATTTAATACTAAGGGCTTATTACGGCTTATTTTTACTTTTTTGAGCTGATCCTTATACCGAAGTGTAATCGTGACATCTTGATCTGCCGCTAATGTGACGGAGGTCAGTCCCCCCTTACTCCACTTCAGATCAACGGTTAACCCCTGACGGGCACGCAAACCTTTAATTTCACCATCGGACCAAAATGACGGCAATGCAGGCAGTATTTGCACCTCTTTATTATGGCTTTGGATTAGCATCTCGGCAATTCCGGCCGTACCGCCAAAATTTCCGTCAATCTGAAAAGGTGGATGTGTATTGAATAGGTTGTTTAATGTTGTCTTAGCGAGTAATGCCTGTACATTTTTACCAGCTTCTTCACCGTCGAGCAGTCGCGCATAAAAGTTAATCATCCAAGCCCTGCTCCATCCTGTATAGGAACCATTACGGTTACTTTCGTTTTCATTATAGAACCGACGGCGGGCAATCGTTTTTCGTGCGGCTTCAAACAGTTCTTTTTTATCTGAAGTAATCGACTTCCCCGGATAAAGTCCAAAAAGATGGGACATATGACGGTGCCCCGGTTCGACCTCTTCGTAATCTTCAATCCACTCCTGGATTGTTTGATACCGCGGGCTGATTCGGATAGGGGGCAATTTAGCTAACACATGTTTCAGTTTTTTAGTAAAATCCGTTTCCTCTCCGACCATTGTGCCCGCTGTCAGGCACGCCTCAAATAACTCACGAATAATCTCGATATCCATGGTAGCACCATATGTCAGTTGAAATTCTTTTCCATCGGCCATACGATACCTATTCTCAGGAGAATTGGACGGAGCAGTAACAAGGTAGCCCTTATGATCTTCCACGAGATAACCCAAAATAAATTCGGCAGCTTCTCTCATGGAGGGATAAGCCTCCTGTTTCAGGTAGCTCTTATTGTTGGTAAATAAATAATGATCCCATTGGTGAAGTACCAGCCATGCTGCGGCAATAGGAAATGTTCCCCAGCCGACGCCATCTGCAATTGCTGTACGTCCAAAAGGATCCGTTAGGTGGTTCATCGTCCAACCCGAGGAATTATAGGTTTTGCGGGCTGTTACTCGCCCCGGTTCGCGCAAGGCACTTATCAAATTGGAGAAAGGAACTACTGTCTCCGAGAGGTTACAGACTTCGGCCGGCCAATAGTTCATTTGGATATTAATATTCGTATGAAAATCGGAACTCCAGGCGGCATTCATGTCCTTATTCCATATTCCTTGTAAATTGGCCGGAAGCACGCCTGGGCTACGCGAAGAACCCATCAACAAATAGCGTCCATACTGAAAATAAAGACTGATCAAAGAAAGATCCTGACTGCCCTCTTTTACTTTTTTCAGACGTTGGTCTGTTGGTAAATCCGAAGGCTGTCCCATATTGAAGACCACACGGTCAAAAAGTTGACGATGATCGGCAATATGTCTGGAAAGAATCTGTTCATAATGCTGTTTTTGAGCCTGATCCAATAGTGCCCGACAGCGAGCCAACGGATCAATACGATGGTCAAAGTTTAATTTTGACAGATCATAATCTGTGGCTGCCGTAAAGTAAAAAAGGACTTCATCCGCATCCTTGACAAAAAAAGAATTTGCATTGGTTATCATGCTTCCGCCTTTGTGACTCCCCTGGACTAGTCCCGCAAATTTCATATGTGCACCTATCTCACCACCATCTTCCATTGGTAGATCCACCACCTGTCCCTGAATTTTCAGCTCATGGTCAGATAAAGGTGTCGCAACTGCATCCTGTTCACGCGAATAGGAAAACCGGAAGGTTAACTTTCCAGGTTTGTCTGCCGATAGACGAATCACAATCATATTATCGGGTGCCGAGGCAAATACTTGCCGCGTATATTTTACGCCATCGATACGATAGCTCGTTGTTGCTAATCCGGTCTGTAAATCAAGATCACGACGATAGTCTGTGACCTGTTCCCGCCAAAAGCCTTCGGTTCCAAAATCGATGCGAAAATTTCCGAACGATTGGTAGGACCGTATACGCAGGGGATTACTTTTAAGCTCTTTTTCAGACAAAGCAGCAGCCTTTTCGATCTCTCCGGCGACAAGTAAACGTTGAATTTCGGGAATTTTGTTGGCCGCATCCGCATTGGCATCCACCTTTGAACCACCCCATAGGCTCTCTTCATTGACCTGGATATTTTCCTTATTCCAGTCGCCATAAATCATAGCCCCCAAACGTCCATTGCCAACAGGAAGTGCCTCATCCCAAACCTTTGCCGGTTCACGGTACCATAAAACGTGATCCTGATGCTGTGCTTTTAGCTGCATGCCAGAGAGCATTAATATGCAGCCCCATAAATATACTTTCATTTACAAATTATTATTAGTACTGATCCGCAGCTACACATGTTGTTCTCGCTGACAGGTTAGTTGATTCATCTTTATTAGGCCTTTTTTAACCCAATCTGGTTTAAAATTGATTGTAAGCAATCTAACAAAGTTTTACACCTTTTTATCGGTGTAAAACTTTATTTTGCAGGCTAATTGTAACCAGGAGTTTGCGTCAGGTTTTTATTGAGGTCGATTTGCTGTTGGCTGATCGGCAAATACCTATTAAATGGTTGAAATTGTCTCGTTTCTACTAAGATAGGTTCTCCAATCTGTGTTAATCGCTTATCCTCATTAGTTTCATTCGTATTAATAACTCCCATCCAACTACCCTCTGTCTTTCCGTTCAATACGTTTTTGGCAATATCCCAACGGATAATATCTGCTCTTCTCAATCCTTCAAAGGCAAATTCCACCCGACGTTCCCGACGAACCAGTTCTCTTAACTTATCTTTCGATGCATATTTAATCCGGTTTACTTTCGGCATACCTGCACGCTCACGAACCATATCCAAACTTTGGTACATTTCTTCATCCAAGCGTCCCAATTCTATCTTAGCCTCTGCAATGGTCAATAAAACCTCCGCGTAACGACTAACAATTAAATTCATGCTTGTATTCCATGGATCATCGTATTGGGAAATCGGAGCTGTATATTTTTTGAACGAGAATCCTGTCTTTGAAGCGTTATTGGCTCCATTAAAATAATCTGGATTACTTACCGCTTTTCCATCTTCATTGATGTTTTTTGCCAATGGATCAAAGACACGGCCATTCCAATCCTGTCCTGGATAAAGAATAGACATTTTCAGTCGTGGGTCCCTATTTAGAAAAGGATATCTACTGTCGTATGCCCCAGTTAATTTAGCTTCGTCAACAGTATTTCCATCTTTCATTTCATACGCGTCTACCAAGGCCTTAATAGGAACGATAGAAGACCAACCTCCGTCTCCATTCGGAAACAATGCTGCGATAAGCCAGTTTTCTAAGTCATTTGCCTTGTATTGTACATCAAGGATAACCTCTTTGTTATTCACATTCGCCAATTGGAAAGTACCATCATAGGTTGGAAACAATTGGTACACGTTTGAAGCTTTAATTGCTGTTGCATCAGTCAAAGCTTCCTCATAGTTGCCCAAATAGAGGTTAAAACGCATACGAATGGCCAACGCTGCGCCTTTCGTAATATGTCCTATTTCTGCAGCACTATATTTTTCAGGAAGTACTGCGGCAACAGCTTTCAATTCGTCTAAAATAAACTTCTCAACCTCAGCTTTTGGTGTACGCGTCAACCGTGCCTCCTCAATAGTCGCATAAGTTTTAGTTGCAAGTGGCACGTCACCATAGTTGTTGGTCAATAGGAAATAACGATAAGCTCGTAGAAAACGAACTTCAGCTTTATACCGTTCTTTCAAACTCGCATCTTTAAAACTGATCGCATCAATGTGTTCCAAAAAGTCATTGCAACGATTAATTGTCGTGTAATCGTATAGGTCAGCACCTGGATCGGCAGAACTCATCCCTCCATTTCCGATCACCTGCCAACCTTCATGTTTGTGGAAGCTATACGCATTATCAGATGCACAATCGCGATACAGAACCTCTTCGGATTCCCAGCCACGATAACAACCAACTAAAGCAAGTTTTGCATCCGCTTCTGTTTTCCAAAATGTCTCTGGTGTCAATGCATCTCCGGGAAACTTGTCCAAGAAATCCGAGCATGACTGTAAACTAGCTGTCGCCAGCATAATTAATAAATATATCTTTTTCATTTGTATAAACCCTCTCAACTAAAATGTAATATTCATTCCGACAGTATTTACCTTTACCTGTGGATAATACGACCCAGACCCCGCAGGCATTTCCGGATCATAACCCTTTAAGAATTTGGTTATTGTCAATAAATTCTGTCCACTATAAAATAACTTGACCTTGGATGCTCCTATTCGGTTTGCCCAGGTATCCGGAAACGTGTAGCCCACTTGCAGATTTTTTAATCGTACATATCTTGCGTTTTGTACCCAGTAATCTGAAACAATTCGATTAGGGCTACTTATCCCATTATTGTTCTGGATACGTGGGATTGTGCTTGTTGGATTATCAGGCGTCCAACGGTCAAGCCAAAAACGTAATGGGCTTCCTGTATCACCACTGAACTCACCTATACCCGATGATTCAACATAACCATATACGCCCGATGCACCTTGAAAAAATGCCTGAATATCAAAACCATGGTATGCGGCACTGAGGTTTAAGCCAAAAGTATACTTCGGATCAGTGGAGCCGAGTATTGTACGATCATCAGCGGTTATATTCTTATCTCCATTACGGTCAACGTAGCGGAGATCACCTGGTAGCACTTTGTTGCTTGCCATTTTATATTGTGCCCAGTTCTGAATATCTTCTGTGCTTTGGAAAAGTCCTGCAGTCTGGTATCCATAAAAAGAATTGATGGGTGCTCCGACTTGCTTGATTTTCCAACTTCCGTCCAAAAGGTAAGAATCTCCACCAAGGTCGAGAATACGGTTTTTGTTGTAAGAAAAATTAGCCGTTGCACCAAAATCAACTGCTCATAAGCGTTTTCTGTAGGTCGCAATGGCCTCAAAACCTTTATTTGTCATGCGTCCAACATTATCTACATATCCACTCAGTCCATAGGTTGCCGGAGCCAGAACGTCCATAAGGATGTCAGTCGTCAAGCGATCGTAATAATCCAAGGTAAGTGTTAGATTGTTTCCGATACCAACATCCAATCCCAAATCCCAAGTACGGGTCTTCTCCCAAGTAATACTACGTTTATTGGCTTTTTTTAGTGTCGCTCCCGGATAAATCACATTATTAAACGGATAGGCGTAATCCTTCCCCAAACCAATTACAGGAATTGAAGGATAGTATTCTAAAGCACTCTGATTCCCCAAACGCCCCCAGGATCCTCTAAGTTTAATATTGCTAAAAGTCGATTTCGCGAATTCCATAAAGGATTCCTCAGAGAGCCGCCAGCCTGCTGAAAAGGATGGAAATGTTCCCCAACGATAACCTTCGGAAAAACGGCTGGAAGCATCTCGGCGAACATTCGCTTCGAAAAGATAAATACCTTTATAATCATAATTAACACGCCCAAAATAGGAAAGCATGTTCAGGTGTTTTGTATCACCTTTATTGGTTTGTCCATTTGTGTCGCCAGCATCAATGTCTGTTAGATCATTATTTGGAAAATTCTGACGATACATCTCTCCATATTTATAATCATATTGCTCAGCATGATAACCAGCCAATGCACCGATATGATGATTTGAAAATGTACGATCAAAATTTAAGGTAATGTCACCAGTGTACATTGTTGATATCGTTGTTTTCTCGAAAAGCTTATTTGGACCCTGATATTTCGAGGGATTATACCAGATGTCTTTTCTAAATTCATGCGAATCATCCGTTGACGGCCTATAAGATCCCTGTGCTTTTAAAGAAAGACCATCGATAAATTTATATTGCACACTACCGATCGCATTAAAACGACGTTGTACTTCATCAGTAGTTGCGCCTTGTTCCATCCAGGCAATTGGATTTCCATCACTAATTGTACCATAGTTACCATTTGCGTCTTTATATGGTATCCATGGTGCCATTTGGTTGGCTAGACGAAAGTATTGGCCCATACCACCTACATATGGATTGGTGGGTTCCTGAAGTTTACGGTTCGATAAGTACATTGACAAACCGATATCCAGATTTTTTATTGGAGTCATATCTAAATTTGTACGGACATTAAATTGCTTTTTTGAAGTCAACTTAATAATACCGTCTTGTCCCTGATAGCCTACGCTCCCCATATAGCGGACTTTCTCTGCACCGCCGGAAATATTAAGATTATGCTGGTGCTGAAAGCCCGATCCCTTCAAAAGTAAATCGTGCCAATTTGTATTTGGATATTTATATGGATCTGTTCCATCTTTAAATGCTTTAATATCTTCCGCTGTAAAACGCTCCTTTTTCCCGTCTAGCCGCAATCCCTCATTATACAGTTCTGCATATTCCCATGAGTTCAGGCGCTCGGCCATATTCGTCGCATTTTGTTTACCAAAGAAATTGCTATAATTGATGGTTGTCTTCCCTTCTTTACCTCTTTTTGTTGTCACAAGGATTACTCCATTAGCAGCCTTAGATCCATAGATTGACGCAGAAGCCGCGTCTTTCAGTACAGATATCGATTCAACATCATTGGGATCGACATTTTCCATCGACGATTCAATCCCATCAACCAGCACCATGGGATTAGAGTTATTCAATGTCCCAACCCCACGAACGCGAATTGTTCCATTATCTTTGCCGGGCTGGCCACTCCCCTGTGTGATTGTCATTCCGGGAACCAGACCTTGAAGTCCCGCCGAAAGTGAGCTGATCGGTCTATTTTCCAATTGTTTCGGAGAAATTGTCGCAACTGCACCTGTCAAATTGACTTTTCGCTGTGTTCCATAACCAACCACAACAACCTCTTGTAAATCACCGACCTTCTCGGATAGCGTCACTTGGTAAATACTGCGATTATCAATAGTGGTTATAAATTGACCGTAACCGATCAAATCGAATTGAAGTTGATCCCCCTCTTTGACCTGAATTTCAAATTCCCCATTTTCATTTGTTGCTGTTGCAGCCCCATGAATGACTTTGACCGTAACCCCTGACAGCTTATTTCCCTTATCGTCCGAAACAGTCCCTTTAATGACTCGTTTCTGAATTTTGACACCTTCATTTTTAGCTGTTAATCCGCTAGGGTTTATCTTTTCAACAATAATTCTATTGTCACGAATCACGTAAGCCAACCCATTTTCTACCAACACTTTGTCAAGAGCCTGTTTTAATGGCACATTCTCCAATTTTAAGGAGAGCTTATTTCCACTGCCCCTTAGGTCCTCTTCCAAATACAAAAAGTGGTAACCCGATTGTTTACTAATTTTAGCAAACACTTCCTTCAATGAAGCAGTCTTTGTCGTAAGGCTAACCCGCTGTCCAAAAACATTGGCATTTACCTGACTGCTCATTAACAGCATAGTAAGCACAGTGACCTTAGTCCTATTGAGATATTTTAAAGCATAATCGTATCGATTGAAATATGCTATATATTTTCTATTCATTTGATTTAGATATTAATAATAATTAATTGGTTTTCAACATATTGAAATCGACTTCATCATTACCATAAAGGTGTTTGAAACACTGTATTTTATATGATTTGATCGATTTTGAATTAGGGATTGTATTAGTTTAGAATCTCTACCTCCTTTCCATTTATTTTAAACTCAACGCCACTAAGGAGTGTCAAATCATTTAAAAAATCGATCAATGGTACATTCTTAGGAAATGTACCGCCTATTTTCTTGCTTTTGACCGGCGACTTTGCCACTACAGCTATATTATACCAACGTGACACAGCCTTCATGACATCCACAAGCTCAATATTATCGAATACAAAATATCCTTCTTTCCAGGACAGGAGTTTATCAATGTCGAATGATTGGGCGCTTACATTTTTTCGTTCAGTATCAGCAATGACCTCCATACCGGGCACCAATTTATAAGCCTTGTGATCCATGTAGAAGGTTACGATCCCCTCAGCCAAGGAAGTCCGGACGAAATGATCACTTTCAAAAGCCTGCACATTAAATTTCGTTCCTGTAACTTTAACCTCAGCCCCCCCTCCAAAAACATGAAAAGGATGTAATTTATCTGATGCGACCTCGAAATATGCCTCGCCCTCGAGCTGTACTTTTCTTGCTGTTTGTTTATAAAGGTTGTAGGAGAACCTTAACGTAGATCCTGCGTTTAGCCAAACATTCGTTCCATCTTCAAGTGTCAACTTAAACTGTTTTTGGTCAGGCACACTCACCGTTATCCTGTTTTCTAAACCCAAAGATTTCATCTGCAATCCCAATTCCCTCTTTAATTGCGTAAAAGAGGCCGAATCTTTTAGCGGAAATTGTTTTCCGTCGGGCAATATCAGGACAACTTTATCACTGCTATACGATTTTGACTGGGCAATTGTATAAAAAGTATCTGTTGCGCCTGGAATTAAATACAGGTATAAAAAGATAAAGAAACAGACAAATGCTGCCGCAATGCTAACAGCAATTCGGATATTAATCCTTCTTATTTTAGCTTTGCTATTGTGATGTGCTGCTATCCCGGCTTGAATCCGATCCTTCACAGCCTCCTTGTGGCGACTATCTTTCCAATCCCAAGATTCGCCGGAAGGATACTTTAGAATTAGATGTTCTAGTTTTTTTGTTTCTCTTGCAGACAGACGTCCTGCTGCATAGTCCGATAGAACTTTTTTAAGTTGTTCATCTTTATTCATAGTCTCTTCTGTCAGATTTTTTAGGTCTATAAAGAAAAGAGCCTTAAGTAGGGGTTAGGTAGTAGAAAAAAAATTAAAAAAGTAAATCTGTCAGTAAAATCGCAAGAAGTAGCGGTTGATAATCCTTATCCACTTTAAGACGAACAAGCTTCAACGCATTACTAATCTGCTTCTTAACTGTTTTATCAGATATATTTAATTTTTTTGCAATCTCAGCATGAGAAAGCTCAAAATGGCGGCTGAGAATGAAAATTTCCTTCATTTTACTGGGCAACTTATCGATTTCCTTCTCGATTAGATCATCCAACTCTTTAAACACAATCCATTCTTCAATTAAAGAGGACGCTTCTTTATATTGACTTGCATAAAAGTCACGATAAGTATCGTTTAAAAGTTTTCTTCTGAGTTTTTTGAAAGCCAAGTTCCTGCCCATGATAAAAAGAAAAGATTTGACCGATTTGATTTCGGGAATCTTCTCTTTCATTTCAAGGAGGTCCAAGAATGTTTGTTGCACCACGTCCGCCGCTTCATCTTCGTCCAAAAGAATGCGCATCATCTGTTTAAATAGGCTCTCCCAATACTCATGATAAAGTGCTGAGATATCCAATTCAACAGTTGCTTTAGCATTATCGACGACGGTAGATCTGCGCATGCTGCGAATGAAATTTTGTTGGTTAAGTCACAATCTTAGCAAACTAAACGATCATTTCAAAATCAATTTTCATATTAGCTATTCAAAGCTAAATAAAAGCCCTCCCCTCGTCCCTATTCAATGCCCTATTTTTTAATTAAATTCAATGGTTCTCCTGTCATCCGAGTATTGTATCTTACAATGACCTCCGGTTTTTCATCCCCGTTTGTATCACAAGAAAATGCTACTGCGGAACCGCCTTTGGGTAGAATGGCCGTCCCTTGTACAGTCAGATCAGCAATAAAACCGTAATTCTTGTCCGTCAATGTTGCTTTCCCTTGATGATCCAACAGGATATATTGGTCCTTTTCTAATTTTCCTAAGATTTTGACAATCCCCTTATCGGTTTTAAAAGATGGATTTTCGAT
>JAITLV010000288.1 GCA_031277685.1 Sphingobacterium sp. | reverse complement strand
ACAAATTGACTATCAGTGATAAAAAATAATGGAACGAACGCCTTCGTTCCATTTTATCCATTAATATTATCAAGTCGAACGCAAAAAAAATGACTTGATGGTTCAAAAGTAGAAAATATTATCGGAAATTTCCGTGTGAAAATTTCCGATAATCGTGTTAAAAAGTGTGAAAAAAATGGCTATTGCTCATGCATCGGAATGAAAAAAGCCTTCAACAATTGTTGAAGGCTTTTTATCATTTGTTTATCAAATAAACAAATTAGCTAAATTATTGCTAAAGATTTGTAAGGTTTGGATAAGGATTATACCCTGCAACTGCTGATTTGGCAGCGAATGTAGCGTCACGTACACAACGAACGTTCATAAAGCCAGAACCTACCAAACCAAGATCTAATAAATCGATGTTTAATGCGCCCGCACCTCTTGACGCTACAGATCTAGGTCCTCCAAGAACTGGATCTTGAGTTCTTCCTATATATCCCCAAGCGCCTACTTCTATAATTGATAAATCCGCTACACGGTCTATACTCCAGAAAGCAGCAGTAGTTCCAACATTACCTAATTGAACATCAATTAAACCACTTACCAAACTTACATTAGACTGAAGTCCGTTATAGTTAAAGCGTAGTCTATTCGCATTTGGGGTAGATGAATAGGGCCCAGTAGCTGAACCTATAGTTGGTGTGTATTCAATGTAATTGGTTCCATAACCCGTATTTGGAGTTGCTGGATTTCCTAGCAATGCTCCTAACAAGCCTGAAAGTAGTCCTTGTTGGGAAGTCATTGTTTGCAAATTCGCATATGTTGGGGTTTTCCATAGACCAGCTGGATAGACCATTGTACAAGGATCTTTTTGGTTTGCCTCAATTCCACTAGCTAAACGGCCGGGTAAGTGACCTCTAAATGCAAAGAAACTCTCTTCTTTCGCTGGGTTATTCGGATTCGCATGATAAAAACGGTAAGGTGTTGTACTTAATGCGCCACCGGCTCTATAGTATAGGTTAGATCTGGCCCAACTTACATTGTTATAGGTGATTGCCGATTCTGCCAAACCAACTAATACACGCTGATTTTTACCGCCTAATGGTGTAATGTTAATGTTTTGATTAGACTCTGTTGCACCAAAATTACGAACAGTGGTGTTGTCATCAAGTTTGACTTTAAGCTGTGATACTTTTGCATTCACAGTTAATTGCGGCTGTTCTGCTGTTTTAAACGTCGCAATTTTTTGGTAAGCTTCTGTTCCTACTGGAGAAACATTTGTGAAATCGGAAGCAGTCAGGTTAAGGTTTGCTACATTGGTCAGCGTTAAATTCCCCGTTGTAAAGTCTATCGTTTTTGTTTTGATTGCATTAGCAGCAGTAACACTTATTGTTGGATTTTCTGTCATTCGTGCGAACATCCCTAATGTATTTACCTCTACAGTGACAGTTGAGAACACACGGTTAAAAGTGATGTTTAATGGAACGGAATTTCCGTTGATAACTAAATCAGACGTACTGGATGCAATAAGGATATCTTTGCTTAAATCCAATGTTGTGCTGGTCGGCACTGTTGTGGCTGTTGCACCAATTGGTAGTACGTCTGTATTGTTATAAGATACCGCTAACCATTTATAGGCTCCATTAGCTAAATCAATAGTTCCTGCAGCTCCAGCAGTCAGAGGTACTGATTTGACGAAAGTATAGGTAGTATTATCGGAATTCTTTTTGTATAAATATATACTATACGTTGTTGTAGGGGCCAAAGGTGTAGCAGCTGCCTGTAATCCATTTGACGCTTTTAATCCAGATGAGATGGGGGAACTGTTGGTAACACCTATAAGTGCATCAAAACTATCACCTTCCACGAATTTAAGTGAATTTTCATTTGATTTTTTATTGTTTGTGCTGCCCTTTGTTCCAATTGATGAGTTATTATCTCCTTCATTTAATCCCGCAATACGAACAATGACTTGGTTCTTACCTTCTGGAACGATTTCCTCCGTTTGACTGTTGTTTTTGCTACAACTGCTAGTGACTGCTAACGTGCCTAAAGCCAAAAAGGCGGCCAAAGCAAATTTATTTGCTATGTTTTTGTTGATCATTTTCATAATGTTAAAAACTGTTAGTATCCCAATTTTGACCACCGGCTGCATCTTCAACGTCAGTTGCTGAAGGACTAGAGAATCCGGTTTCCCCTGAACCAGCAGCAATGCCTTGCTCCAGTTCAATTACGTGCTCCTTAATGGACGGAGCGACGTACATTTTTTTTGCGTTCTTATTCATGATAATATTATTTGGATAATCCGCACTATTACTAGCGCGGGGTTTAAAATTTAATGGACAATTTAATACCTCATTGTTAAAAATTTAAAAATTAACATTTTAATAAGCTGCTTGTCTCTGCGTACAGACAAGTATTGATATTATCGCTGTGTCAATTTTGATGTTATTCTTCTGTGAATGCTTATATAAATTTATATATGTCAAATACTTTTTTCTAGACTTGGCTTACTACACTATAGGCTTTCGAATTGTAATATTACGACTAAATATCAACTTGTGCAAAAAAAAATTGTTAATTTATTTTCTAATACAAAATTCGCTTGATATGTAAACATGTTTCTTTTATACTGCATTCATGTTTACTTATTTTTCTTATAACTGTTTTATGGTGTAATATAGCGCCGTTTTTGTGCATTATTTAAGAACATAATAGTGTTATATTACTCTAGTTGAACAAAGATGTTTAAATTTTGTTTTCTGCTTCAAAATGTTTTTTTATCATTTTTTTTGTCTTCTAATTAATATGTTTAAACAAGTAGTCTTTATTATGTCGGTATTGCAATTTTGAGCTATTTTGCCTGTTGGTTTTTGGTTTAATATGGAATTTTTAATATCGATAATCAATTTCTTAATATTATTACCTTCTATTTTAAATAAAATATTTGACTATACATTCGTCTATTATTTTGTTGAAAAACGGTAATTGTATTTTTAGTTTATTGTTTTAGAATAATAAATATCGATATAGAATTTAGTTTATACTTGCCTTCATGTGTTTTTGTTTTCATAATAATTAAAGTGCTTAAGCAATTAATTTCCTTTTTCACGGCTATTGTTTGATGCAAGGTGAGTTTTCCTTTTTGATAATTTCTACAGTGATTTCCTAGACTGATTTGAACAAGATATTTGGTGCTCTAAATCTGTTGAATTCTCATGGAAATGTCATGCAAAATGCTTGTTTTTAGGTGGTTTGTAGTGGCTTAGCTACAGGAAAAGATACATTCGTCAAAATCTTATCTACGATTATAAAATTTATCTAATTTCGTCCAACTTCTCAATCAAGAAGTGTCATATTATTATGTATTAAAAGCCTTTGTATTAGATGTATATTGTCTTTTTTTGCCATAGTGTACTAGATACACAAATAATGATTGCTTTAGAAAATTTTAAAAATATAAGAAAATGAAAACGAACAAAGAAAACTTGGCTAATCTAAATAGCCGATTACCTTACGTAGCTCCTTGTATGAATGTACAAAATGTAGAGCTGGAATATAGCGTTGCTGCAGGTTCTGTGCAAGGCTCTGTGAATGGTTCGATGACCGAATCATGGCAGACAGAGACACAATCGCAAGATGTTGAGTGGTAGTATATAAGGTAGTTTAATTAATTAGTGATATAAACAATCATTTTTATGAATAAGTTTACAATAAAATTTGGGTTGGCTTCTATTTTGGCATCTGCATTATTTATCTCTTCATGTAGCAAGGATAACAATGCTGCAGTGATCCCAGAAGGTACGACCGTGCGTTTGAATATCGGACAGGCTTACGCACCGAATAATGGTGTTGCAAAAGCAGCTTCTGTAGGCCGTAGTTATGCTTCGGCAACGCAGACAGTAGAAATTCCTTTTAATAACGAATATACAATCGTAGCTAGTTTAACTGCTGAAGAGGCTGTGGCACCAAGCTTAAAAGCGTCGAATCGTGCAGCAACTACTTCTACAGGTAGCGAGCAACATAAGCTGAATCAGGGAACGATCTATTATGTAGCGATTTTTGATGCCGCTGGTGATTACAAAGAGACTAAATTCTTTACGCAGGGGAATGGGGCCCAAGATTTTGCAATTGAAAAAGGAAAATACACATTTGTGATCTATGCTTCGGGTTCAAATAAAGCCTTGCCATCCATAGCTGCTGGCACAAAGCTGAATGCTGTGAATTTTGAAGGTTTGACCGCTGATCAGGACTTTATGTTGGGTCAGGTGCCATTTGAAGTAAAAGACGGTCAAAATGTATTGAACGCTGATCTTGCACACTTATTTACGCAGGTAACATTGAAATTTGATGCTTCGGCTATTGGAGCTGTGAGTAGCATCGCGGGTGCGACAATCGAACCTTCTAATGCAGCGGCAGATGTCAACTTGGCGGATGGAACGCTTACTTATAAAGGTAATGTAAGTCCGGTCGCTTTCAAATTGAAAAATACAACTGGAACTGTCATTAACTCCGATTCTACGTTTATCACGACAGCAGCCACAACAAGTGGAAAAGTTTCTCTGCAAGGAGTTTCTATCGGTGGTAGTACTGCTAAACCGATCGCAAGCAGCAATTGGAATTTGAGACCTGGCGTAAAATATATATTGGAATTTAAGCTTAAAAAACCTACAGAAGTAAATATTGGTGGTGAAGTGTGGGCTTTGGGTAATTTGGTTTATAACAATGGTGTATATGGTTTTGCTGCAACAAATGATGCATACGGTAACTACTGGTTTCCAGGTTATCAAAAACCTAAGGTTTTTGGGGTAAATGATCCAGCAACAGATAATAACCAAAAACCCTCAGTTCAATTAAATGGTGGGGATGCGGATCCATGTTCATTGGTCTTGCCATTAAATACCTGGAAACTTCCCACAAAAGCTGAATTTGATAATTTGATCAAAAGGACCAACCAGAATGGAGCTGATAACCCAAAAAATCCAGACCCTTATGGTGTTGGAAGATATCAGGGTACTTGGGATGGTACAAAAGCGAGCAATGTTGGTATTTTCTTTGGTACTCAAGTTAATCCTGGCGCTAACAGAGATAAATTTTTCTACTTGCCGTTTGGAGGAGCTTATCATACAAATAATACTGGTGACTCTGTAGGGGCACAAGGGTACTATCTTTTAGAAGATAAGAAGCAATTTCATTTTACGGATATCTGGGGTGCCTCTACTTCAGATGCAGGTGCTAGCTCGGCCTATCAGATCCGTTGTGTAAAAAGATAATTCCTTTCCGGTATATAAGCTAATTTATTTGGATAATAAATTTAATGGAGACGCATTCCCCTGATCGGGGAATGCGTTTTTTGTTTATCTTATTCGTATTATTTTTCGATTTATTTTGAAGATAGCGCGAACTATTGAATACAAAACAGGACAGCAGCTTGCTTTAACCAGCTATTCCCTGCGATTTATTATTGTCAAAATGATCTAATAAAGTTTGATTTAAAATAGGAGAGGTTTTTAACATGTCCCGAACAGGATATTTTTCGGCAATATTCTTTAGTGCCTCCAGATGTCGCTCGTGATGGAGGTCTGTACCGACAAAGTCATACATGCCCGATTTGAGCAAGGTCATTGCAATTGCTTTGCTATCAACGCCATAATAACGACTAAGGGATAACAGGTTAAGCTGTAGTAGGCATCCCGCATCTTTGATCTGCTTGTAAATATTAAAATTGCTGTGGTAATAGTTGTACCGTTCCGGATGTGCTAAAATAGGTTTGTAGCCTAGTTTCTGAATGTCAGCAATAATATGAAACAATGTTTTTGACTCGGATAGATAAGACATCTCGATTAAAACATATCCCCCAGGCATCACGCAGAGCTCATCCTGCTGGATAAGCGATGTCAAATCATCGTCAATCATGTGCTCAGCTGCGGCAAAAATATCGGCATCATGGCCAGTCTCTTTGAGACCCTTTATAAGATTGGTCTGTGCCGCCTCAATAGTCGACTTAGTATTTGGGTGCACGCCAGCCATAATATGTGGTGTACAGATAAATTTCTTTAAGCCCAAACGTTGTAATTCTTGAATATAAGCAATCGAATTTTTTACAGATGTACTGCCATCATCAATTCCGGGCAGTAGGTGATTGTGCATATCCACCTCCAGAAACTCCAGCTGGGCCAGCGGCCGGATGGACGATGATTTTTTATTTTTAAATAAATTGGAAAAAAAATTCATAAGATATAATTCAAGTATATGGTTTTGCCTGTCTTACAGGATGTTTTACAAACAATATGCCAGTTTTAATGTTTATGAGAAAGAGTAAAACGTAAGCAAAAGGAAGTTTTATTGAATCGTAATAAATTTTAAAGGTTTTTCATTGGGGATTTTTTAATTTTTATTACTGTTTGTAATATTTTCGGTATAATAGTTGCTTGCTCCACGATAATATGTCGGTTGCGTTTATGGCGTTTATTATTGTTGATATTTTAGTAAAAAGGCAAAATGATTGTTAAATTTTAAGTATCTTGGTCATCTTTTACGAATTTGAAATAAGCCATATGATGCCGAGTACTTCATGAAGGGAATACGACGGTATAGAATAAACTAAAAGGGAAGAAAGCTATGATGGGATCTCTATGGGATTTAAGAAAACGGTTGCGGAAAGACAATCCTCGATGGGTCATTTTATTGATCGATATGTGGTTCGTATTTGCAAGTTATATATTTTCGAATTACGTTGTCAATAATTTTAGAGGAGTATTTGACGTGGCGCTTATGTTGAAAAAACTGGCGCTTGTTTTACCCGTATACTTTATTATGTTCTTGTGTTATAATACGTTTAGGGGTATTGTACGACAGACTGGGATCCGGGATACCATTAAAATATTTAAAACAGTTGCCTCTGCCTATATCATATTGATGTTGTTGACAGTACTCATCAAAGCTTTTGTTGGAAAAGGTACATTGCCCGGGGATTACCTTCGGTTATCGTATGGTGTCTTAACCATGCAGGCCTGTATCTTATTGGTCATTATGGTGGGTGCTCGTGTGGTATACCGAACAATTTTTGAGTATTTATTTTTACCTGCACGGAAAGCCGAAAATGTGTTGATTTTTGGTGCTTCCAGACCGGGGCTTGTCTCTTTCTCACTCCTGAAAGAAGATCCACGGATTAAATACCAGGTGGTGGCTTTTGTGGAAGATAAGATCTCTCGTATAGGAAAACGGCTTGCAGGCCTGAAGATCAAGGATATTACCGAAATTACCAAGGAATATACAGACAAACACGAAATCGGTCAGGTGATTATTGCTGTAGAGAACAATGACCCGGAACGCTTGGAATATATCTCTGACTGGTTCCAGAACATTGGACTTGAACTTAAAATTATGCCACCGGCGCGCATACTCTTGAATTCTGGGGCAAAAAGGGAGATCCGGCCATTAAAGATCGAGGATTTACTAGGCCGTAAACCAATTAAATTAGATCACCCGGAGATTGAAGAGGAGATGAAGGGCAAAGTGATTCTTGTCACGGGTGCTGCGGGTTCCATTGGATCGGAACTGGCCCGTCAGATTGCAAGACGGCATTATAAGAAATTGATCCTATTGGATCAGGCGGAATCTGCATTATACGATATTCAGCAGTCTATAAAAGCGACGCAGCCGGAACACCTACATTGTATCGTTGGGGATGTGCGCAACTATGCCTTTATGCAAAATATATTTGCGCAGTATAAGCCTGATCTTGTATTTCATGCCGCGGCGTATAAACATGTACCCTTGATGGAGGCTAATCCTTATGAATCCATTCAGACAAATGTGCTGGGAAGTAAGAATGTGGCTGATCTTTGTATGCAATATGGAACCAAGAAAATGGTTATGGTGTCAACGGATAAGGCTGTCAACCCAACCAATGTGATGGGTGCGACCAAACGGATGGCGGAGATCTATGTCAGCAGCTGTAGTGGTAAATCTGAAACGGGCTTTATTATTACCCGATTTGGAAATGTACTTGGCTCCAATGGTTCTGTCATTCCGCTTTTCGAAAAGCAAATGGCAAGCGGTGGTCCATTGACTTTAACACATCCTGAAATTACACGCTTTTTTATGACCATTCCGGAGGCTTGCCAGCTCGTACAGGAAGCTGGTGTAATGGGCAAAGGTGGCGAAATATTTGTCTTTGATATGGGCAAGTCGGTGAAAATAATCGATCTGGCCAAACGGATGATCAAATTGAAGGGCTATCGCTATCCGGAGGATATTGATATTAAAATAGTCGGTCTACGCCCAGGTGAAAAGATCTATGAGGAACTTTTGGCCAATAATGAGAATACAGTAAAAACGCATCATCCTAAAATCATGATCGCGAAAGTAAATCACAATGAGTTGATCCTCAAAGCAGAACGAATCAATGCAGTCTGTCAGCAGATTGTGGATGCCGATCAGCATTTGCCAGATTTTATGGATTTGGTTGCAGCAATGAAGCGCATCGTGCCAGAGTTTAAATCTCAAAACTCTGAATATGAAGCATTGGATAATCATGATGCGCATGAACTCGTGGATGAGGTTCCCGTTTATTCGCTTATAAAGAAAGCATAAATTAATTAAACATAATGTTCCCCATATATTTTACAAAAGTCCCATTCATGGGATTTTTGCGTTTATTATGCTTTTCCTATCGATTAAAACTTGCCAATTCGCAAAAATCAACCTAATTTTAGCGAATTATTTAATTATGGCAATAATGTTTGACAGACGAGCTTAAGGTATCTTCCGTCTATAATCGAATTATATGAATAAAAAAATCTTAATCACAGGCGGGGCCGGGTTTATTGGATCTCATGTTGTCCGTGAGTTTGTTATAAAGTATCCGGACTATCAGATTATTAACCTGGATGCGCTCACCTATGCGGGCAACCTGGAAAATCTGAAAGATATAGAGGATCGTCCAAATTACACCTTTGTCAAAGCTGATATTACCGATCAGTCTGCAATGATATCCATCTTCGAAACTTATCAACCGGACGGTGTGATTCACTTGGCAGCGGAATCGCATGTTGACCGTTCAATTGTTAATCCAACCGCATTTGTGATGACGAATGTGATTGGTACAGTAAATCTGTTGAATGCTGCCCGGACAATATGGAAGGATAATTTTGAAGGTAAACGTTTTCACCATGTCTCTACGGATGAGGTGTTTGGTGCGCTGGGCGAATCTGGTTTTTTTACAGAAGAGACGAAATACGATCCACATTCACCCTATTCGGCTTCCAAAGCAAGCTCAGATCATTTTGTACGTGCTTATCATGATACCTATGGATTGCCGATTGTCTTAACCAATTGTTCCAATAATTATGGGCCAAATCACTTTCCAGAGAAGCTGATCCCGTTGTGCATCCATAATATTTTAAATAATAAGCCGCTACCTGTATACGGAGACGGAAAATATACCCGGGACTGGCTCTTTGTGATTGACCATGCCAAAGCAATAGATTTGGTTTTTCATGAAGGAAAAAATGGTGATTCTTACAACATTGGTGGTTTTAACGAATGGCAGAATATTGACCTGATCAAAGAGCTGTGCCGACAAATGGACACGAAATTGAACCGAGAAGAAGGGACGGCCGCTTCGCTGATTACTTTTGTAAAAGATCGTCCTGGTCATGATCTACGCTATGCCATCGATGCGAATAAAATAAACGAGGAATTGGGCTGGAGCCCATCCGTGACATTCGAACAGGGCTTATCGCTGACCATCGATTGGTTCCTATCCAATCAGGAATGGTTGGATCACGTGACTTCAGGTGACTATCAACAGTATTATAACAAGCAATACCACGGAGCTTAATGATGAAATATACAGAAACCAAATTATCCGGTTGTTTTATTTTGGAACCTGCCGTATTTGAGGATGAAAGAGGTTATTTCTTTGAATCCTATAATGAAAATAGATTGGCAGCGATACTAGGCCATAATCCGCATTTCGTGCAGGATAATCAGTCGAAATCTCAATTTGGGGTGGTCAGGGGATTGCATAGGCAGACTGGCGAGCATGCACAGGCTAAACTGGTCCGTGTATTAGAAGGGCGTGTATTGGATGTAGCTGTGGATGTTCGTCCGGATTCGCCCACCTATGGGCAACACGTTGCTGTGGAACTCTCCGCCGAAAACAAAAAACAATTATTTGTACCACGTGGATTTCTACACGGATTTGCTGTACTCTCTGAACAAGCGGTATTCTCCTATAAATGTGACAATAACTATAACAAAGAGGCTGAGGATGGCGTACATCCATTAGATGTGCAGTTAGGAATTGATTGGCAGATCCCGGTGGATCAGATGATTTTATCGCAAAAGGATCAAAATGCGCAAAGCTTCGCCGAGCTGTGTAACAGTAAACTAATGAAATAAATAAAGCAGCGTGCCTGTTGGAGTTTTTGCTTGAGGAATGAACAGGTGCGAATTGCTTTATTATAAAGATATCGTAGATGAAAATTGTTATTACTGGTGCTTCTGGACAACTGGGCTCCGAATTACATGAATTATTGGGAAATGATACCGATAAAGAATGTTATTTTTTGGACCGGAAACAATTACCCTTGGATAAAATAATCCTGATTCAGGATATTTTGGGCATGTATCAGCCCGATTTAATTATTCATGCGGGTGCCTATACTGCAGTGGATAAAGCGGAGGAAGAATATGAAATCGCTAATCTGGTCAATCATGTCGCTTGTGAGGAGATTGCACAATACTGTCGTATACATGGCGCAAAGTTGATTGCTATTTCGACGGATTATGTTTTTGATGGTAATTCTGCTCTTCCGCTAACGGAAGACGCACCGACAGCGCCGATCAATGCTTATGGTATGACCAAACTTGATGGCGAGAAGGCGATTCAAAAGTGGTGCCCCGAAGCGATTATTATCCGGACTTCCTGGGTATATTCTGCCTATGGGAAGAATTTTGTCAAGACAATGTGCCGCTTAATGGCCGAGCGTGATACCGTCAATGTAATCAATGATCAGATTGGCAGCCCAACTTATGCAAAAGATTTAGCCAATGCCATTTTAAAAATTGCTGATGCACCGGATTGGAAAGCCGGAATCTATCACTACAGCAATGAAGGCGAGATCTCCTGGTATGATTTTGCTGTAGCAATACGTGATGCTCATTCGTTTGATTGTCAGGTTAAGCCCATTCCAACGAGCGCCTATCCGACCGCAGCACAACGGCCAAAATATTCGTTGCTCGATAAATCGAAGATTAAGGCTGCCTATGCTGTGGAAGTGCCAGACTGGAGGTATAGCCTGGCTAAAATGTTAGCAGAGGAAATTAAAAATCAATAAAGAGGTTATTATACTGAAGGCTTGTACAGCTGGACTTTAAATACCCAATACTTATTACTCAATACTATAAAATGAAAGGAATTATACTAGCCGGTGGATCGGGAACTCGCTTGCACCCATTGACACTAGCTGTAAGCAAGCAATTAATGCCGGTATATCATAAGCCAATGATATACTACCCATTGTCCACGCTAATGCTATCCGGGATTCGAGAAATATTGATTATTTCGACTCCACAGGATTTGCCAAACTTTCAAAAGTTATTGGGAGATGGGTCTCAGCTGGGATGTCGGTTTGAGTCCAAAGAGCAACCAAGTCCAGATGGTTTAGCACAGGCTTTTCTGTTGGGTAAGGAGTTTATAGGCGAAGATAAGGTAGCCCTTATCCTTGGTGATAATATTTTCTATGGCTCCGGCCTGTCAAAACTACTGCAATCTTGTGCCGACCCCGATGGAGGTGTCGTATTTGCCTATCCTGTGCATGACCCCGAGCGTTATGGTGTGGTGGAATTCGATGGGGCTAAAAATGTAATCTCTATTGAGGAGAAACCGATACAGCCGAAATCCAGCTATGCTGTTCCTGGAATTTATTTTTACGACAATGATGTTGTTTCCATTGCGAAAAATATCAAACCGTCCATGAGAGGTGAATTGGAAATTACCGATATCAATAAAGAGTATTTACGCCGGGGAAAATTAAAGGTAGGTATTTTCGACCGGGGTACGGCTTGGTTGGATACAGGAACCATACAATCGCTGATGCAGGCCGCCCAATTTGTGCAGGTAATCGAGGAACGCCAAGGAATGAAAATAGGTGCTATTGAAGAAGTTGCTTTTCGAATGGGGTACATCGACGATCAGCAATTGTTAAACATTGCTAAACCTTTATGCAAATCGGGTTATGGGGAGTATTTGTGTCGCATAGTCAAATAATTTTAATAGGTGTAAATAGTGGGTTTTATTTTCTGCTAAATGATTCAGAAAATTGGAAAGACGATTTACAACCTAAAGTAAACAGCTTTCTTAGCGGTGGTATAAATGAATAATAATGATTACAGCTTCAATAGTATTATATAAACAGACGTATTCCGAGATCAAGGATTTGTTACAGGGACTGGACACACCAGATATTGAGGTCTTGTTTATTATTGACAATTCTCCTTCAAATTCAGTTGAGCATGAAATAAGGGACCATCACTCGCCCATTGAGTATATTCATCAACCGAGCAATCCTGGTTTTGGTGCTGCCCACAACATTGGTATAAGGAAAGCAATGGCCATGGGAAGTAAATATCATTTTGTTGTTAATCCCGACGTCCTTTTACTGGATAATACTATAAGTTTGATGGTAGGCTTTATGGAAGATAACCCCGATGTGGGGATGGCCATGCCACAAATTTTGAATCCGGACGGAACAATTCAGTTCTTGCCCAAATTGTTGCCTAACCCGCTGACATTTTTAAAACGGATATTGTATCGAAAGTTTGACGTTTTTCTGGCTTCGGTGGAAAAATATGAGCTAAGAAATGTATCGCCTCAGCTCGTTTACGATACGCCTGTTCTTTCGGGATGTTTTACATTATTACGAATATCAACTTTGGAAGAAGTGGGATTATATGACGACCGCTTTTTTATGTACCTTGAAGATTGGGACTTATCTCGAAGAATGAATATGAAGTATAGAACGGTTTATTTTTCGAAGACATCCGTCATACATGGATATGCCGCCGGTTCAAGTAAAAATTTTAACTTATTCAAAGTTCATGTCCGGTCTATCCGTACTTATTTCGGAAAATGGGGCTGGTTTTTTGATAAAGAAAGGGTTGCGGCTAATCGGAGGACATTACAGCAATTTAAATAATATAACGAGCATCTGATCGTCTGCATATTTCTTATTTTATAAATCCTTAAACATCTACAAAACTCAAATTATTGTTGAGTTTTGTAGATGTTTTTTTATAAGATCATTCAAAAAAACTATCTTGTCAGTAATTTGTCTTATTATATACAAGATCTACTATGAAAAGTAATATCCTCGTTTTGACGAGCTATTTTCTATCTGCTTTTACAATAAAAGAAATTGTACTTGTTTCTACTTTCCGCGCAACATATGGGGTTATGTTTTGTTCATTTTTCCAGTATAAAGTACATAGAACTATCCTATTTGAAAAATAGAGGATAAAAGGTCTTGTATATTGAAAATATTTTCTAATATATTTATAAAGTTTTCTTTTATAAAACAATTCTTTTCTAGTAGTTGTTTTTAAAATAGTGGGAATGTAATGCGCTGTTCGGATTTGCGGAATGATTCAATTTGGCGCTGAACATGCCCTGAATTAATGCAGGAGCATGTATGACTGATTATAATACGAAATAATAACAAACACATGATTACTGTAGGCATTATCGATAGTGACGAAGGCACAAGATTAGAAACGCAACGGATCCTGAATGAGAGCGAAATAAATCCCATCAAAATTCTTTTTTCGGTTGGTAGAGGGAGTGTGGATCGAGCGATGCCTGCTCCTGATATATTGATTGTAGATATTGAAAACCAGGAACCATTACTTGTCGAACACGCAAAAAATACCTTTCCAAAGACTGAAATTATCATATTGACAGAGACAGCCGATGTGAGAACGGTACGTAGCTGCTTCCGATATGGAGCCGTCAGTTACCTATTAAAACAAACCTGTTTGAAATCATTGGTTTCTGCAATCGATATTACGTTGAATGATGGGTCATTTGTAAGTCCGAGTGTCAACAGGGCGCTGATCGAGCAGAGTTTTAAATCAAAGAAAATCGAGAACCTACTTACGGCCCGTGAGTTGCAGATTGCGAAAGGAATTATCGAAGGGCTCAGTTATAAGATGATCGCCCAAAAATATACGATCTCATTGGATACGGTACGGATCTACATCAAACGAATTTATAGAAAGTTGCACATTAATAGTAAAGGGGAATTGATTGCGCAGTTGACCGCTTAATATTTTGTTACATGAACATGTGACGGTATATATTTTAATGTCATGGAATTTAGCCTGATTTTTACAGCTAGTTGAATCGTATGCTATGCCAATAAAAAGCCGCTGGACTTTCCTATTTATTTTTTGCTATACCTTTGTTTTCTTCTCCACCGTGAAAAGTCAACAACATGATGCTATTGCGTATCACTTTGAAAAAGATACAGTAATAATCAATGGAAATCAGACTTTTTCAAACAAGCTTAGCATGACGAATCAGACTGACCAACCTATTAAGTTAGTTCCTTTTGCCGAGAATACACCCGCTTTAAGTGGATTGATCAGACTGCCTCAGTTGATTGAGTTGGCGCCAAATGAAACGCGTTCTTTCCCCTTGAAGTATATGGCAGATCGGAGAACGATATCAAGCGATAATCAGGTCTTTACCATTGGATTCTCTTCAGTAGAGGAGGCGCTTGTGCTCCCTCCGGCAAAATCTTTTTATACGAAATTAGAGGAAAGGCATGCACTGGTATTGCAGACCGAACAACAGGAGTATTACCTTGATAAAAATACGAATCAGGTACAATTTATAGTACGAGCTTCGAATAGCGGGCTAGTCCCCATCGATATTAGACTCCTTTTTTCGGGCTTCCCCCAAGGATTCGAGATTACGGGCGAGACACAGTCAATTAGTATACCGGCCGGAGGTCAGGTACTCTTGCCCTTTATGGGGACAATGCGCTCCAGAAATGAGTTTGCAGATTTTGACCTGAATATACAAGCAATGGATCCCACTGGAAGGTCATATACCATGACTTTGGTACGGATCATGCGTCTCGGCAATATAAAGCGCTTTGGTTTGCTGGATCTCCAAAATCAACCTTACCAGAATAGCGCTGGACTGCGGTATATCAGTACCGGAAACAATATGGCCATCTACCAGCTGTATGCTGATGGAAGCGTAGATTTTGACAAAAACAAGCGTTTGGAATACAGTTTGGCAGCCGACTACTATCAGCAGCAGAAACAATGGAACAGCTACAATACCTATATCGATTATCAGGAAAAGGATTGGGGGATAAAGCTTGGTAATATCTACGAAAATCTTGATCAGAATATTAATGGACGTGGTATTAAAGCGAGCTATAAGCTCGCCAATGACCGCAGTATAAGCCTATACGGGCTGGAAAATAATTATATGTTATTTAGCCAGCAGGATAATCTCGTTTCAGGAGCCAGGGTTTTAGGCGCGCGTTATAAAACGCAGGGTGAGCTGCCTGGAGGAAGCGATTTGCTGTATTTGCATAGCAGATCTGATTATAGGGGTATTGGCAGCGATCAGTTCAGCGGTAAAACCCAGTTTGCGATCGGGGCAGACCAACAACTGGGACTGGAAGCGGGCTATAGCTTCGAACATGCTTATTCCGGAGGTAGTAAGCACGCAATAGCAGGTGGTATTAATTACAGCTATCGTTCAGAAAAATATCAGCTATATACGACCAATTATTACAGTTCGCCTTATTACACCGGCCTCCGAAGAGGATTTTTTCAAAGTGATACAAGACTAAGTAGATTGCTCGGCAATAAGGATAATATTTCGGTTAGGGCCAGTTATTTCAATACTGCCCCAATGTATCAACAAGGTGATCGAACGAATTATTTCAACCAGCAAAATCGGATAGAAACTTATGAATTAGGCTATCAGACAAGATGGGGAATCTGGCAGCTGGATCTGCGGCCATATTTTATGGCGCAACAGATATCCGATAGGGGGCTTGACCTTGTTGGTTTGACAGATGTCAATGGGAGTTCAAAAGCGATAAGGGCTAGTTTGGACTTGAGCTTTTCGCACATCAAGCATCGTTTCTATCTACGGACGGATTATGGCTATACCTTTAAAAATACCTCCGAAAGACCCTTGGCGCCTTTTCATTCGCTACGGATGACGGGTAATTATAATAATAGTCTCTTTGGGATGACAGCTTTTATGCAGCTGAACCCTTATTACTTAACGGATCTACGCTTGACAGCATCAGGTGCTAAATATAGAAGTTATTCCGTAGGTCCCAATACGCAGCTTAGATTATTTAATGATGCTTTGCGGTTGCAATTAGCTGGTACATACAGTTATTACGGATTTTCGCAGAGCAATAATTTTGCTGTAAATGCTAATGCTTGCTGGCAATTACCAGGGAACTGGAATTTAATTGCCGATATATTCTATACCTTAATGAAAAACCGGATCTCATCAGACCCAATGGAGTATATAACAACGAATGGAGCTTCAACGTTCAACTATCGACAGTTTAGGTTAGGTATAGAAAAAAACTTTGGCCGGCGGGGAAAACAAAAAGGCTATAAGTTACAGCTGCAGTTCTTTGAGGATGGGAATAACAATGGTCAAGCTGATGCTGATGAATCCAAAGCAAAAGATGTGGTCGTAAAGATCAATAAGGAAGTGGCTATAACAGATGAAAACGGGGCCGTGAAATTTTTGAATATGCCAGAAGGCAATTATATCATCCAGATTGAAAATAACCGGGGCTGGACTATTCAAGGAACAGTAAGCACAGTATTAAAAAAGAATCAAACCCTACATATTCCCTTAGTAAGGACGGGATCGCTCAAAGGTAAGGTTACCGTGATACAGGATAAATATATGGATACGAATGCACAGCTGGCTGGTATTGCGGTGTATGCTGAGAATACGCAGGGGTATAGTTATAAAACGCTGTGCGGTGAAGACGGCAGTTATGTATTCTATCTACCTAGGGATAAGTATCGGGTATATATACCAACGGAAGGGATGTCATTTACCATTGAAAATCCAAGCCATGATATCGAGTTGCAAGATAGTCGCACACTGCAGCTACCCGATTTCAGGTATAGGAAAGGTGGTCGAAAAGTAGATGTCAAACGGTTTTAGGGAGCAGTAAAGCTAAAGACAATAGTGGAACTATATGTTCCGGCGGGTTTGTTGAGTAGTTTGCCTGTCTCGCTGGCCGGAATACTATAGCGTATACCGATGTTGCGGTCAATAACAGGATTGGCAGAGTCGATAAGTTTCTGGGCAGTCGCGGAGAGGGTAATGGTATTTATCCCTGTTTCGCCTGTTGCTGGGCCAATGCGCATAATATCCAGTGGAATTGTATTGGCACCCGAATTGAAACTGGGTGATGTGGCACGGACGTATAGATTGTATGGGGTCGTTTTGCTAAGCTTCAAATGAGCAGGCATATCCTGGCTGATGCCATTTTTATAATGATCTGTTGTAGTAAAAGCAAAGTTAATGGCTTGCTGAGCCGGATTGATAACCAGTTCGCTTAGGTCATTGACGACAATTTCTAATGAACCGGTTGCCTGCGCTGCTGTTGTGCTATTTGTGGGTACACTGCTCCAATTATGGCGCAAAGGTACAGCATATGTTCCGGCCTGGATAAAGCTATTTTTCAGTTGCGCTGCTGGGATACTGAACGTATAGGTAAGTGAAGTATTGTTGTTATTAGGTACAGCTAAACTTGCCGCTGTTGTCAGTGCCTGATCGCTCGATGACAGGGGAATAGTTGTTGCCGACGGAATACCCGTCAGATTCACATTGACGGTTGATACAGGAACAATGGGGGAATTGTTGTAGGGAAGGCTGCTGCTGAAATTAAACTGGGAAGCATTATTTGTTCGGATAGCAGGGAGATAGGGTACCGTGCATGATAAAGGGATATTGGTATTACTACTAATTCCGTTGGCTGAACGATAAAAACTCAGGTTATTGACTAATAAGCTTGTTGTACCGATTGTAGTCGGAGCCGTAATAAAAGCGGGAACATTGAGGGTGAAACGGGTTTCAGGAGGGTCAATTTTCCCACCCAAAACACCAGTAGCTCTAACCCCGAGTGAGGTTTCATAGATTCCCGAGACCCAAGTTTGGTTTGCGGTTGTTAGACGAAAATTTGCGATTACGGGACCGGAGCCGGCTAAATTGAGTTGTGCAAGCGAACTCATCAGATCTTGCTCATTCTGTGCGAGTGTGATTTCTACATTATTATTGAGTACCAGTACGCCGTTGATAGATTGAATTTTGAGATGGGCAATATTGAGCGGGACGGTAGCTCCGTTCCCCGAAGTACTGGTGAAAAATTGACTAGTGGCTTTTACGTAAATTGATGGTAATAATGAAAGGAGGTAAGAATATTTTCCGATATTTCCTGTCTGTTGAACTTCTGTTCTTTGGATAATATTGGTTTGAGGTAGTAGTATATCGATTTGAGCCCATAAGTTTTTAACAGGTAATACTATCATAAGCAGCAACAAGATGCTAATATGTAATTTCTTTCTCTGCAATTTTTAGATCGTATTGGCTGCCAGCATCCAAGATAGCGACAGCAAGGTAATGGCCTTTGAGTTCAGCGGGTAGATCAACTTGTATCCATTGTACAGCTTCGGGCAATAGGGCAATGGCTGCTGCTTTAATAGGAATTTCTTCGCCTGTTGCTGTATTGGTAAGCTCGAAACGCAGATAACCGTCTTTATTGATCTGACCGGTATTCTTGATTTTGACCTGCATCCTGCGGGCTTTATGGCCAGCGGATTCTGAGACAACTCCCCGGTCTTCAAAAGCCAAAAATTCAAGATTACCTGCGACTAGTCCATTGGGCGTATGATAGACTTGTATACCTACCTCAAGTAGGACGTTGACATTCAGTCCATTTTGCAATCCCTTTTGTTGTTCCTTGACCTGGGTCAGGAAGAGCATGCTGTTTGTCAGCTGTGCTGCCTCACTAGCAGGCGGAATTGTCAGGGTTAGGTTGAGCAATTTTGTTTCCCCAGGCGCGATATGTGCACTATTCTCCGATAGGGATAGCCAAGCTGCATTGGATTGTTTTCGCTGGCCTGCTGGATAATACCGTTTGTTGCCCAAAGAATCTCGGTCCCAATCTTTTAGACTGGCAATAAAATTGAATTCGGTTGAGGTTGCATTATTCAGGGTAATCGTTTGACTGACGGTCTGTCCGGCTCCACCCTTGAAAAAAATACGTGACGGCGAAACAGAAATACCCTGTGCCATGCACAGGGTAATCCATAGTTTGAAAAATAGCGTTGTTAAAAAATATTTCACAAATAAAAGCACTTCTTTTAATTAGCTGATATTCGGTATGTTACTGTTGATGAGTATGTTCCCGCAGTTTTATCTAACAACTCCGTAGCCTCTGGAATAATATAATCTACGTTATATAGCGTCCCTACTGAGGCTGGAGCCCCAGTTACTAAAGCTTGTGGAGTAGAAATTGTAGTGAGTATAGCATCCGTTAGACCTCCACCAGTTGGCGTTGATGAAGCTACTCTTACTGTAAGTCCCAAGTTTGAAAGATTTAAAGCCGGTGAAAATTGATTGTCTATCTCAACCTGAACATCGTAAGTTTTATTACTTATAACTTTGAAATGATTGGGCATACTTTTCGTTTTTGGACCACCATAATCTGCTGCTGTGGCATACTCAATATTAACATCGGATGTATTTAATGTAATTGACATAGCATCTGTGAGGATGATATTTACATTAGCTTGTGCATCATGAACTTGTGCCTTTACCTGCTGTCCCATGCATATGGCAGCAAGGACAACGAAAGCGAGTTTAAAATTCTTTTTCATAAAATTAAAATTTATTAGTTAATCTTTCTAAGATATAAAAGTAGCTGCCCTTCTCGGCAAATCCAATTTAGTTCCGTCACATAATGATGTTATAAATTGGGTATAAAAAATGGCCTTTTTAACAAAATAATTTATACACTTCTTTTAAAACCACCGCATTAAATTATGGATGAAACGGCCTATATTTGTGCCCAAATGTCTGAATCCAAGAGAATCTATCAAATTGATCTGTTCCGTTTTATCGCCGCAGCTGCCGTGGTATTGTATCATTATTTATATCGGGGATATAAGGCTGGTAATATGTCGCTCCTGCGTTTTGATGAAATTGCAGAATATTTTAAATACGGATACCTGGGCGTAGACCTCTTTTTTATCATCAGTGGTTTTGTGATCGCTTTTTCCATCAAACACCGCTCTTTGCCAAAATTTTGCTTTTCCCGTTTTAAGCGTTTATATCCGATGTATTGGATCTGTTTGATAATCACCTTTGTCGTTTCCTATTTATTCGGGGCACCACGGTATCAGGTTACGTTCAAACAGCTCTTGGCCAATTTCACGATGGTTCAGGAACTGTTCGGCCAGGGAAATATAGATGGTGCTTATTGGTCCCTATATGTTGAATTGAAATTTTATCTTATTATCGCTGTATTCCTTATCATACATCGGTTTAGGCAGATCTCTCTGGACTATCTAGTCTACTTTTGGCTGGTATTGTCTAGTTTACACCTATTTGTTGGCCCATCGGAAGTTTATGATGCGCTACATGAACTTTTTATTCTGGATTGGAGTGCTTATTTTATCGCCGGAATTGTATGCTGTCAAATTTTCCTACAGGGACCGGCACTGAAGCATTTTGTTGTACTGCCCTGCTGTCTGTACTTATCCATTGATGGGGCCATTGGCCGGATCCATTGGCTGGCCAGAACCTTCCATAGTGATTTTTCTCCCTCTATTATCGCGGCAATCATTGTGCTATTTTATGGTATCATGTTGCTCGTTTCATTTAAAAAGCTCCAAAGCATCAATTCACCTAAATTCGTTAAAATTGGGATGCTTACCTATCCCCTATACCTGATTCATCAACATATCGGTTTTATTATCTTTAACAATTTGTACACTTACCTCAATAAATATCTGCTGGTTGCTGGCGTTGTTTTACTGATGCTTGCTGTCGCTTATATACTGAGTGAATGGATCGAGCCTCGTATCATGAAGCTTCTGAATAGTAGATAGGCGGTTAACTAAGCTGTATGTTCGGTTCAAAGATGTTTGCTGTCGTCTATATACTGAGTGGGCGGATAGATCCCCATATTTAAAACCAACCGCGACTATCTGCTTCCGATACCAACAAATCAGTTGACACTCAATGATAAGTTGATGCAAAACCCAGGCTGGTAACCTGAATTTTTAAGTAGTTTAATCTCCAGTGTCCATTCTCAATACGGTCGGACACAGTCAAAGAAAAGGCTCAGCGTGCTAAAACGCTGAGCCTTTCTGTTATTCATGGTATAATGTAGGGTGTTATTTTCCTTTGTTTAACCTATTAGTTTTTACAATGGCGCAATCAAAAGCTTATCGCACGGCATTGACCACCATCGTTTAAAAAAAATTGAGAGCTAGCATCGTTTGTGAGATGCTTAATAGACAATATTTCCTTGATAGATCAGGGACTTCACCGCTGAAATGCGCGAAACAGCTTCTGCAGAACAACTTGCATCGATCAGTACCATATTCGCATCATCACCTGCTTTTGGCCACTGTTGCGTGCCTTTGTCATCCAGTGGAATTGGGCCTGCAGTTGCCAATTTTAACATCCGTGATAGACCATACTCCGTGGCTTGTCCATATACCTGGGCGGCCATATTGGCTTTTTGCAGGACACTTCCAGTTCCAAAGGTATTCCAATGATCCACAATGCTGTCGTTGCCCGTCATCACCGTAACCTTATTTTCCAACAAGGTAGGGATAGGCATAATAAGACCAGCGAAAGGAATCGTGGAAACAATACCGATCTGTGTTGCACCGAGTTTCTCTGCTATTTCCTGCTGTTTCGCCTTTTCCAGTTTCGCCAATACGAAACAATGGCTGAGGTAGGTTTTGCCCTTCAAAGCAGGATTTTCATTTACCTTCTTGATGAGATACTCAACTGTTTTCAAGCCCGATTCGCCGGACTCATGCAAATGGATATCAATTCCTTTGTTGTGATCCAGTGCCAGCTGTACGGTGAAGTCCATTGTTTTTTCAATGGCGCCATCAATGCTATAAGGATCTACACCGCCGATAAAGTCTATGTTGGTTTTGGCAGCTTCCTGAAGATAAGGCACGGAATCAGTATAATATACGCCGTGTTGTGGAAAGGCTACTAGCTCAGCTCCAAAACTGTTTTTCTTGTTCTCCAGCGCAAGTTGTAGGTGATGCAGAGAATCTAACTTGGAGGTAGGCTCTATGTTGACATGGCTCCTTGCAAAAGCTGTACCTTTGGATTGCAATAATTCGATCAGTTTTTCCGCCTTATAGGTAGAATTTTTTAGTAATTCAGGGAGAATCTGTTGCTCAAGCGCAATCATACCTTTCACTCCGCCGGCACCACGTCGAACAGCTTGCCACTTGTCACCATAAAATGTTTTGTCCAGATGAATATGCATATCTCTAAAAGAAGGAAGCATCAGCATGCCCTTTGCATCGATGGCATTCGCATCGTTGTTGTTGTTAGGGACGACTTTTTTGATTTTTCCTGCTTCGATCTGTACCGAGAAAAGAGCGGTTTTTGTAGCGATGACATTCCCGTTGCCATCATACTCAAAGCCTGTTTCCAGCAGCACATTCTTTAGGGTATAACTTTTTTTGCCTTGATGTCCAGCTAAGATTTCTTCTTGTGCCAGTCTGCTTTGATCTTCTGCGAATAGCATGCTTGGGATCAATGTTGCTCCAGCAAGTGCTAGGGCAGAGTTTCGTATAAAGTCTTTGCGTGTAAGCGCTATTGGTTTCATGTTATTTCCGATTTACGTAACAATCTATCTAGCTGTACAATAAAATGGTACAGCCTTTCACAAAGGTATATAAACGAAGCGCTAGTATTACTGGGCAATTTCTGCCATTTCTTGTGCGATTTATCTTTTTTCCCTAAAATCACTGGGGCTTACACCAGTCTGTTGCTTAAAGAAATTGGAAAAATAAGCTTGATCTGCAAAACCTAGTTCAAAAGTAATTTCCTTAATGGACGATTCGGTACTCTGCAGCAGCCGTTTTGCTTCGACGGAAATCCGCTGGTGTATAAGCTGTGTCGCCGATATCTTCAAATGTTTTTTGCACAGAATATTGAGATAGTTTGGCGAAATATGGAGCTTGTCGGCATAGAAAGCCACTAATTTCTGTTCTCTAAAGAACTCGTCTATGAGCATATTGAATTTGGCTAGCCGAGGGACGGATTGATAGACCTTAAATTCAGTGAATACATGCTCTGCTTCCCTACTGACGATAGCGGCGATAACACCGGCACGTGCTGTGATCAAAGGAATTAATGAATGTTCTCTTTCTAGCTCCTTTTTTACAGATTCAAACTCGTAATGTAGCTGTATGAAGGCTTCTTTGGTCAGGTCTATGACCGGATGATTCTGATAATTTGTAAAGGAAAAACGAAAGAAGGGCGCGAAATGCTCAAAAAATGATCGTTCAATCATTAATTGGTAGCCAATCGTACCGGCATATACATGCCATTTGTGCATCTGACCAGGGAATAATACATGTACCTGATGATCTTTAATAGGGTAGTCAATAGAGTCTATCGTATGTACTCCAGAAGCACGGTCAAATAAATTGATAATAAAAAAATCGTGCTTGTGGGGTTTGTCTATTAGTCTTTCTCCGTGTAATTCATTAAAAAGAAGCTCGTCTCGGCCAGCGGTCTGTTCTTTACGAAAACCGTCCAGTCCAATGATGGGTGCCCAGATATTAGCATTTCGTTTGTCCATAGTAGATCGTATCCATCCTAAAATACGAAAATCAGCTATCTTTTTAGCCTATACATGAAAATAGTTTTTCGATATCCCGTCTTATGGGGAGTGATTTTCAAATGGCATTTTCCCAATTCTTTCCTAAATTCGGAATACATTTGTAGCATTGCATGTCATGCTTTATCAAATATATCGTGTTGAAATTTGATTTGAATAAATAATTTTCCAATGAAAGTACTTGTAATTGAAGACGAAACAGAATTGAGAGAAATCGTAAAAATCTCTCTGATCAAAGAAGGTTATATCGTAGAGACCGCAGGCGATTTCAATGCAGCGCTGGAGAAGGTTTCGATCTATGATTATGACTGTATCTTATTGGATATTATGTTGCCCGGCGGTAGTGGCCTACAGGTATTGGATCTGCTTAAAAAAGAAGGTAAATCAGACAATGTGATTATCATCTCTGCAAAAGATTCTTTGGACGACAAGTTAAAAGGGCTGGAGCTTGGTGCGGACGACTATCTGACCAAACCTTTTCATATAGCCGAATTAAATGCACGAATTAAAGCGGTATTACGAAGGAAGCAACGAGATGGCAAAAATACATTGGAGATGGGCAACCTTGTGCTTGATCTGAACGATCGTAGCCTGTTGATTGCGGACGAACTCGTTCCACTGAATAGAAAAGAATTTGATATCCTCAATTATTTCTTGCTGAATAAAAATCGTCTTGTCAGTAAGAATGCGCTTGCAGAGCATGTTTGGGGAGATAATACGGATCAGGCAGATAACCTCGATTTTATCTATTCGCAGATAAAGAATCTGCGCAAGAAATTTTTAGTCAAAAAGGCGAATGTTGACTTCGAGGCAGTTTATGGAATAGGATACAAACTTGTTGAAAAATGAAGCTAGCCAATCAAACCCTCAAATACCTCTCCATTTCGGTACTCGTCGTCATTGCGCTGTGGTCGACGATTTTTTATTTATTCATGCTCGAAGTGATCCATGATAATATTGATGAAGAATTGGAAAATCAGAAGCGCTTGATTATTCAGGAACTAGCTTCAGAGGCTATTGTTGCGCCAGACTTGGAATTTGGAATTAATAACTATAAAGTCCGTGAAATTTCAGAAAAGCAGGCCGTCAAAATGCAGAATGTATACAGAGATACCATGTTGTATATGCAAGATGACGACGATCCCGAACCTGAATTAGAACCTGTACGTATGCTGACCACGGCGTTTGAACATAAAGGACATTACTACGAGCTCTCCATTATCAATTCAATGATTGAGGAAAGTGATCTGATTAAAAACCTATTTTATTCTGTACTGATTTTATTCATGCTATTGGTTATCAGTATTGTTTCAATCAATAAGATTGTTATTGAGCGACTATGGAGTCCTTTGTATCGTTTCCTGGATCAGTTGACAAAATTTCGCCTTGGAAAATCGGGTGACAAGCCAGCTATGGATACCAATATTCAAGAGTTTAAAGATTTGCAGCTTGCCGTAACCACGTTGATTCGCCATAATGAAGAAACGTATGAACAACAAAAGCAATTTATCGGCAACGCATCGCACGAATTACAGACTCCTTTGGCCATTATGATCAATAAACTGGAAATGATGGCCGAAATAGAAGGCCTACAGCCCGAACAGTCCAATGCGATTGCAGAGGTACTGAACACGGCAGAGCGTCTGGCGCGATTGAATAAATCATTGTTGCTACTAACTAAGATTGAGAACAAGCAATTCTTAAACAATGAGGATCTTTCTATAAATAAGCTCGTGACGGACATCGTTGATGAGCTTGAAGATATCGCTGCATTTAAGCATATTAAAATTAATGTAGTGCTGGAACAAGAGCTTAGCGTGCGGTTAGATAGTGCTTTGGCCAATATCATTGTGTCCAACTTGATCCGCAATGCTTTGTTCCATAACATGGAGGGAGGGGAAGTCACTATAGCAGTTACTAGAAATACACTTTCCATAGCGAATACAAGCATACAGGGAGCGCTGGATACAGAACAGGTATTTTCCAGATTTTATAAATCGGATAGCTCATCCAAAGGCTCGGGATTAGGACTGGCGATTGTGCGGGCAATATGTAATCTGTATGGTTTTCATATTGCATACCAGTATGAAAATAATGAGCATATATTTAAGCTGGATTTCCACCAAGTATAAATAATTACATTCCCAAATCTTTACAGAATCAGGGTTTTACTTTGTCATATACTAATAAAGTAAAATCATGGAACGTAAAATGATACTAAGTGCATGTATTCTTGCACTCACAACAATGGGAGCATTTGCTCAAGATATGCTGCAGAGTCAGGTACCAGCTGTGGTCGTGAATAGCTTTCAGCAGAAATTTCCAAAAGCCAAAGGAGTAGATTGGGAACTGAAAGGCGGGATATATGAAGCTGAGTTTGAAACCGGTTTGTTTGGAACAGATCACGAAGTATGGATACAAAGTAATGGTCGGATTGTGCGTCATAAAGAAGAACTTACTAAAAATGATTTGCCAAAAATGATAACTGCCAAAGTGAAAAAGGACTTCCCGGGCTACCGCATAACTGATGTTAAAAAAATCACGGAAGAGCAAAAGATTACTTATGCATTCGAAGTGAAAAGTGGATCGGACGAATGGAAGCTTGTCTCAGATACGCAAGGTAATATTTTAACAAAAGTAAGAGATTAATCTGGACAGGATGTTCAGGTTTATACACAGAAAACCCCTTGTTAAGTTTGCTAACAAGGGGTTTTCTATATATGAGATAATTATAATTAATCCTCTCCCTATTCGGCATGGAGCTCGAAAGATAATTTAATCACATCATCGCCGGGAAACTTAGTCTCATAACCCGAAAGGTTCCAATCTTCGCGCGTGATTTTCGCTTTTGTTGTAACATCTTTGAATTTCCGTAAAACATAGAATAATTCCTTTTCGCCTTCATTGTCTTTTCCGGCTGTAAAGTAAGTAATAATACCAGTGGTTTCAGTCGCACCGCTTACTGCAGATCCGTCACCATAAGTCGTTTCTTTTGGTTGGAAAATAGCGCCTGTTACGCTATTGCCAGTATTTAAGACAAAGGAACCGCCGGTCAAAAAGGCTTTGTATAAATTGGCAGTTACTTTATCTTTGATATATTGCCCCTGAATTTCTTTACTTGCCGCATCAAATTGTTTTAACTCAATTTTATAAATTCCATCTGGTTTAAGATGAGCGTGTCCAGCTATTGCCTTGCCCGTATTGTCAAAGCTGATCGTGGAAGGTTCAACATGCTCTTTATCGGCGAGATCATGAAAGTGGTTGCCATGTACTGTCCCGTTGACTTCAGTGAAAATAAGTTTATAACTTGCTTGTATATCTGATGCTTCAACGGTCAATGGAGATTCAACGGTTGTACTATTGCCCGCTTTATCCGTAACGGTCAAATGAAAGTGGTATTTTCCAGCAGGAGCAACCGCAGGAATGTCGATATGCTCATGGAAATTTACATTTTTTCTGTTGACATATCTTTCATCGTTATAAATTTTGGCAATTTTGAAGGTGCCACCGCCTTCCTGATGTATTTCGATCTCGATTTTTTCAATGAGCCCTTCCGCGACAATCTCACCATCTAGATGAAGATCCGATCCAGCCTGTACGGTTTTGTTATTATCCATCCCGATCTCTAATGCCCCTATTTCGGGCTTGGCAGTTATGGGGGTATCGACGTTATCCTTCTTACAAGAAGACAGAAAGCCAAAGAAAAGCGCTGTAAATAGTAATAGGAAATTAATGTTTCTAGTTCTCATGTGCATTGAATTGAAATTTTGGTATAAAAAATAATTAAAGTATAGTTTTCTGTTCAGAGGGCTTTATTCGATGATACGTACACTGATGCCGCGTTGAATGCTCCAGCCAGATTGATCCGTCACTTGGATCATAAAATGGTAGTTACCGGGGTCCACATCCGCAGGGACATCAATTTGAAGTTGGGCATCATACAGTTGTGGCTGTCCGGGTATATTGACAGATTTGACCAATGTAAATGGCTTCACTGGGGTTTTGATAGGTTCCAATGTACATTCCTCCACCTCAGTACTGTGTGAATGATGGTCAAAATTATGATGGACGTTAATACTATAACTGCCTAAAGCGACATTATCTGCTAATCTTGCATGGAAAGTAAAACTAGATCCACGTTTAATCTGGCTGCATTGTTTTGGAAAAGCGGTTTCTGCACTGATATCTATTGTTGGTTTTTCTGTATCAATACTTTCTTTATCCTTTTTACAGGCTATGGCTGACGATAGCATAAAGGCCATAAAGGCATATTTTTTTAATGTTTGCATGTGTGTATTTATTTTTGTCATTATTTATCAACTAGTTTTGAGTTGGAAGTTATAGCCTCAAGGAGCTTACTGAGCTTGGCTTAGCTTCCCAATAGGTATTCCGATAGAGAGAATGATATTTCGTCCCTGTTCAGGTAGCGATATTAAGCGATAGAAGCTGGTATGGTCCATATATTTTGTGTCAAAGATATTCTGGATCTGTAGGCGAAACTGTACCGTGGATTTGCCCAATGCCAGCTGTGTTCCTGCCCTGAAATTGAATACACGATAACCTTTTGTTTTATCTTCAGGCGGGACAATATGAGGCTGGCTTGCGGTCCATTTGCAATCCAGCGAGAGGTAAGGTTCCTTAAAGAAGGTGTTGCCTTTTGGCGAATAGCTGAGATCCAGTAAAACTGAAGGTGCGGGAGAAAAGGGTAGAGTGTAACCTTTCTTGCTACCCGATAGTTGTTCGGATCTAACATATTCACCCAATAATGCCAGCTTCCAATAAGTGAATGGACGGTATTCTATGCTTAGTTCGGCTCCATAACGGCGTACTCTGCTTTCGGCATATTCAAATATTTGATTTCCGGCACCATAATATTGATCATAGCCTGAAGTGGGATTGAGGTAGATATAATTGGAGAAGTAATTGAAAAAGGGGGTGAATGCAAAAGAGGTATTACCGGAGCGTTGGGCTATAGAAAAGTCGATTTGATAGGATTGTTCAGGAGAAAGAGAAGCCTGACCTTTTTCATAACTGAAATAATGATAGTTTACGCCGTTGGCGGCGAGTTCCTGCGCAATAGGTGCGCGAAAGCTTTTGCCAATATTTACTTTGGTCTCCCAGCTACCCATTTGTCGTGTCGCGCCTAGGGACCAGACCAGACTACTGAAATTCCGGGTTAATTGATCTGCTCTGACAATATGGATCGATTGGTTATTTTCCAATTTGGATGGAAACCAGTCCTGATAAGATGCAGTGTGAATACGACTATAATCGTAGCGTAATGCCGCATAAAGCATGGTTTGATCATCGATCGGATATTGATCGTGAATAAATGCACCTACTGCTTTTTGACTGAAAGAAGGGATTAGGAAACTCCAGCCATCGATTTTATTGTCTTGATACTCCGCATTACCACCTATGGTAAGCCGATGCTTTGCCAGAATAAACTGATCTTTTAGGGTAATATTATATATTTCTTTATCATAGAGCCGTTCAAGATTAATTGGGATGGTCATGCTTTCAGGATATACTGCTGGCATGTAACCGTGTGCGGTGTAGTTATTATATTCCTGACGATAATTTCGCTGATAGCCGAGATCAACCCAGATCTTGTGCTCCCCCCGGGCGATAAAATTTCGATTGATAAGTTTAAAATGATTGACATGCTGACTTGGATAAAGAATATCCCGGTCTGAACGATCGTACTGAGCGGGATTAACACCCCGGGGCTCCAGGCCATGCGCATTGGCAAAAAAACCTATTTTAGTATAATAATTGCTTAAATAGAAAATAGAAGAAAACTGATCGGAGGTATAGCCACCTCTCAATTGGAAACTTGTCTCACGCCCGGCTGTATTGCGGACTTTTCGATCCTTTAATCGGACTGGATAATTGTACACATGGACAGTATCTGTTGGTACACGGTAGTCAGCATAGTCTAAATGTGTTATTCCACCGCCGAAGACCCAGTGCCCTTTTCTGCCCTGTAGCTGCATAGACGCCCCATATGTGGCATTGTTGGATTTCGTCAATAGATTCATATTCCCTTTCCATCCATTTTCTTGGAGCTCTGCCGGTGGGGATAATCGAATGACGCCACCGATGGCATCTGACCCATACATAAACGAGCTGGCACCTTTAATGATTTCGGCAGTGCCTACGCTATACTGATCAATTTCAAGCCCATGATCCACCCCCCATTGTTGACCTTCGTGCTTAATTCCATTTTCGATGGTGGCCACCCGATTGAAACCGAGGCCTCTGATCTGTGGCTTGGATTGGCTTGCACCTATACCTATGGCATTGACTCCCGGAAGTCGGCTTAAGGTTTGCATCAAACTTCCGGCTTGATATTTCTGTATAGAATCACTGGTTAAAAGATGGACAGACATGGCACCTTCTCCAGATTGTTTATAACGTTTCCCTTCAATTTGTATCTCCTTAAGTCCAATTGTCTTTGCTGCTTTTTCTTGTGCAGAAACGGGATGAAATAGATAATATGAGAGTACAAAAATGGCGATGGTAAGTCTGTTCATCAAAAGTGTAGAGCTATTTGTAAGTTTTGTTTTGCAATTAAGTTGCAACAAATATAGGTAAAAAGTTCTTAAAAGCAACCATGTTGCAAATTAAGGCGCCTATTATAAATCCCTGAATTCAGCGATAAAAAAATAACAGCAGCTCAACTATCTTTGGATAAGTAGATTAAGGTAAGGGGTGCGCTACAAATATGCATCTACAGGATGGATGGTGGTAGGCGTTTATAGCATAATAAAACAAGTAAACTATAAAATATATCAACAATGATGAAACGATTTTTAACAGGCATCATGACCGTAGCGGTGCTGACGATGTCAAGTTGTGGTTCGGGAACTAAGGATCCGGCTGCATATAACAATTCAATTATTACTGTCATTAATGGGAGTGAAAAGCATATCACCGATATGAATGCTGCGATGAATTCCGCTGATTATGCTAAAGCTGAACAGATACGCACAGATTGGGAAAAATCGCTGAATGAAGATATTAAGAAAGTGGAGGATCTGGGCGACTTTAAAGGTGATGCCAGCTTCCAAAAGGCGGTGCTCGATGGTCTCAATGGGTATAAAAAGATCGTGACCGAAGATTATCCAAAACTAATCGACTTGCGCAAAAGCAAGACTGCGGATGCGACGACAGAATCAGCCCTACTAGAGAATATTAATAAGGCTTTTGAAAACATGAGTAATGGTGTGAACAAAGCATCAACAGAGTTTGAAGGAAAATATAAAGGATAGAAACTATTCCTTCGCTGATTAGAATGGGAATTTAGGAAACCTAATCGTATAGCGAATAGGATAATCTCTTCTGAATCGAATAGGTTACAATAAGAGAAAGGTCTGTCCAGATATTTTTTGGACAGACCTTTTTTTAAAAGTCAATACTGTAATTGACCGTAAATGTGCGACCACGGCCCTGATAGTAGAACATTTCTGGAACCTTGTAGCTCGCATAAAGAAGTTGAGCGCGTTGACTCCAGATTGATTGATACTTGGTATTTAATAGATTTTGAACACCAGCATTGAATCGACCATATTTGGTTGTATAAGTTACAAACCAATCAACAGCATTGTATCCTTTCAACTTTTTGTTATCTGCATCTTTCAGGTCAAGTATCTGGAGCATTTGCAGTCTTGTCGACCAGTCACCAGAGGTATAGCCCGCATATACATTGATTTTATTTGAACTGGCATAATTAATATCTTGTTTTCGCCATTCACCTTCAATTTTGTTTTTTGAATTTATAACTAGTGTATTGGCTCCGATCAGGATGTTTTTGATCCTGTAATCAATCTGTGCCTCGATACCAATATTACGGATCGGATTATCTTTTACCAAAATCTGATAAGTGCTGCGGTCGCTCTCCACAGATTTGTTGGACTGACTTATAAAACCAGATAATTGGACTTTTAGATCACCCTGATTGAGACGGTAGCCCAATTCAAACTGATTCGTTTTTACACCCTGTAATTTAGCGTCAGCAATATTAATACTAGACTGCAATATATAGTGTGCTGCATTCGTGTCATATTTGTAGGTACCATAACCGAAATACTTTGCAGGGTCAGCCAGTGCAACGCCTTCAGAATAACTTATCCAGGACTGTTGTTGTGCATTGATTTTGTAAAGCGCACTGGCATTGACGGTGGTCATCCCATAATTACTCTTTCCGCCGGGGATCTGATCAGCAGTTTTTCCCATGCCAAAAGCAAGTAAAGCCTGTTGTGTGTTGCCTACAAAATCTGCGACATCAATGGCTGCGTTCTGATAGCGGATGCCTGCCGACAATTTCAATGGATCGATGACCTGATACTCTGCCTGCACATAGCCAGCCAATGACCTTGATTTGATGGTTGGATAACGACCGACAGCATAGATCTGTTCATTGACTAAACCGCCTGATGTCAAAGCCTGTGGGATGTCATAAATAGCTTGGGTTGCCTTAAACTTTTCGAAATCTAAATCAGCACCATAGGATAAATTTAGGCGGCCAAATTCTTTGCTCAACAAGAGCTTCATACCTGTGTAATCCGTGTTCTGGCGAGAAGAAGAGGTATATACTGTTTTGCCTTGTTGGAGTGTGATATTGTTTGGGAATGGATAGAAATCAATTTTTTCTGCTCTGCTGGCAATTTGTACATAAATATCCTGCCCACCTAGTATGTTATTCCCGGTATAGTTCAGTGTTCCCATCCATCGTTTGGTGCCTGGATTGACGGAAGATTTAAAACCGTCCCGCATTTCCAATAAATTTCCATTGCCCGGCGTGAATGCTTTGATACTGTCTCCAAGAAATAAACTACGGTCACCATTAAATTTTGAATTATAGTATTGACCAAAAACAGCGATTTTATGCTGGGGATTAATGCGGTAATTCAATGTTCCCTGAAGATCCATTGACCTATTGTACTGAAGGTCGGTTTGGGAGATATCTGTAAATATTTGCTTATTATCTGCGCCATAGGTTGCGCCATTTTGCTGGTATGCGAAGGCGAGCCTACCATCAATTTTTTCACCCTTAGCCTGAACAGATTGTGCGATACGCCAATCGCCATCGCCACCATGACGAAGACCTGATCGTATGCCAGCCTCTGTGGAAGCTCCCCAGCCATCCTTTGATGCTTTTTTTGTGATGATGTTAATAATCCCCCCGGTTGCATTTCCACCGTAAATCGAGTTGGCTCCAGAAAGGACTTCTATGCGTTCAATATTGAAGGGGTCAATTGCATCTAATTGACGACTTATTCCGCGCAAACTATTTAGACTTACACCATCAATCATGACTAACATACTCCGTCCACGCATATTTTGTCCATAGTTCGTCCGTCCTTGTGGACCTACGTCCATGCCAGGAATCAGTAGTCCCAGCATTTCTTTAATAGGAACACCACTTTTGGCTTGCTGCTGTATCTGTTCAGAATTTACCAGCCAAACTGTACCTGCAACTTCGGAGATGTTAGTCGGTTTACGATTGGCAACGACAACAACTTCATCCAACTGATGATCATCATTGATCTGAAAGTCCAATTGCTTTGATTCTTCGCTTTGTATTGAAAATGAAGTGAATTCAGACGATTTGCCAAGATAACTTGCTTTCCCTTGATAAGTGCCCGGTTTGATAAGGATTGTATAGAATCCGTTGTCATCACTTTTGGTCCTATTTTCTTTCGCAAAAGTGATTGTTGCGCCTGATATAGGCTTTCCTTCACCATTTTTTATATATCCCTGGATTTTTTGGGAATAACCCAAAGATATCGTACCTAATCCCAATAGAGGTAGCAGAAGTCTTTTTTTCATAAGAGCTGTAAAACTATTTTTGTCTGGGGGACAAAAATAGTTTATAATAAATCTAAATAAAATAATTTTTGTAAAAAATATACTTCTGATCACGAAGATTTGAGATTTGTACCTGTTCGAATATTTTAGGCTTGATTTTTCTAATGCAGATAGGAGAATGAGGGTAATATTTATGCTGAAACCTAAGGTAGTCTGTGTGCATCTTGTATTTCTATCGCTGTTATTGTTGTATAGAGTGGTATCTATAAGAGAAGAAGTTTATTGGTCAATGAGATGGATTTTCTTAAGAAAGGTTAAAGCATTAAGAATTACATTTGAATCATGTATTTTTATGTAGCTTTACATGTATAAATAGTGGTTTATGAGACAGGTGTCAAATCTTGGTATTGTTTTTTTGTGTTTTTTTTTCCTTGTATCAACTGGCATGCATGCGCAGGTGATTGAAAAAGATAAGGATTATCTGATATTGATGAATGCTGATACCTTGTATGGGAAGATCTCTTCCGTCAAGGATCGTAAGCTTAAATTTGAAAACCTACAAAAGGAAAAGCTGACTTTTACTCCAGATCAAGTGTATCGCGCCTATTGGCAAGCTAAAAAGAAAGTGTATGCACCATCTTATGTAGAAAATGGATTGGAGCCTGTCCCTGGGACTTCTCCGCAGACCTATCAGGTAAGAAAGGCTCCTGAGCTGGAGGCAACTTTCGCTGAAGTTCTCGTGGATGGAGAAATCATGGCCTATTTTGTCTCTGAGTTACATTTTGGAGGAAGTGGCGGAATGATGATTGGCAGTGGTGGGGCTGGCCCAATGATCGGTGTTGGATTCAGTAAATCAAAATACGCCTATGCGCTAAAGAAAGCAACTGGGGAAGTTATAGAAATCAACAGTAACGCGAATGGGCTGTTTAGCAATAATAAAAAGAAGCGGACAGTGACCTTGGGGCGTCTAATCAATGATGAACCTGAATTGTTCGCTGAATTTGAAAAGGAGCAAAAGTACAACTATGATGTGTTCATTAAATATATCATGCGATACAATGAACTACAACGTGCGCATGAATCAGCCACAGATTCATCCAGGCTATTTATTTATTAATATTTAATTACATTTCAATAAAGAAGAGAATATGGTGCTTGTTATTTTTATTGTATTGACAATGATCGCCGCCTATGGTTTTTGGCTTTTATTTGAGAAAGCGGGGCGCTCCGGCTGGGAGGGCCTGGTACCGGTTTACAGCCAATGGATTCAAGGGAAAATGACCAATAGACCCTCTTGGTACGTAATTTTGTTGATTATTCCGATTGTCAATGTCTTTGTTTTTTTTAATTTATATCTTGATTTTATTCATTGCTTTGGCAAACGAAGATTTTGGGAAAACTGTGCGGCAGTACTTGTACCGTTTATTGTACTGCCACTATGGGGGAGAGATAAAAATGTCCAGTTTTTGAATGGACTGTATGCTAGAAAGCTAAAGGCAGCATCGGCCGAGGGGAAACCCGTGACAAAAGAAGTAGCGTTAGACCTGCTGCATGAGTCTTACAACGAATTCAAAACCAAGTATCCCTATAAAAAGTCTATGGTCCGTGAATGGGCGGATGCGATAATTTTTGCGACAGTTGCTGCTACGCTGATCCGCGGTTTTCTGTTGGAGGCTTTCATGATCCCTTCGGGTTCCATGCAGCAGTCGCTTTTGATTGGAGACTATTTATTTGTTAGTAAATTAAATTATGGGCCACGGATTCCCAATACCCCCATTGCTTTTCCTTTTGCCCATCATACAATGCCTATAATAGGCGGAAAAGCATTTTCTGAATTGATCAAAATTCCCTACAAACGACTTCCGGGTTTTCAACAGATTAAACGGAACGATGTTATTGTATTCAATGCACCGGCGGGAGATACTGTTGCGGTGGAGAATCAAGACCTCCCTTATTACGATTTGGTGCGCTCAATGGGGTATGAGGCCGTACACCGGCAATTTACCATTCAAACACGTCCAGTAGATAAGCGGGAGCATTTGATCAAACGCTGTGTTGGAATGCCGGGTGATAAAATCAGTATGCACGATGCGGTACTATATGTAAATGATCAACCAGGATTTGTCGCACCCGAAAGTCAGATGGATTATATTGTGACGACGGATGAGGCAGGTCTAGATGAACAACGGATGAAGGACATGGGCATAGAGATATCTCAAATTCAGCCTGGTGTTTATCTTGTTTTTCTGACACCAGAACAAGTTAATATGGTGAAATCCTGGTCGAATGTAAAGTCAATGCAGATGAATCTTCGCAAGCCTGGAGAGCCGGAGATCAATACTTTCCCAAATGATCCGCAGTATAAATGGAATTACGATAACTTTGGACCTTTTGTGATTCCCAAGAAAGGAATGAACGTTGTTTTGAACGCACAGACCTTACCGCTCTATGAACGAGCGATTCGGGTGTATGAAAATAATCAATTGGAAAAGAAGACGGATGGTATATATCTGAATGGTAACAAAGTGGATTCGTACACATTTAAGATGGACTACTATTGGATGATGGGCGACAATCGACATAACTCCCTGGATGCAAGAGACTGGGGGTTTGTTCCCGAAGACCACATTGTGGGTAAAGCTTTATTCACTTGGATGAGTTGGAATACCAATGGGAATGGACTTTCCAAAGTGCGTTGGAACAGGATTTTTAAGGGTATAAACTAGTTGATGGGTTTTGGGTCAAGAACAAAAGCAGATCTTCAAAGATTGAGCAAGAATACTCCAGTAACTTAAAATGAGGCTGTGAAGGTTTAGTCATAGCGATAAAAGTGCTATCCAATTTTCTGGATAGCACTTTTATTTAAGAATAGTGGTTTAGAAATGTAGGGAAAATCCTACTCGGGCACTGAAAGTCTTAATACCCTGGGCATTGTCATTTAAGCCACGGTCATAACGAACAGCGGGTTCGATCGCAATATTATCCTTGATAAAGAAAGCATAACCTAATTGTCCGCCAAAAATAAAAATATTTTCAACACCAGAACTTTTAACACCACCGATATCAACCTGGATCGGTAGAGCACTAATAATGTAATATTTCATCCCCAGTTTGTATGCGAATGAAGTCTGTGAATCCAGTTCAATTTCCTGACCACCTATATTTATTTTTGTCTTATAAGACATAAACCCCAAGCCCGCTTTTACAGCAAGATTGTCCTGAATAAAATAACCTGCTTCGCCCCCGGCAGAAAGAGATTTACTACCATTATTGGACAAGAAGCTAAATCCTGATGTAGATAGCCCACCTATTGGGGAAAGATTCGTTTCTATCATCCATTTGCCTTTTGAAATCGCTGCTGGTGTTTCCTGCGCGTAAAGGGATTGCAAACCTAAACAGGTAAGCACTGTTAAAAGTATTCTTTTCATCGGTTAATTATTTATTACGGCAAATATAGAATTTACTTTGAAGCTACAAAAGATGTTTCCAGAACTGTTGGTTTCTTGATCACATGTTTGGTATCGAATGATAGCGGGCTGTATCCAATAGTTCTTGATTATCCTCCACTTTGAAATGTTGTATGGCCGCCGGGGAGTTAATAGCGAACGGCGCTGTTGATTGTACAGTATTTTACGTAATAACAAAAAAAAGGAAAAAATAGAATATTCTGTTTTGTTATAATCTTGTGTCTGAAATGTAGGGTAGGTATTTCGGTATCCCTACTCCTTTTTTATCCAACCTAACACATACAATTACTTGATATTGATTAAACGTTACAAATAAATTTAAGATTTTTTAACATTTTGAAAATAGCGAAATCGATTGCGCTACAAAATACAATCGATTGCGTAAAAAAAGCAGCTAATTTGGAGGAAATCACTGTTTTGATATATTAATAAATTGGGAGATTTTAGCACTGAAAAGAACACTATAAACCAAGACCCAATTTATGGAAATGGACATCTACACCAAAAGGAGGTGGATTAGAACAATCCCGCTTCTGTTTAGCCTAATGCTTTTCCAGCTATCTTCCTTTGCGCAATCGAAGATAACAGGAAAGATATTAAACAATAACCGGCCAGTACCTGGCGCAACGGTTTTTATCAAAAAAAATGCAAAGTCAGCCACTTCGAGCAATCAATCGGGGGCATTTGAAATTCAAGCCAAATCAGATGATATTTTGGTTGTCAAAAGCGTCGGTTTTGATACACAGGAAATTGCTGTCGACGGACAACAAAATATTACGGTTAATTTGGTCGAATCAAGTCAAGGACTAGAAGAGGCAATTGTAACAGGCTATACAACAATTAGCCGTAAGAAAAGTACAGGTTCTATTGCGAGTGTCACGAGTAAGGATATTGAAAATCTCCCAGCTGCCAGCATTGATGTACTTCTGCAAGGAAAGTTACCTGGAGTGAATGTCCAAAACTTTACGGGACAACCAGGGATGAAGACCTCGTTGGTAATTCGCGGTAATACAAATATTCCACGATCTAATGGTGATTACGATGCCGACAATTTAACGAGCAACCCATTGTATGTCATTGATGGGATTCCTACCTCTGAGGATGAAATAAAAAGTTTCAATGTGACCGGGACAAATTTTTTAGCCAGTCTCAACCCAAATGACATCGAGTCTGTTGACGTATTAAAAGACGCATCTGCGGCTGCACTTTATGGTGCTCGAGCTAATAATGGCGTTATCCTGATCAAGACAAAGCGCGGTCAATTAGGACGTCCCAAATTCAGCCTAAATACATACCAAGGTTATGTCACAAAGCCCGCGAAGGTAGCTACTTTGATTGGGGCAGCTGAGCGAAGAAAAAAGTTAGCCTTGATTTACAAATACGGAAATGATGCGCAACTTGCAGATATACCACAATTATTAACGGACAGTTTAAATCCTGCATTTAATAATAATAATGATTATCAGGATCTGTTTTACCAATCTGGCTATGTACAAAATTACGACCTTTCCGTTTCGGGAGCGACTGAAAATTTGAACTACCGAATCAGTGGGGGGATGTATAATGAGAAAGGGATTGTCAAAAGTACGGGTTTAAAGCGTTATTCATTCACAAGTAATTTGATCTTTAACATCACGAAACAATTGGAGTTTTTGACCAATTTCAAGGCCTCAACCAATAAACGTATGGATGGAAAAGGAAATACCGAATTTTTAAAGACAAACCGATACCGTGGTATATTTGCTATCAATCCAGTTGATATGCCGACTTCGTTATTGGGCATGAGCAAGGATGATATTAATAGCATCGTAAACCCTTACGATTATCAACGTAACGATAATATCAATGTTGATTTAAGCGGTGTTGGTGAATTAAGGTACACTTTCCTAAAAGATTTTCGCTTAAGTACGAGGAATATAATTAATTATTCAACAGCAAAAAATGATTTTGCTTCACCTTCTATTTTAAATGCAGATGGTTTGGCCTATGCGAAGTCAACATACACACAGTATAGAAAATATTTGTTGACAAACTCTTTGTTATGGACCAAATCCTTTAATGATACACATAATTTTACAGCTACAGTAGTGCAAGAGTATGAATCTAGAAAAAATGAAGGATTGTATTTATTGGGTAAGGATATCCCGAACGACAATATCAAGGTGATTAAGGGCGTTAGTGCCCAGAATCTCAATGGGTATTCTGATCAATCAACCTATGCAAAATTGTCTTTTTTAGGTGCTTTCCATTACGATTACAAAAGCAAATATCTTGTGGATGCCGTATGGAGAGCAGATGCCTCCTCACGCTTTGGTAAAAACAATAAATGGGGGTACTTCCCCTCTGTTGGAGCGGGGTGGATTATGTCAGAGGAGCCGTTTATGGAAGACAACGAATGGGTAGATGAATTTAAATTGCGCGCTAGCTGGGGGCGTACCGGAGATGAAAGTAGTATTGGCGACAATGATCGATATAACGCTTTTGTAGCGGGGGATGGATCATATCCGGGAAATTTTGGTAATACTTATGGTGGCGGAACCGCGATTATACCTAACTATTCTGGTATAACCAATGATAATATTACTTGGCAAAAATCGGATACTTGGAATGCAGGTTTTGATGCCTATCTGTTGAAAGGTAGACTGACAGTCAATTTTGATACTTATGTAAGAACTACAACGGGACAAATGCTACAAATTTGGATTCCAGAGTACTCAGGTTACTTGCAAACGTTTACAAATGCTGCCGGTGTAAGAAATTCAGGGGTAGAAATTAATATCCAAGGAAGAGTATTTGATAAAGATAAAGCATTCCAGTGGACTCCACAGTTAAATATGTCATTTAATAAAAATGTGGTGACCGCTCTACCAAATGGTAATAGAGACTTATATTATGATAACGGGGTGTATGTTGTTGGGAAACCATTGAATATGTTCTATGGCTATTTGGTAAATGGTGCTATCAGTTCATCAAACGATATTATTGTTAACCCCTATACAGGTGCCGAAGGTGCTACAAAATGGGGAACATTAAAACCTGGGTATCCAAATTGGGTAGATGTTAATGGTGATTATAAAATTTCCGATGCTATTGGTGAAAATGACATGACTTTTTTTGGAGATCCTAATCCAAAAGTGACAGGTGGATTTATCAATAATTTTAGTTACAAGGATTTTTCCCTTCAGATTTTGACAACTTTTACATTTGGTCGTGATATTATCAACAATACTTTCGCACGTCGGATGTCTAATGGTTTTTTCTATGGTAGTGCAAAAGATTTTTCGAAAGCATCTATTGGAGATCTGGATAAATTTGATTTTTGGGGGCAAGAGGGGGATGTGGCCCGATATCCAGCGGCAAACCCTTATATGGGATTATATGCTTGGAGAGCGGGGCAATCCATGTTTATGGAGCCGGGATGGTATGTGCGTATCAAAAATATCAATTTAGCTTATCGTTTTAATAAAGGCAAAAATCCATGGATGGATCGCTTAGGGATAAATTCATTGAGACTCTATGGCACAATGGATAATGTTCATATGTTCCAAAAATTCTCTGGAGTGGATGCTGAAATGGTAGATGCGCGTGGATTTGATTATGGAGATGGATACCCTTTACCATCGAAATATACTTTAGGTGTTCAATTTGAATTTTAATCACTAACGTTATGAAAATCTTAAAAATAAATTATAAAAAGATAGGACTGGCTATGGCTCTCGTGTCCGCCTTGTTGCTGGGTGCCTGTAATAAACAGCTAGAGAATAATTTGATAAATGATACCTATTCAGATACATTCTGGAAAAATGAAAAAGATTTTACAGGAGCTGTATTAGGCACCTATGGACTCTTTCGCAAGGCAATGGTCACCAATCAGGCATTTTTTGCTTGGGGGGATACTCCCATTGGGATTCTGACAACAAATGAGGGAACCTTGCACTCAGATATATATACCGGCGGAAGCTTTCGGATGAATTATCGTGAAGGAGGAGGTCTAAATTGGACCAATTGGTATCGTGTCGTAAATGCTGCGAATTTGATAATAAAAAAATTACCTGAAGTATCGGATGATAAATTTTCAGCAGGAACAAAGAGTTATATACTGGGTGAAGCATATTTTATGCGTGCGCTATCCTATTTCTATATGACTAGGGTATGGGGCGATTTGCCTTTGCAGACTGAACCGATTGAAACCGCTGATCAAGCTGTCTTGAAGGGTAGGACTTCAACCGAAGAAATTTTGAAATTAATTATAGAGGACGGACAGAAGGCTTCGAATTTATTAACTTGGGAAGGTGTAGATGATCTTGGACGTCGTCGTGCCAATAAAGCTGCAGCATTGGCATTGTTGACACATGCCACAGCTTGGCAAAACGATTATGCAAAGACAGTTACGTATGCTGATTCATTGATCAGCCGTACTGACCTATTTGCCTTACAGGCCAAAGGTAATATCCGAAATGTGTTTAAGGAAGCCGAAGCTAAGGAAAACATATTTGTTTTTACAAATAAAGATGCGGAAAATGAATCCGCTTTCTATAATACGGATTATGTTAATTCATTTTCGGCAGCAGTAGGGTTTATTACGGTCAGTAGTGAGTTGAAAGGTGTTTATGTCAATATGCCATTTGCGACTCCTGTTTATTTCGTAACTAACGATAAATTGGAAGAATTGTATGGAAAGGATGAAGTTGGCGACTCCAGAAAAACCGACTTTTTTAGAAAGATTGGGGAAACTAAAACTAATTCCTTAATGAAATACTCTGATATTGTTAATAAAAACGCTGCTACGAATTCTGATCCACGAGTAGAAAGTAACTTGGTTATTTTCAGGTTAGCAGACATGATTTTGTTAAAGGCTGAGGCCTTAAATGCACTTGGGAGAGACGGAGAGGCATTGACTACCGTAAATTCAATTCGAGCACGTGCAGGTGCAAAAACCTTGATCAGCAGCACTGGGGCTAATTTAAAGAAAGACATTTTGAAAGAGAGACAGCGTGAATTGATCGGAGAAGGGCATGCATATTTTGATATTGTGCGTAATAGTTGGAAAACAAACAATAACAATCTTTTTATTCAGTTGACTCCTTGGAGTATGGAGCCTACCCGATTTGCACAAAAGGGTTACTTGTTTCCTATACACAATGATATATTAAATTCAAATAGACTAATCTCACAGAATCCATATTGGATGGGTAGATATTAACTTAAATCAATATGAAAAATACAATATTATATATAGGACTTATCGGCTTTGTGTCGTTATTATTTAGCTGTAAAAAAGATGGTGTTATAGATGGCGGTTTAAGTGATCCTCGTGTCAATATGACAACCTATGACTTTTTAAAATCGCATCCTAGACATCTATTCGATACTACATTGATGATTATTGACAAGGCCGGATTAAAAGATAAAGTTAATAATGCAGGAACATTTTTTGTTCCAACGAATTATTCGATCCGACTATTCCTTTTGGCGAAACAAAATGAATTGCGAAAAACCGATGAACAAATAAACTTTGATTTAGATTCATTGTTTAAGTATTACTCTCCAAAAATGCTGCGAGATAGCATGAGTGTTTATCTTTTCAACGATCGCATTGTCCGAGATAATTTGACAGAGACAGGTACAATATTTCAAACGCAAGAGCCGACGAGCAAATTGTTGGTGACTTTGGAAAAGTCAACGAGTGGAGACTACACAGAGGACGGTATTATCTCTCAAGGACCTAAATTATTATACTTGACAAAAATTTATGGTGAAAGAGATGTAATTAGAGATGGGTCATTGTCTGATCCTTCAGGACAAGCTAGCCTTAATGATACAAAAGTACTTTGTCAGACATCAGGAATTATTACGACAACTGGTATAGTACATGTATTGAATAACAAACATTTCTGGGCATTTAGAAGATAAAATTTAAATAGTACTGTTATGAAAAATAAATATAACATATTCATATATCTAGGGATATTGACAATCCTAATGACTGTTGGATGTAAAAAGATAGAGGTGGGGTATCTTAGTGATAACATACGTTATGGATCCAATCCTATTGCTGTGGATCAGGGAACTTTTTATACTGCGGTAGGTATTATTCCTGATGCATCAACTCCGCCATTTACTGTAACACTTCTTGATGTGCGAAATAAGGCTACAGGAAAAAGAGAAGAGTCATTTTTTAAAGAGTATAATATCATGGTGTGGAAGTCAAAATATAATCCATTAACAGATACTACTTTGGCCATAATTAATGGTAAACGCGGTATGGGTATGAGATTGCCACTAACTGTATTGGAGAAAAGTGGTCAATTTATGTTTACCCAAGCGACAGATAGTGTGCCAACGGGAGAGTATGAGGTTGATATCCGTGTAAAGAACCCCAAAGGGACTAAAGACTACAAGAATATCACAACAATTAAGTTGTCTCATTTAAATGATTATACTTATATCAATACGCCTTATTCCATTGCCGCCGAAGCCAATAGTGAAACAGGTATTCGATTTACTTATGATGATCAATGGATTGATCCCAATAAAGGGCAAAGTACTAGTCTAACTCTTAAGATCAAACACGTTGCGGACGAGCCTAATCAAATCGTCTTAAAGGTGTATGATAAAAATGGAGCATTGTTTCCGGGTAAAGCACTGGATAGAAGGCCTTCTGGGAATAGCTTCCTGAAGACATTGTCAACTTTCGCCTATAAAACGACAGTAACAGATACAGCAGTTGTTTATGATTATGCACAGGTGAGATTTCCAGATGTGTATTGGGATACACAATCTAATGGCCTTAATTGCTATTATCGGATTCAATCAAAATGGATTCAATCAGTTGATTATGCGGATATAAATAATTGGAACCCACCTTCAGATATTAATTATTTGACCCATAATGAGCCTGTTAAACTTAATATACGTTTTAACACGACTGTCAACAAGCCCGGGAAGTATATCTATGAGCTTCATTTGAGAGCAACGAAAAATCCTAACGCGAAATAACCACAGGGAGATCTGAAAAACTAGTGTTAGTGGAGGCTATTCGAATAAGAGTAGTCTCCACTTCATATAATTGTAGTGTACAATAGTTTTTTTTAGTCATTCTTGTGCTTGTATAGAAATAGATCTATTGTGTCTTTTTATTTTGAAGACCACATCACTTCTTGAATAAACTATAAATAATTATGAAAAGAAAATTTATCACTTTCGGTCTGGGTCTATTGATGAGTGCAAATTTAATGGCACAATCAGCTCAGGATCTTAAGCAAACTTATACTGATCTTTCTGTATTCGATGATGCATTGGCCTTAAAATTAAAAAAAGGCATTAAGAAAAAAGAGATAGATCATATAGCGGATACGGCATTGCGCACCATGGCGTTAGCGATGTTGCAAGGTAAATACAATACTGAATATAGGTATGCGACTTATTCTGCCTTACTGAACCCATCGACCTTGGGTCATCAGCTAAGTATTGGTGACGGATATAGCAAGTATGAGAATATCACCGGAATTTACCTCCCAAAGGGACGGCATATTGTCATTGTGGATGGAATTGCAAATGGCAAAGAAGTCAACCTTGTAGTGCCAAATTGGTTGCGCAAGGCGCCAGATCCCACCAAACCTACAGAAGATCCGAAAGGCTGGGGCTTAGAAAAGCAAGAATTTAGACTACATAATGGTGTGAATATTATCCAGCTCAACGATTTTGGAAGTTTGGCTTATATAGACTATTTCTCTGACGAACCCGAAATGGAAAAACCTATTGCGGTGCATTTTCCAACAGGTGAGGTAAATGGATATTTTGATATAAGAAAACAGAGCAACAAAGAATGGGACAGTTTGATAGATCATGCAGTGTATCCAATTATGGATGCAAAAGGCGAACACATACAAACAGCTTATCCTGTAGAAGCCATGAAGAAATATGCCTATGGAAAAGGTGTTGAACTGATTAGTAATTACGATTCTTTGGTATTTAGACAGCACCGTTTGATGGGATTGGAGAAATATAGGAAAGTTCCAAAGAATCGGATCCTCGCACGGGTAAACTATAATTATTATATGTTCCGTGACGGGGATGGAGTTGCTTACATGGGGGACAAAGTTGGTTACGCCATGAAAATGGTTGTTACTCCAGAATCAGTAATTAAAGGCGATCCATGCTGGGGCTTTAGTCATGAAGTAGGACATGTACATCAAACCCGACCAATGTTTAACTGGGGTGGACTTGGTGAAGTGAGCAATAACTTGTTTTCTTTGTATGTGACACGTTCTTTTGGTAATAAAACACGGGTTTCTGAGCAGAATAATTTTGAAAAAGCCAAAGTCAGTATTATTGAAAAAAGAATTTCCTACTTATCCGATCCTGATGTATTTAATCGTTTGATCCCTTTCTGGCAATTACAGTTGTATTTTGAAGGAATTGGAAAAAATCCAGATTTTTACGCTGATTTGTTTGAGGCGTTCCGTCAACAAAACAGCGCTAAGCCGAGAAGGGGGCGATCGGACTGGAGTTCAGATAGAATGATGGGGGAGCGTAATCCCGCTGTCCATCAATTAAACTTTGTTAAAACAGCCTGTGAAGTTGCTAAAGTGGATTTAACAGATTTTTTTGATCGGTATGGATTCTTTTATGTTGGCACATTGGAGTATGATGATTATGGAAAGTATACTTATACAATGACCCAGGAAATGGTTGATGAATGCAGGAAGTCGATTAAGAAGATGAATTTGTCCCAACCTAAAGTAGATCTTACTACGTTAACAGATAATTAGTATTTACTATTTTAGTACCTGAAACTCCGAATGACAATCAATCATTCGGAGTTTTTGTGTTAAAAAGCTCTTTTTTCGATATTTTAATTTGCCAGTTTCTTTTCTGAAAAAACATTGATTCCAGTCATTGAGTCCGAGTGTTTGTCCTGATTTTAGGCTATTTCGGTCTTTTTTCGGCTGTGGTTGGGGAGCCGTCCGTGGCTGCATCAGGCTTTAAGCACCCCTGAGTGCAGTTGTTAGCACGGTCCGTCCCTACTGTGAGCAGGGTAATAGCGTGCCGGACACGGACTCAGCACGGACTTACCACGGAGACAATACGGATTTATAGTGAAGCTGCGGTGGCGCTGCTGTGAAGCAGCCCTGAGGGGTAACCGAAGGGAAGCGCCGTATACCCTATATTTTCCCCGGATCGTTTTGTCGCTTAATAATAGTGCGGATATAGAACCAGCATAGATAGGAGAGTCCTGCGATAATCCCCGGTACATGCTGGATTGTTTCCGCTGTTGCCCATATCAGAGAAACAGCGCCATGCAGTGCATGTTTATATGGTTCTACGGCCAGGTCCCTTTCTGAAGCTGGCCAGCTACCAGCCATATACTGTCTGTGCCTGTTTCGTATACTGTCCGCAGGATCTTCGCCCCCTGACCGGAATTTCTCCATCCGCTGCCTATCCACTGTCCATCATTTGTCTATCCAAACAATAGGCAGCGTATAGGCAAACGATAGCGAATGGATGGAGAAAAGCCGAAGAAGGTATCAGGAAGGTATGGCCAGGCCCCGGGGAAGGGGGGGAGCACCCCCGCTGATCCTGTTTTACGAAAATAATCTCGCACCGTTACAGGCAGTTAAGGGGAAAATGAAATAAATAAGAACAAAAGGCTTGGAAGTTTGTTGGTAAACTCCCTATCTTTGCACCACTCCGCAAGGGAGGGACGGTTACCGCGAGAGCAGGGAGCCATGAAAAAAGAAGGGTTTAACGAGAGTTGAGCGCGGAAATCGAAAAAAAAGGAAAAGAAAAAAAACTTCAGAAAGTTTTTGGGATTTCAAAAAAGATTTCTACCTTTGCAGTCCCAACGGAAACGAAGGGAAAAACAAAAATGATAAAGAGAGGCGCAATGCCTATCGGAATATAGCGGATACGGAAGTTGAAGCGTTAAAAGTTCTTTAAGAAAACACAATCATGTAAGCGTGACGAGTAGACAAACGAAAGTCATGAACAAATTCAAGAATTAGTTCAATTCGATCCAAGATCAGAGATATAAAAAAAGAATTC